>CAZPRJ010000006.1:124230-172215 GCA_964588805.1 uncultured Microcoleus sp. | reverse complement strand
CCCCCTAAACCCCCCAAGTTGGGGGGACTTTGAATTCTTCTCCCCCCAGAATTGGGGGGCTGGGGGGGCGAAAATAGACTTTTGCAAGAAGTCTATTATGTCTGCCTATATCCCCGAAAGTTTACGAAAGCAAATTGCAACTACCGACCATCAGCGCTGCTGTTATGGCCTAACCACTTTACCTAGAGTCCTGACGGCACAAAAGTTGAAGGTTTAACGGCTATTGGTCGAGCTACAATCATTTGTTTACGAATGAATAACCCAGTTATCGTTGTTGCTCGCAAGCGTTGGGCAATTTGCGGTTGGCATCCTCCTACTGACTGAGCGTTGCTCAAAGCCGCTTTAACGCTCCTGTACTAATAGCCATGCAAGCCAGAGAAGTATTAAAAGCCCTGGTTGGAAATACTCATTTACTGCAAAATTATCCAACAATTATTTTAATTACTCAAACTCTGGTGGCCACAAATCGGCAACTGCTACCTCAAAACCTGGCAGCAAATCGGGAATCGTCAGAACATCGCTCATGATTCCTCTTCTCTTTTGAAGTGCGATGTATGGAACACAAAAGAGTGCGATCGCCTAAAATGTCCCAGTGTTCAAAAGTTTCTCATTGGAGTGAGGGCAAGTCGTTGCCGTGCGATCGCGCTACAGTGTCGGTAAAGCTCACTGCTTTTTTGCGATCGCTTGGAATAATCAGTCTTGCCATGAGTACAGGACACAATTGGAACTATCATTATCAAGTTGGGGGAAGTTTACCGATTGATGCCCCCACCTATGTGATGCGGCAAGCCGATACTGACTTCTACAACGGCTTGAAAGCGGGACAATTTTGTTACGTCCTCAACTCTCGGCAGATGGGGAAATCTTCTCTGAGAGTTCGCACGATGCAGCGATTGCAAGCCGAGGGAGTCGCTTGTGCAACGGTTGATATTACGGCAATTGGTACGGCAGATATTACACCCGAGCAATGGTATGCCGGAGTCGTTGATAGCATTGTCAGTAGTTTAAATTTATATGATTCGTTTGATTTAGAAGAATGGTGGATTAATCATAATACGCTTTCTTTTGTCAATCGATTTAGTAAATTTATTGAAGAAGTTTTACTCCAATTAATTCCTAAAAATATTGTTATTTTTATTGATGAAATCGATAGTGTACTCAGTTTAAAATTTAATATTGATGATTTTTTTGCCGTGATTCGGGATTGTTACAATAAGCGGGCAGATAATTCCGATTACCGGCGGCTAACATTTGCCTTGATTGGGGTAGCAACGCCTTCGGATTTAATTCAAGATAAGCGACGGACTCCCTTTAATATTGGTCGTGCTATTGAATTAACAGGTTTTCAGTTAGAAGAAGCTCAACCATTGGGGGTTGGGTTGGCTCAAAAAGTCAGTAATCCCCAAGAAGTACTGCAAGAAATTTTGGCTTGGACGGGTGGGCAACCGTTTTTGACTCAGAAGGTTTGTCAGTTGGTACTGCAACAAGATGATCTCCCCCAACCTCTACCCCCCCTAACCCCGCCTTATCAAGGGGAGGAACAAGAAAGGCTCAAGTCTCATGTTGCTGAGTGGGTGGCGAGTTTCGTGGGAAAGCGGGTGATTGAAAACTGGGAATCTCAGGATGAACCGGAGCATTTGAAGACGATACGCGATCGCATTTTGTTCAATGAGAAACGCGCTAGCCGATTGTTGGGATTGTATCAGCAAGTCTTACAACAGGGAGGAGTTGCGGCTGATGACTCTCCGGAACAAATGGAATTACGGCTGTCAGGGTTAGTCGTTAAGTCTCAAAGTCAGTTGATTGTTGCTAACCGGATTTATCAAGAGGTTTTTAATCTGAATTGGGTGGAAAAGGAATTAGCATCTCTGCGACCTTATTCTGAAAGTTTTAATGCTTGGTTAGCATCAAATTATCAGGATGAATCCCGGCTATTGCGGGGACAGGCGTTGCAGGAGGCGCTAGCGTGGGCGGCATCTAAAAGTTTAAGCGATCGCGATTATCAGTTTTTGACGGCTAGTCAAGAATTAGATAAGCGAGAAATGCAGCGTATTTTGGAGGCGGAAAAAGAAGCTTCTCGGATATTAGCGCAGGCAAATCAGGCATTGGAAGCTGTGCTTAAAAGTGCCTCTTCTAAAGCGCTTTTTCTTGCAGGTCAAGAGTTTGATGCACTATTGGAAGCTTTAAGGGCAGGAAAACTACTGCAAGCATTAGATAAGTCAGTCAGGGCAAAAGCTGATGCAGAAATGCAGGTTGTGACAGCTTTGCACCAAGCCGTTTATGGAGTGAAGGAGTGCAATCGTCTGAAAGGAAATAACAGTGGAATTACTAGCGTTAGTTTCAGCCCTGATGGTGAGACGATTGCTTCTGCCAGCGTGGACAATACGATCAAACTTTGGAGTCTTCAGGGCAGGGAACTACAAACTCTCTTTGGGCATAGCAATTGGGTTAGAAGCGTTAGTTTCAGCCCTGATGGTCAGATGATTGCCTCTGCTAGTGATGACGGCACTATCAAACTTTGGAGCCTTGATGGTAGAGAGTTGCAAACCCTTCAGGGACATAGTGATAGAGTATTGAGCGTTAGTTTCAGCCCTAATGGTCAGATGATTGCCTCTGCTAGTTATGACCAAACTATCAAATTGTGGAATCTTGAGGGTAGGGAACTGCAAACTCTCTTTGGGCATAGCACCGGAGTCCGTAGCGTTAGTTTCAGCCCTAACGGTCAGATGATTGCCTCGGCGGGTATAACCGGCACCATCAAGCTTTGGTGGCTGGATGGGAAGGGACGGCAAACTCTCTCTGGGCACGGTCAACCGGTTACTAGTGTCAGTTTTAGCCCCGATGGTCAAATCCTTGTCTCTGCAAGTCACGACAAAACTATCAAACTCTGGAGCCTTGATGGCAAGGAACTGCAAACTTTTCAGGGGCATAATGATAGCGTCTTTAGCGTTAGTTTCAGCCCTGACAGCCAGACTCTTGCTTCTGCTAGTAGTGATGGCACTATCAAACTTTGGAGCATCGACGGCAGGGAACTACAAACTCTCAATGGACATAGCGATAGGGTTAATAGCATCAGCTTCAGTCCCGATGGTCAGATGATTGCTTCTGCTAGTTTTGACAAAACTATTAAACTCTGGGTTGTCTTGGGTAGGAAACGGCAAACGATCCAGGGGCATAACGCTGGAGTCATGGACGTTAGTTTCAGTCCCGATGGTCAGACTCTCGCTTTTGCTGATAGGAATCATACCATTTCTCTCTGGAGCCTTGATGGCAAGAAGCTGCAAACTTTCCCAGGACATAGGCATGAGGTTATGAGCGTTAGTTTCAGTCCTGACGGTAAAACTCTTACCTCTGCTAGTGTTGACAAAACTATTAAACTCTGGGGCATAGATGGCACAGAACTGCAAACCTTTCAGGGACATAAAGATTGGGTTTATAGCCTCAGCTTTAGTCCCGATGGACAGATAATTGCCTCTGCTAGTTTAGATAAAACAATCAAACTTTGGAAGCTTGACGGTACAGAACTGCAAACCCTTCATGGGCATAACGGTTGGGTTTATAGCGTCAGTTTCAGTCCTGACGGTCAGACAATTGTCTCTGGAAGTGGTGACGGCACTATCAAACTTTGGAACCTTGAAGGTAGGGAACTGCTAACTCTTTATGGACACAGGTATGAAGTTAAGAGCGTCAGTTTTAGCCCTGACGGTCAGACAATAGCCTCTGCTAGTTATGACGATACCATCAAACTCTGGAGCCTTGATGGCAAGGAGCGGCAAACTCTTTATGGCCACAGTAATACTGTCTGCAGCGTCAGTTTCAGCCCTAACGGGCAGACAATAGCCTCTGCCAGTGGGGACGGTATCATCAAACTCTGGAGCCTTGATGGCAAGGAACTGCAAACTTTATATGGACACAGTAATACTGTCTACAGGGTTAGCTTCAGCTCCGACAGTCAGATCCTTGCTTCTGCTAGTGCTGACGGTACAGTAATTCTCTGGAATCTCAATCTAGACAATCTAATAAAACTTGGTTGCAATTGGGTAGGTGATTATCTGAGAAATAACCCTAATGTGAGTGAGAGTGATAGGCGTTTGTGCGATCGCATTTGCACCCAGCAATAACTGTACTAGCCTACAATTCCCATGACTACTTTTACCGTCAATTTCAAACCCATCATTGAACTCACCGACGAGCAATTTTACCAACTCTGTCGAGCCAATCCTGATATTAAATTTGAACGCAACGCTCAAGGAGAACTCCTAATCATGCCACCCACAGGGGGAGAAACGGGGAATCGTAACGTTGAAATCGCTGCTGATTTGGTAATTTGGAATCGACAAACAAAGTTAGGTAAAGTCTTCGATTCTTCTACCTGTTTCAAACTCCCCAATGGTGCAGACCGTTCCCCTGACGTTTCCTGGATTAAACAAGAACGTTGGGATACTCTGACTCCAGAAGAAAAAGAAAAATTTCCTCCAATAGCTCCTGATTTTGTTTTAGAACTTATGTCACCTACCGATACTTTAAAAGCAACACAAGATAAAATGCAGGAATATATGGACAATGGAGTAAAACTTGGCTGGTTAATTAACCCGAAAACTCGTCGAGTTGAAATTTATCGTCAAGGACAAGACGTTGAAATTTTGCAATCTCCAACAACCTTATCAGGAGAAGATATCTTACCTGGATTTGTACTCAATCTAGAACTTAGTTGACAGTAATCATTCCTCTGGTAGTTCACCAAAGCGCTGCCGATAGCGATCGAGCAACTCAGCCAATTGCTCTGCCTGCTGTTGTGCTTGTTGAGAGACTTCTTCGGGTGTCTGATATCTCACACCTCGTTCATCGTACCAGTACAAAACCTCGCGCTGTAACCCTCCAGAATTACTGATAGCTCTCCCAATTCCTAAACCAATTTCTGGCATCCAGAATGGTTCTCCGATTTGTTGTTGATATTCCCCATCCACTAATCGATAAACTTCAAAGGGTTGATGCTGGTCACGTCGCCAATAATAGGGGTTATAGACCACATAATATAAGACTCCTAATCGGGCATAAATTCCCATTTTTGTATCATATTCTCCGCCATAAGTCAGAGAAACAATTTCCAAAGCAAAAATCGGGACAATGCCATTTTCTTCCCAAACTACATAACTCTTACGCGACCCTCCACCTTTTCTGCGTTCCACACCCAAACTTAAGAATCCATCCGGTATCACAGGGACTAAAGGACTTACACCCGTAGTGTGATAGATGCCCATATCAACACCCCAATACCAATCCATGCGATTTGCCCAGATAAATTCAAGCAAAAATAATAGGAAATTCGGGATAAAATTTTGGTCTTCGTTATCCACAGGAGTATCATCAGAACAAGGCAATTCATCGCTCGTTGGTAAGCGTTGCCAAGGTTCAGATTTTACCATTGCTTCTTCTCCTCATAAATCTTTGTACGAAAGTTTTTAGCTCTCTCTATTATCAACATTGCATTGAGAGCCAGATTTCCTTATTTTAGTGAGGGTGACAGGTGATCGCGCTACAGTATCGGTAAAGCTCACTGCTTTTTTTGCGGATCGCTTAGCGCTGCCCTGAAGGGGCAGTCGCCTGGAATAATCAGTCTCGCCATGAGTACAGGACACAATTGGGACTATCATTATCAAGTTGGGGGAAGTTTACCGATTAATGCCCCCACCTATGTGATGCGGCAAGCCGATACTGACTTCTACAACGGCTTGAAAGCGGGACAATTTTGTTACGTCCTCAACTCGCGGCAAATGGGGAAATCTTCTCTGAGAGTCCGCACGATGCAGCGATTGCAAGCTGAGGGAGTTGCTTGTGCAACGGTTGATATTACGGCAATTGGTACGGCAGATATTACACCTGAGCAATGGTATGCGGGAGTCGTTGATAGCATTGTCAGTAGTTTAAATTTGTACGATTCGTTTGATTTAGAAGGTTGGTGGATTAATCATAATACGCTTTCTTTTGTCAATCGATTTAGTAAGTTTATTGAAGAAGTTTTACTACAATTCCTTACTAAAAATATTGTTATTTTTATTGATGAAATTGATAGTGTACTCAGTTTAAAATTTAATATTGATGATTTTTTTGCGGTGATTCGGGATTGTTACAATAAGCGGGCAGATAATTCCGATTACCGGCGGCTAACATTTGCCTTGATTGGGGTAGCAACGCCTTCGGATTTAATTCAAGATAAGCGACGGACTCCCTTTAATATTGGTCGTGCTATTGAATTAACAGGTTTTCAGTTAGAAGAAGCTCAACCATTGGGGGTTGGGTTGGCTCAAAAAGTCAGTAATCCCCAAGAAGTACTGCAAGAAATTTTGGCTTGGACGGGTGGACAACCGTTTTTGACTCAGAAGGTTTGTCAGTTGGTACTGCAACAAGATGAACTCCCCCAACCTCTACCCCCCCTAACCCCCCCTTATCAAGGGGAGGAACAAGACAGGCTCAAGTCTCATGTTGCTGAGTGGGTGGCGAGTTTCGTGCGAAAGCGGGTGATTGAAAACTGGGAATCTCAGGATGAACCGGAGCATTTGAAGACGATACGCGATCGCATTCTTTACAGCAGTCAGCACAAGAAGAAACTTCTGCAACTGTATCGACAAATTTTACAAACAGGAGAAATTCAAGCTACCAATGAACGCGAACAAATGGAATTAAGATTGACCGGTTTGGTAGTCAAACAACTGGGTAAATTAAGGGTTTATAACCGCATCTATGCTTGTGTGTTTAATCGAAGTTGGGTTGATGCTCATGCTCCTATCTTTTCAAACTTAGATGAAAGAAGGCCGCAAGTTAATCCAAATTTTCCTATTGAAACACAAACTCACATCACGGTTGAGCCTGGAGCATTAGAAACGAACTCTCGCCTGAGTCGGCAGGAACTCCGTAATCGTCAGATTTTGCTCAACAAGGTGAGAAATTACTGGATTAAAGGTGTTCTAGAAACCTCTTTGCATGGTAGAGCATTGATGGAACTAGGGTTAGAAGAACGATTGGATGCTGTCGTTCGTCCTTGGGGTTTAGCATGGGAAAGTCAAGATGCGCGATTACCTTTGGCATCATCTACACGGCGATCGCATCCACTTTTTCCAGGCACTCGCCTCATCGATAAATTTGATGAACTTGGAGCTGGGCGAACATTACTTATATTAGGAGAACCAGGCTCCGGAAAAACAATAACTCTTCTAGAACTGACTAAAGATTTAATTGAACGAACGGAATTAAACCTTAATCAACCCATACCTGTAATATTTAACCTCTCTTCTTGGAGCAGCCATAAGCAAACGTTAACTCAGTCAAACTCGTCCGCATCTTTTGTGAATTGGTTGGTTCAAGAACTGTATACAAAATATCAAGTTTCTAAGGAAATTGGACAAATTTGGGTCAAGCAACAGCAACTTCTGCTACTCCTGGATGGGTTAGATGAAGTCAGTGCAAAACAACGTCAAGGATGCTTAGAAGCCATTAATCATTTCAATCAAGACTATGGCCAGACTGAAATAGTAGTATGTAGCCGGATTAAAGACTATGAAGCCCTCTCAGCACGCCTGCAATTTCAAGCGGCAATTTATTTGCAACCCCTAACTTTACCGCAAATCGATCATTACCTTACCACTGCTGGTGCAAAACTGGTGGCTCTAAACACTGCACTACATACCAATGCAACGCTGCAAGAATTAGCCCAGTCTCCCCTAATGCTTAATATTATGGCTCTTGCTTACCAAGATATTGCTCTTGAGCCGTTACCAACTCAAAATTTAGAAGGACTCTGCCAACATCTATTTAATGCTTATATTGAGCAGATACTTAATCGTCGAGGGATTAATAGTCGCTATGAAAAAAAACACACCAAGCAATGGCTAATTTGGCTAGCTCAACGAATGCAAGAAGAGTCACAGACAGTATTTTTAATAGAGCAAATGCAGCCCAGCTTGTTGAAAACATATCGGCAAAAATGGATGTATGGCTTAAGTGTTTCTATAATTAGTGGACTGATGGTTGGGCTAGTGGGTGGACTTAATGCTGGGCAAATTTTTGGTTTATATGCTGGATTAAATACAGCATTGGTTTTAGGGCTGAGCGGTGGCTTGGCTGCTGGGATAATTTTATTACTCAGTCTACGTCAGATAGAACCTGTTGCTACCTTGAAATGGTCTTGGCAAAAAGCCAGAGAAAATTTAGTTCCTGGATTATGGATTGGCACCATCGTGGCGCTATTGCTTGTACTCATTTATAGTCCATTTCTCGGACAACTTTATGGTTTGGATATAAAGTTGCTCGATAGTTTTATTTTCAGCTTAAGCGGACTGGGCACTGGCTTAATTTTTGTTTTGCTTCGGGGTTTGACAGGTTCTGGAATTGAAACAAGTACAGTACCGAATCAAGGAATTTGGCAGTCTGCTAAAAATGCCATGATTTTGAGCGTAATTGGAGCGCTAGTACTGATACCTCTAGCCCTACTAGTAGGTAGCCGAATTCTGGTTGGAACAACCACTGGCATACTGTTTGGACTTCTTTCTCCAGCCGGTATAGCCTGTATTCAACACCTAACTCTGCGATTTGTCCTATGGTGCGATCGCAACATACCTTGGAACTATGCTAATTTTCTGGACTATACCACCCAGCTTATCTTTTTACAAAAAGTAGGTGGCGGTTATATCTTTATCCATCGGTTGCTTTTAGAGCATTTCGCTGGGTTGGCTCAAATATCGGAAAAGCGTTGAGAAATAATTGTGCCTGAAAAAATTAAGTGGTTGAGGAGCGTCCAAGCCCATCTATTAAAAAAGTTATCCAACACTTGACCAATCACGTCTCCTTCCCACTATCACCCATGATTTACTAGGGTTATCAGGTCAAAAATGAGAGCACGATGGACACAATACTGGCAGGTCATTATCAACTTCTCAAACCTCTAGGGGGAGGTGGTTTCGGTCAGACCTTTTTGGCGCGAGACATCCATTTACCCGGAAATCCTCTATGTGTCGTCAAGCAACTCCAACCGACCTCTAAAGATACAGCAACCCTAAATACAGCCAAACGCCTATTTGATCGCGAAGCCCAAATCTTATATAACCTTGGTAATCATGACCAAATTCCCCGTTTGCTGGCTCACTTTGAACAAGAGCGAGAATTTTACTTAGTACAAGAGTTTATTCCAGGCCAGCCTTTAAATCAAGAATTCACCGAACGTCAGCAGTTAACCGAAGCGTCTGTCATCGAATTATTACAGGATATTTTGCAAGTTTTGGCATTTGTCCATCAACAACAGGTAATTCACCGCGACATCAAACCCGCTAACTTAATTCGACGCCAGCCAGATGGCAAAATTGTACTGATTGACTTCGGTGCCGTTAAAGAAGTCAGCGCCCAAGTTGGGAATACCTTTGGGCAAACTACCATTACCGTTGCCATTGGTTCTCCGGGTTATATGCCAAGCGAACAAGTGGCTGGAAAACCTCACTTTAGTAGCGATATCTATGCCGTTGGCATGGTCTGTTTGCAAGCTTTAACCGGAACGAACCCTTTAAAATTACCCCGTGATTCACGCACAGGTGAATTGAGTTGTGCTTTATTAACAGACCGAATTACAATTAACCCTAATGTTGCCGAAATTATCGACAAAATGGTGCGCTATGACTATCGCCAACGCTATCAAAATGCAACAGAAGCCTTACAAGCATTAGAGCAATTTATTCATCAAGAAAAAACAGCAACAACAATGCTTATGACCCCTTCATCATCCCAAACATTAGACCAACCCGAAGGGCGAGTGAGTCTAAATTCTGACTTTTATATAGAACGTCCTCCTATTGAATCAGATTGTTATGAAGCTATCCTAAAGCCGGGGGCGTTAATTCGGGTGAAAGCTCCTGGACAAATGGGAAAAACCTCTCTCATGAGTCGCATTCTTTTCCATGCTTCCCAACAAGGTTATCAAACTGCTTCGTTAAATTTTCAGTTAGCAGATGCCGAATTCCTGACGAATTTAGATCAATTTTTACAATGGTTTTGTGCCAGTATTGCCTGGGAATTAAATCGCGAAGAAAAACTAGATATTTATTGGAAGGGAATATTAGGAAGTAAGAATAAATGTACTAATTACTTTCAACGCTATCTTTTATCAGAAATGACTAGTCCTCTAGTTTTAGGATTAGACGAAGTTGATTTAATTTTCCAACATCCTGAAATTGCCACGGACTTTTTCGGATTACTTAGAGCCTGGCATGAACGAGGAAAGAATGAAGCCGTTTGGCAAAAATTGAGATTACTTATCGTCCATTCCAAAGAAGTTTATATCCCATTACATATTAATCAATCACCGTTTAATGTGGGATTACCGATTGAGTTGCCAGAATTGAATCAAGAACAAGTACAAGATTTGGTAAAACGGCACGGATTGGATTTTTCCACTGAGCAACTTGAGCAACTCATGGCTATGATGGGAGGACATCCTTATCTAGTGCGGGTAGCGCTATATCAAATTGCACGAGGACGGATGACGCTAGAGCAATTACTAGAAGTAGCTCCAACTGAAGAGGGGCCTTATTACGATCATCTGCGCCGCCATTTGTTGAATTTGGATGAAAATATTGAGTTAGTGGCTGCAATTAAACAAGTCATGGAAGCCGATAAACCTATTGTGATTAAAACAGCAGAAGCGTTTAAATTACGGAGTATGGGGTTAGTGAAGCTTCAAGGGAATGCAGTCATGCCGTTTTGTGATTTGTATCGGTTGTATTTTCGCGATCGCGTAGCGCTGCCCTGAAGGGGCAATCGCCTGAAATAATCAATCTCGTCATGAGTACAGGACACAATATTGTGAATAATGTTAGTAAAGGAAGTAAATTGATGATTCAGAATCTACCTATTGTGATACCAAAGGATAAGATTGCCGAATTTTGCCAGCGCAATTATATTCGCAAACTATCCTTGTTTGGCTCAGTGTTGCGAGATGATTTCACACCTGAGAGTGATATTGACTTTTTAGTGGAGTTCATACCAGGCAAAACTCCAGGTTTAGGCATAGTGAGAATGGAACGAGAACTTTCAGCAATTTTAGATGGCAGAAAAGTAGACTTACGGACTCCTCAAGAATTGAGTCGTTACTTTCGACAGCAGGTTTTAGATACAGCATTAGTGCAGTATGCCAAAGATTGATAATCTAACACGATTACGACATATACGAGATGCTGCTGTAGAGGCACTTGGTTTTGTTGGTAGTCTTAAAAGAAATGATCTGAACACTAACAGGATGTTGGTGCTGGCGTTGGTCAAAGATATTGAAATTATTGGTGAGGCTGCTACTAATCTTTCACCAGTCTGTAGAAGCAGGCACCCTCAACTTCCTTGGGCTGACATCATTGGAATGCGTAACCGTCTTATTCATGCTTACTTTGAAATTGACCTGGATATTGTCTGGGAAGTAGTCACCAATGACTTACCCTTTCTAGTTTCTGAGCTTGACAGTATCATCCAAAACGAGGAGGATTTGCTATGAATTTTAAGTATGGATGTGGCAAAGCTAGATTGATACTCTCATTATTATGGCGAGTGAGGTAGCTGTGATGGTGGAGCCAAAATCAGACTACGAATATCAAGTTGGAGGCTGTCTACCTATTGATGCGCCTACATACGTGAAGCGACAGGCAGATGAAGAACTCTACACTTCGTTAAAAGGTGGAGAGTTTTGCTACGTTTTAAACTCTCGGCAGATGGGTAAATCGTCGCTGCGAGTTAGGACAATGCAGCGATTACAAGCTGAAGGAATTGCTTGCGTTTCTATTGATATTACGGCTATTGGTACTTGGGATATTACACCTGATCAATGGTACGCCGGAGTGATTGACAGTATTGTTAGTAGCTTGGAACTCTATAAAACATTTGATTTAGAAGAATGGTGGTTACGTCACGAAAGATTATCGAATATCAATCGATTTAGTAAGTTTATTGAAGAAGTATTGTTACTATCAATTGCTCAAAAAATAATCATTTTTGTAGATGAAATTGATAGTGTACTCAGCCTTAATTTCAAGGTTAGTGATTTTTTCTCCTTGATTCGTTCTTGCTATAATAATCGAGCGGATAAACCTGATTACCGACGCCTTACTTTTGCTTTATTTGGTGTAGCGGCTCCCTCTGATTTGATTCAAGACAAACACCGCAGCACTCCCTTTAATATTGGTAAAGCAATTGAACTGATTGGTTTTCAATGGCACGAAGCCCAACCTTTAATTCAAGGTTTGGAGAGAAATGTTAATAGGCCGACGGATGTACTTGCAGAGGTACTCGGCTGGACGGGAGGACAACCATTTCTAACTCAAAAGCTGTGTAAGCTGATTCATAATTCGGAAAAGTGTATTTTAGCGGGAAACGAAGCTGAGTGTGTTGAGGAGTTAGTGCGATCGCAAATTATCGATAACTGGGAAACTCAAGATGAGCCAGAGCATTTGAGGACAATACGCGATCGCATTCTCTACAGCAGTCAGCGTAAAAGCCAATTGCTACAGTTGTATCGACAAATTTTGCAAATTGGAGAAATTAACGCTACAAATCAACTCGACCATCTAGAATTAAGACTGACAGGTTTAGTTGTTAAACAGCAGGGACAACTCAGAGTTTATAACCGAATTTATGCATCTATTTTTAATCAAACCTGGGTTGAAAATGCATTAAAAGAAGCAGGATTATTGCCAGAGGAAACACAAACAATAACCTATGCAGAGGCAGAGATTCAAGCAATTGAGAAAATAGCTAGTGAAGCGCTACAGCAGTTTGAAACGCAGGAACTAGAAGCCTTGATTGCCGCGATGCAAGCGGGACAAGCTCTAAAAGCGTTAATCGAAGAAGATGGTACATTGCAAGACTATCCTACTATTACTCCACTGTATGCTTTACAAACAATTCTAGATAATATCCGTGAACGGAATCGGTTTATGAGTGACCACGGTGGCATCAATTGCGTAAGTTTTAGTCCTGATGGACACCGCATTGCTACAGCAGGAGGAGATGGTAAAGCTATAGTTTGGAATCTTTCAGGGCAGCAATTATTCCAATTAAATGGTCATCAAGGTTCAGTCAGAAGCGTAAGCTTTCATCCCAATGGAGAATACATCGCTACTGCAGGTTCAGATGGTACAACCCGCCTCTGGGACTTGTCAGGCAAGCAACGAATGCAATGGCATGGTGGCCAAGGCGTAGTCTGGAGTATAAGTTTCAGCCCGAATGAACCATGTATTGCCACCATCGGACAGAGTAGCATCGTCAAGCTTTGGGATTTATCGGGTCAACTCCTGACTCAATGGCAGACTCATCATAGATGGTTCACTCGTTTAAGTTTTAGTCCTGATGGACAGTATCTAGCAACCGCAGGATGGGATGGAATTGCTCGACTTTGGAATCTTGCAGGGCAAGAATTAGAGCAATGGAATACCTATCAAGGCAGAATTGTAGAGGTTGATTTCAGCCCAGATGGACAATCCCTAGCTTTAGTTGGAGAGAATGGTACAGCTCGGCTTTGGAGTTTGTCTGGACAACAACTAGCTCAATTTTACGGTCATCAGGGGCAAGTCAAACTCAACTTCAGCCCCGATGGCAAGCAAATTGCTACAGCAGGAGGAGAAGGTACGGTTCAATTATGGAGCTTATCTGGACAACATTTGGCGCAATTTGACACTCATCAAGACCCAATTAGGAGTGTAAACTTTAGCCCAGATGGTCAATTGATGGCGACAGCAGGGGGAGTCAGTACAGTCCAACTTTGGAATCTGCAAAGACGGCAACTCGCTCAGTGGAATACCGGCCAGGAAAAAATTATAGCTGTCAGTTTCAGTCCGGATGGGCAGCGCCTTGCTACGGCAGGATGGGATGGTACAGTTCGACTCTGGGATTTATCAGGACGACTGCTTGCTCACTGGAAAGGCCATCAAGGTGAAATCACAAGTATGGCATTCAGTCCGGATAGAGAGTACGTGGCGACAACGGGAGAGGACGGGACAGTGAAGCTGTGGCGGGTGGAAGGATTAGAGGAACTGCTCGCTCGTGGCTGTGACTGGCTTCAAGATTACCTCATCACTCATCCTCAAGAACTCGAAAAGCTAGAAGTATGCCAAAACAGATGGAGTGATATTGAAGCGAATAAGAATGCGGATAGAAGGGATGATGTTGAGAGTGCGATAACTGCGATCGCAACTTTTACCCAGTCATCGTCTACTGAACCTGCTGTTCCTGATGACCTCAGTTCTGAGTGTGGAATGGATTACACTCAGCTACGCAAACTACTAGCAGCCGGAGAGTGGAAACAAGCTGATCAGGAAACTCAAGCGATTATGCTTAAGGTTACGGGTCGAGAACCCGAAGGCTGGTTAAGAACAGTAGATATTGCAAAAATTCCCTGTACAGATTTACGCATGATTGACCAACTCTGGGTAAAGTACAGTAATCAGCGTTTTGGGCTTAGTATACAGAATCAAATTTGGCGAAGTATCGGAGGTACTAAAGACGCAGGCTCAGAAACTTGGCAAACTTTTGGCGATCGCGTTGGATGGCGTCTACAAGACTCATGGATTTCATATAGTAACCTCTCCTTCACTCTAGAAGCTCCAATCGGACATCTACCGTTGTTGCACATGGGTGTGTTGGGAATTGGGGTACGAAGAGTCAAAGCTTTTTTGTATCGCGTCGAGACTTGCCTTTGTGATAACCTCAGTTCTGAGTGTGGGATTTGATGCTCCCAAAGGTCATCCCCGCTCACTTTTAAGCGCAGACTGAACAAGCAACATAGAAAAAGCGATCGCACTGGTTAATCAAAATGCGATCGCCCTTGTCTCTACACTCTACAATTTTTCAGCAAATCGCCGCTTAACGATGCATGTGTTCTTCTAAAATATGCTTCGCCCGAGGCTTATAAATCAGATAGAACAGCGCCTCAATATAACGCAGCATATCCTCTCGATTTTCTTTAGACGAATAGTTCCAGAAGCCATAAATCCGCGCTAAAGACAGCAGGCGCGTGGTGTGAATCTTCCAAGTATAAGTGGTATAAACCCGCTCGATACCCTTATTAGAAAGCTCCTCCCAATAGCTAGGATTCTGGTCGCACTTCGTGACAAACTCCAGAATTTTTTCCGCCGTGCCTTCCTGGTCTGTGGGGTTAATCAAGAACCCATTCACCTTATTCTGAATAATCTCCAACGGCCCCCCAAACTGGGTAGCAAACATCGGTAGACCAGAAATCATCGCTTCTAAAATCGTCAAACCGAAGGCTTCAAACAACGCAGGTTGCACAAAAACTCCTCGGTGGTCGGCAATCACCCGATAAATTTCACCGGAATCACCTTTTGGCAAGCGCACACCTAACCAACGAATTTTACCGTGCAGATTGTACTGGTCAATAATCTGGTAGAGCTTGACAATTTCATCCTTTTCCTCATTGTCATCAGATTCTTCAACCCGTAGCTTACCCGCTACTAAAATTAGGTTACACCGCTCCTGCAACTCTTTACTTTTGCCATAAATTTCCGCCAAACCGGTTAAATTTTTAATCCGATCTAGACGCGCCATCGAGAACAACGGGCGCTTGCTGGGGTCATCGAGTTTGCCAAAAATATGAGCGGGGTCTTCTTCAGTAAACAGCATTTTTTCTAGCCGTTCAATGGAAGACGATAAACGATCTTCGGTACGGGTATAGGGAAAATAAACGCCCTCATTCACCCCAGGCGGCACCACATTGAACTTCGGAGAAAATAGCTCAATTCCATTCACAATGTGATACAAATCAGGCATTGTGAAACACTTGTAAGATTCATACTGACCGATACTGTCAGGTGTTCCTACAATTTCTTGATAGGTGCTACTAATCACAAAATTAGCCGCATTCATGGCAATCAAATCCGCCGTGAATTGCAGCGAGAAATGATATTTATCTTCTAACTCCTGCCAATAGAGGTTACTAAACAGGTATTTAGATTTCTCTAGGGCGTGGGCAATAATACACTGAGTTACATTCAGCCGTCGGGACAGCAGGAATGCCACTAAGTTTCCGTCGGTATAATTCCCCACAATTAAGTCTGGGCGACCTTGGAATTCTGCTAGCAGTTCTTTTTCTGCATCAATGGCGTAAGTTTCCAGATACGGCCAAATCTCAAACCGCGAAATCCAGCCTTGAGTGACATTAGGATTAAATTCTCGGAACGGCACCCGCAAAATCCAACCATTATCCGTACCGTGAACTTTCTCTAGGCGTTCGTTACACCGTGTTCCATCGCTGTTGGGAATCAGTCGGCTGAGGATGATTACCTTGGGCTGAACTCCCAACGGTTCTAGCCCGGCTAGTCTAATATCTTCCTGTAACTGCTTTTCTAAACTCCGCGCTTGGTCAAGGACATAAACCACCTGGCCTCCAGTATCCGGACGCCCTAATACGCCTTCTTGCCCAAACCAACCGTGAATTGAGACGAGGACGATGCGGAAGATCATGGGAATGCGGGAGATGAATTTCTCGAGTCCCTCATCATCGGGAGAGTCGATGAGTTCGTCGAGAATTTCTAGGGTTTCCCGCACCCGACTAGCAGTATTGCCCCAACCCGCTTCAAATCCCATTTCTTGGAGTTTAAAGCGAAATTCTTCATAGGCTTCTTCATCCGGGCGATCGCTCACAAACTGCAACGCCCTCTTCACCTGATCCGAAAGTTGCTGCTGATTTTTAACTCGGTCATTAATCAGCAATTGAGTCCCCTGGACTTGGTGAAGTTTGAGGAAGGTGTACAACGATTCCAGCCACTGCCGAGGGTCTTGGAAGAGTTTACTCGACAGGTAGCGGTTGAGGAAGCGCACCCCCTTACCAATGTTTTTGGGGTCACGTATCGTCGGACTGTAGTCGTAGAACGGCTGAAAATCTAGTTCGAGAACGTCGCCTTCTTGGGGGTGGTGATGGTTGACGAAGCGATCGCGCAGATCCAGCAGTTCCTGAACTGTCACCGACTCAACGGTTAAATCTTCTGAGAATCGATAGACTTCTTGAGAAGCAATCTTCGGTCGGATAATTAGGTAAAAACTCTCATTTTCCAAAATGATTTCTTGGGTGTAATACACCAACTGCCCCAAATGGGAATATTGATAAAAATGTTCCGGTTTTTGGTGGCTGGTGCAGTATTCACTAAAAGCCCCCAGAATATCGTTTCGCAGTAAATACTGCTTCTCTGAGGCTCGTAACTGGCTGGCAAACTGCCGTAGATCGCTTCTCTCGTCGCTTTCAAGAACATCTTGGATCAGATTGATCATTGCAACTCCCAATGAGCAAGAAATTAGAACACTAATAACAACAATTTACAAATTGTTGTCAAAAATATTTATTCCCTGAGATAGATTGACGCACGTTAAACTGGGCAACACTTACAGGGTGTATAGTTGCCCGTACTTCTGCCGGATATATCGGATAAATGGATCGATGCATAAATCTGCACCGGTGACGCCCCTGATCAGTTCGGTTGCGGTAAATTTACAACCGTGTTGATAGATTTTATCCCTCAACCAATTATGTAGTGTAATACACTGTCCCTGCTCTATGTTTGTTAAGATTTCTGGATAAGTTTCTAGGGCAGCTTCAAAAAACTGAGCGCTGACTAAATTTCCTAGGGTATATCCTTGGAACATCCCTCCCACCTGACCGGTATACCAGTGAACATCCTGTAATACGCCATCGGTATCGGTTTGGGGTACAATCCCTAGATCTGAACGGTAACGCTCATTCCAAGCATCGGGAAGGTCACGAACCTCTAGACTGCCTTCTAACATTTGCAGTTCTAAATCGAAGCGAATCATCACATGGAGATTATAGGTGACTTCATCGGCATCGGTACGAATCAGCGATCGCCCGACTTTGTTGATTGCCCGATAAAAGGTATCGAGGGAAACATCCCCTAATTGGGAGGGAAAGAACTCCTGCAATTGGGGATAAAAGTATTTCCAGAAGCCAAAACTACGACCTACCAAGTTTTCCCAGAGTCGGGACTGGCTTTCATGAACACCGGAGGACGTACCTGCCGCTAGGGGGGTGCCTTCATACTGAGTATTAATCCCTTGTTCGTAAAGGGCGTGTCCCATTTCGTGAATGGTACTAAATAGGGCTTGATCTAAATCGTTCTCATAGACGCGGGTGGTAATTCGGACATCACCAATGGAAAAGTTAGTCATAAAGGGGTGGTGAGTTTTGTCTTGACGCCCCCGTTGAAAGTCGTAGCCGAGTTGTTCGAGGATATTAAGGGTAAATTCTAATTGTTGAGCTTCAGGGTAAAACTGATGTAGGCAGCTATCATCAATGGCGGGTTGGGAGGTAATGGCTTCGACGATGGGGACAAGTTCCCGACGTAGTTCGGCAAACAGCGCTCGCAAAAATGACGCTTTCATGCCGTAGTCAGCAAAGTCAATGAGCGGGTCGGCAATGTGTTCGTAACCGGGGAAAAAGTTAGCCAATTCGCGGCTTAAGTCTAAGGTTTTTTCCAGGTAAGGGCGTACG
Organism: uncultured Microcoleus sp.; assembly: GCA_964588805.1. Taxonomy (GTDB): domain Bacteria; phylum Cyanobacteriota; class Cyanobacteriia; order Cyanobacteriales; family Coleofasciculaceae; genus CAZPRJ01. The sequence continues at coordinate 153,677 of CAZPRJ010000006.1, read as the reverse complement.
GTAGCAAAACTATTGGTCGGTCGTGCGACGACCCAGGCTTCATAAGCTTGAGTCCGGTGCATTGAGAATTTTGCCATAAATTTGGCAGGCACCCGTACGGCTGTTTCGTAGTTTCGTCGAGTTACGCGGATGAGGCTAGCGACATCAGAATCGTAAGGTAAACTTTCTTCATAAGGGCGTAAATCTTCGAGGAGTTCCCCAACTGCTGAGTCTGTAAATTTACTATGGGAGATTTGTTGTAGGGTTGCTAGCTGGCGTCCACGAGCCGCCGCACCTCCAGGAGGCATATACGTTGCCTGATCCCAGTACAGAAGGGATGCCGCTGCTTCAATATCCTGAATTTCAGCAAGACGGGCTTTGAGTTCTAGGAGTTTCGGTTCAGTCTTTTGGATGGTCTGCATAGTTGGGGGTTGATGCGTAGATTACTCGTTATCTTGGTTGGTGTGCTGCGTCGCAGATTAGGTAAATGTACACCTGACGACCGAAAAGGAAAATCGTCCCGCGCTGGAGAGGCTTACAGCAGAAGAAAAAATTAGGCTATCACAAAGGAGTGGTGAGTCGTTTGACAGTGATGCTGACAATTCTTCATCTACTCAAGAGATGACCAACCCTGACAAGCTTGAGATTAGGAAACTAGCTTAGAAGCCAATCCCTCCCAACAGCCAACGTACTCTCACTAAGGGTATAAAAAAGCTAGAAACTCTTATTGTGCCATCTCTAGAACAAATTCGGCACAACGAGTGAATTAATTATGCCACCCTGAATTAAAGCTGGAGAATCAAAGCCTGAAGTCGCTTTTCACCCCAAATGCTTTTAATGTCTGTGTCAGTTTTTACCATTTCTCGGTATTCACCAGGATTTCAACTGATGGCTGAATGCTCTTTTTTCAGGTTGCTCACTCAATAAGAGCTATGCCAAGCATAGCAGGAAGTTTTAGGGAATTTACAGAATTATCCTCATCGATTGTGGATACAGGGTCAGTTTTATCTCAATCACCGTGAGTAACAATGACTGTTTGCTGGTTCATCCCTAAATCCTATTTTTCTATCATCTTGCATTTATTGGCTAATTCGCTAGAGTTTTTGGGGATTTAAAGGTTAATTTTTTTGAATTATGTGGTTTTGATGAAGTTAAGGTTTATATACGTTTCTTCGATGTCCAACTTTCACAATAAGGATGACAAGCTTATCTTCTTCTATCCGATAAATGACTCGGTAGTTGCCTACACGTAAACGTAGACGCCCATTACCATTTTTGAGAACTTTGACACCAGGAGGATAGGGATTTAACTTGAGTTCCTCAATTTTAGCGGCAATTCGTTGTTGTATCTCTTTAGGAAGTTTAGACAGTTCCTTGAGCGCTGTTCGCAAAAATTCAATGCTGTAATGTTCTTCTGACACCCTACAGTCCTAACTCTTGTTTGACCTGTTCCCAAGAAATTCGCTCTTGATTTTCACAGATTGCTTCAGCTAAAACTGCATCTTGCAAGTCTAGATAATCTTCTGCTTCTGAGTCAGCCATATATTGCCTTACCCAAGCTCTGAAAGATTTTCGCAGAACTCTTCTAGGTGTTTTTGCTTCGATATTTTGCTGAATAAAACTAGGAATACCTTTAGCAGGAAAACCATCAAAGGCAAGACTACCATCAATCTCTATGTATTCTTCGCCTTCAAGCTGATAAATGTGTAGTTCGTCCTCGCCATAGCGCCAAATTTCAGGCACACCCAGACGAGCATAAATTTGCATTCTGTCTAATGATTTGCTGGTGTAATCTATTTCTAGTACCAGGTCTGGTGGTGGGTCTTGGTCAAGGTCGATATCTACTCTACCTCGAATTAAACCTTCATTTTGGATATAGTAGCTATTATCCGGTTCTGCTCCTGCTTCTTTGGCTTTTCGTCTCCAAGTTGTTGAACCATAAGGCTCACAATCTAGCTCCATTTCATCTGCCAGTTCTTGCACTAAAAAGCTGATAAGTTCTTTGTAATATTCGTGTGTTTGGGTTGGCATTATAATTTCGAGCGTTCCCCGGTCATAAGCCACTCTTGAGGAACGATTATCTCCCATGTCAGCGAGGATATTTTCAAATTCTTCCCAACTGACGTTTTGGAGTATTTTTGTTTCTCCCTCTTGGAGGTTGGTTTCCTCCTGAATTAAAGCTTGAAATCGAGCATCTTCTCGAAGGCTGTCAAAATCTGAGTCAGTTTTTGCTTCCTGCTCAAAGCGTTTTAACATCAACATCAACTGAACACTGGCCTGATAATTCTGAGCTTCGTCGTCGTCTGGTTTCAATTCCAGAGCTTTGTCGAAGCTAGCAAGCGCCTCTTCATATCGTTCTAACTTCGCCAGTGCCTTACCTTGCATCTTCCAGGCTTCATGAGCTTCAGGTTTGAATTCTAGAGCCTTGTCGAAGCTAGCAAGCGCCTCCTCATATCGTTCTAACTTATGTAGAGCATTGCCTTGGTTGTACCACACATTGTGAGCATCCGGTTTCACTTTTAGCGCTTGTTCATAGCTGAAGATCGCTTCTTCATCACGTCCTAAATCAAGCAATAGATTGCCTCTATTGTTCCAGGCTTGATGGGAGTCAGATGGAATTTCTGTGGCTTGATTGTAGCTGGCAAGCGCTTCTTCAAAGCATCTCAACAAATGCAATGCAAGACCTCGGTTTGCCCAAGCTTCATGGAAGTCGGGTTTAATTTGTTTGGCTTTATCGAAGTTCACCAGCCCTTCTTCATAGCGCCCTAATCTCAATAAGACCATGCCCTTATTATTCCAGGCTTCATGAGAATCAGGTTTGAATTCTAGAGCCTTGTCAAAGTTAGCGTTCGCTTCTTCAAAGCGTTCTAAGTTCCCTAATGTAGCACCCCGGTTATTCCAAGCTTCATAAGCATCGGGTTTGAATTGGAGCGCTTTGTCGTAGTTAGTGATCGCTTCTTCAAAGTGTTGCCAGTAATCGAACGCCATACCTCGATTCAACCAGGCTTCGTAGTCGTCCGGTTGAATCTTCAGGGCTTTATCGTAGCTAGCAATGGCTTCTTGATAGCGTCCTAACTTCCTCAGCGCAATACCTCGGTTGTACCAGGCTTCGTAAAAGTCTGGTTGAACTTCTAAAGCTTTGTCGTAACTAGCGATCGCCTCTTCAAATTGTCCTGAGTTTATTAGCACAACGCCTAAGTTGTACCAGGCTTCGCCTGTTTTGGCTTCTAGGGGTTTATCGTCGCGAATGATTGCTTCTTTAGGACGTTCTAAAATCAGGGTACTCATTGAGATATTTCTTCCATTCAATCTTTACCAAATGGGTCATGAGGCGAAATGTGATTTCGTCTCCACAGCCTCCAACAATCGCCAGTTCTATGTATCAAATTCTAACCACACCCAACCCTCACAGGGGCGTATAGCGATACGCCCCTACAACACTAAACTCAAAACACTTCAAACATAAAGATTCGCCACATATTCCCCATAACCGTTATAGGGTAGTGTCGGGCGTTTTTCCCACTTGAATCCTGGCCCCTTACCGACAAATTTTTCCGTCGCTTGCGACCAACGAGGATGAGGTTTTTGAGGATTAACATTCGCCTCAAAACCGTACTCGTTCGGCACTAAACTATTCCAATAAGTTGCAGGCTGAGCATCCAAAAACTCAATTTTAACAATCGACTTTCCCCCCTTAAAGCCATACTTCCAAGGCAACACACACCGAATGGGCGCACCGTGCTGCTTAGGCAACAGATGCCCATAATTACCAATAGCAAAAAAAGCTAAATCATTCGCCATTTCCTCAAGCCGTAGACCTTCTTGATAAGGCCAAGGTAACTTTTTGCCCAATGTCCAGAAAGGGCCAACTGTAATTTCCGGGTCATAATAAGAGGTAAAACGCACAAACTTAGCTTTGTCCGTTGGCTCAACGGCTGCCATGAGTGACTTCATCGGAAACCCAATCCAAGGAATTACCATCGACCAAGCTTCAACACACCGGAATCGATACACTCGTTCTTCGATAGGAAAAGTTTTTTGCAAATCATCTAAGTCATAAGTACGAGGATTTTTTACCAAACCCGTCACCTCAACTTTCCAGTCTTCTGTAGGTAAGGCTTGAGCCGCCTTCCAGATGGATTTGCCACTACCAAACTCATAGTAATTGTTATATTGCCCTGCCAAAATTCGGTCGGTAATGGGTCGGTCAACTTCCGCAAAAGCCGGATTAGGTTTAGCTTCTAAATTTGCAGTATTGAGGGTTGCGGCTAATTTGCTATCGACTTCCTCACCCTGCTCACAGCCGAGAATTGGCATTAAGGTTGCTCCAATACCAGCACCTGCCAGGGTTTTAAGAAAGCGACGACGGTTGAAGTATACGTTTTCTGGGGTAACGTCTCGCTCTGGAATTTCCCAAGATTTGGGTACGCGGATAATCGTCATGGAATTTAAACAAGGTTACGGCTGTATCTAATAGCGTCGATGCAATCTCGTGCATCCTTGAAAATCGCTTTATTGCTTAGATCCTATCGCTTTTGCTCGGACTTACCCTAAACGAAAAAAAGGGTATCCCTTGTAGATACCCTCCGCAAAACATTACGCCTCAATTTAGCTACCAAAACCCATCAGAAGTAAGGACAAAGCATTGATTACTGGATGTGTCCCTTCATCCTAGATTTTGCCTTCAAATACTTCGCCCTTCTAGAAAAATTGCTCTCTACCTAGACCAAGAAGACGGAGCATAGCCAGTACCCTTACGACAAACTGGAGGTGCGCCAGCATCGGGAAGTTGACTGACATTGTAGTTTTGCCCGCTAACTGCAATACTGCCAGAAGCACTTTTTAGAGTTCCAAAACCGCAGGCATTAATTGAAACGCGCCGAGTTGTAGGTGTGGGAATTCCAACAGTTACGCTTTGATTGGGAGTAAATCCTAATGCAACTACCTTCCCTTCAGGGGTTTTAAAATCAGCCGTCCGAGCTTCTACAAGTTCTCCATTTTTGCAAGATGGTAAACTCTGGGTCGGTAAGTTGGCAATCGTCAAGGTTTTTGTGCCAACTGCTATCGTAGCAGGTGAACTTTTAGGAAGAGTAATCTTAACTTCTCCACAGTTTCCGGCTAGTACCGCTTTGTTACGAATGCTGAACCCTAACCCTACATCCACCTTAGTGTTAGCTGGAGCGCTGATAATCACATCTTGCCCAGCCCGATAAATGTTATTCGTTCCATAAGGAATTGCTCCGCCCGGTAATGCTGCAATCGCCCATGCACTCACACCTAAAACTACACCCTGACCAAGTTGTGCTGAAAGCTTCATACGTTTCTATTTGAAATGTTATGGCTATTCTAGAGAGCGTTGATGGGCTATAAACATGGGCAAATTACGGAAATTTATTCACACTAGGCCAGCCAATATCCGAATATTCACTGAGTACAAAATTTTCTTCAGACTGATATAAAGATATCCGGACAAGAGCTATTTTAATCGGTAAATAAGCTGTGATAGGTCTGTATCAACCACTGTGAGGATTTTAGAAGTATAGTTCAAGACTGAACTTCGCTACCCTTAAAAGGGGGTATTCAATTGTAGATTCTAGGCTAGACCTATAATCTCAAATCTCAAAAGGGTAGTCACTATCAAGCAAAATGTATAAGTAGGTGGGCAAGAATATTTGTTAGGGAAGAGGATTTTAGCCTCTTAACATTTGTTGACATACCTTCGTTTATTTACGCTTACTTACTTACTTCTACACATTTTGACATTTTGATTTTAAGAAGTTAGTGTGTGTCTGCACCAACAAGCTAATATGGCATTGTTCAAGGAATAACTATTGGTTGAGGGTCATTTGTAGCGATGAGTACTCTTACTTAATCTACAACTTGATACAGTCAAAATAACCCCCAATGGGTACTGCTATCATCACAATGTTCTTCCATAATCAATCAGTAGAGAGCTAGATTGCTGAGCTAATCTGCTCATCCAACTTCGCCAATGTTGTAAGGGTAGCGCCTTAAATCACTTGTATTACAGTTTTTCACTGAGGTATCTCATGAAACCTACTATTGCTTTCCCATTCTTTATTGAGTCCAGTTTATCCATGTTTTTCTTTTTGCTGATCATTATTCTTTTGGTTTAATCTGGCTCAACCTTCTTGTGTAAAAATCGAGAGTCTATGTGATAGCGTCTGAAGTTAGACGATATCCTGAGTGAGTCTTGTGGCGTTGAGTACTGCCACCCTTGACACCAAAGCTTTTTGACCTCACCTTGCCGATGTTAATTGTCAACCTCGCTCCAATTGCAATTAACCGAAGTTGAGTTAAAAACCTTCCACGATAGCGACAATTTGTCAAGGGATTGTGAGCGTCTCAACGCCTTGTTACAAATCCCAGTAAGCCTTCCAACATTTCATACTCCACCACCACATCTTTAACCCTAGCGCTCCTTGGCCCTTGGTGGCACCAACAAATCATTTCCTCAACGGCTTGCGGACTTCCTTCAAACACCGCTTCCACGCGTCCATCACCCAGATTTCGTACCCAACCGTTTACCCCCAATCGGTTAGCTTGCTCTACAGTAGAGAAGCGATAACCAACGCCCTGAACTCGTCCAGAAATAAAAACATGGGCGCGCATTTGCTCTTGAAGTTCTGATGGATTAGGCATGGCTACAGTTGAGTTACTCAATCAGATTTTAGTAGTTGATTCCGTTAGAATCACGGATAGTGACGCAAATCGCTATCATCTTTAGTTATGACAACCGCTCAACTGTTCAATATTGCCAATCTCTTCGTTTTACCCTTTTGGGTACTCATGATTGTTTTGCCTAACTGGGGTGTTACCCGCAAAGTCATGGAATCTTATCTTCCTTTCGTTGCTTTGGCGGGTTTGTATATCTACTTATTTATTAGTAGTATCACCCCAGAATCTGCTGCTGCTTTGTCTAATCCCCAGTTATCAGATATTGCTCGATTTTTTAGCAATGAAACAGCCGCCGCAACCGGATGGGTTCATTTTTTAGTCATGGACTTGTTTATTGGACGTTGGATTTATTGGGAAGGACAACGTACAGGTATTTTAACGTTTCATTCCTTAGCACTCTGCCTGTTTGCTGGGCCAATGGGATTGTTATCTCATATTGTGACAAGTTGGATTTCTCAGAAATTCAGCTCAAAATCTGAGCCAGAATCTGCGATTTCTACCGAGAGTACCCCTTCGGCATAAACTCTTGATTTAACTCCTATCCTGGCAGGGAATTCATCGCTTAAATTCCCTACAGGAAGGATTAACTACCCATCAAAGCTTTGGTATGTTCCAGATAAGTGGTTGATTTTTTCAGGGTTTCTATAACCTCTACAACCAAAGATTCAAGTTCTCTCACTAAAGATTCCTTGCGTTCTAAAGAAAGTTTTTGGGCTTGCTGTGCCTGCGTTAAACTTTCCCGATAGTTCATGAGGTAATTTTCGAGATTTTCAAAAAACGTATCAATTCGTTCTTTAAAGTCTTCATCAAGATACTCTCTTACCTCTTGATCAATGCTTGTAATGCTTTGTTCAATAGATTCGTTAACCTGCTCAATTAATGTTTCTAAAGAAACCGTATAGTACTCTTGCTTACGAGTAATTTGCACTTCTTTCTCAACTTCAATCATCCACAGATAATAAAAAGGACGATACTTTTTAGGCCGGTACTCAACCACGTCTTTAATTTGACGGACTACCCGACGATCTGTGACATCCATCGAAGCTTGAGTTTTCAAAACAATAGGCGGTAGAGATAGTTCAACTTTAAAGGTTTCATTCAACCGTTCTCTGGCATTTTCAATAATCGATTTACTCACCTCATCCAGCAAATCCCTCAGTTTTTGATGTGCCTCTTCTATTTGTTCATTGGCTCTAGCACGAACGTTGTCTAATAAATTTTCTGCCCGTTGTTTGGCGTAAGCTACCGCGAGATTTGTAAATTCCTGTGCTTCTTCATAACTATTAAATTCCAAAAAACCTGAAGCTTTATACTCTAAACTAGATTTAATTCTTTTAGAAATCCACTTCGGGAAAATCTCAATTTCTTCTAGGTTCTTGATAACTAATTGTCGTCCTCCGATATCGATTTTTTTAATTTGAGCCGAGAGACTATTTTCTGCTGTTGCTCGTTGATACTCTTCTTGAATAAAATACGTTTCTAAGTTAACCTTAGCCGCTGTTTTTAGAGCTTCAAGAATTACCTTAAGTTTTTGTTGGAGTTGTACCCGAATCAGTTCAACTTCCCTTAATTGATGACGGCAAGTTTCAAGCTGATTTAAATCGGACTCTAATGCTCCAAGCTCAAATCTTAATTTTTTCTCATCTTCCCCAATGGCACTACTCCGCAGTAAAACATCATCTCGCAACCCCAACAGACGACCATAAGCAATATTCAGAGAAGACATCAAACACAAAGGAGCGGCTTCTTCCATCAGCGCTCCAATGGCTTGCTCTAAAAAGGGAGCAAATCCTGATTTCTGCCAAAGTTTTTCAGCTTTTTTCTCTAAGCTTTGAAGCGTTGCTTCTGCGAGTTCTTCTTCCCAATCAATACCAAATACTTCTTGAGCTAGTGCAAATGCCGTTTTCATTTGGGAAATCGAGTGATAGGGATTTTGTTGCAATTCCTGAATGAAACTCGCTGAAGAAAATGCCCATCGAGCTGAGACTTGAAACACTCGGTTTTTTTCATCGGAACTCCCAATACCCAATTCAGCTTCTACAAACTGCTGCACCTGCTCAGGAGTCATATCACCTTTGCGGCGTTGGTCGATTTTATTAATCAAGACATACAGGTTTTCTTGACCGCGTAATTCAATCACTTTCTGTACATCTTTTTTCACTTTTTCGGCGGCTTCTGTTCGCAGTTGAGTAAAATCTAAAACCAGCAACACTAAAGAACTGCTTTGAAGCTGCTCAGAAACCACATTAACTAATCTGAGATTTTCTCCAGCCTCATTCGGTCCTGGGGTATCAACAATAACCAAGTTACCGAGTAAATTGGATTGATCAGATTTATGCGATCGCCAAAAGGGAGTGTAAATCCGTGGAACATCCGTAAGGTATTGTAAGGGGTCTGCGAGTGGATCGAGAATGCTGCACAACCGGACAATATCATTCAACGCCGTTAAATGATCGATCACCTGCTGCCGACCTGAAATTTGATCACCGATGATGCCGCCAGTTTTCGATACAATCTCAGAAGCTAAGCCCGCTAAATGGGGATACTGAGCAATCTTTTCCTGTACTTTCTCCTGTCCGAGCTGACGGATTTTGTTTTGCAAAGACAAAAAGGTATTTTGGAAAATATTCTGAATTTCGGGGCTGAGGGTGAGAAGTGGTTCAGCGCGTTGAGCATCAAAAATAATCTCGGTGGGTATCGTCGTCATGGCAGCGTTACGATTCGGTAGAATCTCCTGTCCAATAATGGCGTTCACAATCGTGGACTTCCCAGCTTTCATGGGTGCCACAATCGCCATTTTCAGTTCCAAGCCTTCTACATTCTGAGCGGCCTTGGCTACTTCTCGATGAAACACCGCATACTTCTCACCCCCCCCATCTGCATTGAGTGCTGTACTCGCTCGCTCCATTAGGGTGCTAATTTGCCCTAATAGGACGATACTATCTTGTTGCAGCTTGGGAACATTGGATTTAGGCCACTCAACAACCATGTGATCTGCTCTCTTGAAGTAATGAACTGATCAGTTATTCGTGTAGATGGGTAGTCTTTCGGACTAAACCTCTCTCCTAAAAAAATTTGGCTCGAGGCTAGCCTGTCCGATTGTGATACCGCATCTCCTTTGATAACTTTTTACTTTGTCGGTTTTCTCCTCTACTTTCTTGAAAAAAAGGGATCAGGAGTCAGGAGTTAGGCCGTGATTACTCCACCTCAAACTTGATCTAGCACTTGAGCTACAGGAGTGCTTTTACGACTAAACAGCTTGAAGTAAGTACTCACTCCAAACTGCTTGAGCGGAAAAGCCACAAATGTTAAGGGATTAATGGTCACAATGATATTTCGCACATCTCTGACGGCCAAGTTCACGATTTGATTGGCAACCCACTCCCCGGACATGATGCCAATAGGATTGAGATTGCTTTTAAAAGGCCCTAAGATCAATTTCCGCACCACACAGGGAGCATCTAGACGGCGCAGCGTCACTAAATCTCCTAGTGTTCGTTTGGTCATTTCGTACAAAGGACTGAAAGCAGGACTAACTTCTGCTTCCGAGGTATTCACCCAAATTTCTTTCTTGGCGATGTCTTGATTCGTGCGGACAGTGCTGAAAAACAGTTCCATCAATCGCCAACTAGAAAAAGCATTGACTTCGTAGGACAGTGCGATCGCGTCTTGGGTACGCTCTCCATGCACATTAATCCCATGATTGAGGATAAGGATATCCACAGTTTCTAGGATTGCCGCTAAGTCTGACTCTTTTCCCACCTGCCAACTTATCGTTTTTATAGACAGGTTTTCACCCTTTACATTGATGGTAACAGGTTGCTCCTGAGATGAAAGGGCAATCACCTTCGCTCCCCGTTGATGCAGCGTGGCTAGAAGCGATCGCCCCAACGTCCCGGATGCTCCAGTCACAGCAATGGTTTTGCCTTTGAGCGAGAGCGCTGTACCCATAAGCTTGTCTACCAATGTCAACGTACCGCAATAGTAAGCTTTTTGATTATCAAAATGGTGCCGCCAATGATAGGTTCGATTGACAAACCACCCCGACGGTGGCGCTAGAAACGGCCCAGGACGATGGGTTAAATCGGTCAGTTCATCGGCCCCTTTAATCCCACTCCCCCGTGCGATCGCAGTCAATAAAAAACTTAAAGTATAGAGACAACCGGCTAAAGCGGCCCACTGCTGAGTCGGTGCCAGGTAATGGGCAATTCCCCAGACGGCTGAACCCAATAGCAGCATCACTAAGGCTTCGGGTACATCATTGCGCCAGTGAGCCTGTCGATAAATGGTATCGCTCGATGGCGTTAAATCCGGACGAAACACACGATGATGCCATCCATGTAACCGATATAAAGGTGCCCAGTAATGGGCTAAGAGGTGGTACAAATCTCGCACGATTTCTACCCACAACACTGAACCCAGTCCCCAAGCCGTCGCCGTAAGCAACGAAGTCATCATATCCCACACTTCAAAAGTCAAAAACATACTCTGTAGTTGCTAGTCCTGTCTTACAAAAAAGCCAATCTTGAACTCTCGATCACTGCATTAAAGCTTAAAGCGTGCTCATCAAAGTATAAGAAATTTAATAATTTGGTTAAAATATATCTGCACTAGGGTTCAGGAAAGTTAGGACAAGTCGATCCAAAAACTGTTGTTGGAACCGTGTAGGCTAGAAGTGCCATTTCTTCTCCTGGCGTTCAACAAGCGCAGGTCAGAGCCACCCCTTGAATGTTGCTAGGTGTGTCGTTCAACACCAGTCTCCCTAGCAAGTCCGCTCAAGGCAGCCGTCTGTAGACCCATACTTGTGATCGAAATCGGGGTGTGAAAGTGGCATCGTTGGGTTTCATCTCCTAACCTGGTTTTTTAATGAGCGTTAATAGCTATAGGGGGTTGAATCGAGACAATTATGCCGGATAATTACTGGTCAGAAAATGACTTGGGGAATGAACTAGACCCGATTAGCTCTTTGTTGTCTGACTTCGAGGAAGAAGAATTTGAAAATGATTTTTTCTTCCAGGGGCTAGAGGGACGCCGACAAAAAGCGGCGGTGGTACTTACTGTCATCTGGAGCAGCACAATTTTGCTGCACTTAGTCTCATGGGGGGCTTGGGTGATTTTGAGTTTGACCGCGCTAATCGGTATTCAGGCAGTACGATTCTTGCTGGCCAAACCGTTAAAAACGCCAGCACCACTATTGGATGATACTCAATCTCATTTACCGTTTGTGTCTTTGCTAGTGGCAGCAAAAAATGAGGAAGCTGTCATCCGTAATCTAGTTAAAATGCTGTGTAATATTGATTACCCGAAGTCACACTATGAAGTCTGGGTAATTAACGATCACAGCACTGACCAAACACCCGTGTTATTAGACCAGTTGGCGGCAGAGTACCCCCAGTTAAACGTTTTGCATCGGGGAGCCGATGCCGGGGGTGGAAAGTCTGGGGCGCTCAATCAAGTCCTTCCTCTCACCCAGGGAGACATTGTGGGTGTCTTTGATGCCGATGCACGGGTATCCGAGGATTTACTCAGGCACGTCCTACCCCTGTTTGGTAACTTGAAAGTCGGAGCCGTGCAAGTCCGAAAAGCGATCGCCAATGCCTCAGCTAACTTCTGGACGCGAGGGCAACACTCAGAAATGGCTCTCGATAGCTTTATTCAGCAGCAACGAATTGCGATCGGTGGGATTGGAGAACTGCGGGGGAATGGCCAGTTTGTGCGTCGAGCGGCTTTAGAGCGTTGCGGCGGTTGGAACGAGCAAACCATTACTGATGACCTAGATTTAACCATTCGCTTGCACCTGGATAAGTGGGATATCCATTTCCTGAATTTTCCCTGTGTGGAAGAAGAAGGTGTAACGACGGCTAAAGCCCTTTGGCATCAACGCAACCGATGGGGAGAGGGAGGATACCAGCGCTATCTAGACTACTGGCGACTGATTGCCAGTAACCGCATGGGAACCTTGAAAACACTGGATTTGTTCTCGTTCATGCTCATCCAGTACCTCTTACCGGTCGCTGCCATACCCGACTTTTTAATGGCAATTGCCCGTCATCGTCTACCCATCCTCGCTCCCCTATCCGGATTTACCTTCGCTCTGCCGGCGATCGGTATGTTCGTGGGCTTATTACGAACTCAGCGCCATCAACCCTTTAATGTATCTACCCTTTTAATCACCTTCTGGCAGACGTTGCGCGGCACCGTTTATATGCTGCACTGGATGCTAGTCATTACGGGAATGACAGCCCGAATTTCTGTGCGTCCCAAACGGCTGAAATGGGTCAAAACTGTGCATGAAGGAACTGAAGAAGAAGGGTTGGAATTTGAAGGGAATCGGTAAAAAATAGGGGTCAGGGGTCAGGGGTCAGGAGTCAGGGGAGTATGATTTTCAGGAGTGGTGGCCGCATTTCTGCCATGAGGGACTAGCTTGAAAGTCTACGTTCAACACAACCAGGACTTACGCAACTTGACATTTGAAATACCATCAGTAGGGGCGCACCGATGTGCGCCCTTGCTATAGCGTTCCTACGTAAGTCCTAACACCGTTTGTGAGCGATCGCGCCAATCATGAGGTCTCTTACAAAAATGTTAGATTGATGAAAATCTTTCTCTCCTAACTCCTGACTCCTGACTCCCTATTTTCAAATTAGAACGGAATATCTCCATCCTCATCACATTCAATATTTTCTAACCTTTTTTTCACCTCCGGACTTTCCAGAGCGGTTAACTCACTTGCTTGCCACGGATAACTAGCGACTGGTTCTATTTCTACTTCCTCCATCTTGTCGCCCTCATCTTTTAGTTCTAGTTCTCGATTCCATACTCTAAGAGGTTCATCAAGCTCATCAATGCTTTCATTGGACTCCCACGGCTGGATGTATCCTAGCTCCTGGCTGTCGATCTCCACAATTTCTCCCTCAAAAAACAGCTCAAGGTTGTTCAATGCCTTCTGAATGTCCTCAACCTCCATTGTCTGGTTTTCGATCGCCAGTCCGATGGAAGACTCCGTAGAGGGAAGCGAGACAGGTGTTAACGATTCAACCTCATGTCGTTCTAGAGCAGAGGTGATGGGCTTTTCTGCTTGCAGGATATTGGAACGTTCTCCGTTTCTGCCACCGTTGGTATAGGTTGCAGTTGTCTGTTCCTCAAGTACAGGTACTGCCGTTGGTGTTGGGGGCGGGGGTTCATGGCTGACAGAGGGAGCAACTGGGATGGGTGGGGGTTGCGGGGTGACATAGGAAGGGGTCGGTTGCTCAGTGGCTCGGGTATGAGGTGATTTGTTCGAGTCTGTGAGCAAAGTGACTTTGACCTTAGCATGATACACGGCGGCAAAAGCAGCTTCAATATTCGGTAATTTTTCTTGGGCTAGCTTCAGTAAGGGAAAAGTACTAATGCCTACTTTAGCGAATGACCCTTCAAAACTTAACAAATGACTATGCTGACGCAATAAAGCTTGTGCGGCGAAGGGTTGAATTGCACCGAGTATCCGTTGCCACGTTTCCTCAAGGTTATGGGAGGATGGGTTTTCATCCCTAGACACTTGAGAATCCGTCGGGTGAGGTGCCGCCGTCGAACCCTCGGAAGTTGAGGCAGGAGACGGTTTGGTGATATCCGTTGTATTTGCAGGTGGGGACGCCTGAGGATTGGAGGCGGCTGGGGGTGAGGATGCATGAGGAGAGCGGATTTCTGACGCTTGAGAGGCAACAGGGGGAACGGTCGCTTCTTTTGGGGATCGGGAAATAGAGGGTGAAGCAGGGCGAGAATTCTTTGATTCCTGTGGGTGAACAGCCCCCTGGGGATGGGGGGGTTGACTGGAATAAGCAGAAGGCAATAAACCGAGGAGAGTTACTTCTAGCCACAAACGGGGCTGAGTGGTGTTTTTGATTTGTACTTCACTGTTTTTAAGGTGCTGTTGACCTTGCAAAATCAAAGAGAGGTCAACGTCTCGGGTAAATTCGCATAGCTGCTTCCAGGTGGGAGGCGTGACGGCTACTAAGTCATTACGATTAGGAGCGGTTTTGGCAATGAGTAAATCCCGGTAAAACCCTGCTAGATTTTGCAAGACAATCAGGGGTTCTCGGCCTCGATCCATCAGGTGACGGCAATGATCGAGCACGGCTTGGGGGTTATTATCGGCGATCGCTTGAGTGAGTGCCATCAAGTCCCGTTCGGGTACGGCTCCCACTAAATCCCACACGCGTTCTACTGTAACCTGTTCACCGACTAAACTCAGTTGATCGAGTAGACTTTCGGCATCTCGGAGTCCGCCTTGTGCCACTTGTGCCACTAGAGTTAGAGCTTCTCGGGTGATGTCGATGTTTTCGTTGGCAGCAATGTACTCTAAGTGCTCAACCATTGCCCCTAGCGGAATGCGGCGGTAATCAAACTTTTGACAACGCGAGATAATCGTGGGCAGTACGCGCTGGGGATCGGTGGTGGCCAGTACAAAGACAACTCGTGCGGGTGGTTCTTCTAAGGTCTTGAGTAGGGCATTGAAGGCGGCCACAGAAAGCATGTGACACTCATCTACCACATACACTTTGTACCGACACTGCACCGGGGCAAACTGAGCTTTTTCGATCAGCTCTCGGATATTATCCACTCCCGTGTTACTAGCGGCATCAATTTCGATCACATCCAGGGCATTACCGGCGGCAATGCTTTTGCAAACCTCACATTGGCCGCAGGGTTTCTCGGTGGGCTGTTTTTGCTGCAAGCAGTTGAGGGATTTGGCCAAAATGCGAGCGCTCGAAGTTTTGCCTGTGCCTCTGGGGCCAGAAAACAGGTAAGCAGGGGCAATCCGTTCGGTACGGATGGCATTGATCAGGGTTTGGGCGATCGCCTCTTGCCCTACCAAGTCGGCAAAGGTTTGAGGGCGATATTTGTGGTGGAGAGGTTCGTAGCTCACAGGGCGTGTGGGAGGAAGGAAAGCGAGAAAATCAAGTGTATCGTCTGGGCGATGATTGATGCACCTGCGATCTTAAGGGAATTGGAGTACAGAATTCTTTAATAAGTTGGGGAGAATTCCTATAAGACTTTAGTGGAGAATAAATACTTTAACGGAGAAGCCATTATTATCTGAAAGGGTAAGGGCAACCGGATGGGGTGTGACCTTTTCTCCATACCCTGATGATGGAGCGATATTCGCGATCGCTGGCGGCTTGAGGGTTTAGCCTCTCGGCTGTCATCTGTTAAACAAGGTGGAAGGACACCACTAGAGAACGCTGACCAATCAATACTCGAAGCACAATGCCTCCTACTCGCCAAATTAAATGTTTTTATACCGATGGCGCTTGCGCGGGCAACCCTGGCCCTGGTGGCTGGGGGACTATAGTCTATTTTACCGATGGCTCTGTTTATGAAATGGGCGGTGGGGTAGCTCACACCACCAATAACCGGATGGAAATGCAAGCCGCACTCCAGGCTTTAAAGGTTCTTCAGGCATCCGGGCAAAGCCAACCGGTGATTTTGTATACCGATAGTGAGTATCTTAAAAACGGCATCACCAAATGGGTTAAGGGTTGGAAAAAGAAAGGCTGGAAAACTGCTCAGGGAAAACCAGTTTTAAATCAAGATTTATGGGAAACTCTTGATGAGTTGAATTCTCCCCTCGTGGAGTGGCAATATGTCCGAGGACACAGTGGTAATGAAGGAAATGAGCGTTGTGATGCGATCGCTCGTGCTTTTGCCCTAGGGAAATCCCCATCACTCGCCCAGGCGTTTGCCCTCGAGACTCCACCTTCGACCCAGCCGAGCACCCATTTGCCTGTAACAGGAGTATCAGATTCTAATGCTGCTTCTAAGTTAGCTTACGAGACTATACCAATGAGCCTTCTCTCCTCTGATGTAGCCATGATAGATTCATCTGTTTCTTCCGCTGCTAGTACGACTGAAGACCTACCTCGTGAGATTAGAGTTGCCCAACTCCGTAACCTGGTAGAAACTCTCCACATTGCCGATGAGATAGCTAGTCAAGGCTACCTGATTAGTAGCTCTGAATTAGCTGATTTGATGGATGTTAATGCCAGTGCTGTCACTAGTCGTGGCGATCACTGGCCTTGGCGGAACTGGATCGTCTCACGAGTCCGACGTGAAGGAAATCAAATTCTCTGGCAGTTGGAACGAGTTGATCAAGTAAATGCGGGTGAAGACGAGTAACCCCTTGCCCCACTAACCCCCCGAGCTTGGCTACAGATGGCATTCTTGAGCCTCGCTACAAGTTCTAGTCGCTGCAAATCCTAGAAGTGATTCTGGGATACTCCGTCTAGGCTTGAAGAGTTAGGAAAGGAGGATGCCACTGACTGGGCAGGTAAGCAAATTAAATTATCCCCTTGGGTACAGATCAGTTCGCGCTGACGTAGTTTACCCATCAAACGTGTCACTGTCACGCGAGTTGAGCCGATAGCACTGCCAATTTGGGCATGGGTTAAAGGGAACGGTAAACAGTATCCTTGGCTACAAGGTTCACCAAATTCTTCTATTAATAATGTGAGAAAACCGAGGAGTCGGTCAATGGTTCGTCGCTGCCCCAAGGTACTCAGCCACAATAATTTGCGCTGGTGTTGATACCGAAATGCATTTAAAACCTCACGACGAAAATGAGGCCAATTATCCAAATCGTTCCAATACATCCATACGACAGACGTTTGATCAACATGGGAGTAAGCTTGTAGGGTAAATGGCGACTGGGCAACAATTTCAAACGGCTGTCCGGCACCCACAAAGCCTAAAAAGGCTTCTTCTGGAGGCTGATGAGATAATTTAGAGGCCGATGGGCCAGTACTCGCACTCACTTGTGCCGTCCCTACTAAACGGATAGCACCTCGCTGGACTAAATACAGCAACCCCGTACGTGCGGGAATTCGTTCATCTTTACTAAAAGCTCGATATCGATAATGCTCCTGCGCCCAGTCAATTATCCGTTGCCAGGTTAAAAACGGTCGAGATGCCTCTGATGCGGAGGATGATGATTGCATATACAAAAGCGTATTCAAAACGCCTACTTGTCTAAATTTTACATGGAGTCAAAAGTATCAAAAAATACTTCTAACTATCGGTCATTAAGTATAGGTTTGATGGGCAATTCTGTGGGTATCCAACAAGTTTTGCAGCAACAAATCTTAGCGTCTATCACGCTAGTGAGTAGAAAGTTTGCGGCAACGGTTCAACCGGGCAATACCCCAATATCCCTCGAAGCGATCCCCGTGTATCGCTTATCAAATGATACCGATATCCTCTATCGCTGTGCGATCGCAATGAAGCTTGCTCCCCTGTGGCAAGTACCTGCCCTGGAGATTGCTCATCAATGGGTTGATGTGTTGGTAAAGGCTAATCAGGCAACGATGGATGAAAAAACTGGGGAGGGGTACTCCCTTAAGATTACCCTCGAAGGATGGAAAACTGGGCGAGGTCAAACATCAGATGTCAAAAGCATACCCCCAATCCGAGCGTTTGTTCAACATCATCCCAGTTTCCCACTCCCCATGTACCCTTCCCCATTTTCATATCCTATTCCAACCTATTTAGACTTTGATGTTGAAGTTTTGTTCCCCGGTTGGATTCACTTTCGGTTGAGCGATCGCGCTTTAGCCACTTGGTTACAATTATTCATTTCCACCCCTGCAATCGCCTCCAATGATCAATCTTTTTCCTCCTTAGAATCTGCAACAAAAAAAGAAACCTATGAGAGGAAAAAAGAAGAGTCCGAGACGTTAAAACAAGATTCAGGAGTCGAGGCAGATTCAGCCGGCCAGGATACAATTTTCTCTATCGGTACTCAAGTCCCTACTCACCCATCCCAGACTCAAGAGTTTCAGGATTTTTTGAGGCGTTCGCCAAACATGAGGCCGAATTTATTTAAGGTTCAGTATGCCCACGCTCGCTGCTGTTCGCTGTTACGTTTGGCACATCGGTCGGGGTTAATCACACTCAACGATCCAGAGTTCACAACTTCAAACTGGCAATTCATTGCCCCTAACCCTATACCTTGGCTTGATCTCAACTCACTCCAGAGCTGTGGTGAGTCTATGCGTTTACGATGCATCCATCCCGCAGAACGAGGATTGATTGACCAACTTCTAGACAGTGGGGATCGAATCGGCCAACTGGATGTCGAACGTGGGTTCAAACAGGCATTCGCCTTAAGTTTGGCCTTTGACAACTTCTATCGTAGCTGTCGCATTTGGGGAGAGGTGAAGACCGAGACACCTCAGTTAGCGCAGGCCAGATTGGGGTTAGTGGGTGTCACTCAAAAATTGCTGCGATCGCTCCTAGAAGACCAACTCGGTGTGTTGGCTCCCCTAGAATTGTGAAGAGACTTTTACATAATCATAAAAAAATTTGCAAGACAAGTAGTGACAAAATGAATGCCTTTCGTGTATGATTTCTCTTGTGTGAGGAGCGAACCAGCAAGGGAACCGAGACGAAACACGGCCAGTCGTCGGTTCCCTTTCTGATTTTAAGGTTTTTTGGGGGCGGATAGGCTTACAGCACAAACGTTTCGATGGCTGTGGCAGCTCCATCTTCTTCTACATCAGGAGCGACCCACTGAGCCAAGGCTTGTACCTGTTCGGGCGCATTTCCCATGGCGACGCCAAGACCGGCATACTCAAGCATTTCCACATCATTAAAATTATCCCCGATTGCCATCACATTGTGAGGCTTGAGTCCCAAAATTTCTTCGGTTAAGTAGCGGATCGCAGCTCCTTTGTTGACGGCGGGGTGGGTGGCTTCAAAAAATGTGGCTACGGATTTGGTTAAGTAAAGTTCTGCTGGGGTATATTGCTGGCGCAAGCTGCCCAAAAGTTGGTCAATAAGCACTGTATCGTTGCTGAGAGCAAGTACTTTGGTGGATTCGTGGGTGAGAGCATTTCGCAAATCTCCCACGGGTTGCGGTTCAATTTCGGCGCGTTGAGCGTAGAGCTCTGTTTCTGGGGTGATTTCCCGAACATACAATTGGTCATTGATATAGAAGTGAACGGAGAGAAGCGATCGCAGCGCCTCACCCTCAAAATAATCCAACAGTCGTTTGGCCGTGGTGCGCGAAACGGGAAGATGTTTGTATATCTTTTGGGTGGCTGGGTCTTGAATCCACGCACCTTGATAGGCGATTAACGGTAGGGGAGAACTTACCGCCTGATGGAATCGTAACGCTGAGCAATACATCCGACCTGTGGCGATCGCCACTTGAATGCCTTTGGACTGAGCAGCTTGGATGGCTTGTTTGACAGGTTCTCGAATATCATTAGAACGGCCTGCGATGGTTCCATCAATATCGAGGACTAAAAGTTGAATATCCAAGGCATTGAGGTCAGTGGCGTTTAAGGAGACTGATTGCGTCGCCGTAGAAAGTTCTGGCATAAGTTGTGATGAGTTGATGGTAGAAAACAGCTCCCTTAAAAATTAACAAAGACTGGCTCAGCTTTTGAGTCTGTTTTTGCTTCAGTTCAGTGCTATGCGATTTAAAAGGACTTGAGTTCTCCCTTTTCAGGTTTCTCTCAAAGCCGAGTAAACCGTACGCTAAGTGATGAACGATAATGTTTGGGGTAAAGGCAACGTGCTACCTTCAAGCCATGAATGAAGAACAGAATCGCGCTCGGGTAGTTCGCCTGATTTTATTTACCTCGCTTTGGCTGATGTTGCTTATTTTATCAGTCAAAGTTTCGGCTGCTTGGGCGGCGCGATCGCTCAGTCTCTTGGCGGAGTCGTTGCATACCCTACTGGCTGGTTTTAATACGCTCCTAAGTTTGCTCACGATTAAAGCTTATCAACCTCGAGGTTCATCCATCTATGGTCATAGTCGGCGCGAAGCCATTATTACATTTTTGTTTATCGCTTTTTTAGGCTTCGCGGGTTTAAATTTACTTTTAATATCTGGACAACAATTACTTAGTTTCGTTCAGAGAGAAGCATTAACTTTTTCTGTTTGGGTTAGTTCCTCTTTATTTAAATTACTCGGGGTTGTAGTTGCCACGAGCTTGGGATTGGCAATTTTAGGGATTTATCAAGGCAGAGTACTAGGACATCCGATTCTTCGCTTTAATGCCGGTCAACTGTTTAAGGATGTGTTTTTAACTTTAATAGTTATGGCCGGGCTTGTGGGAGTAGGGTGGGGAATTTTTTGGCTCGATATTTTGTTGGCAATTGTCTTAGTTTTGTTAGCTGCTGCGAGTTGTTGGCAGATTGTAAGCTGGCAGTTTCCCTTGATGGTTCAACAAACTGCGATCGCGCCGGAAGTTTTGGCACAAATTGCCCGCCAAGTTGGGGGAGTTACTCATTGCTATCATATTCGCTCGAAAGGTTTAGTGGGGCGGTTTGTATCGGTGCAAATGCACTTAATTATGCATCCTGATTTAGTCGATCTCACTCCTATTGTGACTCAGCGCATTGAGTCTGTGATTCAAGAACGTTATGGGCCAGTTCAGGTGACATTTTATATTGATGATGTCACTGAATCTGCGTTACTGGGTTCAATGCCTTCTACAGAAGCCAATGGTAATGGGAAAAATAGCCCCAAGGGAAATTCCTGATCTAGCAGATTGCAAGGAAATGAGGTGCAAACAGAACAATAAAACTCAAACCCAATTGGCATTATTCCTGATATCAAATCGGGTTAAATAGCTATAAAACCTGTAGGGGCGGGTTTTGATGTTCAGTTTCGTTAGTGTCCAAAGCTAATTTCTAAACCCGCCCCTACAATAATCTGATTATTTCAACGGATTTGATATGAATAGACTCCAGAGATTAGAACACGAATACACGGATGAGCTGGAGACTGTTGCTCTCTGTACTCCGTGTTAATAATCTATGTTATGCGCTCGTGACTACTTATTTTTTATGATTTAAATTGACTCAGCAGCCAGCGTGTAATGGCACCATGTTCTTCAGAATGACTACGCTCTAAAGCTTCTTGAATTAAAGTCATAGTCAGCCCAGGTAACACTTGTGAAGTGTCAATTTGCTTGCTGCCGCTATCGGCAACTGTAAAAGCTGTAATTTCTGCGCGGTTGACATCTACAACCCAGTATTCTTGAACGGCTAGCTGTTCGTAAAGGAGGCGCTTTTCTCCTAAGTCATCGCTCAGGGAAGAAGCAGCTATTTCTATGACTAAAGCAGGAGGAGCATATTGAATGACATCAACTGGAGAATTGCTACGAGGAGGAATTTTATCAAGGGAGGAAATGTAAAAAGATATATCGGGTTGAGCTTCCTGTAAACCTTTTTTCCTAAGAGAGCAATTAGTTAGTCCTAAGACGGGGATTCCTTTGGCCGCACAAAAGATGGTAACGAGAGTAGAAATGATAGTGTTATCTGTTGCGTGATTCCAACCTAGGGGTGTCATTTCAATTCGGGCTTTACCTCGGTTATAGTAAGCTCTTCCAGTTTTATAAGCGGGGTCATACGCTAGTATCATAAACTCTTCCCAGGCGGCTGAAACCCAGGTATCGGTGACGAAGTTTTTTAGGAGTTTGGGTGATGTTGTCATGAGTATGGGTTGACTGATATCTTGCACTAGTCGCCTTAACCCGTCAGGGAATTAATTCCCTGACTAATAGCTCAAGTCGTCTAAAGGCGACTGGTAAGAGTTTGAGTCCATTTTAATGGACTTGAGCTGTGAGCCCAGAAATTAATTTCTTGGTGGGTGTGGAGTCTTACTGAGATAAATTTTGAGTGACTAGCGAAGGAAGGAATTTATGGAGAAACGAACCGTTGCTCAAGCAGTAATTGAGGTCTTGAAAGCTGCTAAGCAACCAATGACTATTTCTGATATCACCCAAGCTATCCTCGATCAGAACTTGTATCCTTTCAATGCGAAAGAACCCAGAGGAATTGTTCGTGGAGCAATTGAACGGCGGTGTGAGGGGTTGAATCGAAAAAATTCAATTGAGCCTAAATATTTCAAGAAACTGGCAGATGGAAAGTATAGTCTCAACGATAACTCTGCTTGATTGAAAAAACTATGAGGCGAATTCGTCAATCCAAGCCTTTCGCACCTCAGCCTTTTGATTAGCTTGCCAAACTCTGCCGCTAATTACATCGAGGCAAGTCAGCCAGCCTTTACCGTAAACCCAGGTATCGATACAAATGGCATGACCGTGATTGAGGGGGACACCGCTTTTTTGGGTAGTATGTCCGCATACTAGGGTTTTACCCGAAAAGTGTCGCCTTGGGTTCTCAAACGGTTCCCACAACAGGATGTGTTCTAGTTGAAAAGCAAGAGCTATGTCTGGATCGATATTGGCGTGTGCAAACAAGTGTGTGTCTGTCTCATAAGTGTTGACACACACATTCTCCAAGAAGTCCCAATGGTTATCGGGTACGTCTGCCAGTTTACCAGTCTCATCAGTTGGCGAGTAAGAAATAAGCGTCGTATCACCACCGCTATAAATCCACTGAGATTCTAATCTGCTGTTTCTATGAGCTTGTAGCATCATCACTTCATGATTGCCACATAAAGCCACTAGCTGTCCTGTATCATGGAGTGCAATTAATCGATTGATAACGCCTTTTGAGTCGGGTCCACGATCAACATAGTCGCCAAGAGTGACTAATCGATCCTGCGGTTGTAAATCTAGGGCAGCTATCAGGGAATCAAAGGCTATCGAACAGCCGTGAATGTCTCCAATCGCCAGAATACGCATTGCTAAAAAGTGTTGAGTTTCAAGTAACTTTGGGGACGTTGTTATAGATGCAGGGTTACTTTATTTCTCCTTTTTACAACACAGGTGGCAGTCCCACCTCTCTCGGTGTCACGAATTCGCCATCAAATCCCACAGCTTTCCCTTCAATCGTTCTCACTTCTGCCAACTCCCGGCGCAGTTCGGCACGCTCGAAATCGTCTTTGATGCCTGCAATGATATAGACGAGTAATCTTGCAGCTAAATCCCGTCCCGAAACCAAAATTCGCTTTTTATTGGGGTCGTACAGCACTCCGTACCAGAGGGATTGGGGCGTTTCTATGTGGCTGAATCCTCCGGCGGCGTCGTATTTGCGGAGTTTCTTGAAAATGCGATCGCGCGACAATCCCCGCTTAAATACTAATATTCCCAGTGCTTGGGCAAAGGCAACTTGCCCGACGGGACGGAAGAGGATATTGCCTTCGCCGCCGTTTTTTTCAAAGCTAAATCGCCGCATTTGGGGGGTTTCTGTCCGGTTCTCCAATTTTTTATAGCTGGGGAGGCGGGCTAAATCGTCGAAGAGTCCTGCAAACTCTTCAATTCCGGCTTCGAGTTCCTCATCTTCCGGGCGCATGGGAATTAAACCTTTCTTTTCCGACGATTTCCAGTGGGGGAATTTGTGTTCTAAATACCGTTGGGACATTTCATTAAGCGCTTGGAGGGTCGTTAAGACGGTTGATTTGGTGGCGACGGTGGCGCTGTCCCAATTAATTCGGGGATTACGTCCCTCGACTTCTTTAAATAAGGGATGACTGGCGGCAATTTGTCTGGCGACGATGGAAAATCCGTCATTCTCGTTGAGGAGGGCGAGTTGTCCCTTACTCAGCCTTAATGCCATCAGGTTGACGTGGACAAAGATGGAACGGACGCGCCGCTTTGCTTGTTCGCGGGTTTCTCCCTGGATGACGGCGGGGATAAATTCAATACCGATTTTCTCGTGGACGAGGCTTTGCAGGTAGGTGGGGTCGAGTTGATATTCGTCGATTAGGTCGTCGATGGTAATGGGGTCGCCTACGGTTTTTTTGAATTTGTTGTAACGCTGGAGTGTGCCTGTTTTGAGGAGGGTCATCAGTCCTCGAACGCCCATCAGTCGGTGCTGTCCATCCAGGGCGAAGATGGAAACGGTTTCTGAGACATCTAACAATCCGATTGTCTCGTTTCGGTCTAAGGGTAGAAAATTGGCCGCCGATTGGGTGGCGCGTCCGCTTTCGTCCCACTCTGGCGCTTGGGGATTGTCTACCCAAGCAGGACTTTGCACCACTAGGACAGCGGGGAATTTGTGGAACTTTCGAGCGGCGAGGTATTGAGTCAAGGCGGCTTGGCGCGACCAGTCGAGGGGACGTTGCAGGATTTCGTCGAGGGTTTCTTCGTCCCGGATGACGTTATCGGTTTGGGGGTCGAATTTTTGCCGGAATAGGGGGAGTTGGGAGGCGAAACTAACGCGACTGTCTAGCCATTCTAAGGTGACAGAACCGATAAAGGCTTCGGTTGCGCCCATTTGGGTTTTTTGGACGAGGAGGCGATCGCTTTTTGTCAGGTGGCGTTCTAAAAGGAGGGCTAGCACCTGTTGTTCCTGGTTGTCTCTCTCCAGGATTTGGCTGGCAATGTCAGCCTGGGGGCGATCGTCGCTGTTCATAGGGTTTATAAGGGTTGAAATGGTTTTTAAAAATTATCAATTAGAGATTTTGATGTCAATTGGGTTTTTAAAAACTTTTTGACGTGTCATACTGACCTTAGACTACCAGGAATCGAAATTCCTGCACTTAAAAATGGTTACTCCTTCCTTCGAGTACGTCTTGCCCGTTATCCGAGGGATTCAGGCAGGGCGCGAGTACTATGTTTCGATGTGTCCTTTGCGGTTTATCCCCAAGTTGTTTGCGTCCAATCAGCAAGAGGTTCCACCGCAGATGAGGGCGGCGCGATCGCTTAATCGTAATCGGGTTGCGGAAATTGCCCGTTACATTCTTGATCGCCCTAAAGATTATGTATTTTCGGCAATTACAGCGTCAATTGATGCGGATATCACCTTTGAACCGATAGGGATGGAGGCAGAATCGCGGAAAATTGGGCGGTTGCGGGTGCCGATGGATGCGCGGTTTACGATTAATGATGGGGAACATCGGAGGGCGGCGTTTGAATTGGCGCTTTCCGAGAATCCGGCGTTGGGGTATGAGACGATCGCACTGATTTTGTATTGGGATATTGGGTTAAGTTGCTCTCAACAGATGTTTGCGGATTTAAACCGCTATGGGATGCGTCCTGATCCAGCGCTGACGATTCTTTATGATCATCGTGATCAGATGGCTATCCTGACGAGGGGGGTGATGAAGGGGGTTGAGGTGTTTCGAGTGCTGACGGATGGGGAACGCAGTACGTTGCCTGTGCGCTCTCATAAGTTATTCACGCTCAGCAGCCTCTATAATGCTAATCTTGCGCTTTTGGCGGATTGTCGGGGTGTTGAATTGGAGCAGCAGATTGAATTGGCTTGCTGTTATTGGAATGCGGTTAGTAGCTATATCCCCGATTGGGAGATGGTTTTACATAAAAAAGTAGCTGCAAGCGAGATGCGTCGGGATTATGTGCATTGTCATGCGATCGCGCTTGCAGGATTGGGTAGAGTGGGGGCAAGTCTCATCTCGCTTTACCCGGATAGCTGGGGGGAACATCTGGCGGGACTAGCGCGAATTGATTGGTCGCGTTTTAATCCAGATTGGCAAGGGCGAATTATGGCTAAAGGGGGGATTTCTCAGTCTCAAATTAGTGTGAGTCGGATGACGGCTTACATTAAGGGGTTTTTGGGGTTGCCGCTTACAGTGGAAGAGGAACAGTTAGAAAATGCCCTTGTTGGAGTAGGGGGGGAGAAGTGATTTTACACCCATCCTAATTTAGCTTTAGCTACACTCACAGCTATTTTTACAGGGCTAGCACTAGCTGAGATGGTGTAAGGTTTAGCTGGATTTTTAGGGTTGGGGTCTCTTTTAACAATATTCCCTTCCCAAAGTTGGCTTCCTGTTGACCAATCCAGTTGAGCAATTTGTGAAACTTTCTCAGGCTCAAAACAATAGCTGTATTTGTTATAAGTGCAGTATAATAATCGTCCTAGAATTTCTAGCCCTACACTTCTGCCTAAGATACAGTCTTCCTTAAATGCACCAATTTCCTCAACTGTCAAATCTTCAACACTGGTTTCTAAAATGTACCGAGTCAGACTACATTCTGAAAAGAATTGATTGAGGCAACTAGCTATTCCCTGAGATGCTTTCTCAACATCGTAATCTTTAAGTTCGTCATCTGGGTTGTTAGCAAAAGCACAGCTTACAGCCTTAGCTATGTAATTAATTGTGTAAATTAATTTCTTTTTTGTTGAGGGAGAGCCTTTAATTTTTTCTGTTTTATCTTCAAACATTGGCACTCGCTCAATTAAATTTTTAGTAATACCAACACGTCCCTCAAACTCACCAAATGACAAGAGTAATGACTTATCCAGTGATTTAGTTTGTGCCATATCTCTGAAATCAGTTTGACACTGCCTCTTATCTCCTTCTAAAACTAGCGTAATTGGAAAATCATTATCAGCAATTAACTCACCCTGAAAACTCTCAATTAATTCATGAATTGCACTCTTGCGATGCTGTCCATCAGTAATATCTAACTTAACACCCCGACGAATGACAACTAAACAAATTCCCCTCCCCAATTCGATTAGATCAATATTTTTTGGATCAACATTGGCAGTCAACGTTCCTAAAATCCAAGGTTTGCTATTTTCAACACGCTTAAGAATGTATTCTTTAATTTCCTCAGCATGACCTTTTACCTCTGGGCGATTTTTGCCAGAATCCGGATCGTTATCAGTGGAGGGTTTCGCTTGGAGGAGGGTAGGCAAGTCATCAGCAGGAACATTAATTTGCACCATTTTACGCCTTCCTTGCTGAAAAATCAGCCCTGGATAGCACTTCTCGCGGTGATGCTTTGCAAAATATGGCTCAAGCACTTCATTAAGTCGCTGATTCGATTCGGACTGAGGGTAGTTCGTTTGGGACATATAAGCCAATAAAATTAGTGAAAAATCTATTCATCATTGTAATCAAACTTAACAGCCCATAAATCCGGGAAAATACGGACTTTGAAACATGACAGAAATCCACCAAACATCTCTATTTCCACCACGCACTATTGAAGAGTTAGTAGAAGATATAGAAAATCTAACTCAAGAAATCAAACATTTATATTGCTTAGATGAGATTCCTTGGGTAATAGGATATAGCGGAGGTAAAGACTCAACGGCAGTATTGCAACTAATCTGGAATGCGATCGCAGCCCTACCGCTAGAAAAGCGCACTAAGACTATTCATGTTATTACAACAGATACTTTTGTTGAGAATCCGATAGTTTCTGCTTGGGTTAGCAAATCTCTAAAACTCATGAAGGTTGCGGCTCAAGAACAAGAAATGCCAATAGAACCGCATCTGCTTCACCCTTCAGTCAAAGAAACCTTTTGGGTGTGCTTAATAGGTAGAGGATACCCTGCCCCTCGCGTTGGATTTCGCTGGTGTACCGATCGCATGAAAATTCAGCCTGTTAATCACTTTATCCGCGAGATGGTTCGAGTCCACGGGGAAACTATTGTTGTCTTAGGGACTCGTAAGGCTGAAAGCTCAAAACGTGCAGCAACAATGAACAAACATGAAGCAGGTAGAGTGCGCGATCGGCTCAGCCCTAATGCCCGTTTACCTAACTCCCTGATTTATAGCCCTATCGAAGATTGGCGTAATGATGAAGTTTGGATTTACCTTAATCAGTGGCAAAATCCTTGGGAATATAGCAATAAAGACTTATTTTCCATGTATCGAGGTGCAACAGCAGATAATGAATGTCCCTTAGTTGTGGATACTTCTACTCCTAGCTGTGGCGATTCTCGCTTCGGCTGCTGGGTTTGCACGATGGTTAGTCAGGATAAATCGATGGAGGCAATGATCCAAAATGATGAAGAGAAAGAATGGATGCAGCCTCTTTTAGATATCCGCAATGAATTGGATATCAAGGATGATCGCCCTAAAAGAGACTTCCGCCGTATCTATGGAAGAGTTGAACTTTTTGAACGCAATATTGATGGTGAAACATCTATTGAACCCATTCCCGGCCCCTATACTAAATACTGGCGAGAACATTGGTTAAGACGAGTATTACAAGCACAAACCCAAGTTCGTCGCACCGCACCCCCAGAAATGCGCGATATCACCCTAATTACTGAGGAAGAACTGAGTGAAATTCGCCGCATTTGGCTAGAAGAAAAGCATGAATTTGACGACAGCTTACCCCGCATTTACGAAGAAGTCACAGGCGAACCCTTCCAAGACACTCGCCCTGGCGCAGAAAAGAAACTGCTAGGCAGCGACGAGTGGACAGTATTAAACGAAATTTGTGAAGACGAAATGCACCTAGAACTCATGGCGAGACTGCTAGACACAGAACGCCAATATCACGCCAAATCTCGGCGCGGCATCTACGACAGCATAGAGAAATGCTTTGCCAGCAGTTCTCGTTCTAAGGAAGAAGCGATTGAAAATGCCCACTATCAAAGAAACTTGAAAAATAGTGTCAAAGCGCTAAAAGATGATAGGGCAGAAATGCACGAAGTTAGACAACAGTTTGAGCAAAGTGATAGCGACCAAGCAAAGCAGCTTAATTTAAATTGGGCAAGCATCAAATTCTCATCTCCAAAGTCAGACGATATCAAAGCCGATGATGAAGACGGTTAGTAAGGTGTCAGTCAACCATCAGTCAACCGCCAGTCAACTAACCAGTCAACCAACCAGTCAACCGCCAGGGAATTAATTCCCTGGCTAATAGATAAAGTCCTCTAAAGAGGACTAGTAATCAATACATCAAGATTAGTAAATGCCATCAAACTCAATCAATCCCTAAATACTTAGTCCACTTCAGTGGACTTTCGCTATAAGCCGGGGAATTAATTCCCCGGTGGTGAGAGTTATTAGTACAACGATAAGAGTAATGAGTACAAAACCTCCAAACCACACAGGACTAGTAATCAATACATCAAGATTAGTAAATGCCATCAAACTCAATCAATCC
>CAZPRJ010000006.1:0-124130 GCA_964588805.1 uncultured Microcoleus sp. | reverse complement strand
TACTTAGTCCACTTCAGTGGACTTTCGCTATAAGCCGGGGAATTAATTCCCCGGTAGTGAGAGTTATTAGTACAACGATAAGAGTAATGGGTACAAAACCTCCAAACAACGAATCATTCAGTTGGACTGCCAGCGTCTTGGAGAATCATCTTGATTCGTCACCTGTTCCAAAGATGTGATAGCAGTTCCATTGAAATGATGTGCCTTCTGATTCTTCACATACTCAACCGCTTGCTCCAGTTGCTTGCCTCCCAGCGAGAATACACCATATCCCTCTTGCCAACCAAACTTATTTAAAGAAGCAGACAAAGCCTGATTCAGAAAATGAGCACTACTTCCTTTAATCCTTTTAACAAAATCAGCTATTGCTAGCGTTGGGGGAATAGAAACAATCAGATGAATATGATCTTCAACACCACCAATCGCATGAACAATACAACGAATATCATCAGCTTTAGCGATAATATAACGGTAAAGCTCATCCTCTCTATCAGAATTAATCAGAGGCTGGCGCTCTTTCGTTGCCCAGACAAGATGATAGTAAAGTCGCCAAAGAGCCATTTAGATTATTGTTGTAGATTCCCCTGAATTTACATCATTATATTGAATATTGCCTGTGAATTCACCCACCAGGAATTACAACCTCATCCTCTAAAAATTTAGTCCTCTTCAGAGGACTTGATCTATGAGCCAGGGAATTAATTCCCTGGCGGATTAACTGGCGGATTGACTGGCGAATTGACTAGCCGATTGACTGGCGGATTGACTGGCCGATTGACTGGCCGATTGACAAACCACCCACTATCTAAACAAAAACCCAGACACAAAAAAGCTCATCATCCTCAATTCATCTACCCAAATACAACCTAATAAATTCCTCCGCCGCATCCGGATTAATCTTCTCCAGTCCATCCCGAATCTCAAGCACCGCATCACCCGCCGGATCTGATCCTTCATTAACCCAACGGTTGACATTTGAGCGCCGAACTCCCATCGTCACAGCTAGCCGATTTTGGCTAATCTCATAGGTTTCTAACACCTGCTTAAGGGCTTGCCCTGCTTTTCCCATGCATCAGATTTTGTCAAAACCTGATCACGAAGTAAATGTTGCAGATTTGCGACAAAAGGCATAAGATAACTTTGTTGCAAATTTGCGACAACAACCTCAATCAAAAATTAGGTAAACCCAATGGAAGAATTCCTCCCAGACCTCAACCAAACCCCCACACCACCGACACCTGCCAACACCCCCGCAGAACCACCCCCAGAAAGAGAACGCCTGAAAATGATACTTGTCAGTTCTCCCAAAGTCGTCAACAGCACCATTCGCCACCTATACACCCTCGGTTTCGCCGAAGTCACCGAATGGAGTCCCCTGCAACCCACTCCCAAACCCGGAGAGGTCATGAGCGTTCTCAGCAGAAATGTAATCATAAAGTGATTCATCTGCTAACTTAATTAATTGGATTGAAAATAAACTGTAAGGGTACGGCAATGCCGTACCCCTACCTAAAAAAATAAATTTAAACCAGAAAAATAAGTATTAATAATTGACATTTCGTGCTACCAATAACCAAACAAAATAATATTTTAAAAATTGCTCTATTTATCTTTGTCTAAAATCTCAATTTATACTTAGATTATCTATGATTTGACAATATGACATATAATTAAAAAACTATATTCGTTAGAATAGCGACTCTTTATTTAAAAGTGATATTTCTTGAACTCGTCCTGCAAAACTTCGGTCCATACCTAGGCAAACAAATTATCAATCTCCGTCCAGAAATTGATGACGCCACTCGCCCCATTATCCTGTTTGGCGGCATGAATGGCGGCGGCAAAACAACCCTCATGGATGCCATTCGCCTCGTTCTTTATGGTTCTCGTGCTCAATGTTCAACACGAGGCAATTTAAGTTATCCCGACTTCCTTACTCAGTGTGTTAATCGCAATACACCACCCACAGAAAAAGCCCGAATTGAACTAGCTTTTGAAGTCGTCCAAGATGATAAACCAACTACCATAAGAGTGGTTAGATATTGGACAGCAGACCCTAAAGATGGCAAAGACACATTAGGTGTTCTGCTCGATGAAGAGTGGCCAGATAAAGCCCTCGCCAATACCTGGGATGAGTATATCGAAAATTTACTACCACTAGGAATTTCCAACCTATTTCTCTTCGACGGTGAACAAGTCAAAGAACTTGCCGAACTCGAAACTCCACCTCCCCTTGTCGTTGGAGCCATTCAATCCCTATTAGGATTAGAATTGGCAGAACGCCTATCAACTGACTTAGATATTTTAGTCAGCCGCAAACGCCGAGAAATCGCCAGTGCCCAAGACCTCGCAACGCTAGAAGAAATTGAACAAAAACTGCATCAACAAAAAGACGAATTAGAAGCTGAAACCCAAGACTTAGCTGCTCTTAATGCCGAATTACAACGTGCAGAAGAACAACAGCGTTTAGCCCAAGAAAAATTCATCTATGAAGGCGGTAAAATTGCTAGCGATCGCAACCTACTCCAAAGCCAATACAAAGACCTCACCGTACAGGCAGACGAAGCGCGTCAAGCCATGAGAGAATTAGCGGCGGGCGCCTTGCCCCTAGCCCTAATTTTACCCCTCCTTACTCAAGCTCAATCCCAAGCGGAAATAGAAAGCCGTATTACTCAGGCAAAAATTACCCAGGATGTCTTAAAGGAGCGCGATCAACGCCTATTAAATCACATTACCCAATTAAAATTAAACGCCAAGCATCTGGAAAAAATTAAAACCTTCCTCGATGGAGAAAATCAAGAACTCGAACAAGAAATTGCCGCAAACGAGGAACCCTGGTTACTTGCCGATAGGGAGGCTCTAACTCAACTAGAGAATCTCCTCAAACATGACCTGAAATACAGCCAATATAAAGCCAATAACAAACAGGAAAAACTCAAAGAACTGGAAACCGAAATCGATTTCTTAGACCGACAAATTGCGACGGCTGCCTCACCCGAAGCTTACGAACAGTTAAAAAATGCGGTTAAAGAGGCACAAAACGAAGTCGCAAAAGCCAAAGCCGCCCATGAAACCGTGAATCGCCGCTGTGAGGAATTAAAACGGGCGATCGCAAAAACCAAAAAAGAATTAGAAGACTATGCTGAGGACAATATCAAACTAAGAAATAATCAGCATATCATCACCTCTGCCGCCAAAGTCCAAGCTACACTCAAACTTTTTAAGGAGCGATTAACCCTCAAAAAACTGAACAAATTAGAAATAGAAGTAACAGAGTGTTTCCGCTATCTCCTGCACAAATCTGACTTAGTGCATCGGGTTGCGATTGATACGAGTACCTTTAGCCTTTCCCTGTACGACCTCTCCGGACAACTCGTTCCCAAACATCGCCTCTCAGCAGGGGAAAAACAGCTACTGGCGATCGCATTTCTCTGGGGACTCGCCCGCGTATCCGGACGCCACCTCCCCGTGGCGATCGACACCCCTCTAGGACGCCTAGACTCCTCTCACCGAACTAACTTAATTGAACGCTACTTCCCTGCTGCCAGTCATCAAGTGATACTGCTTTCTACCGATACTGAAATAGGCAAAGTGGAAGTAAAACGGTTGAGAGAATTAGATGCGATCGCACGAGAGTATCTCTTGCAATACGACCCCACCAAACGCCAAACCACTGCCGAGTTGGGTTATTTTTGGTCAGGAGAATAAGAACTCAATTTATTGAGTTCTTATTCTCCATTCGTCAGCTACTTACCTCCAAACTCAACGAAGTCATGAGCGTACTCCGAAAACAAATCACAATACGCTAATCGCCCTACTAACTCACCCTAAACCCCGACCTCTCAACGGGGTTTTTTAATCGCTCTAGAACATTACGCGATCGCTAAAGTAGGGGCTCATTTTAGAATCAGCTTTAAGTAATCAGCATTTAAATTGCATAATCCATTCTCCCCTGCTCCCCCGCGAACCCCATGATGCTTTCTTAGATGCACAACAGCTTATAAGCCCTAGCCTTAGCAAATTACAGCCTCTCACGGATAAACACCAGGAGTTCTTAAAATATCCCGTTGAGCCTGCGTCAGCTCTGGATAATCATTCAGATCGTAGTAGTTTCGCAACCAAGCTGAGGGAAATGGAGAATACTTGTAGAAGAGTGTGCGCCGTTGCTGTTGCCCTTTCCAAATTAGAGTTCCATGAGTTAAAGCCTCAGTAAAAATAATTGCCGTCCCCGCTTTACCCCCAATCTCTTGCACACAAGGATGAGGTTCAGACAAATCTTTCCACTCTGAGGGAAGAGGTAGATTACTTTTGTGGCTACCTGGAACACAACCAAACCCACCTTCCCCTGGGTTCACATCGGTTAAATTATAAGCAACAGCCGTCAAACCGTTGTACATCCGTCCGTTTTTATAAGCATAATACTGACAAGGGTCATACGGAGTCCCACCTCCATGCAGCTCACTGCCAATTGGCCCAGTTCCTTGACGGATAATGTGAATATAGTCATGATCGAGACGAAATTTGGAACCGAGAAGTTCCAAAAGATAGGAGGTAATCCGGGGGTTATCGATTAACGATTGAAAAGGAGCGCCCCAGCTTAGTAAACTGTCAAAACGAAACCAAAGTTTTTCAGGTTCATCGACTAAAGCAATTTTTTCGTCGATTATGTGATTCAGGGTTGCAAGCTCTACAGATGTCAGGGCATTCTCGACTACCAGGAACCCTTGCAGATCGAATAAGTATTTCTCAAGCTCGGTCACAATTGGGATTCCTCTCTCACAAAACATCGTTGTTAATGATGCAGCATTTTGGACAGGTTATCGGCCTCCAAAAGCTAGTCACAAAATCTAGTTAGATACCATACATGGGGCGCACGAACAAGAAATGAAATTCTACCACTCCTGACTCCTGACTTCTATTTTTAAAACAGGATGTCATCTCATACATTTTTTTCAGTAGGGGTGCTTTACCACAATCGCAAAGCTATCACGTCAACATTTCCCCTGCTTATGTCAAATCTGCCATCAGAAGCTCAAGCGCTACGGGAGCGCATTTCTCGCTATTTTGAACCTACCCGTGAGGAGCTCGATCAAATCCTCAAGTTGGAATTTCAGTTTGTCCAGTTGCTAGATGTTATCCTGCGGCTCTATCCACTCGATGATCGTACCCAGAATGCGATCGCACATCTAGAAGAATCCAGAACTTGGGCAGGACTTTCAGTCAAGCGAGGCCCACAGACAACCCATTCACCCTCCAATACACCACTTCCTAACCCAACTGTGCCAACCGATCAAGATTCGATTGAGTCTGCCTTTGAAGTCGTATTCAACACGATTTTGAGCCGATGTCTCCCCAATCGAGAGATGGATTTTGCCCTTGCTCGTTTGCATGATGCCAAATCAGTTCTCTTAGGGAGTTCGCACCAAGGCCAGGAAGTTGTTTCAGAACCCAAAAACTCTCTCTCTACTGCTTCCAATTCCAAAGGCTAAATCCAGAACCACTCTATTGGAGGAAGGGATAGGTGAATTGGCTGAGAGACAATAGTGAGTAGTAGCGGTACAGGGGCATCATTCACCATGAAACCGATATCAATCTGCATCACAGCCACAGCTACAGTACTCTCAGTCGCTAGCTTACTCAGTCAACAGACTGTAGCGATCGCTCAGTCTGGAATTGAATCCCTAACTCCTGCTCAACGTAACCATATTTCTGGGGGTATCACTCGCTTTAATACCCAAGACTTTTTCCAGCAAGGGCGCGAACAAATGGAGCAACAAGTCTCTTGTCTCGCTGAGGGGAAGAATTGCCCCAACGAAGCTACCTTAGAGATTAATGACGCTTACGAAGCACAACTCGAACAGGAATTTCAAGGTCGCTCTAACGATTGGCCTAATTCTCCCACGCCATTGCCTGAAAATACTCGTTAACCTGACAATAGGGGTCAGGGATCAGGAGTCAAGAGTCAGGGGGAAAGATGTTCATGGCTTCGTTGTATACGTTAGCCAAGCAAGGCGTAAGCCTAGTTCATGGTGTCTAACCTGAATACCAAGCGATCGCGCCAAAGAGCAGGAACAGGCAACCCCCCACTGCTGTCACCATCCGCTCAGAAATTCGTCCTGCAATTAGACGCCCACCAATCACAGCGATCGCGGCACAAATTCCATGTCCTAAAATCGCTCCGGCCGTCACACCCAACGCCGGTTTAGAGGCGGCTAAAGCAATCGTGGCAATTTGCGTGCGATCGCCCCATTCAGCCAGGAACGTGAGCGTAAAAGCTTCTGATAAAATCCTCCAGGGAGTCTTACGTTTAGGCTGCTTGCATTCTGCTTCTTTCACCGTCATCATCGCTTCTTCTGCCACTTCTCCATCCGATTTGGCAGGCATTTGGCTAGCTTCGTACAATAATTTCAGCCCAAAAAAAACGAATAAGGCAATTTCTGCATAGTGAATGTAAGTCTGGGGCAAAAATGAGACGGCTTGCCCTAACAACACCGATAAAATCGTCATTGCCGCCAATGCCGCTAAAACACCTATAAATACCAGCCGTCGAGAATGACGCATGGCTAAAATGACGGCAATAAAGAAAGTTTTATCACCTAATTCCGAAACAGTAATCAGTAATAAACCGGCGGTAAAAGCTGCTAACACTCTATCAAGCTCCTAACTCTTTCCTAACTGTTCTGAGTGAGCTTGATGAGAATACAGACACTCCACCAAGCTCACATCAGACGTGAACTTAGTGAAGGTCTCGCTTCCAAATACCAACTAGCAATTAGTCGTTTGTTAGATTCATCTCTCGACTAACAATCTGACTAAAAGCGATAGGGTTATTTGTCACCTGAACCAGGTTCATCACCAGTATGTTGATTCAGGTGCGCTGGCTATTAATTAACCAGCAGCTACTCCCCTTCAATACTTAAATTTATATTACTACAATTTTTTTCAAAACCTAAGAGAAATGACTAAAAATATTTTTTGTTCTCAATCAACATTCCATTTTTTATCATTTTTGATTCATTTTTTAAAACTTACATTCCGCACCCGTAGCGGAATGTAGATAGGATATGCCTCATCAGCAAACTATCGGTTGTACCACTGAGACAGAGAAGGACCTCCAGAGGTATTCGTAAATCGATAATTGGTTCCTGGTGTTAACTGATAGGAATTGGTTTCCTCTGCATGGGAGTTAGTCACCACTCGAACGGTACTGATATTATTTCCCCTCAACCAATGGTCTTCACCGGGTTCCAGCCGATAGATTCTCCCACCAATTTCATAGCTGACTGGAGAAAACGTTTGGTTAGAAATTCTAGTTCTAACTGGCCCTTCAGGTGTCTGCTGTTGAGCAATTACCTTTCCTCCCGGACAAGTCCGACGCGTCACATTGCGGATATCTGCACAAACATTGAGGGCTACATAGGAATTTGCACAAACTTTCTGTGTACTAGACTCGGCGTTCCTTTCCCTAGTCTGCACATCCTTTTCAAAGTTGGCAGTAAAGGTGCCAGATTCTATGACATTCTTTTTCTCCTTAATTTCATACTCCAACTCGTTGGGTCCATCCAAAACACGAAATCGCTGGCCGCTATGCTCTGTCCCAAATTCGACGATGAATCCTTCAGAAACAGTCCCTTCATCGTATTCTCGATCCGTATAGGGCTGCTTATCGGGTCTGATGCCAGTCGTGACATTTCGCACGACGACTCGTCGCCCCGGAGCAGGAGGAGTTGTTGTAGATGTAAACCAGGTTTGTATTGTTGGGTCATCGCGCCCAGAACACTCCCCTGTATAATTTACAGAGGTTAACCTAACCCCATTTACACTACGAACTCCTTCAAAAATTAACCCGATTCTTTTCTCTGGAGATTCGGTAAGGGATTCGGCAAGGGATTTGGAAAGAAAAAGGCTTGGGACTAAAGCAATACTAATCAGTAGTAACCACTTAGTTGATTGGGAAGTCGGCAAAAAGTTTCGGAGCTTTTTACTATATCGATGCATACGTTTCTAAGCGCTCTTCTTTTGTAATGAGCCAAATGACATACTGCTACAGTCGGATATCGCTAGCCTACTGAGATACTCAGTTCTTGAGCCGGAGTTGGTGAGCATTGCTAAGATGAATTGGGAAAAGTCATTAATTGCAAGTACGCAACACCACCCTACAAGATCTACTGATGTTTGAGTGCCGTTTAAGTGAGGCTAACTGCACCGGATAGATTCTACCACTATTCCTTATTTTGATTACTTAGTGATAGAAAAAGTAACATTAACGTACCTTTAGTAGGACGCTAAATTTTTATATTTCTCTAAGTAGTAATAAATAAAGAGAAGAGGGCAAAGCATCTGTATTCAGAGAACCGAAACTAGCCCTGATTATGCATACAAATGCTTCACCCTTCATCAATTTAACCTGACTCCTGGCTCCTATTTTCAAGACAGTCGTCTACGAACTTCGTACACAACAAAGAAATGAAAATAAACCTCCCCTGACTCCTGACTCCTGACTCCTATTTTCAAGCTAGGTCAAGAATTAGTACTTCCGCTCTTGCGGTTCAAACATGGTAATCGACACAGGCATATAGCTCAAATCAATCCCAGCCTGGGAGTAATAGGCCATCGTATGCTTGAGGAAATTTGTATCATCTCGCTGGGTATAATCTTCACGAGAATGAGCGCCCCGACTTTCTTGGCGGTTGATGGCAGAAGTCAGAATTAATTCAGCAACTACCAATAAGTTACGCAGTTCCAACGCCTCAACAATTTCCGTATTCCAATCGGTGCCTTTGTCATCCAAGTAAACTTGCTGATACTGCTCTTTTAAGGACTTGAGCTTATCTAAGCCTTGGCGCATAACACCTTCTGAGCGGAAAACGCTACAGTGTTCAGTCATGCAATCTTGGACGGTTTGACGCAGTTTCCCGATGCGAATGGTTCCCTCTTGGTTGAGGAGGCTGTTGATTTGTTCTTTTGCGGACTTGAGGTAAGAGTATTCATCAATGACGGGCATTTTGCGGTCTTTAACATATTCCGCGATCGCTGCCCCCGTTCTCTTGCCAAAGACAATACAATCCAACAGAGAATTACTACCCAATCGGTTTGCCCCGTGGACGGAGACACAAGCCGTTTCTCCGGCAGCAAAGAACCCTTCAATCAGGCCATCAGGGCCGCTACGGACTTGCCCATTAATATTGACCGGGATTCCTCCCATACAATAGTGAACCGTGGGACGGATGGGAATCGGTTGATGAACGGCATCAATCCCTAGTAGACGATGAGCTTCCTCCCAGCAGAAGGGAATCCGGCTCATAATCTTTTCTTTACCCATGTGGCGCAAATCCAGATGGACAAAGGGGCCTCCGGCGCTGCCATCGTGATTGATGCCTCGGCCTTCCCGAATTTCTGTGGCGATCGCTCTAGAGGTAATATCCCGAGGAGCCAGTTCCATTTTACCGGGGGCGTATTTCGACATAAAGCGATCGCCATCGGCATTAATCAGATATGCCCCTTCTCCACGTACCGCCTCAGACAACAACACCCCGATAGGATACATACCGGTAGGGTGAAATTGGACAAATTCCATATCCTCAAGGGGCACTCCTGCCAAGGCGGACATGGCTAAGCCATCACCGGTGGAAGCATAATCATTAGAACTGGTGTTATAGACCCGTCCATAACCCCCGGTGGCAAACATAATCGCTTTCGCGCCAACTAAATAGGGCTTAGAGTCTTGAGTATGGAACATCACCAGCCCTTTGGCTTGGCCATCTTCCACGATGAGTTGCATCACGTACCACTCATCATAAATTTTCACCCCATTGTGCCGGAGGTTGTTCACCAATTCGTGTAAAATAGCGTGACCCGTTTTATCGGCAGCATAGCAGGTGCGTCGGTGAGAGTGTCCCCCAAATGCCCGTTGAGCAATCTTGCCATCTGGCAAACGGGAGAATAGCACTCCCATGTGTTCTAGCTCGATGATTACATCTGGGGCTTGGCGGGTGAGGATTTCCACCGCATCTTGGTCTGCTAAGAAGTCGGAACCCTTCACCGTGTCAAAGGCATGGGCTTCCCAGTTATCTTCATCGTCCACGTTCTTGAGTGTGGCGGCAATGCCTCCTTGGGCAGCGACAGAGTGAGAACGAATGGGGTGGGTTTTAGCCACGAGGGCGACATCCAGTTTCGGGTCTTGGGTTTTAATTTCCAAGGCAGCGCGGCATCCCGCTAATCCGCCACCCACAATAATTACATCATGTTCTAGCATGTGTTCCTTTTTCTACTACGTCAAAGGTGTTCACAGTTATAGGTTTTGACCACAGGAAAGCTTTTTGCTTCTAGGTATTTCGCTCTGGGATGATTAACGAGGTTCAAGCGCTCCTAATCAAGCTTCCTCGCTGTTGATATTGCCTACATAACAGCCTGGAACCGAAGCAGTGACAGATCTACAAGTCCTTTCATCTTTAAGCAAACGCAAGATTTTTCCTGCGATTGAAGCAACGTTCACCAAAAAACTCCCCACCCTTGGGTAGGGAACCGTTTAATTTTTTGTCGTATCGCTGCAAAAGATAGGAAAAAATTTCCATATTTTTTGTTTATGGGGATTTCCCACGAGGAGAACGACTACACCCCCTATCCCATACATTTACAGCGAATGAACTCATCTCGCTAACCGATGATTGTTCCGATTTAACTAGTGGCTTGAATGGGCTTTTGGTTAGGGGTATTTCCGCGAACTGTTTGAGTCGTTTCACCTGCGCTCATCGGTACAAACTCAATATGGTTGAGCAGAGTTGTTACGAAAGCAAAGAGCAAAAAAGGTAAAGTCAATACCAAGATTAACCCAACTGTAGCTAAAGCGTAAATATGGCGATCGCTACTCCACAGCGCCAGGGCAGAAGCAAGACTCAGGAAAATAACAAATAACCAAATGATGATTTGCCCGTAGATATCGCCAAAGCTGAGAGTA
Source organism: uncultured Microcoleus sp. (assembly GCA_964588805.1). Lineage (GTDB taxonomy): Bacteria > Cyanobacteriota > Cyanobacteriia > Cyanobacteriales > Coleofasciculaceae > CAZPRJ01. The sequence goes on along the minus strand of CAZPRJ010000006.1, from coordinate 113,173 downwards.
CAGATGACGCGATACTTCTCCAATTTATCCATGTCAGTCCTCTAAATATTTCTTTAAATTTTAAGGATAAGCCCCTCACTCAAAATTGGGCGATTTCTCAATATATTTTTAAAGATATTATTTAAACTGACTGAAACATTGCTTTACAATTATTGAGAGCAAGTCAACGGAAAATAGTATTGCTGACTACGGTTATTTTTCCCTAATTAACTACACTATTGCTAAATTAATTCAGCTAAAGATAGATATTATAGGAGTTGTGAAAACACGGCGCTTCCTCATCTGGCGGTTTTCTCCAGATGCCAGCACACTCAATCTTTATCCTTTGTGCTTTCTGCCTTCGACCCTCTGGCCTTTACCCTTTGCTATAGATAAAAAACGGCGGACAACCTACTCATTTTTAACGAGAGAAGGATAACGTCCACCGAAAGACTTTGTAGTTGAATGCTGAATCCAGGAAAAATTCAGCACTCAGAACTCAAAACCCTTTATCCTGTTTTGCGTGTTGAACTAGTACGGGTTGAAGAACTCTTTTTGCTGCTTGAGGTGCTAGACTTTTTTCCCGTTGTCTTGCTACTCGATGATTTTCCGCCCGATTGACTCTTCGTAGAACTCGAGGATTTAGTCGATTTGCTACTGGATTTTTTGGTAGATTTCTTGGTTTTAAGCAACTCTAACGCGATTTCCAGGGTCATATCTTCAACGGATTGACCTTCTGGCAAGGAAACATTCGTCTTCCCCTGCTTCACATAAGGGCCATAGGGGCCATCATAAATATTGATCGGTTCTTCACTATCAGGATGGGTGCCTAGTTCCCGTAAAGGTTTCTTAGAACGGCTAGAACCCCGTCCCTTCTTCGGTTCGGATAGAAGCTCCAATGCTCGTTCTAAAGTAACACTCAAGACATCATCACCGGCTTTGAGCGATCGATAATCTTTTCCCCCGGCCTTGCCTTGGTCATGAACCACATAGGGGCCAAACCGTCCCAAACTCGCCTGAATTTTCCCTCCGGTTGCGGGATGAACGCCTAAATTCCGAGGTAGAGAGAGCAACCCCATGGCCATCTCCAAGGTGACATCTTCCATATTGACGCCCTTGGGTAAAGAAGCTTGCTTGGGTTTTTTGTTCTCCTCCGATTTTTCTCCGAGTTGAACATAAGGGCCGTAGGGGCCAATTTTGACATAAATCGGCTCTCCCGTTTCAGGATGCAAACCGACTTTATCGGGCCCTTCCGTTTTTTGCCGCAGCAGTACCTCAACTTGGTCGGGGTCAAGTTCTGCGGGAGTTACATCTTTGGGGATCGAAGCCGTTACTGTCTCATCACCCTTTTCCGCTTCTAGGTACGCTCCAAACCGTCCAATTCGGACTTTAGCTTCTAAATCTTCGAGTTGTATCGTGCGGGCTTCATTGGGGTCAATCTGGTCTTCTTGTTCTTTGACTTGAGTTTCCAGCCCCTTGTCTCCGAGATAGAATTCCTGGAGGTAGGGTAGCCATTGGGCTTCACCGGTGGAAATTTCGTCTAGGGTTTGCTCCATTTGGGAGGTAAAGCTAGTATCCACCAGGTTGGGAAAGTACTTTTCGAGCAAGCCGGTGACGGCAAACGCGGTAAAAGTGGGGACTAAGGCGTTGCCGTTCATCTGAGCATAACCCCGGTCGATAATCGTACCGATAATGCTGGCGTAGGTACTCGGACGCCCAATGCCTTCGCTTTCTAATGTTTTCACCAAAGACGCTTCGGTGTATCGTGCGGGGGGTTGGGTTTCGTGGCCATCGGCTTCGAGTTCCAAGCAATTGGGATGGTCGCCAACCTTGAGGGGGGGTAAGATTACTTCCTGGTCTTCTAAGGCTGCTTCTGGGTCGTCTGACCCTTCCACGTAGGCGCGTAAGTAACCGGGGAAGTCGATACGCTTACCACTGGAGCGAAAACCGGCATCTTCAACTTGCAGATGCACAGCGATTTGGGTTTGTCGAGAGTCGGCCATCTGACAAGCGACTGTCCGCTTCCAAATCAAGTCATAAAGGGCAAGTTCTCGACCACTCAAACCGGTTTCTTTCGGGGTGCGAAACGTACTGCCCGCCGGACGAATGGCTTCGTGAGCTTCTTGGGCACCTTTGCTTTTGGTCGTGTATTGGCGGGGTTGGGGGCTGAGGTATTGTTTGCCGTACTTCTCCTGCACACAAGACCGGGCTGCAGCGATCGCTTGATCGGACAAATGCACCGAGTCTGTCCGCATATAGGTAATATACCCCTGTTCGTACAAGCTTTGAGCGGTTCGCATCGTGTCGCGAGCCGACAGACGCAGTTTGCGGTTTGCCTCCTGTTGCAGGGTGGAAGTCGTAAAAGGTGCGGAGGGTTTGCGGGTAACGGGACGTTCTTCTAATTCCGTCACCGTCCAGGTTTTATCGAGCAAACGCTCTTGCAGTTCTCTGGCTTCAGTTTCGTTGAGCAGCCTAACTTGCCGGCCTGCAATAATTTGACCGGTGTTGGGGTCGAAGTCGCTGCCTGTTGCGATTTTAACCCCAGCTAGGGTGACGAGCCGTGAATCAAAAGGATTTTTGTCCTGCTCTAAGGTGGCTTTTAAATCCCAGTAGCTACCCTGACGGAATGCCCGACGCAGACGTTCTTTATGCACCAACAGGCGCACGGCCACAGATTGCACGCGACCGGCAGATAAGCCCCAAGCAATTTTCTTCCACAGTAGGGGCGAGAGGGTATATCCCACCAAGCGGTCTAAAATGCGTCGAGTTTCTTGAGCATGAACCAGTTGTTCATCAATGTCGCGACGGTTTTTCAGCGCTTTTTTGATGGCATCCTCGGTGATTTCGTGAAACACCATGCGCTTGGTGGGAACTTTTGGCTTCAGGACTTGCAGCAAGTGCCAACTAATGCTTTCGCCTTCCCGGTCTTCGTCGGTCGCAAGAACGAGTTCGGAGGCATTTTTCAAAGCTTCTTTGAGCTGCTGAACGACTTTCTTTTTATCTTTTGGAATAACGTACAGAGGTTCAAAATTAGCTTCTACATTGACTCCCAGTTGCGCCCATTTTTCCTCTTTTACGGATGCTGGAATTTCACTGGCGGACTGAGGGAGATCGCGCACATGCCCCATCGACGCCTCAACGCGATAGTCTGAGGGCAAATAGTTGCGGATGGTTCGTGCTTTGGTAGGAGATTCAACGATGACGAGGGTTGACATAGCAACTTCCGGAAAAATAGCGGCTGGCTAAACAGTCAAATTGGACGAAGAGAGGGCTAAATGTCAATAGAGCCTCTTCATATCTTCATCGGCAGCGATGAGTTGAGGTGAGCCAACGGGAAGCTTCAGCCTAGCAATTGGTTGGAGAATCGTCAGCCTTATTGCTAAATGTAGCTCGATCTTGAACGTTGTCACCTACCCATTCATCCACCAGGGACTTGTGTAAGGGTAAGACAATACCCTACCTAGATTCCAGGCGGTCGCTCTCTACTTATAGCTGATATCAATGGCAATCCCCACCTCTGCAGATTGTGATCCAATGGATGCCATGCCTAGTTTGGCTTGAATGAATGAGCGGACATTAAGTCTTGGGGAAATCCATCTCTATCGACTATTTCAATTGAATTCATTCGACCCGGTGATGTGTTCTTACTGCCTCTATAGCAGAATCGAGACAAGAGCAGCTTCACTTGACTTTAGCAGACAGGTAAAGAACTCGACAAAAGGAGTTAGGAGTCAGGAGTCAGGGAGTCAGGAGTTAGGAGTCAGGAGTCAGGGAGTCAGGGAGTCAGGAGTTAGAGATTTTCCATACATTGTGAACAAATGTTCATAGGCGTTTGTCTTTTTCTCCCCAGCGCCCCTGCTCCTCTGCACCCCCGCCCCGCCCCCCCCCCCCCCCCCCCTGCTCCGGAGGAGTATGTACTAAGCTGCTTAAATGTCCACCATAAGCAAACCGCGTTCATTAACTGGTTAAAATCACCGATAATGATTAAGTAAAGTTAATGTTGTTACCAAATTAACCATAGACGATCACTATAGAACCTATGGATTTTGCCAATCTCGCTGCTCAGCTCAATGCTGGCACAATTTTGCCTGAGGGAATTATTCTAATTACCCTCATGCTGGTCTTATTAATTGACCTGATTGCAGGTAAGGATGCAGCTAAAACCTTACCTTATATCGCCATTGGGGGTCTTCTGGCTGCCATCGGTGCTCTGTACTTCGAGTGGAATGCTGCCGATCCGATGGCCTTTTTTGGAGGCTTCATGGGTGATGCTATGAGTATCGCCTTTCGTGGCATCATTGCCCTATCAACGGCTGTAACGATTTTGATGTGTATCCGCTACGTGCAGCAGTCGGGTACGTCTTTATCTGAGTTTATCGGGATTATGCTCACCGCCACTCTAGGGGGAATGTTCCTATCGGGAGCAAATGAGTTGGTCACGATTTTTATTTCCCTAGAAACATTGAGTATTTCGTCTTACCTAATGACGGGTTACATGAAACGTGACCCTCGTTCTAATGAGGCAGCCTTGAAATACTTATTAATTGGGGCATCGAGTTCGGCAGTCTTTCTCTATGGTGTATCGTTGCTGTACGGTCTATCGGGAGGAGAAACCAACTTAAATGCGATCGCCACTAGTGTGGCAACGGTAGAATCGGGTCAGTCACTAGGGCTGTTGATTGCTTTAGTGTTTGTAATCGCCGGAATTGCCTTTAAAATCTCGGCTGTTCCCTTCCACCAATGGACGCCTGACGTTTACGAAGGTTCTCCCACACCCGTAGTCGCGTTTCTCTCGGTCGGTTCCAAAGCCGCAGGTTTTGCTTTAGCGATTCGCCTTCTGACCACTGCCTTCCCCTTGGTAGTAGAACAGTGGCATTTTGTCTTTACAGCACTGGCCATATTCAGTCTGATTTTAGGGAATGTTGTCGCCCTGACCCAAACCAGCATGAAGCGCCTTTTGGCCTATTCTTCCATCGCTCAAGCTGGGTTTGTCATGATTGGTTTGATTGCCGGGACTCAAGCCGGTTACGCCAGCATGATTTTTTACTTGTTGGTTTATTTGTTCATGAACCTAGGCGGCTTTGCCTGCATTATCCTCTTCACCCTACGCACGGGAACCGACCAGATTAGCGAGTATTCTGGACTTTATCAAAAAGACCCATTCCTGACTCTGTGCTTAAGCATTTGTTTGCTGTCCTTGGGTGGAATTCCCCCTCTGGCTGGGTTCTTCGGCAAAATCTACCTATTTTGGGCAGGTTGGCAAGCGGGATTGTATGGTTTAGTTATCCTCGGTTTGCTAGCGAGTGTGATTTCCATTTATTACTACATTCGCGTTGTGAAAATGATGGTGGTGAAAGAACCCCAAGAAATGTCTGATGCGGTGAAGAATTACCCAGAAATTCGCTGGACTCTTCCTGGAATGCGTCCCTTACAAGTGGGTATGGTTTTGACGTTAGTCGCTACCTCTTTGGCAGGAATTCTCTCCAATCCTCTATTTACGTTGGCTAATAATTCCGTCATCCGCACCCCGATGCTGCAACAAGCTGTGCTTAGCAGCCAACAACCCGCCGTTAGTCTTCAACCGGTTTCTGAGTTAAAGCCTGGAAGCTAAGATGAAGCGGCTATTTTATTCTCGACCTCAAAGGGAAAAGCCCTGACACTATGCTGGTACACTAATACCTTCAACCCCTCTCCTCTAGTGGAAGAGGGTTTTTTTGTCTCATTATCGGTAATGAATCTGAGAAAAGGTCTAAAGCCAAGTTCGTAGTAGGCGCTTGAGCGCTTTAGCACTGACTACGAACCCAACTTAGTTAAATTTAGATTAAGTAATCATATCAACTCCGGTTAAATGGCCATAAAACCTGTAAGGGCGGGTTTAGGAATCAGCTTTGGTAGTACCGAAAACTTATCATCAAAACCCGCCCCTACGATAATCTAGTTATTCAAACGGATTTGATATCAGCAAGAACTTGGGGTAGATGATGCTTCTGTTTCACGATTAAAAGAAGCCCCTTTTCTGCTCAAGAAAGGCTAATCCTTTCGACCATCCTATTCCTACACACGACCAGCCGACAGTAACAACACACATGGCGATTGCAATTGATTTTGGCACGAGTAACACCGTCATTACTCGCTGGAATGCAGCTACTCAACAACCAGAAACCCTGAGTTTACCTGGCTTATCCCTACAGTTAAGTCAAAATCCCCCTTTAATTCCCAGTTTGGTGTATGTAGAAGACGCCAGTCGGGGTAAAGTCGTCGTGGGACAAGCCGTGCGCGACCAAGGACTCGATCTCACCTCTGACCCTCGCTTCTTCCGCAGTTTCAAGCGGGGAATTGGTGCCGATATTCAGGGATTTTTGCCCGAACTGGATGAGAATGTAGTCCGCTTTGAACAAGTTGGGGAGTGGTTTCTCCAGCATATTATTGACAAGCTGAAAACATCTGAAGCAGGGACTGTTGACTCCTTAATTTTGACTGTACCTGTTGATAGCTTTGAAGCCTACCGCCATTGGTTGAGCGGCGTCTGCCAATCTTTGCCAGTGGAACAGGTACGGATTTTAGATGAACCGACGGCGGCGGCCTTGGGCTATGGCATTGCCGATGGGCAAACCTTACTCGTCGTTGATTTTGGCGGTGGTACGCTGGATTTATCGTTGGTGCAGCTCAATCAGGAAGCGCAAACCAGTAAAAAGCCGATGGGCTTTATCCTCAAGTGGGGAGATAAGCGACTGGGGGAAAGTTCTCGGCAGAAGGTGAAAATTGCTCGTGTTTTGGCAAAAGCAGGTCAAAATTTGGGGGGTTCGGATGTTGATAACTGGTTAGTGGATTACTTTGCGGATACTCAAGGCTTGACGCGCTCGCCCCTCACTACCCGACTCGCAGAACGCCTCAAAATCCAACTATCTGAAAAGCAGGCGGCTACAGAAGTTTATTTCAATGACGAAACCTTCGAGAGTTACGAACTGAAACTCGACCGCAAAACCTTTGAAAGTATCTTGAAAGACCATCAATTTTTTGAGATACTAGATGATAGAATGGCACAACTATTGCAACAAGGGCGTCGTGCCGGGATAGAAGTGTCAGATATCGATGCAATCCTACTGGTAGGCGGTACGGTGAAAATACCTGCCGTTCAGGATTGGGTCAAGCAATACTTCGACTCGAATAAAATCCGGTGTGAAAAACCCTTTGCGGCGATCGCAGAAGGTGCGCTTCAACTCGCTCAAGGTATAGAGGTACAGGATTTTCTTTACCACAGCTACGGCGTTCGTTATTGGGACAGGCGCAACAATTGCCACAACTGGCACTCAATTATTAAAGCCGGACAAGCATATCCGATGAGTGAGCCTGTAGAACTGATTTTAGGCGCATCTGTAGAGAATCAGCCGAGTATTGAGTTGATTGTCGGGGAATTGGGCGCACAGACGGGGGGAACTGAGGTTTATTTTGATGGCGATCGCTTAATTACCCGACAATTAGGAGGAGGACAAACGGCCGTGCAACCCCTCAATGATCGGGATGGAGCAAGAACTATTGCTCAACTAACACCGGCAGGGAGTCCAGGGCGCGATCGCATTAAAATTCAGTTTTGGGTCGATAAGGAGCGTTCTTTACGAATCAATGTAGAGGATTTACTGAGCAATCAAGCCTTATTGCAAAATCAGGTGGTTGCTCAGTTGAGTTAATTTCAGGGCGTACATCGATACGCCCCTAGAAAATGTGCAGCAGATTGCAAATTCTTAAGAAAGAGAAAAACAAAACTCAAACAGCAAGCGACTTTTACTCCTGACTCCTGACTCCTGACTCCTGAATTCTGACTCCTGACTCCTAAATTCTAAAAACTACTATGTCTTTCGCTCAAGAAATAGAAACTCTACAAGATGTACCCGAAGATGTTATCTTTCCTCCTGGTGATTTATATAGTGACGAACCCCCCTTGGAAACTGATTTACATCGACTGCAAATCACGCTACTGATTCAATGCTTAGAGTGGTTGTGGAGTGAGCGACAGGATTTTTATGCTTCAGGTAATATCACAATTTACTACTCTCCGCAGCAACGCAAATCTGAGCAATTTCGCGGCCCGGACTTTTTTGTAGTGTTAAATACTGAGCGAAAACATCGCAAAAGTTGGGTGATTTGGGAAGAAGGCGGCAAGTATCCGAATGTAATTGTAGAAGTTCTTTCTCCTAAAACGGCGGATACTGATCGAGGCTTAAAAAAGCAAATTTACCAAGATATTTTTCGTACCCCTGACTATTTCTGGTTTGACCCCCATACTCTTGAATTTAAAGGGTTTCATTTAGTTGATGGCCATTATGAAGAACTGCAACTTAATGCTGATGGACGATTATGGAGCCAGCAATTAGAGTTATATTTAGGTATTTATGAGTCAAAATTGCGTTGGTTTACAGCAGAAGGATTCCTAGTTCCTACACCTCAAGAAGCAGCAGAACAGGAGAAACAAAAGGCTGAACAAGAGAAGCAACGAGCTGAACAGGCACAGCAACAACTACTAGAAATGGAATCCTTATTAGCTCGATATCGAGAACAATTTGGGGAATTGAGGGATGAATAGGGTTTTAGTTGTTAGTTAATGATTTATATTCTGCAACTAAAACTTATCTCTGGGAGCATATTACCTTTGTCTGCCCTCACCCTAAATCCCTCTCCCTGAGGGCGAAGGACTTTGAAGCATTACTCCCCTTCCTTCTCTTCCCCAAGGCGCAAAGGATAGCAATACAACACCTGAAAACCTCTGCGTACCTTTGCGCCCTTTGCGTTAAAAAAACACCCTTACAATAAATCTTTTAATGAGTTGTCTGCTTGCAGCATTTTGACAACCTGCTTAATTTCCTGAGTTCGGTCTTTATTAACAATTAACGTCACATTCCCATCGCGCACCACAACTAAATCTTCTACGCCAATCGTCACAATTACCTCATCCTCATCACTGGCATAAAGAATCGCCCCTGTTGTATCCATCCCCACATGACGCGCCAGTTCCACATTTTGAGCATCCCCCTTCAACAGACGCTCGATCGCATTCCAATCCCCCAAATCATCCCAACCAAACGAAGCAGGCAAAACATAGGCCAGTTGGGTCTTTTCCATCAATGCATAATCGATACTTTTCTTCGGTAGCTGGGAATACGCTTCTACCCCTTTTTCTTCCAACAACGCCATCATTTCTGGTGCATGGGTGCGGAGCTCATTTAAAACCACACCTGCCCGAAAAATGAACATCCCACTATTCCAACTAAAGCGCCCTGTTGCTAAAAATGTCTCGGCGGTTTGGCGATCGGGTTTTTCGGTAAATCGACTCACCTTATAAACTGGCAATCCCCCAAAAGTCCCCGTTTGTTCACCTTGTTCGATGTACCCGTAACCCGTTGAGGGAGAGGTGGGAGTAATACCCAATGTCACAATGGCATCCTGCGTCGAGGCCAATTGGCAAGCGGCCTCCAGAGTTTGTTGAAATGCCTTTTGGTCTTCTATCCAATGATCAGCCGGAAAAAAGCCCATCACCGCATCTTCACCATACACCTTGGCAATCTCCAGCGTAGACCAGGCCAAGGCAGGTGCTGTATCCCGGCCTTCCGGTTCTGCCAACACATTTTTTTCAGGCAAGTCGGGTAGCTGTTCGCGCACCCCTTGGGCTAAAAGTGCGGATGTAACCACCCATACTTTACCCGGACTACCCGCGAGATCACTCAATCGATTTGCAGTTGCCTGCAAAAGGCTCTTACCGCTACCATCTAAACATAAGAACTGCTTGGGTCGGTGCTTCCGGCTTAAGGGCCAAAAACGCTCCCCTTTGCCACCGGCAAGAATCACTGGGATCAGAGATTTTTCCATTGCTTACAACGCCAACTTAATTTTCTGCTATATCCTAGCTTTGCTATTCCCCTAAACGCTTGTCTAATCGTGGATTTACTCGATTGTTTTCTAGATAACTTTCGCAAGCGGGAATTAAGTTGATAACGTTATAATCCTGCCAGTGATTTGTGTGAATATGTCAAACTGTACGCGCAAGCTACAGTGGTTTGGTTGAGGTGAGGGTGAAGGAAAAGGAAAAGTCTCCAAAAGGTTTAGGACTTGAATCGTCCAAAAGTCCTAGCTATGCTCGTGGCCGTTTACCAACCTATATGAGGGATCATGCCTCGGATTCGCCATCGGCGGGTGATTCCGAGACAATTGCTCCCCCATCAAAACAGGATAAACCTCGGATTCATGCCTTGATTCAAGGGTTGTTCTGGAGTTCTGCATTTATCCTAACGGCAGCTATTTCTGCCACCTTGGGGGCAACACTCGCTCTATTTACGCCCTTGTCACCTTTTATCGCCCCATTGAGTCAGGGGTTTGGGACAAAGGGAGAGTTATGGCGTCAAGGGTTTCAGTACAAAGTTGCCCGGCCTGTCAATATTTTAGTGATGGGGATCGACCGAGTTCCCGAAGCGGCAAAAAACTCATCAGACGCTTTTGATGGGCGCACGGATACCCTGTTGCTTTTGCGCCTAGACCCGAGTGATCATTCCATCAGAATGTTATCGATTCCCCGAGATACTCAGGTCAATATTCCTAAAGTAGGGATTGCCAAAATTAATGATGCCAATGTGGAGGGGGGGGCAGCTTTAACCGCACAGGTGGTGAGCAGCACTTTAAATGATATACCCATTGATCGCTACGTGCGCGTGACGACGGAGGCGTTTCGTGAATTAGTGGACTTGGTAGGGGGAATTGAGGTATTCGTTCCTTATCCGATGAAATATGAAGATGTCACCCAGAGTTTGTATATCGATTTAGAGCAAGGGTGGCAAACTTTAAGTGGTGAGCAAGCCGAACAGTTTGCTCGGTTTCGTAAGGATAAAAATGGTGATATTGGTCGAGTGCAGCGCCAGCAGACGTTACTTAAGTCATTGCGAGAGCGTTTGGTGAATCCTTCGGTATTGCCGCGTTTGCCCCAAGTGATTCGGGTGATGCAGCAATATGTGGATACCAATTTGAGTTTGGAAGAATTGTTGGCGATCGCAGGATTTAGCCTCAAGCTAGAATCCAAAGATTTTAAAATGGTACTGTTACCCGGTCGCTTCAGCAATCCAGAGGAATTTATCGGCAGCTATTGGTTAATTGATAAAGCCGGACGCGATCGCGTGATGCGCGAATACTTTAATCAAAACCCGGCCTGGAGTGCCTTAGACGCCAACGATTCTTCTCCATCTGTACGCATTGCCATTCAAAATGCTACTAGCGATCCCCGACTGGGACGGCGAGTTGCTCGCTATTTGGCCGAAAAAAACTTTCATAATGTTTACATTGTGCGAGATTGGCCTGAGCCTCAACGCCAGACGCAAATTATTGCCCAACAAGGCGATTTAGAAGCTGCTGCAACTCTGAAAAAAGTTTTGGGAGTCGGTACAATTGAAGCCTCATCGACAGGTGAACTGGAGTCTGATCTCACGATTCGTGTGGGTGAAGATTGGTTGGAACAGCCTTCACTCCTTCCCCAACCTTGAGGCTTGGATTGCAGTGGGTGTAATTCGACTGACCTGTTATTAATTATTAGTTCTTTGTGTCTTTTACAGTTGCGTAGCATACGCGTAGCGCACACAACAAACAACTAATAACAAACAACCTGTTCACTATGAGCAGTTATTAGTGACCAGCGACCTTATAGTGTTTCAGTATCAAATTATGGAATGGTTTGATTTCAAAGAATTAAAATCTTGGCTACAGCCTTGGGTGAGATTGATAGTAGCGATCGCTCTGGCTTGGTTATGGGTCTTGCTATTTGCGGCTCCTGTGCGGGCTCAAGATAGCAGCATTAACTACACAAGTACCAATCTCACTGATCGCGATTTTTCCCACAAAGATTTAGTGGGTGCAGTGTTTGTGTCCGCTGAGATGCGAGGTACAAACTTCCAAGGTTCTGACCTCACGAACGCTATTCTCACCAAAGGCGTTATGCTAGGCGCTAACTTAGAAGCGGCCAATCTGACGGGTGCTTTAGTCGATCGAGTCACGTTAGATAATGCCAATCTCAAGAATGCCATCTTTCAAGAGGCAATCCTGACGCGGAGCCGTTTTTACGATGCCGACATTACCGGCGCAGATTTTACGGATGCAATTATTGATCGCTACCAAGTCTCCTTAATGTGTGAGCGAGCCGATGGGATTAATCCGGTCACGGGTATCTCAACCCGATACAGTCTAGGCTGTCGCTAAACGGGGCTCGGACAGATGGTTAAATGCCTCCCAATTGAGGACATCTTCTAGTAATGCTTTGTATCCGGCGACATTCGGGTGCAGGCCATCCGAACAGAGATGATCCCCACACCAATCTTGACCACGCGATCGCCATAGATCGAAAATATCCAAGTACGGAACCTGATGCTTAAAACAGGCTAGGCGTGTCGCTTCTTTGTAGCGATATTGGTCGGCATGGGTGTAATAAAAACAATCTAAAAACGGCATCTTCGCTTCATTGACCGGCACCATACCCACAAAGAGTACCGGACACAAGCCTTGAGCTTGCTCTAACAAATGATTGATGTCGGACTGGAATTTCTCAAACTCAGTAAAATTCCGTCCGTTGGGACGCCCTAGACGCGCAGAATCATTCACTCCAACCGAAAGAATGATGGCATCGGGGACGCGGTTTTTGAGTTCACCCCGATAACGGAAATCGTGTTCAAGACGCTCTTGAACCTGCTTCACTCCATCTCCCCGAATCCCTAAATTGTAGAGAACGTGTCCGGGACTATGGGGTAACATCCACTGACGACGTAGCCGCTCTACCCATCCTCCCCCTTCTGGGTCTCCATATCCATAGATGAGGCTATCTCCAAGAACAACAATTTTTAGCGGTACTTGATGGGTTTGACGGAATGACTGAGAGCTAGGAGCAACAAGTGTTTGCATAGACAGTAGTAGCCAGTCAGTTTATCGTTTACAACTCAACACATTTACAATCGTTTACACGATCTTACGCTATTAGTTGCACCAAGAGTATAAAAGAGTCCCTACTTAATGAGAAGTATTTTCTCAAGGGAGCATGACATCTGCATTCCTTCACAATTCAAGGCAGGGTAAGCCTTTGTGTAGTTCTATAGCCCTGTAAAAATCGCCCTTTCGGAATACCTGTCCAAGGAACCGACGAATAACCAACACAAAGAAAGACAAAGAAAGTTAGATGGGTAAGCTCAATGAAGCTGTTGGGTCAAAGCAAAACAGCTCAGATACACTCATTATCTACATTCTTATCGCTTAATCTTGTCAGCAGCTATGCAACTTTATGAACTCTTTTATCTTTTCGCTTGGTTTTTATCGCCTTCTTTAAATTTCAGCGTACTACCCCGTTGGAGTTTGGATGGTGACGAGGGGGATTGAAAGCTTCTCCCTATCCTCCCTGCACCCCATCTCCTTACTCCTGTTACACTGGAGGGTGCGATCTGCCTTTCGTGAAGATTAAACTAAAGGCTTGCGTTGCGACTCCTGACCACAACTTCTAACCACACAGATGCTGCACAAACGTTACCACCAGTTTGATTCAAGCCAGATTATGCATCGCGCAGAGGAGCTGATTAGTGCGGCTTCCAATCGTTATCGCATTACCGTACAAGTGGCTAATCGTGCCAAGCGCCGTCGCTATGAAGACTTTGAAAACATTGATGATCCCATGATGAAGCCGGTGCTAAGAGCCATCATTGAGATGTCTGATGAATTGACTCAACCGGAAATTATTGGAGACTAGTGGTCTGTTAGTTCAATAAATCTTACTAGGTTCGTAGTAGGCGCTTTAGCGAAGACAGCGCTTACTACAAGCTGAAAAAGTATCACGTAACTAGTATTGTTCCCTGGGAATTCAAAATGCTTCAAGCGTTCTTAAAGCGTATGCGCTTCCCTCTGACGCTCACTTTAGCGACTCTTACGGGCGTCTATGTGTTATTGGGTAACGCTGAGGTTAGGGATTTGAATGGGTTGAGTGGATTAGTGATTCAGCCTGCTATGGCTCAATTTACGATTCCTCAAGAGGCTTGGAAGCGGGTTTATGAACGTGTACCCGATTTACCCAAGGAGAATCAGTACATTAGCCGAGAAACGGGGAAAGTCGATGAAAATAATACATTGGTGAGTCGGTTGATGCGGTATCACGTTTTTGTGAAACGCCGTCCGCCTATGTATCGTTTGGATTGGAAGCTAACCCTGGCCGATTATCTCGGTGCTCATGAGTATTTGGAAGAAGACCGGTATCCTAGCGCTGATAATTTACGACAAAATCCGGCCGAAGGCGATCGCCAAGCGGTACAAAAGCTAACACGCGCCCAGCGAGATGCATTAGTGAATGCTATTGTCAGTGTTTTTAATCCCAACAGCACTCAATCCTCTGCACCAACACCGAGTGAAACACCGAGTGACACTCCCGCACCCCCTCCAACTCCTAGCCCTAGAGCAACTCCTTCTTTACCTCAACCGGGAGACGCTCAGTTACTGATGCCTTAGGCTATGGAACGGTTGGTTAAAACAGGGGCAGGCTGGCGTTTGGGCTGGAATCCCCAGGCGGAGGAATATCCAGGTTTAGTCGGTGGTGATGATTGGGCTATTGAACTGACTCAGGCTGAGTTAGATGATTTTTGTCGGTTATTGCAGCAGCTAGCTAATACCATGACTCAGATGGCGAGTGAGCTCATGGATGAGGAGAAAATTAATTGTGAGGCAGAAAGCGATTTGTTGTGGATGGAAGTAGAGGGATATCCCCAGGCGTATGGGCTGCACTTCATTTTGAATAGAGGACGCCGTTGTGAGGGGAGTTGGTATCCTCAAGCTGTTCCAGAACTGATTCAAGCGGCAAGTTCACTCAAGGTATTTTAGAATATTGTTAGAATCACTAATGTTATGGTATTCTAGTATAGGTGTTACGGGGCGTAGCGCAGCTTGGTAGCGCACCACTTTGGGGTAGTGGGGGTCGTGGGTTCAAATCCCGCCGCTCCGATCGTTAATTAAATAGCCCGATATTCTGATGGGCAAAGAATGACAAAAGTTATCCTAGAGATGTTTCGCTCTTTAGGATAACTTTTGTCTTGAGGTCAGTTTACGTGAAGTATGTAGAGGATATAGAAAAAGGCAGAGGACTCCCAGGTAGTCCTGATGAAAAAATTTTACCAAAAAAAATGGGTCTAAAGCCCCGTTGTTCTACGACGGCTTTTTTTTCCTTGAGCGTATCTATCCAGTCTTCAATTAACATAGATAAAGATAAACAGGTTGGGTTAGCTTCACCTAAAAGGATGTTCAAGTTCGTCTGACTCCCCTTTAACGAAGGCGTGAGAATTGAAAGAAGTACTTAGTGTGGAGCTTGAGGCAGCTAAGTACATCGGGAAAGACTCGCCACATAAATACTGTGGGACACACAGAAATTTAAGCTTGAGGAGTGAGTTGAAAGGCTCAGTATGCTTCGTAAGACGGGAAGAAACTAACCGCAGAATCAGCCCAAGAATCATCGCGGCTTTAGCCCGGTGAGTGTCAATCCTAGCTTCTATTTTCTAAATAGTAAATAAAAACCTTAATGTTCAGATTCAACTTCTTGATTTTTCACAAATTCCACTAGCACCTTATCCACACGATTACCGTCCATATCCATAATTTCAAGCCGTAATCCTCGCCACTCAAACGAATCAGTGGCTGTGGGGATACGTCCTAAATAGGTGACAATAAACCCTCCCAATGTATGATAATTTGAACGTGTATCTTTGGGAAAGTTTTTAATTTCAAAAAAATCAAAAAACTCGTCTATTGGTAGCATGCCATCTACAAGCCAAGAACCATCTTCACGCTGCACGATTTCTGGGTCATCAACCTGAGCAATAGACGGAATATCTCCCACAATGGCTTCTAAAATATCGTTGAGTGTAACCAATCCTTGAATCACACCATATTCATCAACAACAAAGGCAAAATGGCAATTAGATTGCTTGAAAAGCTCTAAAATTTTTAGCCCAGGCGTACTTTCGGGTACATATAAGGGGCGTTTCAGGGATGTAGTTAGATCGAAGGGCTGATTGTTGAGGTAACGAGATAGCAGTTCATTAACACTGACGATTCCCAATACATTATCAAGTTCCCACTCGCAAACTGGATACTGAGAATGAGGATTTTGTATAATCGTATGTCGGATTGTCTCAACGGAGTCGTCTAAATCAAGCCAGACAATTTCAAGTCGTGGCGTCATCAAAGTACTGGCTCGCCGCTCATCTAAATGAAGTACTCGGTTGAGCATTTCTTGTTCGGCTTCCTCAAATGTTCCCGCCTCGGTGCCTTGCTCAATTAATAGCTTGATTTCTTCTTCAGTTACTTCTGGTTCTGTGGAAGGGCTGGTGCCTAACAACCGCAGTATCATCTCTGTAGAAAAGCTCAAAACCTGAACCGCAGGAGCAGCCGCCTTGGCTAAAAATCGCATGGGAGAGGCAACTGCCATCGAAATGCGTTCAGGGCTGTTTAAGGCCAAACGCTTGGGTACTAGTTCGCCAAACACTAGCGAAAGATAGGAGATAGTGACGACGACAACAAATATGGCGATTGCATCCGCATTGGCAGCTAAAAACGGAATCCGTTGCAATGGACTTGCTAGCTTATTGGCCAAAGTGGCACCGCCAAAAGCACCAGCTAGAGTACCAATGAGCGTGATTCCAATCTGAACGGTGGATAGAAATTGATTGGGAGAGCCTGTTAAATTTAAAGCCTTGCGAGCTTGGGGATTGCCCTGATTGACCAACTGTTGCAAGCGCACCTTTCGCGCTGAGACAATCGCCATCTCTGACATGGCAAAAATACCATTCAAAAGGATAAGTAAGAGAATAACGACAATTTCGACGGATAGAGAGAACATGGATTCAATCAGTAATGGCGAGGCGGAAGTACCCTTAATGTTCTAGTATCGAGCATCCTTGGGATTGTGTACGCGATGAAATTGTGTACCCGGTAAATGAATGACTTCTATCTGGGTTAGTTCATAATGAGTGAGATAGGCAACTCCCCTTGTGGGGTTTTGTCATAATCAGTCGAGCATTCTGTGGACTCATGGCCTTTTCTTCAATCATTCGGGCATTAGAGCGATCGCCTTTAACCGGAGAACTGCTCAGCATCCTGAATCGCTCCTCTTCTCTCCAACTCAATGGCATTCCTCGCCTACCGAAGGGTTTAGTGGCATCTGCCCTCTCGAAGGCGAGTCAAAACAACTTGTGCGTTGTGTCCAGTACCTTGGAAGAAGCGAGTCGTTGGGCAGCACAACTCGAAGCAATGGGCTGGGCAACAGTCCATTTATACCCAACCTCTGAAGCCTCGCCTTATGAGCCTTTTGACCCTGAATCTGAGATGACTTGGGGACAAATGCAGGTGCTGGCAGATTTGGTGAGGAGTCGGGAGTCAGTTCCTGGGAATAATGGAGGGATGGTGATTGTGGCCACGCAAGCGGCGCTGCAACCCCATCTGCCGTCGGTTGATGCCTTTAAGCCTTACTCCCTGACTCTTGACCAAGGGATGAGTTGGGACTCCAAAAGCCTAGATGAAAAATTAGCACGATTGGGGTACGAGCGAGTGCCTCTAGTGGAAATGGAAGGGCAGTGGAGTCGGCGTGGGGATATTGTTGATGTGTTCCCCGTCTGTGCAGAATTGCCTGTACGCTTAGAGTGGTTTGGGGATGAACTGGAACAATTACGAGAATTTGACCCTGCCACTCAACGCTCCCTAGATAAAATTCAACACCTCACCTTAACACCCACTAATTTTGGCCCGATTGTGGTTGAGGCGTTGAGTGAGTCGGGTTTAGAACAAGTTCAAGCACACCTCTCACCGGAAGAACAAGAAGCCCTAGAAGCCGATACACCCCCTGAAGGCATCCGCCGCTTTTTGGGATTCGCTTTTTCTGAACCCGCCTCACTGTTGGATTATTTGCCGGAAAATACGCTGGTTGCGATTGATGAACCGGAACAGTGTCGAGCCCATAGCGATCGCGCCTACGAACACGCCGAAGAACAACTGGCAACGATTACGCCTGCCTTACCTAAAATTCATCGTGCGTTTGAAGATTCTTTAGCGACGGCCCAACACTTTGGGCAACTGTATCTATCAGAACTGGCGATTGAAAGTACAACCCGCCCCCAAGCTTCCAATTCCATTAATCTCGCCAATCGCCCTGTGCCCGTCACCCCTCACCAATTTGGCAAACTCGCTGAAGTGATTCGGCAAGAACGCGATCGCAACTTCTCGATCTGGCTGATTTCCGCTCAACCCAGTCGTTCTGTCTCCTTGCTGCAAGAACACGACTGTCCCGCCCAGTTTGTCCCTAACCCCCATGACTACCCGGCCATCGACAAGCTGAACATTCAGCATACCCCTGTGGCGGTGAAGTATTCGGGGTTGGCGGAACTAGAAGGCTTTATTCTCCCCACTTATCGCATTGTCGTTGTTACTGACCGTGAATTCTTTGGTCAGCATACCCTAGCCACCCCTAGTTATGTCCGTAAGCGCCGCCGTGCGGCCTCCAAACAAGTTGACCCCAATAAGCTACAACAAGGGGATTACGTCGTTCATCGCAATCATGGGGTGGGGCGGTTCGTGAAGCTGGAAAGCTTGACGATTAATCATGAAACCCGTGAATATTTAGTGATTCAGTATGCCGATGGCTTACTGCGCGTGGCGGCTGATCAATTAGGGGTACTCTCCCGATTTCGCAGTACTGGTGATCGCCCACCGGAACTGAATAAAATGTCGGGTAAGGCTTGGGAGAAGACGAAAAACCGAGTTCGTAAAGGCATTAAGAAGCTAGCCGTTGATTTGCTCAAACTGTATGCCCACCGATCGCAACTCACCGGTTTTGCCTATCCGACTGATTCCCCTTGGCAGCAAGAGTTAGAAGATTCCTTCCCGTATCAACCGACACCCGACCAATTGAAGGCAGTACAGGATGTGAAACGGGATATGATGAGCGATCGCCCGATGGATCGGTTGGTGTGTGGAGATGTGGGGTTTGGCAAAACTGAGGTAGCAATTCGTGCCATCTTTAAAGCGGTGACGGCAGGTAAGCAAGTCGCCTTCCTCGCCCCAACCACTATCCTGACTCAGCAACATTACCACACGCTCAAAGAACGCTTTGCCCCCTATCCGATTCATATTGGTTTACTCAACCGCTTTCGCACGGCGGAGGAACGCAAGGATATTCAACGCCGCCTCTCTACTGGAGAACTCGATGTTGTTGTGGGTACGCATCAGTTACTCGGTAAAGGGGTGACGTTTAAGGATTTGGGAATGTTGGTGGTGGATGAGGAACAGCGCTTTGGGGTGAACCAAAAGGAGAAAATCAAAACCCTCAAAACACAAATCGATGTTCTCACACTGACGGCCACACCGATTCCCCGTACCCTCTACATGTCTTTATCCGGGGTACGAGAGATGAGTTTGATTACCACACCACCCCCCTCACGCCGTCCGATTAAAACCCATCTCGCGCCTTATGACTCAGAAGCCATCCGCACGGCGATTCGCACAGAACTCGATCGCGGCGGGCAGGTATTTTATGTTGTACCTCGAGTTGAGGGGATTGAGGATTTGGCGGCACAGTTGCGGGAGATGGTGCCTAGTGGGCGAATTGCGATCGCGCATGGGCAGATGCAAGAAGGGGAACTCGAAGCCACGATGCTCACGTTTAGTAATGGTGAGGCAGATATCCTCGTTTGTACCACGATTATTGAATCAGGGCTGGATATCCCGCGAGTCAATACCATTGTGATTGAAGATGCCCAGCGATTTGGACTATCGCAGTTGTACCAGTTGCGCGGACGAGTCGGACGGGCAGGAATTCAAGCGCATGCTTGGTTATTTTACCCGAAACATAAGGTTCTCACCGAACCAGCGAGGCAGCGTTTAAGAGCGATTCAGGAGTTTACTCAGTTGGGTTCGGGGTATCAGTTGGCCACTCGCGACATGGAAATCCGAGGCGTGGGCAATCTCTTGGGTGCGGAACAGTCTGGGCAAATGGAGGCAATTGGGTTCGATCTTTATATGGAGATGTTGCAAGAGGCAATTCGAGAAATTCAAGGACAAGAAATTCCCAAGGTGGATGATACGCAGATTGATTTGCCTCTGACTGCCTTTATCCCTGCCGATTATATTCCAGATTTAGACCAAAAGATGAGCGCTTATCGAGCGGTGGCCTCTGCCCAATCGAAGGAGGAATTAGTACAGATTGCGGCGGATTGGAGCGATCGCTATGGGCCGATTCCTACAGCCGCTAATCAACTCATCCGAGTCGTGGAACTCAAGCAAATCGCTAAGTCGTTAGGGTTCAGCCGCATTAAACCTGAGGGTAAACAGCACGTCGTGTTAGAAACCCCGATGGAGGAACCGGCTTGGAACTTGCTCAAGGAGAATTTACCCGAACATTTGCGATCGCGCTTTATCTATTCTCCCAGTAAAGTCACAGTTCGCGGATTGGGTGTTCTTAAAGCTGACCAACAGTTAGAAAATCTAATTAGCTTTTTGAGTAAAATGCAAGGGGCTCTCCCAGAACCTGCATTGGTTTAAACCACAGTTATTACTCCGCATTTAGTCTCTTACTCCCTCTCCCCTAGGGAGAGGGTTGGGGTGAGGGTTGCGAGAGGGTTGGGGTGAGGGCAGGAGGTTAGATTTAAATTTTTTTTATGGAACTGGAGTCACGGTATCAAGAAATTCAAAAAAACGTTGAAAAACTATCAGATTTTTCAGAAGAGGAACTGGCGCGATCGCGTAATTTATTCAACTTAAGTTGTTCTCCAGTTGTACCGAAGCGATTTGAAGTCTGGACAAGTTTAGTAGGATTACCTCTGCCTGATAATTTAACCGAAAATTTGCAAAGTCTAGCTCATCAAATTACTAAAAAACTCTCGCCTCAAACTCGATTTTATACCGTTTTACCTCAAAATTATCACTGGGAAGTTTTTATTATTAAACGTCCGGACGAAAATGTTGAACAAGAAAAGCTGCAACAAGTCCCTGAAATCCTAAAAAAATTACTTTCTAACTATCCCTCTTTTATACTTAGATATCAAGGATTTTTAATCACTCCGGATGGAACCATTATTACTAAAGGTTATGGCAATTTTGATGAATTGCGAACCCAATTGCGGCAAGCAATACCCTTTGCTTCACCCCAACAATCTCAACTCGGCCACATTTCTCTAGGACGAATTCTCGATCCAGTTGGCAGTTCTGTTTTTGCTGAGCTTAAAACATTAATTCATCATTCCTGGAACGAGTTTTATGGTGAACTGGAAGTAAAGACAGTTCAGTATGTTTACGAAAGCCAGTGGTATATGGAAGACAAAGAAATTATTGCAACTTTGCCCATTACCGGAAAAAGGGGATGAAGATAAACTTTCCCCCTTTATTTCATCTAATAAACAATGTAAACTCAAGGGAGAACCGTTTATCAACAAGAACCGTTATTGCAACCAAAAACCCATCCGATACCGCATTTTAAAGAGTTGATCAGAATCGAGAGATGAGCCACCAGTAGCCACTTCTACTTTTTGAATTAAGTCCAAAATTTCAGTAGGAATTTGAACAATCGATACCTCCACAGGACGATTCAATGCAATGGGTTCCCATTCAGATTTAGGTTTTGCTTCTGTAAATATTTCTGAAAAATCTTCAGAATGATTACGACTTTCCACTCCATCTAAACTATCACTCGATAGCATCTCTAAATAGTGTTCAGATTCAGTAAACGTAGAGAGATTAGCGGCTAAATTTGTTTCCTGCAATCCTATCATTAATCCACTCATTCCCAGAGTAGCAAAAAGACTACGGAACCAAAATTTTCTCATGGGCGCAAGAACTTTAAATGGATAGAGTTTCCGGCACCAAACATTCCTAAGTGGTTGGCAGAATGACATATTCAGTAATTTGCAACTGTTGATGCTTCAACCATAAACCCACTAGGGATGATGTAAAGAGAGTTATATGCAACTCACCGAAGTGACTCTTTATTCAAGGCCGGTGAAATGGCCATAAAACCTGTAAGGACTCAATGCGAGAATCAGCTTTGTGCAGTACCGAAAACTTATCATCAAAACCCGCCCCTACGATAATATGGTTATTCCAACGGATTTGATACTATCACGCAGAAATTCATCTCTACAATTCAACCTTATGCAGTGTATTGTTGAGACACTTGGCTAAGTGGCACTACCATCAGCCAAGTGTTGGCGAAAACTTCAATAGCAATTAGAAACTATGGGCAAAAACTCAAAACGATAAATGAAAATCCTTATTCCTTCTGCCCTCTGTCTTATTTTCAGATTAGGCAGATAATTGATAAGGTTTGATAGTAGTATCAAGTTCCTTAACAATTTGTTGAGGATCGCCAATCACTACCACATTATCAGGAACTGACTTGCGAACAACTGCCCTAGCACCAATCACTGAATTTTTGCCAATCGTCACTCCCCTTAAAATCATACTTTGACTAGCAATCCAAACATTATCTTCAACCACAATCGACTTAGATTTAACTTTAACTTCTGGATTTCTTCGATTAATTTGGATGCTATGATAATCCGTATCAAAAATAGTTGCATCGCTGACCATGCATTGTTTTTTGAATTGGATTAAAGAATCCGTAGCTGTAATTTGGGGGGCATTAAAATAAGCGTGGTCGCCAATTTCTATATGACCTTTTCCTTCAACTTTTAAGTAGGTTGAGTTGAAGAAACAATGGTCGCCGATTGTAACGCATCCTGAGGGGTCTATCAACAGTATTTTATTTGCTTTCCCCTCAAAACTGGTAAATACACAGTTATTTCCAATCTCAACTTTACCTTTACCTTCGATTGAAAATTTACCCCGAATTCTGACTTTAGAACCAAATTTTACATGAGGATATTGCAGGCGATACCGTAATAAAATCAAAGCATCCAGCGTTTTTTCAAGGGCGGATTTAATTAACTCGCCCAAAGACTGATTTTGAAACTTCTGTTGTAATTTTCTCAGCCATTTAGGGCTGCTTAGGCCATTACCTGAAAAACCTCTACTCGATTGCGTTACCATCTTGTTGCCTTACCTGCTATTGAAAAAGTCAATGATGTGTCCTAGGAATTTTGATGCTTAGAATTAGGTTTCTAAAACTGGGGTTGTTAGTCCAAGAAACCGCTCTAACTCTTGTGTCTTAGGCTATTTCTAAGGTGGCAAGCAAATCTGAGATTTTCCTGAGTCTGGCTCTCAATTCACTGAGAGTTTCCTGAGAGAAATGCAAAGAAGTGATGAAGGGTTGTAAATTTTCTCGGGTTCATCGTTGATGGTTCATTGCTCATTGCAATGTTTGAATTCCCATGGAACAGTATAAGGGCGCACGGGGAGAGCGCCCCTACCAACAAGCAAATTACTGGAGATGTTGACCGAAAAACAGGCTAGACAACTACAAAATTGACCAATTTGCGATCGGGTACAACAATCACCTTTTTAATCGTCTTACCCTCAATGTAACGCTGGGCAACTTCTGAGTTCCGAGCATATTCTTCCATAACCGCACGGTCTGTAGTTGCAGGCACTTCAATCGTACCGCGAGTTTTGCCGAGGATTTGAATCACCAAGGTAATTTCATCAGCTACTAAAGCATCGGGGTCAAATTTGGGCCAAGTATGAGTGTGTACCGACTCCGAGTGACCGATTCCTTGCCACAACTCTTCGGCAATATGGGGGGCAAAGGGTGCCATCAGCAGAATTAACGTTTCAATCCCTTCCCCATACACAGGGGAATCTTTGCACTCGGCATCCGTCAAAGCATTACTCAGTTTCATCAGTTCCGAAACTGCCGTATTGAATTGGTATTCGCCCTCTAAATCCTCCGTCACCGATTTAATGGCCGTATGAATTGCCCGCCGTAAGTCCTTTTCAGCCTTATTCAATTGGTCGGGTATCACCGTCAAATACTCGGTTGAATGAATAGATGCTGTTTGGGCAAAATCGGCAACCAAGCGCCAGACACGGTTGAGGAAGCGGAATTGCCCTTCAACATCCGCCTCATCCCATTCCAAATCTTTCTCCGGAGGTGCCTTAAACAGGATAAACATCCGGGCAGTATCTGCGCCGTACTTATTAATCACTGCCTCGGGTGCCACGCCGTTGTACTTGGACTTGGACATGGTTTTATAGGAGACTTCTAATTGTTCCCCTGTTTCTGGGTCTTTGGGGTCATTGGGGTTCACTTGTGCCGAGGGAATGTATTTCCCAGTAGTGGGATTGATGTACGTTAAACCCTGCACCATCCCCTGAGTTAACAGGCGTTGGAAGGGTTCATCAAAGTTGAGCAAACCCCTGTCTCGCAATACCTTGGTAAAAAATCGCGAGTACAACAGGTGCAGAATCGCGTGTTCAATCCCCCCAACATATTGATCGACCGGCATCCAATCATTAGTTTTTTGGGGGTCGAAGACTTGTTGCTCGTTGTTGGCATCAGGGTAGCGCAGGAAATACCAAGAGGAATCGATAAACGTATCCATCGTATCGGTTTCCCGCTTCGCTGCTGTGCCGCAGGTGGGGCAAGGGACATTCGCCCAACCCTCTAGTTGAGATAAAGATGGAACACGCCCCCCTTTAAAGTCCACCTCTTCCGGTAACTCTACGGGTAAGTCCGCTTCCGGAACCGGTACAATCCCACATTTAGGGCAGTGAATCACCGGAATCGGCGCACCCCAATAACGCTGCCGTGAAATTAACCAATCTCTCAATCGGTACTGGATACGGGCTTTACCCCATCCTTTTTGTTCGGCATACTGAATCATTTCTTCCTTGGCACGAGGCGACTCCATACCGTTGAAGATGTCGGAATTGACCACAATCCCAGGCTCAGTGTATGCCTTTTTGGGTGCAGCTTTGGCGTCGGTAGCATCGGCAGGGACAATCACCACTTGGATGGGTAAGTTTTGTTCGGTGGCAAATTGGAAGTCTCGCGTATCGTGGGCGGGAACCCCCATCACAGCCCCTGTACCGTATTCGTACAGCACATAGTCCGCTATCCAAATGGGGATTTCTTCTCCAGTAAATGGATTGATGGCCTTGCCCCCGGTGGGAATGCCGCGCTTGGGTTTATCTTCAGCAGTGCGTTCCAGTTCACTTTCGTCCGCGACTTCTTTAATGAAGGTGTCAACCGCCTGTTTCCGTTCTGGGGTGGTGACTTGGGGCGTTAAGGGATGTTCGGGGGCGAGAACAACGTAGGTGACACCATACACCGTATCCGGGCGAGTGGTGAAAACACCGATTTTTTCATCCATCCCCACAATGGGAAATTCTAAATAGGCTCCGACGGATTTGCCTATCCAGTTGGCTTGCATTAATTTCACCCGTTCTGGCCAACCGCTTAATTTATCTAAGTCGTTGAGCAGTTCTTCGGCGTAGTCGGTGATTTTCAAAAACCATTGCCGCAACAGTTTGCGTTCAACTTTAGCACCAGAACGCCAGGAACGTCCTTCGCTATCGACTTGCTCGTTTGCCAGTACAGTTTGGTCGATGGGGTCCCAGTTGACGGCGGCTTCTTTTTGATAGGCTAGTCCGGCCTGTAAAAATTGCAGGAATATCCACTGCGTCCACTTGTAGTAGTCGGGAGAACAGGTGGCCAGTTCGCAGTTCCAGTCGATGGAAAATCCCAACGGCTTTAACTGGCCTTTCATGTAAGCGATATTTTCGTAAGTCCATTTGGCAGGGTGAACACCGCGTTGGATGGCGGCATTTTCGGCAGGGAGTCCGAAGGCATCCCAACCCATCGGGTGCAGCACTCGATAGCCCTGCATCCGGCGGCTTCTGGCTATCACGTCGGTAATAGTATAGTTACGGACGTGACCCATGTGCAGGTTTCCGGATGGATAGGGAAACATGGAGAGGGCGTAGTATTTGGGTTTTTTGCTCTCGGTGGGGGTGCGATCGATTTTACTATCGCTCCAGATTTGTTGCCAATGCGCCTCTATCTCGGCTGGGTTATATCGGGACTCCACAACTGTTGCTCCTACTGGACTATGCGCCTTTGCTTGTTGTATTCTGACATATCACTGTTGAGTGATTGGAGATTACAGAATTCTGCTAATTTTTTTCCTGTCTTTTACTACAGCGTCAGTCTAAAATCCTAAATGTTTGAGTGACGATTATTGTCATACTACTGATTGTAGTACGTTTATTTCGTAAAGTTACCTTGGATACGATCAACGTTTTTGTGTACGGCACTCTCAAACCGGGAGAGGCAAATTATCCCTACTACTGTGCGGGAAAAGTAGTAGAGGAGAAACAGGCGATCGCATGGGGTCAACTGTATCACCTATCGTTAGGTTATCCAGGAATGGTGTCTGGGGAAGGACGGGTGTACGGGTTTTTGTTGACGTTTGCCGATGCCTCGATATTGAATCAGTTGGATGGGTTGGAAGATTATGTCCCAGACCGAAAACCGGAGGAGAATGAGTATAACCGGGAGCAGGTGGAAGTTTATGATTTAAAGGGGCGATCGCTCGGGATGGCTTGGGTTTATTTGATGAGTCTGGAGAAGGTACGGCACTTTAAAGGGGTGTTGATTCCGTCCGGACGTTGGTCGGGTACTGTTGTGGGCGATTGACCATTTTTAAATTCAAAATTCAAAATTCAAAATGTAAGATGGACAATTTCGAGTTAAAGCTCTCACTCCTGACTCCTGACCCCTATTCAATTTTGCTGAATCGATGGTGCTGTCCCTAAGGATTGAGCAGCTTTTTGCATTTCCTGGATATCGGAGAGTGGCCAGGTGTGGGCATCTTGGCAATGATGGGCGATGAGAAGTCCCCATAGTTTTCCTTGACTGAGGACGGGTACGGCTAAGTTGGCGCGAACGTGCAGGTTTCGCAGGTAGTCTCGGTGACAGGGGTGGATGGGTTCGATTTCGATGTCGGGAATAGCTCTAACTCGTCCTTTGAAGTAAAGTTCGGCGTATTCGTCGTTAAAGCATTCGTCGGGGCCGGTTGAACCAAGGATGGAAAATTTTTCTGAACTTAACGATTCAAAGGTGACTCGTCCTTCCCATTTTTTATAAAAGTAATACAAGACGACGCGATCGACTTGAAGTTGTTGTCTGAGTTGGTTGACAGTAGTTTGGACAATGACATCTCTGGATAAATTGGCGTTCAGGCGATCGATGATTTGTTGTAAGCCTCGGTTCAACATAGGGCTGACATGAAGATGAAGATGGCTGGCTTTTCTAGGATAGTAGGAATTTTGGTTGATCGAGAGGTCTGATGAGCAACTGTCTCACTAATTCCTAGAGGAATTGGAAAGTGGATTGAATATGCATCAGAAATCCGAAAAAACTTAATTATTTTTTTATAAAATAGTAACCTCCTAAAATTAAAGCGAGGAAGGAAGAAAGCTGTAGAAGTATGTGAAGTGAAATATCAAAAGTAAGAGACAACTATATGAATGCGATCGCAACAAACACTCACACTCCACTTAAAAACCCATCCTAAAGGTTCAAAAAATTAGGTAGGTTAACCCGTACCTGTGCCTTAGTAATCTCCGTCCAAATCTCACTTAAATCGACCGATAAAATAAAAGCAAACTCAACAGCTATAACCCCTACGCCTAGGTATTTTGCTCAATTTGAGTCAACGTCCTAAAAGGAGGACTGACGGATGAATCAAATTAAAACGGTTGCTTTATTAGGTCTTTTAAGCGCTCTGCTAATTACAGTTAGCTACTGGATTATTGGTGGTGCAACGGGAGCTTTCATTGGAATTGCCCTGGCCGCCATCACCAACCTGGGGTCTTGGTATTACTCAGACCGAATTGCTTTAGCCGCTTACGGTGCTCAACCCGTTAGTCCCAGCGAAGCACCCGGTCTTTATCAAATGGTGCAGCGCCTTGCTAACCGCGCCAATCTCCCTATGCCTGCGGTTTACATCGTTCCCAC
The DNA here is from genome assembly GCA_964588805.1 of uncultured Microcoleus sp. Taxonomy (GTDB): domain Bacteria; phylum Cyanobacteriota; class Cyanobacteriia; order Cyanobacteriales; family Coleofasciculaceae; genus CAZPRJ01. Next base: position 85,245 of record CAZPRJ010000006.1, on the reverse strand, counting down.
CCCTGCCGCGAATGCCTTTGCCACCGGTCGTGACCCTGAACACGCGGCCGTTGCTGTTACGCAAGGGATTATGAACCTCCTTCCAGAAGATGAGCTGGAAGCCGTGATTGCTCACGAGCTCAGCCACATTTGCAACCGAGACACCCTCACCCAAGCCGTTGCTGCCACCATTGGGGGTGCCATTTCATTCCTTGCCCAAATGGCGATGTGGTTTGGTGGAGGTTCACGCAACGATGAGGGTAGAAATCCCTTGGGGTTGATACTGACCATGATTCTGGCACCCGTTGCAGCCAGTGTAATTCAGATGAGTATCTCACGCACTCGAGAATTCTCTGCCGATGCGGGTGCAGCCCGACTCACGGGTAATCCTAGAGCCTTAGCACGGGCGCTACAGCGTTTAGATAGCAATGCGCGTCAGATGCCAATTGAGGGTAATCCTGCCTTTGAACCCCTCCTGATTATGAATTCTTTTGGGGGTGAATTCTTCGGTAAATTGTTCTCTACTCACCCTTCAACTGAAGCACGAATTAAGGCACTCCTGAAACTTGAACAAGAACTACCCTCGCCTAATTCTTATAACCTGGGTAGGTAGAGGAGCTTGAGTGGCTGGGATTCCTTCAGGTGCTGAAGTGTTCTTCAAGTTCAAAATCATTAACCTAACCTTAATTTAAGGAGAAAGCGCTATGACCAATGAACCTAATGTACCTAAAGAGCGTGCCATCGTTGAAACTGAAGGAGAAGACCGTACCTTGGCTGAATATAGCCGAGGTACGAAAGATATGGTCAACGAGTATATGCCTAATGAATCCGATCAAGTTAAAAATGAAACGATGGCATTGATTGAGGCGATCAAAAGACGAGCGCAGTCAGAGGCTAAAGGTGCTGGGGAGTTGACTCGCGATACTTATCTCAATGCCGTGAAGCAAGCGCGAGAAGCGATCGAACAAAACCAGCTATTCGATACCAATCGGATTGAAAAATCGATTGAACTGCTACAACAAGACGCCGAAAAAAATTGGGATGCTATTGTTGCCGACATTAGCAGCTTGGGCGATCGCCTTGCGGATGCGGCAAAAGCAGCTTGGGATACCCTAACTGCACCTCGCCCCAATTCTAAACCATAAATTAAATCCTTGGCGTTTGTAGGGCACGATAAAGTCGTGCCTCACTTTCTTTTGATGCGCCAATTAGCTTAATCGAGTGATAACTATTAAGAAACAATTTTTTGTAATCCCCCTAGTACCTCAATCAATTCACTAGGTTGATGAATCAAAAAATCAGGGTGATGCTTAGCCAAAACTTCTCCCGTGTTAAACCCCCAACTGACAGCTACGACTCTCACATTAATTTTCTTTGAAGCTTCGATATCACGAGTTTCGTCACCGACATAAATGATATTTTTCGGCCGCAAATGATTGATTCTCATCAACTTCTTCAGAGATTTGTCTTTTCCAAATAAAGAAGTTTCTGAATAGATAAAACTAAATAAATGTTCTATCCCATGCTTATGCAAGAATAATTTTACATTAATTTCCGAATTTGAAGTCAATATCCCCAAACAATTTCCTTCCTTTTTGAGCCAAGTTAGGGTTTCTTTAATTTCGGGAATTAAATTCAAATCTTGCATTTCATATTGCAAGCTTTCTCTAACCTTTTTGAGGACAAAAGGCAATTTAAAAATTGAAATTCCCGATTGTTTAATAATTTCCCTGGAACTTAAGTTTCTGAGTTTAGGAATATCTTCGGGAGTTGTGGCGGGATAGCCAAACTCTACAGCCAAACGATTACTAATGCTGACTAAAGCATCCAGTGTATCTGCTAACGTGCCATCAAAATCAAAAATAATTACTGTCTTATTCATTATTCGGCTGGGCTGTTCAAAAATAAGGGACGAGGAAATCAAGACATAGACTAATCACTTAGACCTTGTTAATAAACCGATGTGCAAGCTTCTATTGCATTATCAAATTTACTTTGACAGTAGAGGAACCTTTGAGGCTAAAAAGAATGAGGTATGGAGTTTATTTTTACTGCTCAGCTTATAAACCTTGACAACGCTTAAATTGGAGAGTAGTGATAGGAAAGAAAATCAATTTTTCAATTTACAGCAAGTAGGTGGCTGATGATTCAGTAAAATCTCTGCCTTGGCGGAACGCTCATGTCTTATCCGCTTGCTTTGCTCATTTTTAACCATAATGACCTAATGCAGATGATTTTCTCTTTTAGATTAATCACTCACATCGGTTTGATTGGATTGAAGATTAGCACGAGCATTTCGCCGTAACATGTCGGGTTTAATCCGTCGCAGCGCTGACGCTCTAAAGCGTTGGTTCCACTCCTCCTGTGAGATTGTTGCTAATTCAGTAAGCGTTGGAGCTACATTCTCGGGATAGGGCTGAAATTCTGCCACATCAGTTTCTTGGGCAAAACGTTGATTCCAAGGGCAAACATCTTGGCAGATATCACAACCTGCAACCCAGCCTTCTAAATGAGCTGTTAGAGATTCCGGCAATTCTGAACGCCGATTCTCGATTGTATGATAAGCAATGCAACGATTTGCATCGATCACAAACGGCTGGGCAATTGCCCCTGTGGGACAAGCTTCTAGACAACGGGTACAGCTTCCGCAGTGTTGAGTGTGGGGTAAGTCTGGAGTTAATGGCAAGTTAGTCAAGACTTCCCCTAAAAATACCCAACTTCCATACTCCCGTGTGATTACATTACCATTTTTGGCCACCCAACCGATACCAGCACGTTCAGCCCACACTTTATCCTGCACCGGCCCAGTATCTGCATAGTAACGAGCGAGAACGCCTTCACCCTGTTCCTCCAGCCAATGAGTCAATGCCTTCAACTTTTTATGCATGACCTTGTGATAATCTCGTCCCCAACCATAACGAGAGATTTTGGCATATTCAGACCCTTGCGGACGCTGATGAGGCGTGTAGTAGTTCAGCGCCACACAAATTATAGACTGCACCTCTGGCATACAGGCGCGGATATCAAAGCGTTTTGGATTTTCCATCCAAGCCATATCCGCATGATACCCCAAAGCTAGCCACCCCTTGAGATGCTCGATCGCTGACGACGATGCACCCTCATCGGCTGACACAATTCCACACAAATGAAAGCCGAGCGATCGCGCTTCTTCCTTCACTTGATGACTGCTAACAGGTAATTTCTTCGACAGTGACATCGATCACAATTAGACCAAACTAACTATTCTAATTTCTGTATTGGATAATTTGTAATTTTTATTTGTAATTCTTAACAAAACACTGCAAAATGAAATTAAGGAGGGCAACCAAGAGAGATACTGACCTCCAACCAAGTTAAACGCCAAACACTAAAGGGTCTTCTGTGCAATCATGGCTTATACTATCGAGTCTGCTCAAAGCATTTTCCCTGGTACTCAAATTGCTGATGCGGTTCCAGTCACCACGGAAGCATTCTACAAGCTCAGTGTTGAGGATCAACTGGCATTACTCTGGTTTGCCTACACTGAAATGGGTGTTTCAATTACTCCTGCCGCCACAGGGTCAGCTAGCATGGTTCTAGCGGAAGGTTTATTAGAAGAAATTAAACAGATGCCAGGGCCTGCCCAGTCGCAAGCCATGTACGATTTGGCTAGCAATGCTGACACTCCTATCAGCCGGACTTATTCCTCTTTCCGTGTCAATACCAAGCTAGGTTTTTGGTATGAGTTAGGACAGCTGATGAAACAGGGCTTAGTCGCTCCCATCCCAGCAGGCTATCAAATGGGAACTGATGCTGTTGCTGTACTAGAAACTATCAAGAAACTTGATCCAGGTCAGCAAATCACAGTTTTGCGTAATACTGTAGTTTACATGGGATACGACCCAGCTCTTAGTGAAGATTATGCCAAGCGCGAAGCCCCTCGCAGCACACCAAAGGCGCTATCCGAGCGTATTCAGACCAAGATTGAGGGCATCAATAACTATACCGTATTGAGCTACATAGATTACATGAACGCCTATGACTTCACGCCTGCTGTGAATCTATTTGCTGAAGAGGGTGCCCTACAACCACCATTTCAGAAACCGATTGTCGGCAGGCAGGCTATTCTCACTTATATGCGTGAGGAATGCGTAGGACTTAAGATGATGCCAGAGCGTGGGGTAGCTGAGAGCATAGAAAATGGCTACACACAGGTTAAAGTCACAGGTAAAGTAGAAACTCCTTGGTTTGGGAATAACGTTGGTATGAACATTGCATGGCGGTTCTTACTAGATCCCCAAGGGAAGATTTTCTTTGTGGCCATCGATTTGCTGGCATCTCCCAAAGAATTAGTAAACCTAATGCGTGGGTAAAACTATCGGTTAGGATTTGAGGCACATAGACCAGGATTGGCACAAAACTCGTCGCTTCTAGTCTGATAGTTCGGCAATATTGGCAAAATCCATCTAGAAGGGCAGGTATAGACCTGCCTTTTTCGTGAAAATGGGTGTTGTAATGGGAGAAAATTTGATGACAATTGACAATAAGATAGTTCTAACTTCTCAGTCGGCTTCTATCACTGACTTACCTATAGAGAGAATAACTGAGCCTTTGATATTGCGTTATTTCCAAACGATGAACGCCCAAGACTATCAAGGCACGGCAGCCCTATTCGCCCCAACGGGTGTGATGCATCCACCCTTTGAAGAACCGATCGAGGGACCTGAGGCGATCGCAATTTATCTAGAAGCTGAAGCCAAGGGAATGGAACTACTCCCAGAACGAGCATCCCTAGAAACCCTTGAAGATGGCAATCTCCAGGTTCAAGTTCGAGGTAAAGTCCAGACGCCCTTATTTGGTGTCAATGTCGCTTGGATTTATATTCTCAATCCAGAACGGGAAATCCTGTACACCAAAATTAAGTTACTTGCCTCTCCTCAAGAATTGCTGAATCTGAGGCGATAAGCTTGAAGCATGACCCGTCTGAGCTAAGAACGAAACCTCCCGATTTTGGATGGATGAGTTTTCTGATGAAATAGGCAAGGGAATAGGAAAGCCAGGGAACCAGACATCCAATACCAAATATTATGAGAATTAAATCAAGTTAACTTAGCAAAACTTATAATTATAATGAGTTCTACTTCTAAATTATTAATTTTTTGTAAAATGCTGACTGGGCTTCCAGCCGTTTAAAAAAGCCCATGAAAGCCATACAGGAAAAAAGGCTTGCTGAAGTTGTAGGTTAGGCACCCCATAGCAAGCAAATGGATTGGAGCGAGTGCGACCCAACCAATGCTGAAGAAATAAATTTATTGATGTTTTGGGAAACTAGCTTCCAATTTCAGACAGTTACGACCGTTGACCTGGAGGCGATACTCAACTCGATCCATCAGCCGATTCATAATTAACCAACCATACCCACTTTCCTGTTTATCATCAGGGTTAGGAGGTAGATAGGTAGAGAGGTCAAACCCCTTACCATGATCCCAAATCTCTAGGACAATATCCCGGTCTTTGACTTCAAGGCGAATCAAAACTGGTAAATTCGGTTGGTCTTTGTGAGCATGACGCACAACGTTCGAGTAAGCTTCTACTAACGCCAGCCGTAAACGATTGGATTGGCGTGGCCAATCATCCACAGAGTCTGCTAGCTCTAACTTCAAAGTACCCAGTAGCCAGTCCTCCACGATATTTAAAAATTTTAGGTCACTCGGTACGTGCAGCTCCGTCTTCATCAATTACAGAACCTCCAGAGAAAGTATAGTTTGATCATCTTCCTGAACATTGTTAGTGCATTCGCGAATTCGAGCTAATACATTCGTCAAGTCAAAAGGCTCCGACTCCTGAAGCAAGAGTTGCCAAAGACCTGATTGCCGCAGCATAGAGCCGGTGCTGGGCTGATCATTAGCGAGGTGGCCGCTACTGCCAATCGCTTCTGTCACCGTTGCCTCGGTAATGCCATCACTCGTTAACAATAAGATTTCACCAGGTTCTAAGCTTAAACTTCCCGCTTTACCCTTCCAAATCGGTAAAATCCCTAAAGGAATGCCACGCGCCTGTAGGTAATTAGGTTCAACCGTTAGGGGTTTATCAGGTGTTGTACGCTGCTCAACCACTTGCTGATGAGACCAAACAATAGGATAAATGTGACCTGCATTGGTATAAGCTAGTTGCCGTGAACTCGGCGTATAACGAGCCAGTACCATCGTAATGAAACAATTCGTACTGAAGAGGTCGTCGGACATAATGCCATTGATATTGCGGATGACGACCTCGGGTTCTGGAGAACTTTCTTGAGCTAATTCTCGCCGCAAAATGGAAATGGCACTGGCCATAAACAAAGCGGCGGGCACCCCTTTACCTGACACATCACCCACCGCTAGCCAAATATCTCCTTGGGGATGAACATAGACTTCAAAAAAATCACCTCCAACTTCTCGGGCTGGATAGCAGTGTGCTTGTACCCTAGCCCCTTCGATATCTGGCCAGCTTTGGCGTAGTAAGTTGTTTTGGATTTGGCGAGCTACTTCGAGTTCTGCCCGCATCTGCTCAGCTTGTTGCTGAGTCCGTTGATAGAGTTTTGCCTGGGAAATGGCTAAGGCAGCTTGTTCGCCGACTTCTTCTATCAGTCCAATGTCTTCATCAGACCAAGGATGCCTGCGACCTTGCTGGCATAGAGATAAAACTGCCAAAAGCTGTTGTTGGCAGATCAGAGGAACTACCAAATGGACAGAAGGAATCCCCTCGGTGGTGTGATGAATAATTTCGGTTTTGTAGCTGGTTAGAACTTGTTGAATAATGGCTTCAGCATTTGGCAGAGACGGGGGAGTTGCATCCGTATCTGCGTGATAGGAAAATGATTCTGGCAGGATTTGGTCGCTATCGACCGGTAGCAGAATACAATTGGTGGCATTAAAGTTACGACCGATCGTGGTCACTACAGTTTGTAGCATACTGCTATAGTCCAGAGACTCACGAATGCCAGTCGTCACCACATTGAACAGTTCTTCTCGTCGTAAGGCGCGACGGAGTTCTTTGGTTCTTTGCTTGAGGACTCGATACGTTTCTGCAGCTTGTTGGACGATGACCTTGAGTTGTTCAGGATTCCAGGGCTTAGTGATGTATTTAAACACTTTGCCGGAGTTGATGGCTTCTACTAGGTCTTCAACATCTGTGTAGCCGGTTAATAAAATGCGAATTGTGTCAGGAAAGCGATCAACGGTTTTGCTCAAAAATTCTGTTCCGTTCATCATAGGCATCCGTTGATCAGAAATGATCACCGCCATTTCTCCCTCGGTTTCCAGCAGCTTTAGAGCGCTCATCGCCCCATCGGCTTTGAAGACGCGAAAATCCCGACGAAATGTTCTGTAGAGCAAATCTAAATTGTCAGGCTCGTCATCCACCACCATTAGTTTGAGTTTGCTTCGATCTGCCTGACTCATGTGCTTACTCCAAGTCCAGGTTATTTAGAGACGACAACTTGAGGGTCATTCGAGAGGTGATGAGGAGGCAGTGTTTATCCATCAATGATCGAACAATACTCTTCAAGTGTGCTTCTCAATTGAGATGCCCCTTGTGTCTGACGCCAACCACATACTCTGTGTCATTAGAAGTATCTCTGAGGGGTTTTTCCTCGCTGTTGATACAGTGTACTCATTTCGGACTTTCGCGGCTTACCGTATTAAATCACACCAATCCATGAAATTATCGTAGACCGGACAGCCTCAAATTGTCGCTAACAACAATAAGACAAGCCAGTAGTATAGACTTACCACTGGCTCTCAATGCGTACATTTAATGACGCCCACTGATTTCAATCACGTCTTTGTTCTCAGGATTGCTTAACCCACCAAGCCTGAACGGAGAGCGCGAACAGCGGCCTGTGTGCGGTCATCCGCACACAGCTTATTCAAAATATTACGGACATGGGTTTTGACTGTACCCACTGTGATGTATAGCTTTTCTGCGATCGCGGCATTGCTGCATCCTTCGACAATGAGCTGCAAAACCTCCAATTCCCGTTCGGTCAAGGGGTCGGCTTCAATCAGCTTGCTATACTCCGATTCGGCGGCATTAATGGTGACGGTTTTTGTCGTGGCAGTGGCCTCTGTTTCTCGGTCTACTGACTTGGTTTTTTTCAGAACAACTTTCGCGATCGCCGGATCGATCCAAGCATTTCCTTCGTGAGTGACTTGGATAGCTTCGAGCAAATTGTCAAAGCTGATATTTTTCATACAGTATGAATCTGCACCGGCTGCAAATGCAGCTAGCACAGCATCTTCATTATCCTGCAAGGTCAGTACCAAGATTTTGGTTGGGGGTGTCTCCTCTAGGCTATGCAATTCCTTAAATCGCCTAGTTAATTCAATTCCGTCCATATCGGGAAGCCCAATGTCAACAATCCCGATATCAGGGTTGGACGTTTCCAGTAGGTTCAGCCCTTCCGAAGCAGTAGCGGCCTCACCTACAAATTCAATTTCACTGCGCTGCTGTAGGGCAGTTCTAATTCCGACCCGCGTAAGGTCATGATCTTCTATGAGAGCAACACGGATTTTACTCATCGTTAACGTCCAGGATATGGAAATTGATAGCTCTTACAGAGGAAGTCTACGAAGTTATAGTAAAGCATCGAGTGATGCCTACCCATCGATTAGAGTAGGGATTTCAGTACTTCAGATAATTCTGAATAGCTGAGCTTTACCTCCAAGCTTTAATCTAAAGCCTTCTTGCAAGCACCTCGATCTTCTAATTGTGGAGTTAAGACGGTTAAAAGCAATCCCTATAAGGATATATCTTTATAATTTTATTTTGCCGCTTTGGGGCAAACCCGTCACGTTTGACAGTCCTCAAGAGCCTTTAATGACACCAAGAGCTATATCAAACCGAAAATTGAGACCTCTGACTCCCAGATTTCTAAAAAACTGCGGTTGGCATCGGCCTATGTATCAATAGCTAATTCTAACCCGTACTGGTATGAATTATCTCCTAAGTTGGCCTATGGATTCTTCTAAAATCTCACTGACTCAGCATCAGTACCGCTCTGAGCCTTCCGTTTACTGGCGAGGCGCTCTCATCATCTCAATTCCGGTCATTTGTCTATTTGCATCGATTTTGACGATCGCAATGCTACGGTTTAAAACCATCACTCTACGACAGCAAGAAAGGCAAAGCCAGCAAACCCTTACAGAAACTTATCAGTTGCTACGAGCGCTTGTGGAGGCTGAGACGGGGGTTCGCGGTTATTTAATGACCCGGAGTCCAGAATTTTTGCAGCCTTACTCCCAAGCCAAGACCTATCTCTTACCCACCTCGCTCAATTCCTTAAAAGCAAGTGTATCTACCTCAGCACAGTATCAGCGATTACAAAAAATCCAATCCTTAACTCAGCAACAGCTCACGCTTTTAGAAAAACTGCTCCAGGGAGGAACCTCCGATAGCGTTCTGACACTGAATGACTTATTGCTAGACAATAAGGCCAACCGAGACCATCTACACCAAGAAATTGCCGAGTTTGCTAAACAAGAAGAAATACGACAACGCGATCGCGACGCTCAAGCCCAATGGTGGGGAGACTTAACCAATTTTGTGCAGTGGAGTTGCTTAGGGGGAGGGTTGCTCAGTTCGGGAGCGGCGATTTATTTATTTGGGGGATTAGAGCAAAAAAGACGAGAACAAGCCAGTCGTTTGCGAGAGCGGAATGTTTACTTAAGGACTGTATTTAACAGTGTGGTTGATGGCATCCTAATCCTCAATGATCGAGGGTACATTCAATCTGCGAATGCGGCGGCGTCTGAAATCTTTGGTTATCAACTCGATGAATTCCCAGGAAAACACTTACAACGGCTGATTGCACAAATATGGACTCAGGACAGTGGCCAAACCATCAAATCGCTAGTTGGCAACAATCAAGATAAGCTCTGCCTACAGCAGGAGACTTTAGGGCGTTACCGCAATGGCAAAACCTTCCCAATGGAATTTGCCATCAACGAAATGCAGCTCGACAATCAACAATGGTTTATTGCCATCGTGCGCGATATTACAGAACGCAAGCAATGGCAAGAAACTCTGCTCAAACAAGCTCAGTTGCTCAATTTAGCCAATGATACGATTATCGTGCGCGACCTCAATGACACCATTACCTACTGGAATCAAGGGGCTCAACGGCTGTATGGATGGACGGCACCCGAAGCCATTGGTCAATCGATCTATACTCTTCTCAAGCCCGAATTTACCCAGCCTCTAGAGCAAATCCAAACCGTTTTGTTAGAACAAGGCTATTGGAATGGTGAACTGGTTCATTCCCGGCGAGATGGCAGCCGTGTCACAGTAGCCAGTGGCTGGACATTACAACGAAATGAACAAGGTGAACCCTTAGCTTATTTAGAAATTAATCAAGATATTACCGAGCGCAAACTCGCTGAGGCAGCACTACGCCAGAGCGAAGAACTCTATCGAACACTCGTCAAAAACTTTCCTAACGGAGCTGTGTTTTTATTTGACGAGGAACTGCGATATACGATCGCGCAGGGCATGGGATTAGCAACCGCTAACCTCAACAGTCTAGACCTTACAGGCAAGACCCTTTGGGAAACCTTCCCACCCGAAACAGCACGAATCTTAGAACCCATTTATCGTCAAGCACTTCAAGGAACGAGTACGGTGACGGAACTACCCTTAGTTGACCACCTCTACCGTGTTCATGTACTGCCTGTAGTCAATGAGACCGGAGAAATTTTGTCCGGCATGGTCATGACCCAAGATATCACAGACAGTAAAAAAGCGGAGGCCGCCTTGCGATCGCGTGCAGATGAATTAGCACGACTAACGACGGTACTTGAGCAAACCACAGCCAATCTCGAGAAACGCAATACTGAATTGGATCAATTTGCTTATATTGTGTCTCACGACCTCAAAGCCCCCTTAAGAGCCATTGCCAACCTCTCCCAATGGTTGGAAGAAGACCTCGAGGCATGTTTAACTGAAGACACCCGGCATCAAATGAACCTGCTGCGAGGCCGTGTTTATCGGATGGAAGCCTTAATTAATGGTTTATTACAATACTCCCGTGTCGGCCGTGTCCGCCGTGAGTTAGAACTAGTAGAAGTAGACGTTCTATTGGCAGAGGTGATCGATTCCCTCGCCCCTCCCCCGGAATTTACGATTAACATTATGCCGGGAATGCCTAGCTTGTGGACGGAGCGATTACCCCTAGAACAAGTGTTTGCCAATTTAATTAGTAATGGCATCAAGCACCATCCCCGCCGTGATGGACAAATTACCATTTCAGCCACCCCACAAGTGGACTATTATCAATTTGCCGTCAGCGACAATGGTGAGGGAATTGCCCCAGAATTTCAAGAAAAAGTATTCGTTATGTTTCAAACCCTACAACCTCGGGACAAGGCCGAAAACACGGGTGTCGGCTTAGCTATTGTTAAAAAAATTATCGAAGATAAAGGTGGAACTATCACTTTGGAATCGGATCGGGGACAGGGTGCAACGTTCCGATTTACATGGCCTAAACAACTGATGGCATGGGGGAGTGAGTGATGGATGACAAACAAATTGATGTTGTACTCATTGATGATGATGAAGTAGATGTGATGACCGTCAAGCGGGCATTTAAAAAAAACCACATTACTCATCCGCTTTACGTCGCATCCAACGGTATTGAGGCATTAGAGTTACTGCGAAGCCAAGAACTACCCAGTCAGAGTCAGATTCCCAGACGACGATTAATATTACTAGACCTGAATATGCCTCAAATGGGTGGCATTGAATTTTTGCGAGAATTACGAGCCGATCCAGAGCTTGGGGTTCTCCCAGTCATTGTACTGACGACTTCTAATGAAGATAAAGATAAAGTAGAAGCCTATGATCTTAATGTTGCTGGGTATATTATCAAACCAGTTACCTTTTCTAAATTTGTGGAGGCTATGGCAACGCTCAACAAATATTGGACGATGAGTGAAATGCCCTAAACATCCTTATCAGTCTTGAAGATTAACCATGTACTTCTTCAAAAAACAGAAATTTGCCTTTCATCCGATAGAAAAGCATAAACCTGTCAACGTGTAGAGCGAAAAGCAGTCCGTTTTTTTCAAAATAAATAATATAAAGCCAACAGCTCAGAGCAAAAAGCCAAGTGTCACCGCTAATTATGGAAAAAATTATAAAAATCCTGGTGGTGGAAGATGATGAAGTGGATTGTATGGCGGTGCGCCGTGCGCTCAAAACGGCTGGAGTTCCAGTCAAAATCACAGCAGCCATGGATTGCCAAAGTGCGATGGAGGTACTCCTAAGCCAGTCACCTGTGGCAAACAATCTTCTTGCCGAACCGATTTTTGATTGTATTTTGCTCGATTACCGTTTACCGGATGGTGACGGACTGACTTTGGTGCGAGAAGTCCGAAAGGCTGGCATTGAGGTGCCGTTAGTTGTCCTTACCGGTCAGGGAGACGAGGAAATTGCTGTTGAGTTGATGAAAGCTGGAGCATCGGACTATCTAGCCAAAAATAAAGTTTCATCAGAAACACTATCACGCAGCGTCACGAATGCCGTCCGCATTTTTTGGGCGCAACGGGAAGCTGCCTTAGCTAATCAACGGCTACGAGAGAGTGAAGAACGTTACCGTTTGGTTTTAGAAGGCTCCAACGATGGTATATGGGATTGGGATTTAGCGACCCATGCGATCTATTGCAATGACCGTCTTTATGAAATTACTGGCTTATCCTCTGATGCGGTTAATGTGAGTTATGAGCTTTTTTTCCAACTGCTGCATCCGGATGATCGCCTCAGAATTAGTCAGGCAGTAACCGCGCACCTGCAAAATAATGTTGAACTAGAGGCAGAATTTCGACTCTTGCACTCATCTGGAGAGTATCGCTACTGTATCGCTCGGGGTAAAGCCTGGCGAGATGAATTGGGGCGGCCGTTCCGAATGTCCGGTATCCTCAGCGATATTACCGAGCGTAAACGGGCTGAGAAATCGCTACGCTTTTTGGCCGAGGCCAGTGTTCTACTTTCGGCGTCTCTGGACTACGAAAAAACCTTAGAAAGTCTAGCTCAGCTTACAGTTCCCTTTTTGGCAGATTTGTGTATCGTCGATATTGTTGAAAACGGCGCAGTGCGACGGATGAGCGTGGCTTATGCTGACCCCAATCGGGAGAGTCATCTAGTTCAGGAACAACTGCAAAAACTACGCGACTCCTATCCACCCGATCTGAATGGACAACACCCTGCCATCGAAGTGTTACGCACCGGAGTGGCGAAGTTGAGGGCGGAGATTAACGACGAGGAGTTGGTGGCCGCAACTCACAATGCTGATCACTTAGAGATTGTGCGGGATTTGGGCTTTAAGTCTTATATGATTGTGCCGCTTTTAGTTCGAGGGCGCACATTGGGTTCCATTTCTTTAGTTTCGACTCAAGAAGAGCGTCGCTACAGCTCTTCAGATTTGGCGCTAGCCGAAGAATTAGCCCGTCGTGCGGCTCTATCGATTGAAAATAGTCAGCTTTATCGAGAAACCCAGGAAACCAGTGAGAATCTGCGTCAGGCAATTTTGATTTTGGGAGAGCAGCAGCAACAGCTCCGTACCCTACAGCAACTGACCAATTTACTCAACCAGCGCTTGACGGACTTACCCGGTTTATTGCGAGAGATGGTCGAGGCGGTAGTCCGGTCGATTCCCGGCGCTCAGTTTTGCTTCATCATGCTGAACAATTCTGAAGACAACGGCATGACCTTGACAGTCAAGGTTGGAAGTGGTATAGAGAATCTGCAAATTAATCGAGATGCCTTCTCGTCTGACACTGAGAAAGGGTTATTGGCTCGGGTCTTTTTGACCGGTAAATCTGAGTTAGTTCGAGATGGGAACCCTCCAGAGTTGCCCTTAGAGGCGGTTCCGGCGGCGATTTATGCGGTTCCGATTAATGCGATCGCCCTACAGTCCTTCTCTTCGAGTCGCTTCGCGAACGGGCATCCTCCGGCAGGCGGGCGCAAAGAAAGCCCTATCCCCTCTCACTCGACCGATTCATCGGCACAGGCAGGACGTTTGGGTGTACTGGCCATTGGCAATTGGGATGACCGGGATGCCTTTGATGAAGATGACCGTAATCTCTTGGTCGCGGTGGGGGAACAGGCGGCGATCGCCATTGATAATGCCCGTATGATTAAAGCCTTAGAGGAGCAAGAGGAGCGTTTAGAAGACCAGAACGAGGTTTTAGCTCAAAAAAACCAAGAACTGGAATACCAACGCCAACAACTTCAACTCAACAACCTGCAACTCTTGGAAGCAGCCCGGCTAAAATCCCAGTTTCTAGCTACCATGTCTCATGAGCTGCGGACACCCATGAATGCGGTGATTGGCTTTTCTCAATTGCTCTTACGTCAGCGCCAGAATCCCCTTACGCCTCAACAAGCGGATATGATGGAGCGCATTCTCAATAATGGCAAGCACCTGTTAACGCTGATTAATGAAATTCTTGACCTTTCTAAGCTCGAAGCCGGACGTCTGGAGTTGAAGCTCGAAGCCTTTGACCTCATGAAGCTAGTGCAAACCACTCTGGATGAACTGCGTTCCCTGGCTGATGAGAAGCAGATCGAATTGCGTAGTACCTACGACACGTTAGAAAATTCTACCATCATCAACGATAGTCTACGTCTGAGGCAGATCCTGGTTAATCTCGTTTCCAATGCTATTAAGTTTACCGAGGTGGGTAGTGTAGAGGTGGAACTCAAGGAAGTAACTCCCGATCGCCTGTCAATTACGGTCAAAGACACGGGTATAGGGATAGCCGAGGATGAATTAGAACACATTTTTGAAGAATTTAGGCAAATCGATCAAACCACCACTCGTCGATACGCCGGTACCGGTTTGGGGCTAGCCATTACCCAATCCCTAGTGGAGATGATGCAGGGCAGCATTGAAGTAGAAAGCCAAGTGGGACAAGGTTCTACTTTCCGCATTGAGTTGCCGCGCACTGTCAATTCTACTCCTAGCTTCAACTCGGCAGCCAATCCCTCTACCTCTTTGGGCGCTCATCCAGACAGTCCTTCTGTTTTAAGCCAAAGTCGTTCGCGTTCAGAAACAAAGCGAATGCTGTACTAAGTTAACGCGCAATTACTAGCTTGAAAATAGGGGGTCAGGAGTCAGGAGTCAGGAGTTGGTTATGTACAATCCGTTCATGGGCATCGATCTTTTGCTCCCTAGCACCCCCGCACCCCCGCCCCCCCGCTCCCTAGCTCCCCCGCAAATGATTAGCTTGCGCCTGCCAACCTTCAGGTAATTTAATTTAATAATCCTCTTCTCGTGGAAATTTTCCTCTTAACTCTAAGGTTAGAGAGGCTGGCATTGCGGTTCCAATTGGGAAAATATTACGCGTTTACATTTACGAGGTATGAAAATGACCATTAATACAGCCAAACTGGAGAGCATTCTCCAAAATTTTGTCACGGGCGCTAGTGATGTGCAGGGGGCTGCTCTGGTTTCACCAGACGGACTCCCTTTAGCGTCTAGTTTACCGGGGGAGATGGATGAAGAGCGAGTATCGGCGATGTCGGCTGCCATGTTATCGTTGGGCGAACGCATCGGCAGCGAATTAGCAAGAGGTTTTCTAGACCGCATTTTTGTAGAAGGTGATCAAGGCTATGGCATACTCACTAACTGTGGTGAATATGCGGTTTTACTGGTCTTAGCCAGCAAGGCAGCCAAACAAGGGGTATTGATGCTAGAAATAAAGCGGGTTATTCCTGAGTTAAAGGCGGCTTTAGCCTAGGTGAGTTTTCACCTATTCACAATGCAATGCATAGGAAAATAGAGGCCAGTAGCCAGGAGTCAGAAGTCAGGGGAGGGGAATTTTCATCGTTTTATTGTCCGCGTCAGCGCAGGGGTGGCTGTCTTGGAAACAGCGCATTCAGCGAGTGACCCCAAGTGTATAGATGAGCCAGTAGTTAGTCCAATTGCTGGCTCCTAGACGCCTGGCAGGTTTCTAACGCGTACTCTGTACCATGTTAGGCTTAATCCCAGACTCCTAGCTTTTGCTAGGCTGAAAAGTGTACGTTGTGGGCGTCAAAGTGATATCAGTTGATTGAGATCGATCAGTGATCCACGAGAGCTGTTGTCTATTTACGTTTCTTCTTCAAGAGGATGACAATAGGCAAAAAATTCGCTAAAAATTGGCAAACAGTATCGGTAGGGCGAGAATACTAGCTGTCAGGCTGTTTAATCCTCTATTTTTGCCTAGAGCCGCAAACTTTTGCCTCTTTTACTTTTTATCTGGGTTTTGAACCCAATAATTTAACCTTTAAACTGAAATTAGTATTGAAAATCTAGATACTGATCATTCATTCCCATGCTACTCAAAACCTAGATGTAACGAAAAGTTGATATTTCTTCACATTAATTTGAAAATAAGAAAAGCCTAGCCTAGCCCATTTCCTACAATTCTTAGAAATAAGCGAAAAACAATGGCAATTACGAGTAGTTTGTCAGAATTTTCTCTACCGGAACTATTTCAATTTCTCGATCAGGGAAGTAAAACTGGATTGCTGACTCTTCTATTTCAGCTTGATCCCACCCAAGAACCGAGGGTACGTCATGCTCTGATTCATCAAGGGCGTATTGTTGCGGTCACTAAACGTTTAGATCAACAGTGCTTACTGGCAATGATTCACCAACGGGGCTGGATTAGCCCAGACGCGATTCGGGAACAAGTCAATCGTTGTCCGGCGAATATACCCATTGGTCTATACTTAAAGACTCAGGGATTTCTTCAGCCAGAACAGCTTAGATTGTTGTTTCATGCTCAAGTCCTTCAACAAGTGTGTGCTTTATTTCGCCTTAAAGATGCCCGATTTAAATTTGACTCAAAAGCAACACTACCGACTACAGAAATGACGGGTTTAAGCTTGAGTGCCACAGAAGCCACACTTATGGGTTTGCGAGTTTTGAGAGACTGGAGGTCTTTAGCAGACAAACTTCCTGAACCCACATCCGCCCTCTCTCGGGTAGTGATTGGCAAGCGTCACTTACGATTAGATTCTTTGGAAGGCCGCTTGTGGCAGTTGGCGAATGGCTCGGTTCCCCTAAATGCGATCGCTAGTCAGTTTAAACAACCGATCGAAATTATTCAACAGACAGCATTCCGACTCATCAGTGTCGGTTTAGTGGCAGAAGTTCCGATGATTGCCCCCTCTCGGGCTAGAACTTCAGGGGATGATATGCTCGCTCAAGTGACGGAGAGTACAGATTCTAACAAAGATAACTCTGGCCAAGCACTCAGCAGTAACTTCATGCAAAACTTGCTAGGTTTCTTGAGGAGCAAATAAGTGTGGAAATAATGCGTTTAGTTGTAACCGGTACAGTCGGTGCCGGCAAGTCCACATTTATCCGCACAGTTAGCGAGATTGCTGTTGTTGATACAGATCGGGTGGCCACAGGGCCGGCGGCAGAACTTAAAAAGAAGACAACCGTCGCCATGGATTTTGGACGCCTGCAATTTGCCCCAGACATGGCACTACACCTTTATGGCACTCCAGGGCAGTCTCGCTTCGATTTTATGTGGGACATTCTGATTCGTCGGGCTCACGCTTATGTCCTCTTAGTGGCAGCTCATCGTCCGAGTGATTTTCGCTTGGCTCGCCGCATTTATGCTTTTATGAACCAGCGAGCAGACATTCCTTTACTCATTGGTCTAACCCATGTCGATTGCGAAGGAGCTTGGTCTGTGGATAATGTAGCGATCGCATTGGGCTTTGTCGATGAAAAAACTCGGCCTCCCTTTGTCACTCTCAATGCTAATCAAAAAGACTCGGTTGTGAATTCATTGATTGTCTTGATGGAACATTTTATGCAAAGCTCGGTCTTTTAGTTTTTTTGCAAATATCAAGCTATTTAAAGGATTTTCGCAGAAATTTTAGCAATTTGATGATTGTATTGAGTTAGTTGTTCTCTGCCCTAAGAGGGATTTTATCAACTTCTATTTATAGAATTGATATTTGGTATACTTAATTACTTTTATCGCTGGTAAAAGGTATAGCAATTTTACAAAATTCCACTTCTTAACGATTCCGTAACTATAATTGCCAAGAACTTAGATAAGATAGCAAAAACTCAGGTTGAGGGAAAAAGTCAATCTCTAGAGAGCCTCTGGCGAGATTGATCAGGAAGCTGATCAAAAAAACGGTCATTTTTAGGTTTTCTAGACTAAAAATGGCTAAGTTATTTATATGTAAGTAAGGACTCCGAGGTTTGAGGTGAGTACTTTATTTCTGAAAGATAGCAACAGCTCTAAGCCTACGATTGTACAACTCTATCGAAAGATTGATTCAGGCAACCGAGGATTATATAGTAATATTAAGTAATATTAAGAATATAGTGGTTTTATCAATACTTTTACTTACCCTTCCTTAAGTCTCTAAGTTTGTCTTTTAGTCATCTACTAAACAGCTATGTCCATCAAGGGTCATCTATCTGACTTTTCAGTACCAGAAATTTTTCATTTACTGGAGAGAGGCCACAAAACAGGCTTACTCACCCTTCATAATAAACCTGTGATTCAGGGTAAGCCAAAATTTCATCATATCTGGATCTACCAGGGTCATATTGTAGCGGCGGCGAATCGCTTAGATCAACAGGGTTTAGTATCACTGATTGATCAACGTCAGTGGATCAGCGATCGTGTATTCGATAAACTGGTTCACTGGTGTTGCCCTATTGATGAACCTTTGGGATTGTACCTCAAAAACCAAGGAGTTTTACAAGCTAAACAACTCAAGAGACTCTTCCAAGTTCAAGTCTTAAATCAAGTCTGTGCGTTGCTGCAACTCAAAGAAGCGCTGTTTGAGTTTGAGCAGAATGTGCAAATCCCCACTCGAGAAATGACCGGTTTAAGGGTGCCTGCAACCGAAGCTGTTTTGGTAGGATTGCGAGTCCTCAAAAACTGGGATGCTTTAGCCGATCAGTTGCCCGATCCGAGCGGAGGGTTGGTGAGTATCGTAGCCGGTCAACCTCACTATCGGCTGGATACTTTGGAATGGCAAGTTTGGGAATACACTAAAGGTACAGTGTCCTTAGGTGCGATCGCACGACAGCTAAGACTACCGGTAGAAAAAGTACAGCAGATTGCTTTCCGGTTGATTGCAATGGGTTTAGTAGAAGAAGTTCCCCTATTAATTGGCACCTTACCAACTCAAGAGGTAGAAACTCTTCCTGCCCAAGTCATACCAGACGATGAAAAACAAAATGTCAGTCAATCCTTCGTGCAAAGCCTAGTCGGTTTTTTGCGTAATAAAGTCATCACTCAACAAGCGGGTATTAATGAACTATAAGTGGGCGATGAGTTGAGTGTTTACTTATTTATGGTTAGTTGCTACTGACCTTTTTTTTCGCCCTAATTCTGGCAATCAAAATATAAAATATAATTATTGATTTTGAAGTTTTATTTAAAGTAAAACGCCTCATCCATTCATCAAGAAATTGCAACGTGAGCCATTTCTTCAGGAGTTAGGTGGGAATGTATCACTTCGCCATCCCGAAACCAAACAATGCGTTGAGTTAAACGCGCAACCTCTGGTTCGTGAGTCACCATCACTACCGTAATTCCGCTTGTATTGAGTTCGGTGAAAATATCCATCACCTCTTGAGTTGTGCGAGAATCTAACGCTCCAGTCGGTTCATCAGCTAAAAGTAATACCGGTTTATTCACAATCGCACGGGCAATGGCTACCCGTTGTTGTTGACCTCCAGAAAGTTGATTCGGCTTATTATAAATTCTGTTTTCTAGCCCTACCCGTTTTAAAGCCAGCATTGCACGCTCTCGTCGCTCATTTGAGGAAATACCTGCATAAACCATTGGCAAGGTGACATTTTCTAAGGCCGTCAATTGAGATAAAAGGTGGAATTGTTGGAAGACAAAACCAATTTTAAGATTGCGGATTTTGGCTAATTCAGAATCACCCAATCCCGAGACATCCACACCGTCTAAATAATAGTGACCATCTGTAGGTCGGTCAAGACAGCCAATAATATTCATCGCCGTAGACTTCCCCGAACCGGATGCTCCCATAATTGAACAATATTCCCCTTCCTCAACAGTGAGGTTCACCCCATTGAGAGCACGAACTTCAGTATTCCCTAACCCATAAACTTTAAAAATATCTTCTAAACGAATAATAATAGACTTTTTGGGAGTATTCGGGAAATCGGAGTGGTAGTCAATTTGATTTTGCATTGTGGAAACTCTCTTCTTGTTATTCGTTATTTAACGAAGCTAAGGTAATCAGTACAAAACAAGGGGTCAGGAGTCAGGAGTCAGGGATTTTCATCGCCATCTCTTATAAGTACCTAAACAAAATTAATTGTGCATTTCCAGGGAGGAGGAAGTAGGCAGCAAGCATTAGGGATAAAGGGATATAACTTGAGAGTAATTATACAAATAATTTTTTTTGCCTACCTACTTAAAAGCCAACTTTCTCTCCCCCGCTCCCCAGCTCCCTCGCACCCCCGCTCCCCAGCTCCCCAGCTCCCTAGCTCCCCAGCTCCCCAGCTCCCCCGCTCCCCTGCCAACCTTCTAAGCACTTCTAAGAGCAACAATCGGATCGAGTTTCGCGGCTCGCCGTGCAGGTACGACTCCAAAGAATAAACCAATACCACCAGAAACACTTACCGAAAGCACAATCGCCATTGGAGAAATTCCTGCTTTTAAAGGACTCACCATACTGACGACTTGAACAACACCAATCCCTAATCCCATGCCAATTAACCCCCCAGCCGCAGACAAAATCACGGCTTCAATGAGAAACTGAACTAAGATATCTCGTTCTTGAGCACCAATTGCTTTTCTTAATCCGATTTCTTGGGTACGTTCTGTGACTGAGACGAGCATAATGTTCATCACACCAATCCCTCCAACCAACAAAGAAATCCCGGCAATGGCTGCTAGCAATAGCGTTAGTCCACTCGTAATTGTATCTACAATTGTCAGGATATCTTTCTGAGTCCTAACTGTAAAATCATCCTCTTTAGTAATTTTGTGCCGTAACCTTAGTAAATTTTCAATTTGAAATTTAGCAGCATTAATACTATCTTGACTCTTGGCAGAAACGGAGATGAAATCTAGGGCGGTTCCATAGGGAGAAGTTCGACCGACCAAACGATTCGCCATCGTAGTGAGAGGAATGATAGCGGTATCATCCTGATTATCTCCTAAGAATGCTCCTTTCGCTTCCAAAACCCCGATCACTTGAAAAGAGGCATTTTTAATCCGTACTGTTTGCCCCACAGGGTCAGTGGTTCCAAACAGTTTTTCTCTCAAATCCGACCCGAGGACGACAACTTGTTTATTTCGGTTTAGGTCTAAATTGTTAATAAATCGTCCTTTGGCGACATCAAAGTTGCGAACGGAAAGAAATTCTGGTGTTGTTCCTACGATCGCAGTAGAGGTATTTTTGTTGCGGTAATTGGCTAAGAGCCGGGAGCTAAGCTGTGGGGCAACATCATCAACACTCGGAACTTGAGTTGCGATCGCTTCAGCATCTTCCAGGACTAAAGTTTTAGGAATATCAAATGTTGTCCTACGGGTTTCTTGAGAACCCGGAACTACAAATAAAAGGTTGGGGCCGAGGGACTCAAATTGCTCAGAGGCTAATCTTTGTGCCCCTTGCCCAATTCCCACCAATGAGATAACCGAAGCATTACCAATAATAATCCCTAACATCGTCAAGCTACTACGCAGCTTATTTGCAACGAGCGTAGTCGCTGCCATCTTTATGCTTTCACCAATATCCATAACTATAGTGAGTTTAAATGAATTAAATCGGGTTCAGAAGTCAGAAGTCAGGAGTCAGGAGATGAGAGCAAAAATTAGGGATTTAACCTAACACTTACTCTTGACTTTCTTTCTCCTTCGTAAATTGTTCGGGCAAGTCAATAAAGACTCGTTGACCTGGTTTTATTCCTTCTAGAACCTGGGTTTGGTCTTGAATGGATGTACCAATCGTCACGGGTTCAAACTCCGGTTTATTGTTTTCATCCGGCACCATCACTCCCGTTTGTCCATCTTGAGTCACAATGGCTACGGTCGGCACCACCAAGGCATCTTGAATCTGTTGACCCAAAAACGTCAAGTCAACATTCATCCCAGAACGCAACTCCTTTTCACCGGTTAAGAGTGCCACCCGTACCTCAAACGAAGTGACATTTTGCTCAACAATAGCTTCTGGTGCGACACGCTGAACCCGGCCTTTAAAAACTTGGTCGGGAAAGGCTTCTGCTACAACTTCCACAGACTGGCCGGGTTTGATTTGGCTGATATCCACTTCTGGAACCTTGGCCAGGATTTCCAGCCCTTTAGCCAAGGCTACGACGGAGGTGGATGTTGCTGAGGCCGTACTTGATGCAGAGGTTGTTGGAGTCACAAAAGCTCCTTCGGTGGCATACTTCTGCGTCACAATGCCCGAAAACGGCGCACGAATGACCGTTTCATCCAGTTGCACTTGTACGGACTTTACCTCCGCTTGTGCGGCTTCAACAGCGGCTCTGAGCTGGGCAATTTCTTGGGGACGCTTCCCATTTTGGAGCTGCTCTAGGTTAAAGCGAGCTTCGGCGACGGCGGCCTCGAGTTGATCAATTTCTGGACTTTTGGTGTTTTGTTGCTGCTTTAAACGCCGTTGAGTTTCTTCTAGGTTGGCTTGGGCGTTGCGTTCTTCTGTGAGAGCTTCATCTAGCTTGTCGAGGGTTTCAGCACCTTGAGATGCTAGCATTCGATAACGATCGGCTCTCGCTTTGGCCAAAGACAAGCGGGATTTGGCGGCTTCGAGTTGTGCCCTGACTTGGGCAACTTCTTCAGGATTACCGACTTGTGCTTCTTGTAAACGAGCTTGAGCTTGCAATAGACGGGCTTTGGCTTGGTTAATTTCTTCGGGGCGAGTACCGGCCAGGGCTTCACCTAATGTGGCTTTGGCTTTACTCAGATTGGCTTGGGCTTGAGCTAATCGGGCCTCTAAGTCTGAATTTTCCATGATGGCGATTTTTTGTCCCGCTTGTACGCGATCGCCTTGTTCCACAAATAATTTTTCCAAACGACCGGCGGTTTTGGGGGAGAGATTCACGCTTTGAATCGGGACGACACTGCCGTTAGCGCTGATACGCACGGTCAGGTTTTCAGCTTGAGCCGGTACTGTTAATTTAGCCAGGTCAATTTTTGGCTTTTTTGCCTCCATGGCCAAGAACGTTGTACCGCCTACACCCAAAATCCCAATGGCTATTATCCCGACGAACCAAGGGAGAGGATTTTTGACTTTACCGATGAGTGGTAGTTCCATGTCAATCAATAATATTTTCCGTCAGGCATAGAGCGAGAGAAACCAGGAGGGATAGGTTGGATGTGGTAACGGTTGTGTTCTTTTCGCCAAAGATTGAGCGATTTATCCAGAAAAGACAGTAATTCCCCATAGAGTTAGACGTTCACCCTGCCTGACTCACCTCTAAACTTTATGTTTCTTAAATTTAATTGACCTTCCTTGATGGTAGCGCTCTAGAGTTCATGGCTAGGTTACTCTGACCGATCCACAGTTGTACGGAATTCCATAACCCGAGCAAAAGGTTAATGATTTAATGAGGGAATGAAAGAATTATCATCAAGATGCTGTTAAAACTTCAGCATCCAACCAAACCTTACCCCTATGACTTGAGCGTAACGCTTGCTAGTCAATGGCTACTTCGTCCAACTGGGTGAAAAGGTTCTACACCATCGAGCTAGCTCTCTCAAGAAACTTGCTCTGGGAGCCGGGGAGCGGGAGAGCGGGGGGGCAAGAGTTTCTTTTTTTTGGTTAAGATTTCTGCAACAACCCCTTCAATTATGCGCTAATTTAGCTCTTAGATTCTTTCCTTGTTGTCTTGAGAGGCTGCCGTTGTGCCCAAGCATATTCCTTTATTTTCTATTGTTGTTGTTCTAGGTTTACTCAGTGTGCAAGCACCGATTTCTGCACAGGCACTCGTGCCTTATACTCTCGAGTTGGATTCCAAACAGCTCGAGCAGCAGGGCTTGAATCTGGCTCAAGAGGCAATTCAGCTAGTCCGTTTTCAGCAATACGAACTGGCCTTACCTAGGGCAGAGCTAGCCACAGAGCTTGCCCCTGCTACCTATCAAACTTGGTTTATTTTGGGGAGTTTGTATGTTCAAAATAAAAAGCTAGATGAGGGGATTCAGGCGTTAGAGCGAGCCAAAGCCCTCGAACCCAAAGAACCCGGAATTTACTTTACATTGGGTTCGGCTCATTTTCAAAAAGCTGACTACAATAAAGCGATCGCGGATTTGGAAGCAGGGTTGAAAATCAAGCCCGATGTTCCTGAAGCCCTGTTTGATTTGGGTAATGCTTACTATATGCTCAAAGCTTATCCTCAAGCGATCACCCAATATGAAAAAGCCGTCGATCGCGAAGAGAAATTTTGGCCGGCGATCAATAATATTGGTTTGGTCAAGTACGAACAGGGCGATATTAATGGAGCCCTTGACAAATGGAACGCGGCGATTGCTATTGACGATCAAGCCGCAGAACCCAAACTGGCAGTGGCGGTAGCGCTGTATGCTAAAGGAGAGCAAGCTAAAGGACTTGAAATGGGCCAAGAGGCGATTCAGATTGATAGCCGCTATGCTGATTTGGAGTTTCTTAAGGAAAATCTTTGGGGTGAGCGCTTGCTGGCTGAAACGAAGAAGTTTTTGGCCAACCCCAAAATCCAAGCCAGTATCACCCAAACTCAAGTGTCACCAGCACAAGTTGAACGCCCTCCTCAGTAGCCGCTCCCTCCAGCTAATGGTCGGCTGAACCCTCGACTGGATACGAACAGAGCCTCTGGCTCTTGGTAAACTACTGATCAGGAATTCAGGGCGTCTCCACAGGAGGACGGGTTGCCTGAGAAAAAATTTCTTGCCTCGTCCTCTACATCTTGCCGAAATCGCCCTTAGGTAGTACATATGTACATAATTGTTGTCTAACTCGTCGGCAATATCACGAGCGGAGGATAACCTCCAACCGCATAAAGTAGGCGTAACCAGACAAAGGTATTAGGAGTCTGTGGGCAACAGGGCCATAATCTGATCCACAAACTGCTGATGGTCAACAACCGGTTTGGAAATGTAGCCATCAGCACCACTCTGCTTGAGGAAGTTTTCGCGATCGCCTTCCATCGCGTGAGCAGTCACCAAAATAATGGGTAGATTGGACGTTTGAGCATCAGCTTTGAGCATCTGCGTAATCTTAATACCATCTACGGCTTTACCCCGGTAAACGCTGTGAGACAAGGAAACATCCATCAAAATAATATCCGCCGCTCCCGACTGAGCAATTTGCATCACCTCTTCTACATCTTCCGTATGTTTTACATCCAAGCCGCCCCGCTTGCTGAGAATCTTAGAAAAAACGCGAGCATTAATCGGATCGTCTTCTACAATCAGAACGGTTTTCATGGGCGTTGCCTTTAGAAAGTCGTCGTTTTAAAAAGTGCGAGTTAATCATAAGTCTGACAGGAACTCTGTCATGTTGCCATCCCGGCAGTCACTTCGTCATCACATCGTGGTCAGAAATTAGGGAACTTTAACTCATGGCAAAACAGCTCAACCTGCTTACGACCGGTCAGGTCATCCCCACAGCTTTACATGCGGAGATGCAACGGTCTTATCTTGAATATGCCATGAGTGTGATCGTGGGGCGGGCACTTCCTGACGTTCGCGACGGTCTCAAGCCAGTTCATAGGCGTATTCTGTATGCAATGCACGAATTAGGTTTAACACCAGACCGACCGTATCGCAAGTGTGCCCGTGTGGTAGGGGATGTGTTAGGAAAATATCATCCCCACGGGGATCAGGCAGTCTACGACGCTCTGGTACGTCTGGTACAAGACTTTTCTTCACGCTATCCACTCTTAGCCGGTCATGGCAACTTCGGCTCGGTGGATAATGACCCCCCTGCCGCCATGCGTTATACAGAAACGCGGCTGTCTCCCCTCGGCAATGAAGCCTTACTGACCGAAATTGGCGAGGCCACGGTGGACTTTACGCCGAACTTTGATAATTCCCAACAAGAGCCCATTGTTTTACCCGCCCAACTTCCTATCTTGTTGCTCAATGGTTGTTCTGGCATTGCAGTAGGGATGGCCACAAATATCCCTCCTCATAATTTGGGAGAAGTGGTGGATGGTTTGATTGCGCTAATCGATCATCCGGACTTATCCGACCAAAAATTGTGGAAGTTAATTCCAGGACCCGATTTTCCCACCGGTGGAGAAATCGTCAGTACAGAGGGAATTCATGAAGCGTATAGAACCGGTCGTGGTAGCATTCCGGTGCGTGGAATCGCTCGCATCGAGCAGGTTGAAGTCGGCCGAGGACGACGCCATCATCGACGCACGGCTATTATCATCACTGAACTGCCCTACCAAGTAAATAAAGCGGGTTGGATTGAGAAAGTAGCCGATTTAGTTAACCAAGGCCGAATTGATGGCATTGCAGACTTGCGAGACGAGAGCGATCGCACCGGTATGCGGGTGGTGATAGAACTCAAACGAGATGCTAACCCCAATCGAGTGCTCAAGCAGTTGTACCAGCACACCACCCTGCAAACGAACTTTGGGGCACTGATGTTGGCCATTGTCAATAATCAGCCGTGTCAACTCACATTGCGGCAATTGCTCGAAGAGTTCCTGCAATTTAGAGAAGAAACCCTCACCCGACAATATACCTACGAGCTAGAACAAAACGAGAGACGTTTGCACATTGTTGAAGGGTTACTCACTTGCCTGGGACACCTAGACACAGTGATAGAAATCCTTAGACATGCACCCGATGGGACAACAGCTAGAACTTCTTTGCAAGAGCAATTAACGATTACTGAGGCTCAGGCAGATGCAATTTTGTCCATGCCACTGCGACGCCTCACCGGTTTGGAGCGGCAAAAATTACAGACTGAGTTTGAGGAACTTACGACTCGAATTGAGCAATTGCAGCGCTTACTGAGCGATCGCCACGAGTTACTCAAAGCCTTGAAGAAAGATTTGCGAACCCTCAAGCGTAAGTACTCCGATCCCCGTCGCACCAAAATTATTACTCAAGAGAAAAAAGCCAAGGAAAAGGAAGCCAAGAACACCGAGATAGACACTAAGAGTCGTAAGACAAAAACGCGCAAAAGTAAGAAAGCATCAGACTTCCCCACTTTACCCATTGCCGATCCTGCCCTTGAGCTCGAAGAAACCGTATTGGAATTTACTCACCAAGGGTATGTGATGCGGCAGCGTCCTAGCAAAGAGCAAAAAATAGCCCATACCACTACAAAAAGCAGTGATTTTGTAGTTCAGTCTAAATCGACGGTGACGCTCTCAGAATTAGTGGTGATTACCAGTGGGGGAAAAGCCTACCCTGTCAAGATTCGGGATATTCCTCCGGCGGCAGGACTGCAAGCAGGAACTCCCCTCGTCAGCTTGCTACCGGAGTCGGCCCAATCGGACACTGAAACCATTGCCGCACACTTTATTTTGCCGGATGCTCCTGAAACGTTCTCACTGATTTTGCTGACTCAACAGGGACGGATTAAACGTCTACCTGCCTCTGAATTGACGAGTCTGACGATGCGGGGGACAACTTTGATTAAGCTCAAAGATGGGGATAGTCTACAGTTTGTCAGCTTGGCGCAAGCGGGGGAACAACTGGCATTAGCCACGAGTAATGGACGGATTTTGCGCTTTGAAATTAATGACGCGCACTTACCGATGATGGGGCGCAATGCTCAGGGAAATCAAGCCTTACGCCTACAAAGTCGGGAGCGATTGGTAGGTTGTGAAGCGGTGAGTGCGGATGGCAACCTCTTACTGATATCGGAGCAAGGGTATGGCAAGCGCATTCCTGCAAGTGTGATTCGGCAGGTGAAGCGGGGTGATTTGGGGACTCAGGCACTGCAATTTAAGACGGCTGCTGATAGTTTAGTGGTGATGATAGCGGCGTCTAGGGCGTCTGATGTGGCATTGGTGACTAATATTGAGCGAGTCATCTATATCCCCATCAATTCTGTGAAAGTGCGCGGTAAGGATGGCACGGGCGATCGCATTACTAAACTCAAGCAAAATGAAAAAATCATCAGTGTTGCTGCGCTCACTACAGAGTCTTCGTAAAAATCATTGGTGGAAATGACGACCCAGAAAATAAATTTCTCAACTCATCAGCCGCTCATTGAACGCAATATCAATATCAGAAAGAGGCAAGAAAGTGCTTCTCTCTTTAGATTGATTTTGTAAAACAAGAAATGAGGCTAACCTCCAAACAGGAACTCTTGAAACTCAGGAATTATGGCTCTGTGTTTATTAGATCTTCATTAAATACCCAGTAAACAGTTGAATTGCCAACATAATTTCTTAGTACTATCCTCATTTCACTGTCACTGCATGTTTGTAGGAAACCTGTGTTTAAGTATCTTCCGCCTCTCAACGAGCATAACCTTCCTTATCCCGATACCATTCACCCAATCGTGGTGCATTTCGTGATTGCGATGGTTCTGTTTGCAGTGTTTTGCGATATCCTTGGGTATTTCACAAAAAATTCCAAACTGTATGAAGTCGGGTGGTGGAATCTGGCTTTCGCAACGGTTTCAATCTTCATTGCAATTATTTTTGGACAGATTGAAGCAGGTCTGGCAGAACCTTACGCTGCATCTGTTTCAACCCTGAATGTCCATACAATTTTGGGCTGGTCACTATCAGGAATTCTGGCAATCGTCACTGCATGGCGCTATGTGATTCGGTTGCAGGAAAGACCGCAGTTACCCATTCCTTACTTGGCAGTGAGTGTGCTGCTAGTTGGGCTAGTTTGTATTCAGTCATACCTGGGCAGCTTACTGGTGTGGGTGTATGGCTTGCATACGATTCCTGTCGTAGATGCAATTAAAGGAGGTCTATCATGAATCCAGACCTACTAAAAGAGTGGGGGAGTTTGGGAGTTAATGGGTTGCCCTACATCATTCCCATCCATCCCAACCTGGTGCATCTAACGCTAGGGCTATTTATCGTAGCGATCGCCTTTGACATTGTAGGGGTGCTGTTTCCCGTCGAGAAAGCAGTGTTTAAGTTTCTGGCGATTCCCGTTACCCGCTCCTCGCTGTTTGATGTCGGTTGGTATAACCTGCTGGCATCAGCAATCATCACCTTTTTTACCGTCATGGCGGGTTTGTTTGAAGTTTCTTTAGCTGTACCGCTTGCGGATGTCACCAGTGCCTGGGGGCTTCATGCCCTGGAAACGATGATTCTACACGGTGTAGGAGGGGTGCTGATTTTGACCTTGATTGTGGGAATGACCGTTTGGCGGGGCTTTCAACGCTATCAGTGGCGCAAAGACATGGCAAGACAGGTGCAGTGGAGTTATCTGGCTGCTGGTTTATTTGTTTTTGCTTTGATGTTTGTCCAGGGAACACTGGGCGCACATCTAGGTGCTGAGTTCGGCATTCACGTTACAGCCGATCAAATGCTGCACTTAGGTGAAAATCTTAATCAACTTTAGGGAAGGCAGAAGAGGGAAGGCAGAAGAGGGAAGGCAGAAGAGGGAAGGCAGAAGGCAAAGGGCAGAAGTAATCCTTTGTTTTTCGTCCTTAAAGGCAAAGGGCAAAGTGCAGAAGTATCCTTACCTTTCTTTTTCCTCCTCCTGTGACTTCTGACTTCTGACTCCTGCCTTCTGCCTTCTGCCTTATCCTCTCGCTGTTCTAACTATTCGCTCTCATGCTCAAACTCCGTGCAATTCTAATAATGACGGTCTATGCCATCCTGTCCGCGTTGGCTAGCTTGTGGATGGCAAAGCAATCCTATTCCTGGTTTCCGCCCGAAGCGGCAGCAGAAGCGAAGTTACTAGATGATTTATTCAGTCTCTTCACTGGGTTAGGCACATTCATTTACTTAGGGGTAATTGGCCCTTTCCTCTACTCGTTGGTTTTTCATCGGGCCAGTAAGTATGACATGAGCGATGGGCCTCACATTGAAGGTAATACCTGGCTGGAGATTGTCTGGACGGGAATACCATTAGCTCTGGTGTTAACGCTTTCCTTTGTGAGCTATCGGACTTACGAAAAAATGGCAGTACGAGGCCCGATGGAACTGGTGCATTTGCACATACCTCAGATGATGCAGTCTGCTTACGCTGAACCCTTTGATAGCAAGCCTCAGCAGGAAATTCAGAATGCTGTGGAAAATGTTCCTGTTGAGCAAATTAATGTAACAGCTAAACAATGGGCATGGGTTTTCCATTATCCAAAACAGAATATCACCAGCACTGAGTTACATTTGCCGGTCGATCGCCGGGTGCGGTTCACGTTGCGCTCAGAAGATGTGTTGCATGGCTTTTTCATTCCAGCATTTCGTCTGAAGCAAGATGTTGTTCCCAATCACGACATCGATTTTGAACTGACTCCGGTAAAAAAAGGAACCTATCGCCTGCGCGATTCTATGTTTAGTGGCACTTACTTTGCAGCAAATCAGGCAGATGTCGTTGTTGAGCCATTTAACGAATATCAACAATGGCTTGCCGATGCTGCTGCAAACTCACCCACCCCTGCTTTTAATCAGGCTGCTTTTGAATACAGCCAAGCAAGCGAGCAGGAAGGTGCAACAAAAGACAAAGTAGCTGTTCGCGGTTGGGACACCATCCCACCTGCACCGCCGCCTGTGGTGAATTATGCGCCTAAGCATGAACCGGATAGTCCGCCTGCTTGATCTGGCTTGCTTTTATTTTGCGATCGCGTAGCGTTCCGTAGAAAATCGCTCAAGGATTAGTAATTTATGACGAACATCTCGATTGATGCTCCAGAAGTCGTTCGCGGACAGCCTTATCCTGGTGCGCCCGACAACTGGAAGCGATTCTTCACCTTCAGTACAGATCACAAAGTCATCGGTATTCAATACATCGTCACCTCTTTCTTCTTTTTCCTGATTGGTGGCACGTTGTCGATGATTATGCGGGGTGAACTGATTACCCCAGAGGCTGATCTGGTCGATCGCACCGTTTATAATGCTCTGTTCACGATGCATGGCTCGATCATGCTGTTTATGTGGACATTCCCTGTTTTAGTGGGACTGGGAAATTATCTAGTGCCGCTAATGATTGGGGCAAGAGATATGGCATTTCCCCGACTCAATGCGGTTTCTTTCTGGATGGTTCCCGTAGTGGGAATTCTCATGCTGGCTAGTTTCCTGGTGCCGGGAGGCCCGTCGCAGTCAGGATGGTGGGCTTATCCGCCTGTGAGTTTGCAAAACCCAACGGGGAATTTAATTAACGGGCAAGTATTGTGGATTTTGGCGGTGGCAATTTCGGGTGTGTCTTCGATCATGGGCGCGGTGAATTTTGTCACCACCATCTTCCGGATGCGATCACCGGGAATGACTTGGTTTAAAACCCCCGCCTTTGTCTGGTCAGTGCTGGGAGCGCAGTTAATTCAACTGTATGGGCTGCCTGCCCTCACTGGAGGTGCGGTAATGCTATTGCTCGATATTACGGTCGGCACCAGTTTTTTTGCACCAGAGCGAGGCGGCAACCCTATACTTTATCAACATTTTTTCTGGTTTTACTCCCATCCGGCAGTCTATGTGATGGTTCTGCCCGTGTTTGGGATATTTTCTGAAGTTTTGCCTGTTCATGCCCGTAAACCTCTATTTGGCTATCGGGTGATTGCGGCATCATCCATCCTAATCACGATTATCAGTGGTTTCGTGTGGGTGCATCACATGTTTGCCAGTGCCACTCCGGGTTGGATGCGGATGTTTTTCATGGTGACGACGATGCTGGTAGCCATTCCCTCTGGCATCAAGGTGTTTGGTTGGGTGGCAACGATTTGGGGCGGTAAGATTCGCTTCACAACACCGATGATATTTGCCCTCGGTGGCATTAGTAATTGGTTGTTTGCTGGTATCACAGGGATTTTCCTGGGTTCGGTGCCGATCGATATTCACGTCAACAACACCTACTTTGTGGTCGGACATTTCCATTACGTGCTGTATGGTGCGATTGTGATGGGCATCTATGCCGGAATCTATCACTGGTTCCCCAAAATGACCGGACGTATGTATTATGAAGGGTTGGGCAAACTGCACTTTGCCTTGACTTATCTGGGAACGGCGTTAACCTTCCTACCCATGCACCCCGCAGGATTGATGGGAATGCCCCGTCGTGTCGCATCTTATGACCTGGAATTTGCCTACTGGAATGTCATCGCAAGTATTGGCGGTTTTCTATTGGGGCTGTCTACGCTACCCTTTATTCTCAACATGGTGAGTTCCTGGATTCGTGGCGACAAAGTGGGCAACAATCCCTGGCGAGCTTATGGCTTAGAGTGGCTCACCTCTTCACCGCCCACAGTAGAAAACTTTGAAGAAACGCCCGTTGTGATTTCAGTCCCCTACGGCTACGGCAGCAACAAACCCTTGGTCGCGAATGTGCCCAATCCAGACTTGACTGAGTTTCGTGAATCTATGACCGCTACGCGGAGTGATGAGTGATGAATTTTGAATTGAAGATGTTTTTAACTCATAACTCATAACTTTTGAAGCAGCAGCAAACATCATGACAGCAGAAAAAGCCATTTCCCAAGAAATTGAAGCTAACGTTCGACAACACCAAGAACACGACGAAGCAGGCAATAGTAAGTTCGGTTTTATCGTGTTTCTGCTGTCGGAAAGTGTCATCTTCCTGAGCTTCTTTGCGGGTTACATCGTCTACAAAACCACTAGTCCTGACTGGTATCCACCCGGTGTGACTGGCTTAGAAACCAGAGAGCCACTCATTAATACAATCGTGCTGGTATCTAGTAGTTTTGTAATCTACGTGGCTGAACGTTATTTACACGATAAAAAACTGTGGGGCTTTCGCCTATTTCTGTTAGCCACGATGCTGATGGGGAGTTATTTCCTATGGGGGCAAGCGGTGGAATGGCGCAGTTTACCCTTTAGCATTCAGTCAGGATTGTTTGGCGGCACGTTTTATTTACTTACCGGATTTCATGGCTTGCACGTTCTCACCGGTATTCTGCTGCAAACCTTGATGTTAGGGCGATCGTTTATCCCTGGTAACTACGAAAACGGTTTTTTTGGTGTTGAAGCGACATCGTTATTCTGGCACTTTGTCGATGTCATTTGGATTGTGTTGTACACGCTAATTTATGTCTGGCAGTGAATGAAGGCAGGAGGGAGAAGGCAGAAGGCAGAAGGTGGGAAAAAGAGGGCAGGAGGCAAGAAAGAGGGTGGAAGGTGGAAGGAGATTAAGTGGGAAGGCACAAATAAAGATAACTAGGTAAAGAAAGATAAGCGATCCAAACCCTCTTCCCATCTGCCCTCTGCCCTTTGCCTTCTGCCTTGACTTAATGACAGTTATCTATTAACCACCCACTTAGGTAGGTGATTTGAGTTTGTTGATGGTTGCGACTAAAATTCTTTGCATTTCTTCGACATCGTTTAGGAGAGTAATGAACTTTGAACCTTCAGCTAGAGCAACTTGTTGGGCAATGATCGATTGTGTGTCTAGTTCTCGCAAGGAACCAAAAGCAATGTGTAGAAATTGAACATATTCTTGTTTGGTTTTCCTACCATATCCTTCTGCAATATTGGACGCCACTGAAACGGATGCTCGTCTAATTTGACTCGTTAAACCATAAACTTCCGATCGCGGAAAGCCGTGCGTCAGATTGTAACACTTAACCGCCAATTCCACCCCCTTCTTCCAAATAAACTGCTCCCTGTGACTCATAACTAATATCCAAGTAACATCCTATTTCTAGTCTTCCCACTATCTCCTTTCTTCTACCACCTTCCTCCTTCCATCTCCCTCCTTCTGCCCTCTGCCCCCTACCTTCTTCCTTTTCTTTGCCTTCTGCCCTCTGCCCTCTGCCTTCCCTTATCCCTTCCCCCATAACAGGAGACCTATATGATTATTGACGACCAATACTATGACGTAATTATTGTTGGTACAGGTGCAGGCGGCGGGACGCTGGCGCGAAAGCTGGCACCAACAGGTAAAAAGATTTTGCTTCTAGATCGCGGAGAACTGATCTATCGCGAAAGCTCAGAGTTGGTCGATACAGAAGTTTTTAAGAAAGAGCAATTTCATGCGCCTGAATCCTGGTACGACAATTCAGGAGAGCCGTTTAATCCACAAACTTATTATGCGGTTGGTGGCAATACAAAAATTTGGAGTGGCGTTTTGCAGCGAAGACGCGAACGTGACTTTGAGCAAGTGCAGCATCAGGCTGGGGTTTCTCCCGCATGGCCACTAAAATATCAGGACTTTGAGCCTTACTACACCCAAGCCGAGAAGCTGTATCAAGTACACGGTAAACTCGAAGATGACCCGACCGAACCGCCCCATAGCGAAGCTTATCCGTTTCCGGAAGTTGCCCATGAGCCGATGGTGCAACGCATTGGCGACACGCTTTCTAAGCAGGGGTTGCATCCGGTTCATTTGCCGTTAGGGTTGGGTGATCAGGGTAGAACCGATGCTGAAGACACCGGAGTTACTCCAATCCTCAACAATGAGAACGTGACGCTCAAAACGTCTGCCAAAGTCGTTTGTCTGCATACCAATCCCTCAGGCTCAGAAATCAAAGCGGTTGAGGCAAAAATTGGGGAACAGTCCTATTTGTTTTTAGGCGATATTGTAGTGCTTGCCTGTGGTGCTGTAAATTCGGCGGCATTGCTGCTGCGATCTGCTAACGAAAAACACCCCAATGGACTTGCGAACGGCTCTAATCAGGTGGGGCGAAATTTGATGAAACAACTGCTCTCAGTTGTGGTGCAGTTAACCTCTAGTGCTAATTCTGCGTCATTTTCCCGCACATTAGGGCTAAATGATTTTTATTGGGGAAACAAGGATTTTCCCTATCCAATGGGTCATGTGCAGAACTCTGGTGGCATTTTTCAAGATGTGATTTTTGCAGAAGCACCACCAATTTTTTCGGCATTGTCTAGACTGATGCCCAATTTTGGCTTGCGGCAGTTGGCAACCCATTCAATCGGTTGGTGGCTGAAAACGGAAGATTTGCCTCATCCTGACAATCGCGTTCGCTATGTGGGAGACAAACTGCGAATTGATTACACGGCGAATAATGTAGAAGCGCATGATCGCTTGGTCTATCGTTGGGTTGATGTATTGAAAAGCGTTGAGCAGTCTCAGCCGAATGTATTTAACCGCACAACCCATCCTCGCAGTGATATGCCTGTACAGGTTGTTGCTAATCAGTGCGGCACTTGTCGGTTTGGAGAAGACCCAGCGACTTCTGTGTTGGATCTGAACTGTCGTACCCATGAAGTGCATAATCTTTATGTCGTAGACAGCAGTTTTTTCCCATCTCATGCCAGTGTGAGTCCCGGTTTAACGGTGATTGCTAATGCGTTGCGAGTGGGCGATCGCTTAATCGAGCAGTTGAAGTAAGGCTTCTGGGGAGAGAGTTTTAGCCATCTAGGGTAATCAGAGATGGGGTAGATGGCTGAATGGGTTCGATAGAATAGTAATTAGCCGCAAGTCTACTGTTTGCCATGACGCTGAAAGACTTAGAGCCTCAACTGCTGGCACTCTCTGACGACGAAAAAGCCCAAGTTGTTCAACTCCTATCCCAAGGTAAAATCACTCTAGGACGTGGTATAAAAAAAACGCCTGGTGTTTGCGGTGGAAGTGCCTGTATTGCGGGAACTCGCATCACCGTCTGGGGACTTGTAGAAGCGCGTCGTATTGGCTATAGCGAAGCTGACTTACTTATAAGTTATCCATCACTATCTGCTACTGATATTGCCAACGCCTGGGCATATGCTGAAGCTTTCCCCGAAGAAATTGAAACAGAGATTCGGGAAAACAATGAAGTGATGCATGAGGATTTGTAGCTCATGGCGCGTCTCTATGCGGATGAGCAATACCCATATCCTGTTGTAGAATTCCTAAGAGCGTTGGGACATGATGTTTTAACGGTTCAAGAAGCAGGTCGAGCAAATCAGGGAATTCCTGATCCAGAAGTATTAAGTTTCGCAACTAGCTCCAACCGTGCTGTCCTTACCCAAAATCGTAAAGATTTCATTCGGTTGCACCGCATACAGCCAGATCATGCAGGCATTATCGCCTGTACGAATGACCGCGATTGGGAAGCGTTGGCTAACCGAATCCACACCGCAATTACAGCAGAGGAACCTTTGCAAGGCAAGCTGATTCGTGTTGTGCGTCCTGCTACGTCACCCTAGAATCAGGCAAGGTAGAACCTGCGATCACTCCCGTACAATCAGCCTAGTGCTTGGTATTTGCTGCTCATGCTAGTGTGAGTTCCGGCTTAACGGTCATTGCCAATGCTTTGCGGGTGGGCGATCGCTTAATCGAGCAGTTCAAGTAAGGCTTCTGAAAAAAAGTTTTAGCCCTCATTGGGTGGCTCGTTGCCGCTTCCCTACTTTTTGGAATATTGGAAATGAATTAGATTGTGAGTGGAAAAAGACGTAGGGAAACAGGCGTTCATCCAAGCTACAAAGTTAGCGATCGCCTACTATAGAGCTAAGATTACATCTGACACGAGCGCAAAGAGTGCAAGCATCGCACTGATTGGTGTTTGTGTGAGTTACGATTGTCTGTAATGCCTGAATTTACCCCACACTCAGCAATTCCTCATAACAGACTCTCTACAGTGTCCAATCTTCAATCGAGAGTCCGGGAACTTGACCAAAGTCTCGTTGGTTGCGGGTGACAACGGTAGCACCGACGGACAACGCAATGGCTGCAATACGCATATCTTTTTGCAGGCGATTTTTCCGCAGGGGCGGGTTATCTTTTAACAGTTTCTTGAGACAAGTATCAGCTTCGGGTGTAAAGTTTAGTACCTCAATCGTTTGAAGATATTTTACAGTTGTCCAAAGTTTTGAGTAGAGTGCAGGTAGGTTATGCACCTGAGACGGCTCGTTAATCCTGCTAATCCAGCCATTGAAGAGTTTTTGAACAGTGACAATCGTGATGGCAACCTGATGCTTTGCCGCGTTAGCGATAAGTTGGGGATGATTGTAGAGAATCAGTGAAACACAATCGGTATCCAGAATATATCGACACACGAAAAGCAACCTCTATAGGTAATAAGAAGGATCGACTTCCTCCTCATCATCTGAGGTTCGTTCGGCGCGAATTGACTCCATAATTGCCGCAAAATCGGCATCGTCTTTAAAGACACCTGCAAATTTCATCCAGGTTGGTTCTGATAGCGAAGCGACGCCTACGGCATTAGCCTGAATCGGCACCTTCCATGAAATCGCTTCAATATTTTTTAGTCGTTCTAAAAAGGTAGCTTGAATTTGTGCAATCGCCGCTTCTCGTGTTTCTGCTTTCACTCGACAGTTGGGAAACTCTAATACAGATGCAGCAATTTGCCCAGATGCCAGTTTTTCTAGCAGGAGCGTCACCTTGAAGTTGGTGAATGGATAAGACTGCTGCCACTCTAGATTTATCATTTTAATTTTAGAAAACTAATCATGAGCTTTACCTTTATTTTACCGAAGACATGGATAGTTCTTTGTTTTGCTGAGGCGATCGCACCCCGTCCAATCATCGCATTGGAATGTTGGAAATGAATAAGATTGTGAGTAAAAAAATGTTGGGTAATATGCGTCAACTCAATCTACGAGAAAGGGCGATCGCTTAATTGAGCAGTTGAAGTAAGATCACGAATCAAGTCACGGTGCTTAAGCAACGCTCGACAGCGCTTAAATAACTTTGCCTTTTCATAAGGACACAGCTATAAATCCTATCCGCTCACCTTTTGGTTAGAGCCTGTCAGCCTTATTTGGCTCTGTTTTGGATGACGCAGTTTAAACGATAGTTCACTTTCGTTCACCATAGAAGATTACCCTCTCGTTCCTAACCAGCTTAGGCTGCTAGCTTCGGTTACTTGCGTGGTCTGCACTCCGACTGTTTCGTTACCTACTTGGTCGTGACCGGACTCGGATGAGTCTTTTACGTGAGGGTAGCGGGTGTGAATCCGCTAGGGGAGAAGGCTCCCTGTATTAAACGACCATTTCAGGTCGCGCTCGCTCCATCAAACCCCCACGAATAGGTAGGATGGAATAAACTAATCTCTCAGGAGCTACGACTCGACTAGGGAAACGAGCAGCTCACTTGATTAATATACTTCTGAAGTCAATCATTAAACTGCTGTTGCCATCGCCTTAGCAACAGCGAAGAATAGCAGAATAAGGGAATGGGAATCTATCGTGGCGCAAGTCGTTCTAGAAAATATATACAAAAGCTATTCCAGCCGTAAGGGTGAGCGCACCATCACACCTGCAACAGCAGAACCACTGCCGAAAGCCGTGGATGATGCTCAACGGGTAATATCGGAGCCAGCTTCCAGTCGGGAAGGTCAAATTGCACAAAAAACAGCAAATGTCAATGTTTTAAGGAGGATTAACTTAACGGTCAATGATGGCGAGTTTATGGTGCTGGTAGGCCCATCGGGTTGTGGCAAAAGTACGTTGCTGCGGATTATTGCGGGTTTGGAGCAGATGACTGGGGGGAATATTTGGGTGGGCGATCGCCTGGTGAATGACTTACCGCCCAAGGAACGAGACATCGCAATGGTGTTTCAAAACTATGCTCTCTATCCCCATTTGAGTGTTTATGACAACATAGCATTTGGATTGCGACGGACTAAAATCAGTCATCAAGAAGACGACTCTACCCAACAAATTCCGCCTTGGGTGGAGGATTTCGCTGTGGGAATGACGCGATCGCTTCCGAAAGGACTGCGTTACCTGTCTGAAAAAGAAAAAGCTGTAGATGAACAGGTGCGACGGGTGGCACAGTTGTTACAAATTGAACCGTTATTACACCGATTACCGAAACATTTGTCGGGAGGGCAACGGCAACGGGTGGCATTAGGACGCGCTATCTCTCGCAATCCTCAAGTTTTTTTGATGGATGAACCGCTTTCTAACTTGGATGCGAAACTCCGGGCTGAAACTCGGACTCAAATTGTCAAACTGCAACGGCAATTGGGAACTACGACGATTTATGTTACCCATGACCAAACTGAAGCGATGACAATGGGCGATCGCATTGCTGTGATGAATCAAGGGCAAATTCAACAGCTTGCACCTCCCCTGGAATTGTATAACTATCCTGCCAATCGATTCGTGGCCGAATTTATTGGTTCGCCCCCAATGAATTTTATCCCCGTCCAGATTAAAGCACCGCTTTTGATGACTCATTCCCAGTTTCGCCTAACTTTGCCTGAAGTTTGGGAGTCGGTTTTACGGCCTTACGATGGATATACTCTGACATTAGGCATTCGTCCCGAACATTTAAGTGTGAGTGTTCCAGCACCTAAAAATTTACTAGTCCAGGTTGAACTGGTTGAAGCATTAGGAAATGACACCTATTTAACCGTGATGTTGGATAAAACATTGCCTCTACAAGTCAGAACGGCACCTGATCAAATCTTTGAAACGGGTGAGCAACTTTGGCTATCAATGGCAACCGAACGCATCCATTTGTTTGACCCTCAAACAGGTTTAGCTATTAATCCTGATTCTCATCACTAAGAAAGAACCTTCATAACTCGTCTTCTTCCTCGATTAATCCCTTACCATTGATCAGAGCAAAAACCATTGTCCCGCTCCAGATTAAGGTCGATAAAGATTGAATGGCCACAAGCAACGGAACTGCTAATACAGCAATACATAGGCTGCAAAGGGCGATCGCAGATTTTTCCGACATAACTGCTGATGTTTAATGAATGAATAGAGTAGGTGTAAATTCTCGCGAACCATTTCTGTCCTATCCGGGTTGATTAATTTCTGAATTTGTGTTTACTACAAAATTTGTGTGGACTGAGAATTGGGAAACGATGAGTTGGGCGGATTCAGTTCATAACCACCTATATTTATCTAGGTTTAATTTTCTCGAATAGGAGGAGATACCCCTTAGGTCAAAATACAATAATTGTTATATAATATTCATCTTTGTACAGCCATAACCATCTCATCCCACGTTGTTTAGGCATCAGACAAGTTAACAAGCATCTAGCGGTTCCATAAAACGTCTCAAAGGCGTAGAATTGAAACAATATTTAATATCTAATTAGTCAACTCATTTTAGTTAGTTATCGAGACAAACATATATGCAAACTACTGCTGAATATGCCTGCGCTTACTGCGGCGAACCCAATTTAACCTTTGTAGATTTAAGTGCAGGGGGACAGCAATCCTATATTGAGGATTGCCAGGTTTGTTGTCGTCCGAATATTTTGTATATACGGATTGATGAGGAAACATTGGAGATTGAGATTGATAGCGAATATGAAGGTTAAAAGGATGAAGTCAGTTTCAAGAAACATAAGGCAAAAGGGATAAGGCAGAAGCAATAAAATTATGGTTCATCAGGAGCAAATTACCCTTTCTACAGACCGTCATGGAGAAATGCATGATATTACCGACCAAGTGAATACTGTTGTCAAAAAATCAGGCATTAAGACGGGAATGGTTCACATTTTTAATATTGGCAGTACCGGTGCAATTGGAACCATTGAATTTGAACCTGGACTGCAACGAGACTTACCTGAAATTTTAGATAAACTGATTCCACCCAGTCGAGAATATGGACACGAGCAGATGTGGCATGATGGCAATGGACATTCTCATCTGCAAGCAACTTGGCTCGGCCCTTCGTTAACCGTACCCATAAAAAATGGAGGTTTAGAGTTAGGAACGTGGCAACAAATTTTTCATTTGGAATGTGATATTAAACCCCGTCAACGAAGAATAGTTGTGACGATTTATGGAGAGTCGTAAGTAATTTAAAATGGAAAGCCCCCTGCTAACACGCATCCTAGAAATAACCAATAACAGAAAGATTCCCCACAGAAGATAGCAATAAGCTAAACCTTACCTTTTAATGCCTCTAGTTCTTCCCGCAAGGATAGCGGTGCATACCCCAAAGCAAAGGCTTTTGAACTATCCAAAGAAACATCTGGAGGTCTAGGTGCTGCCATTTTTACATCTTTTTGCTGACAGGCTTTTATCCCCATTTCTGGAAGTTCTAGCACCTCGGCAAATAATCGACCAAATTCATAACGTGACATCCTCTCTTTTCCACCTAAGTGAATCCGTCCATTCACTTTTTCCAGTGCCAATAATAGCCCTTTAGCAGCCGTTGTTCCGCTCGCTGGGGTTCGGAATTCATCGGTAAATAACTTGAGTTCTTTTCCCTCCCGTAAGGTTTGAATAAAGGACTGGAGGAAACTTTGACCTGGAGGTATAGCCTCACCAAACATTAAAGGCATACGACATATAGCCGTCTGAGGATAACGTTCTAACATTCCCTCCTCTGCCATAACTTTTTGTTCACCGTACAAACTCAGAGGAGAGACAGAATCGGTTTCGCGATAAGGAGCATTTAATCCATTAAAAACTAGGTCAGTTGAAGTAAAAGCGCAAGGAATAGAAGAGTCCGCACATAACCCAGCAATATTACAAGATGCGGTAACATTAATGGCGTGGGATTCTTCTGGGTGAGTTTGGCAAAAATTAGGACTGGATTGAGCCGCTAAATGAATCACTGCATCCGGTTTTATTTCTTGAAATAGACGCTTGAGTTCCTCAAAACTTTTCACATCAACTTTTACAAAAGTGACGCCAGGAATTTTCCCAGAATGAGAAAAATAAGTTCCATAAATATCCCATTCGGGTTTGGCTACCTGGCATAGATTCCAGCCTAAAAAACCACTGGCACCTGTAATTAAGAGTTTTTTCATCGGCGCTCACTCTCGCTACACCATATCCTCAATCTCTAGCGTCTCAAACAATTATCGCAGTGTCCACACTGAAATTTCGTCGCTTCTTGAGTGAAGCCAAAAGCACCTAGCAAAAATTGCCATCGACACTCGCGGGTTGTTAAGTATCGAGACATCTGCTGTTGTACCTTCTCCTGAGTAGCACTCAACTGAGAAAGGGTTTGAGTAGTTCGGCCTGAATGTCTGCGATAATGGAAGGGGTCTTGCCATTCGAGCTGGCCTGCGCTGTGGAGAAGGGCGAGAGCAATGGCACCGTCACGATGTTGCTTTGCTACGGTGGCAATGTCCCCTTGTATAGGTAATTTCTTAACTAATTGTTGAGCATCTTGATATTGCGATCGCAATTTATCCACAAAAAATTGCCGTCGTTGCTTGTCTTCTGGATTTAACCATCCTGTTGGCTCACTAATCAACGTCAAAGCATCAGAAGGTAATCCATCCCGTCCTCCCCGTCCTATTTCTTGTACATATTCTGACAAAAGCTGTGGAGATTGAAAATGCACAATCCAGCGTACATCCGGTTTATTAATCCCCATACCAAAGGCACAAGTACAAACGACAAACTGGCTTTTTCCACTCAACCAACTCGCTTCAATGGTACGGCGTTCTTCTGGATTTAAACCTGCATGATAGGCGGCTGTGGCGTAACCTAGTGAACCTAACCATTCGGCTAATTCTTCACTTTCACGCCGAGAACGAACGTAGACTAACCCCGTTTGTTGAGGTTTGGCTTGGATAAATTTTAATAACTGTTGGCGGCGTCCTCTAGGAGTCCAAACCATCTGCACTTTAAGGTTGAGATTGTGCCGATATGGGTTGATTAAAAAAGGTTTAGGCTGTTGAAGTTGCAAGACCTTTTGGATAGTTTTTTGGGCGCTAGGGCTGGCAGTTGCTGTGAAGGCCGCGATCGCGATTTTTGTTCCTA
This sequence comes from uncultured Microcoleus sp., assembly GCA_964588805.1. Lineage (GTDB taxonomy): Bacteria > Cyanobacteriota > Cyanobacteriia > Cyanobacteriales > Coleofasciculaceae > CAZPRJ01. The sequence continues at coordinate 42,545 of CAZPRJ010000006.1, read as the reverse complement.
CAGGTTTATATTTAAGTAAGGTAGGACGTACCGCTCCTAAACGCCGATATGCAGGACGAAATGTATCACCCCATTGCACTAAACAATGGGCTTCATCTAATATTAATCCGTTAATTTTAAGCTGTGGCTGACATAACCGTTCCCACACAGGTGGACTGAGTAGTGTTTCAGGCGATAGGTAGAGCAAACGTAACTGTTGACGCTCTAAAGCTTGGAGTGTTTGCCGTCGTTGATATGTCGGTAATTCGCTATGTAATAAAGCCGCAGGTAATCGAAGTTGGTGTAGTTCCTGAACTTGATTTTCCATTAATGCTACTAGGGGCGAAATAACTAACGTTATGCCTGTTTGTAGTAGTGCTGGAAGTTGGAAACAGATGGATTTTCCTCCTCCTGTTGGCATGACAATGAGTGCATCCCGTTGTGCTAATAGACTTTGGATAATTTCACCTTGAGGGGGGCGAAAATCATCATATCCCCAAATTTTTTTGAAGGCGATAAGGACATCGTTCCAGCAGGTTATTTCGGGAGTGTTCATTATTATGAGTAGATGCGTGAGGTTGAGTGATAATAATTCCCTCAGCCTACAAAAAAAATATGTTTTCCACACCCGAAAATTTACGGATTTTTTAGAGTATTTTCCAAGATGAGTTCTGTATTCTTAGGTAAGGTATAGGTGCAAGTACGGTGATGTTAATTATTATCAACTATCTATTTAATTAATTAAATAAAACTTTGTCAAAAAGTGGAATAAATTTAATGTCACTAAAAAACTGTAAATAGCGATACTCTTCTAATTCTTGTCTTTCCTTAGGTAAAAACATTCCTAAACCAGAAAAAGCTTGATATCCTTCATTTCTCAAAATAAATGAACCCTGTTGTCGCACTCGAACAATCATTAAATTTCTTAGAAACTCCATAAATTCATTATATGTTTTTTGGGTATTAAACCGATTATCAATAATCTTACTAAAAAATATACCAACATCAACAAACCGTTCACCTTCATAATAATAAGGATTCAAATCCTGAAGATTAATTGTTTGTTTCTCAGATAAAAGAATTGAGTCAATGGGTTTTCATCAGGGCTGACTTCATCTAAACGTCCCCCATGCCCTAAAAAAATAATTGCCCATTTTTTAGCTTTAAAATTTGCTTTAGCCCAATTGAGATATTCAGCAAAAACTTGCTCACTAGCACTGTTACCTGTTTCTAATTTTTCGGTGATAACATTACTTTTAGTTATAATGTTTCTGGAAAGTTGCTCTGCCTCACTAAGATCGGATTCCACTACTACCAAAATGTTGTCACTCTGGACACCCTTGGCTAGCATCCGAATAATAGGTAAGCCTAAGTATGAAAGGTTATTATCATAGGGCATCCAGTATAAAAGAATCCAGTCATATAGAGGCTTTTGGGCTATCCTTTCTAAGGATAAGGCATTGATTTTATGAAATTTGCTTAAAGCCGTATTTACTCCAAATACAGTACTGCTTATTGCCCCGTAATAAATAAATTTTCTGCGTTTCATACTACTGACTAGTCTGGAGAGTAGATTACAGACTATACCATTAACTGCCTTATCTCTCAGAAACTGCCGAAAAACAACCAAGACAGCTACTACCAAATAGCCTTATCAGCTTGGTTGGCTATATCAGTGAGTGGAATATAAAAGCCAGAAGGTTTAACAAAATCAGGTTAGGGAATGCAAGATTAAATCCAGTAAATCCGACTCTAGTTTTTAAGTTTTTCCAGTAAAACCAATGCAAAGGCTTTTGCTTCATCCTTATCGTTAGGCCAACCCCTAGCTTTGATTTTTTTACCTTCAGCTATGGATACAATAACGGTAGGAAATCCTCCAAAACCCAGGTATGTCATCCAAACACCCAAAGCTAATAGGATAAAGCCTCCTAACATGAGTACTATGTTACCGGCAGAAAAAATAATAATTCCAAACGGTAAGGCTATACCTAGAACTCCGATAATACCTAGCACCAAAGATTTTTGCTTCTGAAACCGAACATCAACAACCTGTTTCAATGGAACCTCTTGTTGAGAACCATTACTAAACAAATCTTTGTTGCTAGAGAATATAATTCGTTGAGTGGAAATAATTCCAAATTTATTACTAATGATTTCTTGTTCTTCAGGAGTTCTCGCCATAGCATATTCCTCTGAAAATAAATAATAATGTGGACAGAGATAGATGCTACCGATTTTAGCCTTATCTTTCCTATTCCGGCTGTAGGAAATGAAGAAATCTTTCTAGGGAATTAACTTAATTTTTTACTATTTTCAATGAAAATAAACTTTTTAAAACAACATTTGTAATACCATTTTTTAATAAAATTGCAGTTTATTTCATCCCTGTCTGTGTCTTGTCCTGAACTCAAGCTAGGAGTAATCAATTCAGTGTATGCTTGAATATTGTTATTTTGGGGAGCATCCCCCAGCGAGAAAATTGTAAAGAAGGGTGAGGAGAGTTTATATTTATATCTAAATTCTCCCCATTTCCCCGACTCCTCCGCTCCCCTACCGACATCTTTTTACAAAAGTGGGATGTACCCTTATTTGGTGGCTACCACAGCGATATTCCAAGCTAACCGTTTCATCAAAGGAATGTTTTTCAAAAAACTATCGAGTTGCTCTAATCTCCGATAGTTCGGTTCCAATCGCTCTCGCTCACTAATAATTTTCTTCCAATATCGCTCCTTATTGGGGTCAACTTTTTCAATTAAGTAAAAGCGCAAGAAAATCCAAAGCGTCGCAATCCAAAAAGTATCGTAGGCAACCTCTGGAAACAGAGTCTTGACGTATTTGACGATATTAATATCCAGAGGGGCTTCATCTTCCGTACGTACTTCCGTTGCCATTCGTCGGTAAACATTGATGATGGGATTGTGTTTTAATGGGTCCCAAAAGCAAGCTTTTCCACCCGGTTTGAGGACTCGATGCATTTCCTTAATGGCAATTTGAGGGTCAGGAATATGATGCAATAAATTCGAGGCATAGACAAAATCAAACGTATTATCCGGAAAGTCTAAAGCCATTGCATTAGCCGTATGCCCTTCAATAGCAACCCCATTGGCCGCCGCTAATTTTAGGGCTACCTCTACCATTCCGGGAGAATAATCAGCCGCGACACAATGTGCTCCTCGTTGGGCAAAATAGACACTATTTTCACCCGCACCGCACCCCAAATCTAATAACCGCTTCCCTTCAAGATTTCCCATTTTTTGGAGAATAAATCGGTTTTCTGGGGCTGTGCAGGATTCAAAATAGTCAGCCACATGAATGCCATCGACATCGATAGCGGCCGCCCAAGCATCATGAAAACGTCGTTCTTTTTCTAAGGTTTCGTCTAACATTGAGATTTTGGCACACCTTCCTTGAAAATACTTTACCGGGTTCTAGACATTATTTCCGGTTAAAATCAAACAAATTACAGCAGGAGTCAGAAGTCAGAAGTCAGGAGTGATATCAAATCCGGTGAAATAACCAGATTATCGTAGGGGCGGGTTTAGTTATCAACTTTGGGCAGTACCGAAAACTTGACATCAAAACCTGCCCTTACTGGTTTTATGGTCATTTCACTCGCTATTTGAGTTTTGTTTTTTCTAGTTGTACTTCATTTTTTTGCAATCTGCTGTAATCCTCTCACGCGAGAAAATGAGCAAGAGTTATTGTGAATTCGAGATTGCTAGGGATTTGACTTGCAATGTACAAGAATTCACACGTTCGTAGCGATTGTAATTGAGGATATTAAACACCAAATAGGCCGAGTCTTGACCACCCACCGATAGTTCAAACGGAGTTACCTGTGTTGGTTGACGTTCATAAACGCTTTCGGTTGAACCTATAATCTGTCCCTCCCAGTTCACGAGTGCTAATCGTAACGACGAACCCATACAATCTTCATCCAAGAAAGAGATAACCCCATCAACCTGAGCTCGGTTAAAGATAGGGCCAAGATAAAGTAATGAGGTTCCTAACTGCTGAGTGCGGTCTGTGCTGGGTGGAGGTAATTCCTCATAACGACTAGACGGACTCAACCCTTGACTTCGTAACTGTTTAACAAAACTCAACTTAGGCAATTCCAAGAGTGAAGGTTCTTCCACATCCCGTATGAGAGACGTGTGTAAACCCAACTCTCTCACCAACGGCAAAGAGTCAAATAAACTATAGCCGTCCCCGAACCCATTCCCAGAGCGATCGCGACGGTAAGCTGTCAGTTGATAATGATAGTCTGGCTCTAACTGGATTCGAGTATTACGCATCCACTGACTCAAAATAATCCAATCCCCTTGAGAACCCGGACGTTGGCCAATTTGTTGCTGCATCGCATGCAGAGTCCGCACCGTCGTACCTAACGCTGTGGGACGAATTCGTTGGTAGATATTAACCCCCACCCCATTCTCAAACTGGAATTGTAGGGGAAAGCGCTGAAAATCCCGAGCAAATTCCCACTCTTGCGAGAAGATATCAAATGCCACATTGACGACATCATACTCTTGATTCGGGAGCCATTCTCCCACCGTCGTCAGCTTTGTGGGGTCATGGCCATAATCGGGCAACTGGGTAGGAACCACTACATATTGCGCTTCTAACAACCCCTCTAGCGGATACCAATCCCGAGAATCAACTTCCGGTGAGACGAGAATGTTCAAAAACCGATCTTCTTGGGGATACATCACATGTTCGGCCGCCCTCAGCATACTAGAAGTAAGCTGTAAGCGCTGATACCCAACTACAAAAATCGGCTCTTGATTCGGGGTAAGTTGACGCAAGAAGTTGACTAGACGCACAACTTCATCGTAATCAGTACGCACCAACGGCGGCATATTCGCCACAAACAAGGGATGAAAGGCGCGACTGATTGACCCAACTGGAGCAAGTCCTGCAATCAAATTGCCCACAAGATAGCATCCCACAATCCCCAACATTAATCGGCGTGATTTACCCTTAAGTCTGATCCAACTCGTCCAGATTAAAGCCACTAATCCGATGAGGATCAACGGAGTGACTTGTAAAGAGTAAAAAACATTGCCATAGCGCAAAACAATCAGCCAAACGCTCAAGGATAAGATACCCGAAAACCCCATAAAACTGAGAGCGGGTAAGGGTAGAGTCCGAGTCACCCAGCTTGCTGAAAATCCCAGAATGACTAAAAGCCAAGTACCCCAACCGTAAAACGAGCCATATAAACTGGCAATATCCCTAAAGGGTAAAGTCCATGAGGTGTATAGGGTTTTGTAATCATTGTTGAGGGCAGCATAGGTAAACTGGGGTGCAACAATGGCTAACGTCGCCAGTGCCGTTGCTCCAATTAAACCAATCCGAATCCAGGTTAAGAGTAAAGTTCTCAAACTGGGACTTAAGGCGACTAAGCGAGACTTAAACTGAGTCTGGGCTGGTTGTCTTCGCACCTCGACGACAAAAAAAAGCAACGCTTGCAAACCCAAAGCCGCTATAAACGTTAGACCGGCATAAACAAACGGCCGTCGTACCAAAATTGCCATCCCAATCGCGCTACCGATGAGGGGAATTCGCCACCATTGCTGGAGTCTGACATCCTTAAAGTAAACGTAGGTTGCCATGGCCATCAAGGTAGCGCCTCCGGTATCGGGAATCCCCATAAAAGTGGGTATCCAGTTCACCGGAATCAGTAACGTCAGGAAGGCCGTTGCCCAGAATACCAGACGCGAGTGTACTCGAATCAGTTGCGTGGCGATCGCCCCCATCACCAAAGCAAAGGGTAGCAGATAGACTAGTGCCAGAGCGATTTCGTAGACGAGGCGCGACTGACCGAAAACCCAAAGAAATGGAATTAAGGGCAGTGTATACAGTCGATTGCGTTCTGAATTGAGGGAGTTATGTATGAGTGCAATCCCCTCAGCAGGAGATTCACGAAACGTATCGGCAACCATCAACGTTCGCTCGTACCAGTCGATCCACCAGTGAAAGTTGCGTTCGCTGGTAATGTAGAGCGAGGTGATGATCAAAATCAAGAGCGTCAGTCCGATTAGGCAGACTGCATCGATTAAATGGTTATGGTGATTTTCAACCCGCAATCGGGAAGTTGTCATAGACTCAGGCGTGTTCCGATACCCAAAAGCTAATGTATACTTTCGCACCCAATAGAGTGAAATCAGTATCCGTGCAAAATTAGTCTCGCCCAGGTTAGCCCAACGAGAATCGAGGCTTCCCTCTCAAAGCCTAACCCACCACAGATTCCTCTGTTATAACCGATGTTTTGGTTTGGTCGTTCTCCGTTGGCTGTTGGGCATTTTTGTGTAAAAAGCTATACAGACGATTGAGGGCATTAATGTATGCTTGCGCTGAAGCCACGATGATATCGGTGTTGGCCGCATGGCCGGAAAATACGCGGTCATTGTACCGTAACCGAATCGTCACTTCTCCGATCGCATCAATTCCCTTGGTCACGGATTGTACAGAAAATTCGATCAACTCGTTGGGAACCTTGACCACTCGGTTGATGGCTTTGTACACCGCATCCACAGGCCCCGTACCGATAGCAGCATCGGTGAGTTCTTCCCCCGTGGGCGTTCTCAAGTTCACGGTGGCCGTCGGACGGGCATTATTGCCACAGGACACCTGCACTAACTCTAAGCGGAAGAGTTCAGGAGTTTGCTGAATTTCGTCGTTGGCGATCGCTTCTAAGTCCCAATCTGAGACTTCTTTTTTCTTATCCGCCAGGTCTTTAAACCGCAAAAACGCTTTATTCAACTCGTTTTCTGTCAGTTCAAATCCCAGTTCCCGTAAGCGAGTGCGGAAGGCATTGCGACCCGAATGTTTACCCAATACAATCAGATTTTCGGTTAGCCCAATCGACTGGGCATCCATGATTTCATAGGTCAGCTTATTCTTAAGCACGCCATCTTGATGAATGCCTGATTCATGAGCAAAGGCATTTGCACCGACAATCGCTTTATTCGGTTGTACCAACATCCCAGTCAAACTCGAAACCAGGCGGGAGGTTTTGTAAATCTGCCTTGTATCGATATTGCACAAGGGGGCTTCCGACTCAGGCGGGCGTCCAAAGAAGCCGTTAAAATACTGCCGTCGGACATGCAAGGCCATTACTAATTCTTCTAGCGCTGCATTTCCTGCCCGTTCTCCAATTCCGTTAATCGTGCATTCCAACTGCCTGGCACCATTTTTGACGGCTTCCAGGAAGTTGGCGACGGCTAAGCCTAAGTCATTGTGACCGTGTACGGAAATAATTGCTTGGTCAATGTTCGGGACATTTTCTTTAATCCCCTTGATTAACGCCCCAAACTCGCTGGGGGTGGTGTAACCTACGGTATCGGGAATATTGACTGTGGTCGCACCAGCCGCGATCGCCCGTTCCAACACTTGATACAAAAACTCGGGGTCAGAACGTCCGGCATCTTCGGGAGAAAACTCCACATCGTCTACAAAGGATTTGGCGTATGCCACCATTTCGGGTGCAATTTCCAAAACCTCCTGCCTCGACTTTTTGAGTTTGTATTGCAGATGAATATCGGAGGTAGCAATGAAGGTATGAATGCGCTTTTTAGCCGCCGGTTTCAGGGCATTTGCTGCCGCCTGAATATCGTTGCGAGTCGCCCTAGCGAGTCCACAAATGGTCGGGCCTGACTCTACACCCACCGCTTGAGCTATTTTTTGTACGGCTTCAAAGTCCCCTGAACTGGCATAGGGAAAACCGGCTTCGATAACATCCACTCCCAGTCGTGCCAATTGACGAGCAATGGTTAGCTTTTCGTCCACATTCAGGGTCGCTCCGGGACACTGTTCTCCATCTCGGAGTGTGGTATCAAAAATAATGATGCGGTCTGATTGCACTGATTTGTTCATAGCTCGTCTGCCTAGATTTAAAGAGTTGTTTTTCCTCAAACTATATAAAGATATCGGATAATTTTTTCAATGATAATTAATAGTCATTTTTCTCGATTCGATCACGAAGATCATTTAAATCGATATAACGATCCGTTGCGTTCCTTAATTCTCTAGCTATCATTCCTTCTGTTGAAACTACGGTGATATGTGTATTTTTTGAGCGGAGTAATTCAATTGCTCGTTCAAAATCACCATCTCCACTAAAAAGAATTACTTTATCGTACTGCTCTACTGTATTAAACATATCAACAACAATTTCTATATCTAAGTTTGCTTTTTGAGAATAGCGACCTGAATTATCGTCATAATACTCTTTAAGGATTTTTGTACGAACGGTGTAACCCAGACTAATTAAGGCGTCTCGAAATCCTCGTTGGTCTTGAGGGTCTTTTAATCCGGTGTACCAAAAGGCATTAACTAACATTGTATTTGGCTCACCTTTAAAGTAGTCTAAGACTCTTCTTGGATCGAAAAACCAACCATTTTTTTGTTGTGCGTAGAACATATTGTTACCGTCTACAAATATAGACAGACGGTTCATTGGACATGGCATATAAACTAAGACCTAATAGTTTTAGTGAATTTTAGGGAATTTCTTATTTTAGCAATTTTTATTAATAATTTGCTAATAGTTAGGTACTCAAATAACTTTTAATGGTTTTACCTCCTTTCTTCTCCTTTCTAGTTCTAACTTTTTTGCTTAAATTACCATCAGGTGATAAACCTAAAACTAGGGTTCATTAACATAGGATAACTTGAGATTATGTAAATTTGAGCAGCATTCAGTGAAGTCTACTACAGACGTACTCGATCAAATCTACAATTAAGATTGTAGTTCTGCTTGGACTCTTCGCTACAAAATTGGGGGTGAACCGATTTATTCTAAGTAAGAACACCAGTCACTCCATCCTCCAGCATAGAGCTTGCCTGCTTGAATTCCGGCTAATTCAAGGGACAGGAGATTGACACAGGCAGTCACCCCTGAACCACAATAAACAATAATTTCTGGGCTTGGAGCCACATCAGTCCAGCGTTGCTGATGTTCATCCACTCGGCGGACAAATCCTTGGTCATCAGTTACGGCTTGCCAAGGGTAATTCACGGCAGTGGGAATATGTCCGGCAATCGGGTCAATCGGTTCTCGTTTGCCTAAATAGCGATCGCGCTCTCGAGAATCCACCAGGATCACATTGGGTAAGTCTTTGCGAACTTTCATCGTGTCAATATCCACTACCCAATCCGAGCGTACCTGCGGTATGAATGTTCCTGGTGCAGGTGTGGAGGGTAAAGCATCTGTCACCGGATAGCCGGCCTCTTGCCATGCCCTCCAACCTCCATCAAGTAAAGCCACCTTGTCATGACCCATATAGCGTAGCAGCCACCACAGACGCGCCGCAAAAGCCAGGCGAGAGTCATCATAAACAACCACTTGAGTATCTTGAAATGTGACTCCAATTGCTGCTAATTTGTCGGCTAATTCATCAATATTAGGCAAGGGATGACGCCCCCCATGACGCTCTACAGGGGCTGAGAGGTCTTGATTTAAATCGAGGTAGTGAGCGCCAGGAATATGACTGATTTCATACTGTTGATGCCCAACTTCTGGTTGAGTGAGAACAAAACGGCAATCCACAATTACCACTTGCGGATTATCCAGGTGTTCCCTCAGATACTCGGCAGAAACAACAAATGAGGTTTCCATCATTCAACATCGGCAATCGATGTTCATTAAAACGTCTTTACCAACTTACCAGGACTTTTGTCCAGGTCAAAATAATTCAAAAGCCAAAATTCTCGCATTCAAAATGAATACAAAATACACTGTAATTTAGAATGTATGGCAAATCGGTTAGGCGGCAACGATTAACTACTTAATAAAGAAGACTTACGCACCGAAAATCCAGCACTCTCCAGTGCCGCCATAACGGTATTACAATCTTGTGCCCAGTATTTAGGATTGAAGCGAACGAATTGCTGTTGATGGGGTGCAGCAATGGTGGCTAGAACGGGAATTCTTGCCTGTTTCTTTTGTCCCGCATGGCTTTGCAAAATACTTTTTAATTGAGTCATTTGGCTTTTGGTTACACGTTGCGGTGGGAGTTCTACAATCACCATTGGTGCTGTTTCTATTAACTCCGCATCCTCAATAATTAGTTGAAGTTGGTCATCTCGCTTATCCACCTTACCCCAAACAATTAAGCGAGCATCGGGTTGAATCAACGAGCCAATCCGCTCATAACTACTAGGAAAAACCACTCCCTCTGCTTGACCACTGAGGTCTTCGAGTTGTACAAAGGCCATGCGATCGCCTTTTTTGGTCAGGTGAGGTTTGACCTCAGTCAGCATAATAATGGCACTAATCGTCGTGCGTTTGCCCTGTTCTCCTAATTCACCAAGACTAATAGGAGACAAAATTTTAGTCGCTTGGTGCGCGACTTTTAATGGATGGTCAGATACATAAAAGCCTAGTAATTCTTTTTCTAATCGCAGTTTTTCTTGAGAGGAAAAATCAGCAATATTAGGAGGTGGAGGAGCCGACTCTAAGGCTGTACCATTTGTATTTTTACTTCCATTTGTAGCACCTAAAATATCAAAAATAGTAGTCTGACCACTACTTCGATCTTTCGCTCGATCTTGTGCCCAACTGATGATAGTTTCTAAATATTCAATCAGTTGTTTTCGATTAGGACAAAGACTATCAAAGGCACCGCAATAAATTAACGCTTCTAACGCACGGCGGTTAACAGTGCGTAAATCAACCCGATCGCAAAAATCGGCTATTGACTTAAAAGAGCCATCTTTAGTTCGGGCATCTAAAATCGATTCAATCGCTCCCTGCCCTAAATTCCGGATTGCCGAAAGACCAAACAAAATTTGTTCGGATACGGGAGTAAAATCGATTTCCGAACGATTAATATCTGGTTTCAAAACATCAATTCCCATCTTGGAACAGGTAGCAATATATTTTTGTACCTTGTCCTGATTCCCGCTACTCCCCGTTAGCAGTGCAGCCATGTATTCGACGGGATAGTTAGCTTTCAGATAGGCAGTTTGATAAGTCACATAACCATAGGCGGTTGAGTGGGATTTGTTGAAGCAGTTTGAAGCTACTAAACCATTAGATAAAATAAAATTATGGTCTTGTTCTACACCAATATCGTAGACGGATTGAACGCCTAATGATTTACGATTAATAACTTTAACCATTCGTTTAATTCCTCGAATCTATTTAATTGTAATTTTTTGTTTTCAATGTTTTATTTAATTTTATTGAAGGCGTTGGGTGAAACTCAAAACTAAATTAAGGAGTCAGGAGTTAGGGGTCAGGAGTCAGGGGTCAGGAGTCAGGGATTTTCATAGCCGTCTCTTACAAAAGCCAACTTTCTCTCATCCAGTATTTTCTCTCCTCCGCCCCCCAGCTCCCCCGCCCCCACGCAACCTATTACTAAGTCGTATACTCGGCGTTAATCTTCACATAATCATAGCTGAGGTCACAGCCCCAAGCCTTACCCGAACCCGGCCCCTGACCCACACTAACAGAAATTAAAACCGTATCTCCTTGCAAATACTCACCCTCTGCCGCTTGTTTGAGATAATTACTGGCGGCTGCACGGTCAAACGCTAACGGTTGCCCATGTTCCATCATTAAGAAATCCCCTAACTGAACTCGGAGATTTGCTTGATTAAACGGTACACCCGCATACCCAGCGGCCGCCGCAATTCTCCCCCAATTCGGGTCTCGTCCAAATATCGCAGATTTGACTAGCGATGAGCCTGCAATCGATTTGGCAATTTGACGAGCTCCTTTATCATCCGGTGCACCTGAAACTTGTACTTCCATCAGGCAAGAAGCCCCTTCGCCATCGCGGGCGATCGCTTTTGCTAAGTGCTGGCAAACGGCCGTCAGCATCGCCTCCAACTTTTCAGCATCCGGCCCCATTTCAGTAATGGCCGCCGTTCGAGATTGACCATTGGCCAGAGCAATTAACGTATCGTTGGTACTGGTATCCCCATCGACTGTAATTTGATTGAAACTCTTATCGGCCGCCCGACTTAACATTTGTTGCCACAACGATGTAGAAACAGTGGCATCACAGGTAACAAAGGCCAGCATTGTTGCCATATTGGGATGAATCATACCGGAGCCTTTGCACATCCCACCGACTCGCACGGGGCGATCGTGAATAGTGGTTTCTAAAGCAATAGTTTTTGTTACTAAGTCAGTAGTGATAATCGCTTGTGCGGCCGCATCCGCACCCGTTTCTGAGGCCGCTTCCACCAGTTGAGGAATTCCTGACAATAAGGCATCCATGCGAATGCGTTGCCCAATCACTCCAGTGGAAGCTAGCAGGATCGATTCAGCCGGGACGTTCAGCGCTTGCCCCAAGGTTTGTGCACATTGCACCGCATCTTGCCAACCTTGCTCACCGGTTGCTGCATTCGCTTGTCCGGCATTGACGAGGATGGCACGGGCACTTGCTTTAGCTTGCAATCTCTGACGGCAGTATTCGACCGGTGCAGCGCAAACTTGATTGGTGGTAAAGACACCGGCTGCGATCGCATCCACATCGGACATGATCAGCGCTAGATCCGGAAGTCCTGAAGGTTTCAGCCCAGCCGTAATTCCTGCGGCTCGATATCCTCTAGGAGCTGTAATCCCACCCGTAATTTCCTGCCAGTCCGACATGATGCCTCCTGCTATTGACCTTGACTTCTGTCTGAGAGGCGATTATATCAAGTCTCAGGTGGCTAGCCCTCATTCACAAAAAAAAAGAGAGTCACTTGCGGCAACTCTCCCGATCATCAGGGTGCATCTACTTAACCCAAGTATAGTTCTTGGGGGTGGGGGGTGTCACCCCTTATCTGAGATTTTTTGTTGACCACTTGTATATACACAAAAAAAAGAGAGTCACTTGCGGCGACTCTCCCGATCATCAGGGTGCATCTACTTAACCTAAGTATAGTTCTTGGGGGTGGGGGGTGTCACCCCCTATCTGAGATTTTTTGTTGACCACTTGTATATACACAAAAAAAAGAGAGTCACTTGCGGCGACTCTCCCGATCATCAGGGTGCATCTACTTAACCTAAGTATAGTTCTTGGGGGTGGGGGGTGTCACCCCCTATTTAGATTTTTTTCTGGCTCTTGTATATAGACAAAAAAAGGAGAGCCACTTACAGCGACTCTCCCGATCATCAGGGTGCATCTACTTATCAGACTATAACAATTTTGGGGTAGGGGGTGTTGCCCCTAATTTGTGATTTCAGTGAAGTTTAGATTTGAGTTAGATGAAGTCTAAACTCCCTCCCCCCGTAGAAAATTCCTGAAAAGGCTCAGTATTAAGTTGAATGGGGAAATTGGGGGGTAGGGGGATGATGGAGAGAGGAGTAGAGAAGCGGTTTTTTCCCTATCTCCCATCTGGGCTTGGCGATCGCTTCGCGCTGCCCCCTTGGGGCGATCACATCCTACCCATTTAGCTTCTTGCTTAAGATTTGGTTAGTGAGCTTAGGATCGGCGCGTCCGCTTGTTTTCTTCATCACTTGCCCGACAAAAAAGCCTTGCAGCTTGGTTTTGCCATTGCGATACTGCTCTAATTCCTTGGGATGAGCGCTAATGACTTCATCAATCATGGCTTCGAGTTGATCGCCCGAAATCACGGTTTTGTCTTTGACAAGTTCTTTGGCAGAACCGCCTTTAGCCAATAATTCCGGGAGAATCTCTTTGGCAATCTTGCCGGTAATCGTACCGTCTTCAATCAGGGTGATCAGTTCCGCTAGAATCAGGGGCTTGAGAGCAATCTCCGTAATCTTCAGTTTCTCAGTATTAAGGTGAGCGGCGATGTCTCCCATAATCCAGTTAGCGGCTTGTTTGGGAACCGCACCCGCAGCAATAGTCGCTTCAAAATACTCCGCTACTAGGTGATCGTCTGTGAGTACGCGAGTATCGTAGGCCGAAAGCCCTAACTCGGATTCATACCGATGCCGTTTTTGGGCAGGAAGTTCAGGGAGTTCACTGCGCCATTCCTCCAACTGCTCTTTTGAGACTTCAATCGGAGGTAAATCGGGTTCTGGGAAGTAGCGGTAATCGCTGGAACCTTCCTTGGTACGCATACTAATAGTACGCTGGCTGTTTTCTTCCCAGAGTCGAGTTTCTTGAACGATACGCTCTCCGGCTTCAACTGCCGCAATTTGGCGATCGATTTCGTACTCAATTGCCTTTTGGATCGCGTTGAAGGAGTTCATGTTTTTGATTTCAACTTTGGTGCCAAACTCCTTCTGTCCCACGGGACGCACGGAAATGTTAACATCGCAGCGCAACGAACCTTCCTGCATATTGCCGTCGCTCACACCGATGTAGCGCACAATCCGGCGTAATTCTTGAGCGTATTCAGCGGCCTCTTGCCCAGAGCGCATATCGGGTTCTGAGACAATTTCAATTAAGGGTATTCCGGCGCGATTGTAATCAACTAAGGAATAGGTGGAACCCGACAGGCGATCGCTGCCAGCATGAACCAACTTACCGGCATCTTCCTCCATGTGCAGACGAGTGATACCAATCTTTTTGCGGATAGGATTACCGTCTTCGTCTGCGAGTTCTATTTCTAGATGGCCATGCTCAGCAATGGGTAGGTCAAATTGAGAAATTTGATAATTTTTAGGAAGATCGGGATAAAAATACTGTTTCCGGTCAAACTTACTATAAGGTGCAATCTGGCAATTGAGTGCCAACCCCGCTTTTACGGCGTACTCCAGAACCGTTTGATTGAGTACGGGTAACACTCCTGGCAATCCCAAACAAATCGGATCGATGTTCGTATTCGGGGGAGCGCCAAATTCTGTAGAGGAATGGGAGAAAATTTTGGTTTGAGTACTCAGTTGACAGTGGGTTTCTAGTCCAATAATGGCTTCATACTGAGTTTTAACCGGTGCCGCAGAGGTCATAGGTGTTGTGTTAGCTGTTTTATTGCAACAGTTCTTTATTCTAGTTTAGCTTTTGCCTAAGCCTCTACTACTCTTGATTCAATTCAACAATGGGCGAAGGGAGGTAGCCAAGTTAATAAGGGTAAAGCCTTTATACCTAAATTCTGCTGGTTAGGCATCCATTCAAGTACATCAACTTCACCCTTATATCAAATTTTGAACTGGAAAATTAGCTTGAGAAGTTCTATTCAACTTCTAGCTTTCTCCTTTTAAATCAATGAAACAATGGTGAATTTATAGAATTCCCCAAAAATGTAGTAGACCTTGATTGGAGAACAACTCAATGGCTAAGGCAATGACAAAACCAAGCATTGCTAGCCGGCCGTTCCAAATTTCGGCTTGAGGGGTAAAACCACCTTTCCAAGCATTGCGTTCTTCGGGATTTGTAATGGGTTGATTAGGTGTGTTAGTCATAATTGATGCTCCTTTTATCCGTTTTTGATCTGAGGAATGAAAACTTGTGATTGTAAGTTGGCTGACTTGAGGTTTACATGAAACCTAAAAAGTGCAATACACCTTGATTGGTGAATAGCTCAGTTAGCAATGCAGCCAGAAAACCAATCATTGCCAAGCGGCCGTTCCAAATTTCGGCTTGAGGGGTAAAACCGCCTTTCCAAGCATTGCGTTCTTCAGGATTAGTAATCGGTTGAGTCGGTGTGTTTTGCATAAGGAATTCTCCTAACTTGCCGTATGTAAAGCAATGTAACGTACATACAGTCAGGAGTGCTCCTTCTTAAGTTAGAAGCTATCTAATTTTCAGTTAACTCTCTAGCCAGAGAAACCTGTACAATTTTCAAGCGGACATAAAAAATGCCTTGATGGTTCCGGCCGCTTTTGTTTCTAGGTTGGAGAAAATTTCTTGCATCGCCTGCATATAAGGATGCAACAAACGCATCTGTACAGGTGACAAGTAAGGTTCAATTTCACTGATCAGCAACGGCAGCAATTTTTCCACTAATTCCCATGTCACATCAATATTGGGAAACACCATCAGACACAACGGTAGCAATTCTTCCTCAACTGCATTCATATTCCCTTCCAAAGCACACAGCAACAGATAGCTTTGGAACATTTCTATATCTCGAATGCTAGACGCTTTGACTTTGGGATGATTGAGTTTACCGCGACGGCTGGAATGATTGGGGTACAATTGTGCAGCTCGATGGTAAACCCTTTGGGCAATTTCTCCAGAAGCGGGTAAGAGTTGCTGCACGATGGATAAAATTGGTGAACTCAGTTCGTGTTTAGCCGCAGCCACACAAACTCGTTGCCAAGGAATACAAACTTGTTCTTCTACAAATTTAAAGTAAGGACTCAGCAATAGTTGCTCGGATATAGTCAGCCGATCTAGTACTAACTTAGCACTCAAGTGAAATTGGGTACTCATGAAACCCACGGTTTGGCGATCGCATGAGGAGAGGTGCTGCACCTGAAATTGCAACAATGCGGGTTCAAGAGTGGCTGCTAACTCTTTAATCTGTGCTAGAGATAGCTTAGGAATGCATGATTTGAAGACATCACTGGAGAACTCAATCATACCTTCGTGCGGTAGTTTTGATAATAAATCAAGAGCTATCTCTTGCCGTTGATAAATACTTAATATCTTCTGATAAACCTGCGCGGCTGCATCTGCAATTCCCCGACTTTCAGTCAAATTTACAACATTAGGAATATACGAGAACAAGATATTCGTCTTGATGCCAGCACTTTGGCAACGAATCTCGATCATTCGCTCCAACTTAGCAATGGTTTTCTTTCGTCCCTGCGGTGATAAGGCATCTCTTAATTCAGAAATGCTAAATTGGCTTTCTTTCAAGGAAAGAGTGGACAAGTCGGGTACATAGCGATCTGCCCAAAGTTGGCTAATATGAGCTACGGAAGTGTTGTCTAGCAAGTGGACTGTTTTCAACATAGCTTTTTTCTCGATAGAGATATCGAGGTGTATTGGATTGTTTGGTGAATAAATTTACAAATTCTCTGGCCGCAGCAAGAAAGTCGCTGAAATATTGTGTGGAGATGCACTCTCAGTCATGACACTGCGATACAATTGTTTTCTATTCTAAACGCAGTGACTATCAATTGTCTTAAGCAATATTGCGTAATTTGAATCTATCTATATGCCTAATTCAATCGAATATTTTTACTTTAGGTTCAAATTTGAGTTTCTCGTTTTGCCAATAACTTGAAAACACAGACGATGGACTCACTAGACTGCTGGCAAATGTTCAGCCTTAAGGGGAGTAATGCTAGCCTCTACCTATAGAAATTCTGCATAAGTCCTGATGGCAATAAACTATGAACAATGAACAGGAATAGCTATCCTTTTTGGGTCTAGATTCTTAAAAAATCTATCCTTAGATAGAGGCATTAAAAAAATCATACCTGTCACAATCCAGCTAGATAAAACTTAATAAAGCTATGACGGTGTTAAACAAACCTCGCGTCGTCATTGCTGGAGCTGGCTTCGCTGGGTTAACTGCAGCTCGTGCGCTAGCTCACTCTGGGGTTGATGTGCTGCTGATTGACCGCAATAACTATCAAACTTTTATCCCCCTACTTTACCAAGTCGCCGTTGCCCAACTCGAACCTGAACACATTGCCTATCCAGTCCGCCGAGTTTTACGGCGACAGTCGCAGACTCGATTCATCATGGCAGAGGTTAAGCACATTGATTTTGCAGGGCAAGTGGTGGAAATAGATGGTGCTACGATTCCTTATGATTTTTTGATTTTAGCAACAGGCAGTCAGACTCAATATCTAGGTGTATCGGGGGCGAGGGAATATGCCCTACCCATGAATACACTTGAGGAGGCGATTAAATTGCGTAATCATATTTTGGGCTGCTTTGAGCAAGCTGTCCAAACCAATGATTCTATGCAACGTCAGCAGTTACTGACATTTGTCATCGTGGGAGGCGGCCCTACAGGCGTAGAATTAGCAGGAGGTTTAATCGAACTGATTGAGGGTTCATTTCCCAAGGATTATCCTACCCTTGATGTAGAGCAAGTACGAATTGTACTGCTGCAATCTAGTGATCGCCTCTTGGCCGATTTACCCCATCGATTGGGCGACTACACGCAAAAGCAACTGAGAAATCGAGGCGTAAAAATCCACCTACAATCGAAAGTTAGCAAAATTACCCCCAAAACCGTCCATTTGCAAGATGATACAACCCTATGTGCAGAAACAATTATTTGGACAGCCGGGGTAGAAGCGGCACCACCACCCCCCACAGGCGAATGCTTCCCCGTCGAGAAGGGGAAAGTCGCTGTGTTCCCAACTCTGCAATTACCCAATCATTCCCAAGTGTATGCCGTCGGTGATTTAGCCTACATTGAATATCAGGGCAATCCTTTACCTTCTGTTGCCCCCGTCGCCTTACAACAGGGAAAAACTGTAGCCCAAAACATCAAGCGGCAGTTACGTGGCCTTGCGCCGATTCCCTTTCGCTACAAAGATAAAGGTAGGGCTGCCATCATAGCCCGGAATACAGGTGTGGTAAACACGGACAAGCTCACATTTACCGGCTTTTTTGCCTGGTTACTGTGGCTGAGCATTCATTTCTATTATCTTCCCGGTTTACGCAACCGCTTGATTGTGCTAGTTAGCTGGGTTTGGGACTACTTTTTTAGCGATCGCTTTGTCTGCCAAATCCTTCCGGCCATGAATGCACGGGTATCTCCATCTTCCTCCGTTGCTGCTCAAGATGACGGAAACGAGGATAAAGATTAAACCCAAGATCATGTCCTGTTTAAGAATATGTGATGTCTAGGCTTTAACTCAATATGAAATACATTCCTCTTGCCGCACGGATTTGTCTATCTTTAATTTTTCTCTATTCAGGTATCACCAAAATTTTCGGATTTGCCGCAACTGAGCAAATGATGGCGAGTAGAGGATTACCCGTTCCTGCTTTGTTGTTACTCGGCAATATTGTTTTTCAAATTGTGGGCGGCATATCCCTGCTATTAGGCTACAAAGTTCGCTGGGGTGCGATTCTTTTAATTCTATTTTTGATTCCTACTACCCTAGTATTCCATAATTTCTTGGCTGACCCCAAAGAAATCACCGCTTTTCTGAAAAATTTAGGATTAATTGGGGGATTACTGCTAATTTATTATTCTGGTGCAGGTGCAGTGAGTTTGGATGATAATCATAACTCTAAACAACTGTTTCACTAAGCCAGAACCTAGAATGCAACTCTTAGAAGAGTTCTCTAAACCCCCTCTTTTTCCTTCCTTAACCAGGAGGGGTTAGGGCGGTTAACAAGGACAGGACTTACGCAAATTAACCGTTGAAGCACCATTGGTAGGGGCGCTCTCCCGTGCGCCCTCACTATATGTGGAGTTCTTGCGTAAGTCCTGAAGGATAAAAATCCTTATTCCTTCTGCCCTAGAACCTTCTGCCTTATTTTCAAATCAGGTATTTTTGGGTACTAACGATTGGGAGCCAATAAATCGATCGATGCACAATTTACCGTAGTACAGCGCTTCATCAAACGTAGCAAAACAGAAAGGTTCGCTGTACAATTTCCCTTCAGGGTCTGTGTAGTCGATGGTAATATAGTCGCCTTCTTTTTTGGTAAACAGATTCCATTGTCTGTAAATCATTGTCCTAACCTCTACTCATCGTTAGCCGTTTATAAGGTGGGCCAGGAAAAAGCGAGCCACGACAACTAGCATTGTGTTACAGTTGCCTGAATGTTCTATTAGGAAACCTGAAGAACTCCGCTTAAAATGCGTCTGTCGATGGTACTCCTCCCATTGCCGACGGAGTTAGCTGACGGGCTAAGACTGGAAGGTGTCTTTCTCATTTCAACTGAGATTCGCCCCTATATACTTGGTTCCTCCGCTCCTGAGTCTGAGTCTAAAATGTGACTACTGAAAAGGATGTTTAAGACTCGACTGGATTAGGCAACCCACTGAAGAAATAATTTTATATATTACACCTGTATTGCACTTTTTTCAAGTAATTTTGTGCTGTAAAATGCAGTTTTTTAAGCTCTTACGGTTAAGTTTTAATTTATTTATTTATTTTTATATTTCTTATAAAAAATCTGCTCTCCCGATCCATATCGTAGAGAGCAGATTGATTCTTAGAGATTAGGCATTATGAGTTGTCACTCACTAATGAAGGAATGAAAATCCTTATCCCTTCTTCTCCTGCCTTGGAGCCTTATTTTCAAGCTAGAGGCTCCAATCTGCCAATCTTAACGGGCACCTTGAAGCAACAACTCTTGGTGATGACTAGATAAGACCTTAACTTGGCCGTTTTCATCCACATCAATCACCGCCGTTTCTCCATCGCTCACCTCTCCCGACAGCATGGCTTCGGCTAAGCTATCTTCCAACAGTCGCATAATGGCTCGGCGTAGGGGACGGGCACCATAGCTGGGGTCGTAGCCTTCTTCCACTAAGCGATCTTTGAAGCGTTCGGTGACTTCTAAAGAGATACCTTTATCTAAGAGTCGTCCAGAGATTTCCCGCAGCATAATGTCGGCAATTTCCTTCACTTCGTCGCGGGTCAACTGACGGAAGACGATAATATCATCGAGGCGATTGAGAAACTCAGGGCGGAAATATTCCTTCAGGTCATCATTCACCTTATCCCGGATGCGATTGTAGCGCGACTCAGCTTCGTCACCCGAGTGGTCAAACCCAAAGTTTGTGCCACCTTTTTCAATCGCTCGAGAACCGATATTAGAGGTCATGATAATCAAGGTATTCTTGAAATCGACCGTGCGTCCTTTCGCATCCGTCAAGCGCCCATCGTCCAACAATTGCAAGAGCATATTGAAGACATCAGGGTGGCCTTTTTCGATTTCATCGAACAGTACCACGGTGTAAGGCTTGCGTCGTACTGCTTCTGTGAGTTGTCCACCTTCGTCATAGCCGACAAATCCAGGAGGCGAACCAATGAGTTTGGAAACAGTGTGAGATTCCATAAATTCGGACATATCGACGCGAATCATGGCATCTTCTGAACCAAAGAGGTAGGCGGCTAATGTCTTAGCGAGTTCTGTCTTACCGACACCGGTAGGGCCTGAAAAGATGAAGCTAGCAATCGGCCGATCAGGATTTTTTAACCCGACTCTGGCACGACGCAGGGCACGAGAGACAGCCGTAATCGCTTCCTCTTGACCAATGACGCGCTGATGCAAGGTATCTTCTAAGTGCATCAACATCGCTGATTCCGATTCCGTCAGCTTGTTAACAGGGATACCCGTCCAAGAGGCAACGATTTGGGCGATATCTTCTTCACCCACCATTGGCCTGAGGGTAATGTTTTGTTCATCCTTATCGGCCAGCGCTTGGAGTTGAGTTTCTAGTTCCAACTCGCGATCGCGTAATTGTGACGCCTTGTCAAAATTTTGAGCTTTAGCGGCTTCGTCTTTCTCCTGTGTCACCTCACGCAGTTGAGATTTTAAGCCTTTGGTGGCAGGTGAAGGTTGAGAGTGCATTAAATGAATGCGACTACCCGCTTCGTCAATCAAGTCAATGGCCTTATCCGGCAAGAAACGGTCTTGGATGTAGCGATCTGAGAGCTTAGCGGCAGCTTCTAAGGCTTCATCCGCAAATTGCACTTTGTGGAACTGCTCATAAGCATCGCGCAAACCGTTGAGAATTTCTAGGGTATCCTCAATCGAAGGTTCTCCGACCATAACCGGTTGGAAACGGCGCTCTAAGGCGGCATCCCGTTCGATGTGCTTGCGGTATTCGTCGAGTGTGGTTGCACCTAAACACTGCAATTCACCTCGGGCTAATGCCGGTTTGAGGAGGTTAGCGGCATCCATACTGCCTTCAATCGCACCTGCGCCGACCAAAGTATGGATTTCGTCAATAACAAGGATAATGTTTCCGGCTTCCTTCACTTCTTGGACAATTTGCTTGAGGCGTTCCTCAAAATCCCCTCGATAGCGAGTACCGGAGATGAGCAAGCCCATATCTAGGGTGTAGACTTGCTTATCTTCCAACAAATCGGGGATATTTTTGTCTACAATACGTTGGGCGAGTCCTTCTGCGATCGCCGTTTTGCCCACCCCAGGTTCTCCAATCAACACGGGGTTATTTTTTGTACGACGGCCTAAAATCTGAACGACTCGTTCAATTTCTTTGACTCGACCTACTACTGGGTCAAGTTTCCCTTCTATTGCCAGTTGAGTTAAATTCCGACCAAATTCATCTAATGAGGCTTTTTTAGTGGGAGGTTCTCCAAACATTGAGGAACTGCGACCTTTAGCAGTAGTAGCGGCTGCCACTTCTCCGATGGCACGAATCACGCCGTTACGAATGTCATCTAAATCAACTCTAAGGTTGTCTAGAACTTTGGCCGCCACGCCATCTTTATCCTGGGTGATGGCTAGCAATAAATGTTCCGTACCAATGTAATTATGGCCAAGTTGACGTGCTTCCTTGAACGATTGCTCGAAAATACGTTTAGCTTTAGGCGTAAAAGGCAGTTCAACGGGGACAAATCCCGACCCGCGACCGATAATACTTTCAACTTCTGCCCGTGCGGCTTCTAAAGTAACGCCCAATTTATTCAGGACAATCGCAGCAATACCCGTACCTTCTCCAATCAACCCCAAGAGAATTTGCTCGGTTCCCACGAGGTTGTGCCCCAGGCGACGCGCTTCCTCCTGGGCGAGCATAATAGCTTTAATGGCTCTATCTGTGAAACGTTCAAACATGTGGGTTCACCTTACCGAGCGTGATCATAAAGTGGGTGAGTTTAAGTTCACCCTCTTATAAAGTTTTATGTACTTCCTGAATACAATGTATCTCTCTCAGGATGACTTGCTCAGTGGGTAGAACCGTATTCCTTAAGGTGTGGTTTCCGTCTGAATCGAAGATATATCGTTTTAGAGATGACTTTTGACCCCAATATGAGTCCATGAAGGAACGGGTTGCAAGCTATCCGCCAGTTCTACCCTAAACGGAACTTGACTGATAGGAGCAGGTATCATCTCACCCCGAAAATCTAAAAACTGAACGAGCATGAGATAGGCGATCGCCAGAATTAATGAAATCACACCGGTTATAATCGCTACGATTTTTGAGCGCTCCATGAATTTCCTCTTGTCAAAGTTTTATGATATGCCTATCAATAAATGTGCCACAGCTTCTTGTGCTAGACCATGACTCAGAATTTCTCGGGTCAAAATCTGCGAGGTCGCTCCTTTAAAGATAGGAAAGACCTTGTTGGTGCTAATTTCAGTTATGCTGACATCCGGGGTACAGATTTTACAAATGCTGTTCTTGTTAAAGCCAATTTCAGTCAAGCACAGGCAGGACGAGAAGGAAGTTGGGCGATTATTTTATTCATCGGGGCGTTATTCCTCTCTACCCTATCGGGATTCGCCTCGGCGTATGTGGGGGCAGTCACTAGTACTGCTTTAGTGAGCCAAAATCCCCGTGAAATTCTGGCCGGAGTCATGATTGCCATCACGTTAATTTCGTTTGTGGTGGTTGCTATTCGTCAAGGGTTAGTGCCAGCCTTCGCGGTATTGGCAGCGGTGGGAACGATAGCCGTCGCCTTGCTGGCCGTGATTGGCTCACAAACTCAGGTGGCAGCTACAATGATCGCCACGCTGTTTGCTGTTGTCATCGCCATAGTAGCATCGGCCGCCGGAACAGGAGTGGGTTCTGGCTCAGCAGTAGTTGTGGCTGCGGCCGCGGCTGTCGCCGCCGGGATGAGTATCGCCATCGAAGTTTCCCAAACTACTGCCGCCGCCGGAACAGTCGCTGCCGCCATCGCCGTAGCTGTCGCTATGTCAGCCTCAGGATTATCTGCACTAGCAAGCTGGCAAGCGTTAACGGGAGATAAAAGATATGGTTTCATTCGCCAGCTTATGATTAACTTGGTTGTACTCGGGGGGACTAGCTTTCGGGGAGCTGATTTAACTGATGCTGATTTTACCCAAGCCACTTTAGAGAGTACCAATTTGAGGCAAGCTAAACTCACACGAACCTGCTGGTTTCAAGTCAAGAAGCTGGATTTAGCCCGTGTGAGCAGAACTTATCTCACCCATGAGCAAGTGCGGCAACTGGTGATTACAGGAGAAGGACAGCACCAAAATTTTGACCAACTTGATTTACGAGGGGTCAATTTGCGAGGTGCTAATTTAACAGGAGCCAGCTTTGTGGAAACTGATCTCAGTGAAGCCAATTTACAATCTGCCAATTTATCAAAAGCTAGACTTGTGCAAACCCACCTCGATGGCGCTGATCTAATCGGTGCTTATTTGGCAGGGGCTGAGATTGAAGATTTGGGTATTACACCTAAAACAAAGTTTGACAAAAGACAATACGAATATCTTGTTTTCAAGCAATTGGGTAAAAAAAAGCCACCCAAACCTCAATCACCTCCAGTGGATTGAAGTCGTCATTCATACATAATAGACTTTGGTATATTCAATTACAAAGTTTACTTATCTATCTATCTTGCGATTGATGCAATTGCCGTCTTTAGCTACAAAGATGCTAGAGTCACCCCGAACGAGTCAGGAAAAGTTGAGTTCGCTGGTACTCGGAGGTTCCCTCCGAGTAAGGAAGCGCAGTTTCACTCCCATAACTGGTATCCTTACATAACAGGGCTTGCGCTATCACTCGTCAGATTTGAGATGGGTATGCATCAAATTGAGGTTCTATGCCAAAGTCACATCTGATTTTCTCCCGTTACAGTCCACGCAGACAGGAGCGACGGAGAAAGCAACTCGCATTTGCTTCTGGAGCTGGAGCTTGTGTGCTGTTGATTGGAGCCACCCTGATGGTGACAACGTATAGAAATAATATACGTCAATGGGCTTTAGGGTTGCCGTTCCAAGAACAAGCACCACTTTTGCAAGGAGAACAGGTTGATACACCAGTCCTCCAACTTATGTCCCTATCACCGTCAGAGCGTAGGACTCAGTTGGAAGCTACTGCCGTACAACCTAAATCCTTGAATCGCTCTCGTGCTCGTTATCTCCTAGCCGTGGATTTAATCGAGCAGAAACAACCCAAAAAAGCGATCGCTTGGCTAGAAGGATTAGAGTGGGAGTACCCTCTACTAGCGCCCCATATTGCACTTAAGCGAGCGCAAGCTTACGAATTGACAGGAAATAAAGTTAAAGCACGGTTAGCCTGGCAGGAATTACTGAAACGTTATCCGGATAATCCCGTAGCAGCCGAGGCGATTTATGCCTTGAGTACAGACGATCCGAACTATTGGGAAACAGGGAAAAAGAAACACCTATCCAGTAACATTCTACTGGATACTGCTCGCCACTGGTACGCCTTTTCCCCCAGCGATCCGCAATATTGGCAGCGAGCCCTTGAGAAATTTCCCTCCCATCCCCGTATTCTAGAAATCGCCAGTCAACGGCTCAAAGATAATCCTGACCAACCTCAGCTACTGCTCATTTTGGCCAGGTATGCCTTTGACTCGCCAGACAATACCTCCGTATTAGATCAATTGGTGAACCGATATAGCAAGTCGTCTAAAAAGAAAGAGCGTGAACTGATTACACCAGAGGATTGGGAAGCGATCGCCAATGGCTACTGGCATACTCGCCATTACACTCAAGCCAGTCTCGCCTATGCAAAAGCTCCAAAAACAGCTCGTAATGCTTATCTGTCTGCATTAGCCCTCGAGTATGCTCAAAAGTTACGTTCGGCCAAACAAGCCTATCAGCAAATGATGCGTGACTTCCCGGACTCTGAAGAAACTGCGAAGGCTCTGCTGAATGTGGCGCAAATTGAACGCAGTGGAGAAACCTTACCTTATCTCGATTATGTGATCGACCAATTTCCCGATCACGCGGGTGAAGCGGTGCTAGCGCGGTCTGAAATCCTGAATCGCATGGGCAATACTCAAACGTCCGTTGCAATGCGGGAATTATTGCTGAGTAAGTATGGGAATTCCGACGCAGCCGCAGAATATCGCTGGCGAATGGCTCAAACTCGAGCCAGGAGTGGAGACATTCAAGCAGCATTTGAATGGGCTCAACCGATTTTGGAGGAAAATCCCCACAGCGAACCAGCCCGTGAAGCGGGTTTTTGGGTTGGAAAATGGGCAAACCATCTCGGCCTAAGAAAGGATGCTAAAGCGGCATTCCAGCAGGTCATCGCTCAAAATCCTTATTCTTACTATGCTTGGCGTTCTGCTGTCCATCTAGGCTGGGATGTGGGAGACTTCACTACGGTGCGAAAGATAGACCCGGAAGTAGTAAAACCTGCCACACGACCTGAACTGCCGGTAGGTTCTCCAGCTTTGAAAGAACTGTACCGACTAGGCCAGGATCGAGATGCCTGGATGTTATGGCAAGCTGAATTTCAAAATCGTTTGCAGCCCACTGTCGCTGAGCAATTCACCGATGGCATTCTCAGGATTGCGGTGGGTGACTACCTAGAAGGCATTGATACACTCTCCAAGCTGGAAAATCGAGACACGCCTGAGGAGAAAGCCCAGTATGAAGCGCTCCAGCAAAAACTGGTGTATTGGCAAGCCCTCTATCCCTTGGCATTTGTCAAAGTCATTGAAGAACAATCGCAAAAGCGAAATTTGAATCCCCTGCTAGTCACGGCTTTAATTCGCCAAGAATCTCGATTTGAACCCGACATTCGTTCTCATGCTGGGGCAGTAGGCTTAATGCAGATGATGCCGAAGACGGGAGCTTGGGCTGCCAAACATACGAATATGAAGGACTATGCTCTGGAAAATCCTGATGACAACATCAAGTTAGGAACTTGGTTCCTTGACCAGATTCATCGAACCTTTAAGGATAATTCTTTACTGGCGGTTGCGAGTTACAATGCGGGTCAAGGAAACACGACGAGATGGTTACGCAATGGAAATCCTGTAGACCCCGATGAATTTGTCGAATCCATTCCCTTTGACGAAACGAGGGATTATGTCAAGCAGGTTTTTGGCAACTACTGGAATTATTTGCGGTTGTATGACCCTCAAGTTTCTCAGCAGTTGGCCAAACATGCACCTACTCCGTCTCTGGCAATGCGTCGATAGTGGTAAGTTTTGAGCGGTTGTTGATGATTTCTGATGGAAGTGGAATATTCAATTGCTAAGCACACCTAATTTTGCTAACTCGTCAGAACTAGGTTGTCGCGATGCACAACTGTTTCTGCACCCCCATAACCTAAAATCACAGCAATCTCTTCGGATTTACGCCCTCGAATCTTTTGCAGTTCACTACTGCTGTAGTTGACTAATCCTCGGGCAATTTCCCCGCCCTTACTGTCACATAACTGTACGGCTTCAGAAGAATTAAATTCTCCTTCAATTCCTGTAATACCGGCCGCCAGAAGAGATTTACCCGCCTGACAAATGGCGGTAACAGCACCTTGATCTAGATAAAGTTTTCCTATCGGAATTAAACTATGAGCAATCCAACGCTTACGAGCATTTTCCGTGCGGGGCCTGGGTGCAAACTGAGTTCCGAGCGGTTCTCCCTGTAAAATGCTTTCTAGGGTCTCTGGTTCTCGTCCCTTGGTAATCACAGTTCTCACTCCTGCACTAGTGGCAATGCGAGCGGCGGCAATTTTTGTCACCATGCCACCGGTTCCCCATTGAGAACCTGATTCACCAATTTGCACTTGCAGTTGAGCCAATTCTTCCATACTCTCAACTAAGCTAATGGGTTGAGCATCAGGAAATTGACGCGGATCGGCGGAGTATAATCGGTCTACATCTGTCAGTAAAAATAGCCAATCAGCTTCAATCAAACTGGCCACTAAAGCGCTGAGTGTATCGTTATCCCCAAATTTCAGTTCTTCAACAGCAACGGTATCGTTTTCATTCACCACCGGAATAACGCCCAACTCTAGTAATTCCCGAAAAGTGGCGTAGGCATTCACGTAGCAGCTACGCTGGATGAAATCACGACGACTAAGCAACACTTGAGCGATGGGTTGCTGCAAGCTGGTAAAAAAATCATCATAAATTCGCATCAAGCGCCCTTGTCCAACGGCCGCCACTGCTTGCTTGAGTGCAAGGGTTTGAGGCCGCGACTTTAATCCTAATCTTGTACAACCCACGCCCACTGCACCAGAAGTCACTAGCACAATACCATAATCCAAAGAACGCAGATGAGTCAGAGTTTCAACCAGTTTGGCAATGGTTGAGATCGCGAGCTGACCCGTTTCAAGTTGAGTGAGGCTAGATGTGCCTACTTTGACAACAATCGTTTGCGACATGAGGCGATTTGTCATTCAAATCAAACTTTAAAGCAGAAATCTGGGAGCAAGAAGAATTTTAACTTTTTTTAAGGTTAATCAAATTTTTAGGACAGTAAAAGGCTAGAGCGCCTAGCTCATAAAGGTTTGAGTCTGGGCGCTCTAGAAGGTTTTTATGGTTTTTATATGGTTAGGGTCTTTATATTGGCTGACCCCATTTGAACTATTGTTAATATCTCATGATTTTATGAGACTGATTGGTCTCATAATATTTTCTTTATATTTCATATTTTCTTGATTTATCACTTTTGTGTAAGTTATGTTGCTTAGATGAGAGCGGAATGCCTAATGCCTGTGAGATCCATACTTCAAAGTCACGGGCAGGATAGGAAACGGGCGTCTCACTGGGGTCTGCCATCGGTTCAACCAGAATAGTGAACATCCCTAAGCGATTGCCAGCCAGGACATCGGTAAATAAGCGATCGCCCACCATCGCCACCTGTTCTACAGGTAGATTCATCGCCGTCGCCGCTTTTTTTAATTGGCGTCGCGAAGGCTTGCGAGCCGCTATGATGTAAGGCAAGTCTAAAAACTGAGCAATTCGCCTAATCCGGGTTTCACTAAGATTGTTGCTCACCAACCACAACGATACAATTGGTCGCAGTTGGTCTACCCATTGCTTGAGTTCGACAGAGGCTTGATGCGATCGCAAAGGGACTAAGGTTTCATCTACATCCAATATTAAGCCTTTGAGCTGATAATGCTGTAAAATTTCGGGACTTAGACTCAAAATCGGGTTCTCTAGAATTAAATCAGGTTGTAGGTGAGATATCCAAGACATAAACATTGGTTAAGATAATTCAGGTTTGGAAAAAAGGAAATTGGAATAGTTCACCCTGGTAAGAGTTAGAACGTTGCCTCTGTGCCTTGAAAAACTTCAGATGATGAATTTCTCGTCGGGGGTTTCATCCCTGAAACTTGAGAGAAAAGAGGAGTAACGAAGACTGACTAGAGCGATAGGTAAGTCGTTCAAAAAACAAAAATTGATAAAGCCCAATAGAATCAAATTTTCCAGAGATGGCTACTGTGTAGCTTAAGGGGATAATATCCTATTGATAGGGGTTGCTATTACGATGATTTTACTGCTTTAGCTTAGCAGTGAGCCGAAGTTCGAGAAATACTAAACGATAGAGTTGACAAATATCAATAAATAGTGTACCGGAAAACTTTATTCTAGAGTATAAAGCTGTCGATTTTTCGGCAATCCGTTGATTAACCCTCATAGAAAAATCGCTGTCACGGAATGCAGAACATCAAACCTTCCTCCGTGAGTAAGGGGGGGACTCGCTCAGTGACCGGTATCAAACATTCAGAAAATTGAGTATAACCTATTGAGCATCGGGCTTTGATTTATTGAGTTGCTGGGTTTGGTTGGGCATCAACCTTGCGGCGAATGGCAGCAACAGCCGCTTCATGTTCAGCAAAGGTTTTACTAAAAATGTGAGAACCATCGTATCGAGCCACAAAATAGAGATAATCGGTGTTTTCGGGGTACAGCGTAGCTTTGAGGCTGGCGACACCTGGACTTGCTATTGGGGTGGGGGGCAGTCCAGGATTGAGATAGGTATTGTAGGGAGAGGGCGTTCTGACTTGCTTGAAAGTTAAGGGTTGATTCATCGTTTGGCGAATCCCTAATCCATACTCAACGGTAGGATCGGTTTCGAGTTTCATTCCCCGCCGCAATCTTGAGGTAAATACACCTGCAATCCGGGGACGTTCAGCAGGAATCACGGCCTCTTTTTCTACAATGCTACCTAAAGTCACCCACTCTAGCAGACTGAGTTGGGTTTGGTTTTGGGCTTGTTGATACAAGGGTAAGGCCACTTGCTCAAAGCGGTCGAGCATTTGCTGAATCACCTGTTGGGGAGACATGCGATCGCTCGGCAACTGGTAGGTATCAGGATACAAAAATCCTTCGAGGTGAGGCAAATTATCCGGCAACCAAGGGTACTGATCTTTAGGAATTTGGCTGGCAGCATTGAGAAAGTCTTGGGCTTTGAAATACCCTAACGATTCAAAATACGTCGCCATCTGCTGGAGAGTCCAGCCTTCGGGGATTGTAAAAGAAAGCTGCATCACCTCACCCGCCCATATTTTTTGGGCAATGGTAGGTAGAGGTTGGGTGGGTGAGAGTGTATAAGTTCCGGCCTTGAATTCGCCTTGACGGTCATGAAACCGTAGCCAGTAAGCCCATAGTCTCCAGGCTTGGGAGGAACGAATCAAGTTGGCTGCTTCCAAGTCTTTACCGATTTGCTGTGCTGCGGTGCCTGGAGGAATTTGAATTTGCACAACATTATCAGCCTCGGCCGCTAAGGATGGATTGGCAACGGGTGACTGTACCCAACTCCACCAAGACCAGCCTTGCCATGCACAAAACCCCAGTGTCAAGGGGAGAAGAGCAAGATAATAAAACCATTTGGAGACGCTACTGACAGCTTTCATAAACCGGATGCCGTTAAAAATTCAATTCCTCTTTCAAGGTGTTATCGTCTGTGCAGAGGGTTGCCCCTACTCCAACTCATCAAACAATAATTCTTCCAAATAGGGCTGTACTTTTTTAAATTCTTCCGGGGAAAGAAGTTCAGGTTGACCGGCTTTGTTCCTTTGAGCAAAAAATAATAAAGGGTCGAGGGGTGTATAAATTCCGTACTCCTGCTCTTCATGATAAAAGCTGGCTAGAAGTTGAAACTGCTCGGGTTCTAAATCGACCTCGCTTTCCTCAATTTCAATCGTTAGAACATCGTCATCGTTCACGGCAGGGAGTTCGCCTTCTACTGTTAAAGTATGGGCAGTACGCTTGAGGGTGAGATTTTGCTCGGCTAAAACCGCTTGAGCATCAGAGAAGATGCGGTCAATTTCTTCGTCATCATCAATGAGAGTGGCATCGGCTTCGTCTTCGTCTTCGTCTTCGTCCCAAGCCACAATTTCTACCGGTGAGTCGATTGGCATGAGGAGAAGATATTCACGACCGTCTACTTCTAGGGCATGCTCGATGTAACAATTCAAGCTTCGCCCCTCTTCATCCGTTAGTGTGATGCTACTGTTAGCGGATGACCCATTCTCTTGGGGAAATTCAGATGAAAACATGAAAGTTATGGTGCTAGGTAGGCTCGAAGGGGATAAAAAACCTCTCACCTTCGGTGGGATAAGACACTGGGGAGCAGGTCGCAAAGATTAGGATATCACGACACAAGAGTTTGAAGTGATCAGGTTCTCTAAAACTAAACAAGAAAAAAAGATGAGTAGGGTAGGGTAAGCCCTTCAATATGCAAAATTCCCTATTCAAAATGCTATAACCCACTGATATCGAGACTTATAGCAACTGCTGTCCAGCAAGGTCTAAGCGCAACAGCTTATCACCCACACCGACAAGGAGAATATTCCTCTGGCTTGGGTTTGGGAACAGATGCGGTGTCTTATGTTGAAATGAGGCATAGGTTTGGGGTGAGTTAAAGGTGATTTGTTAAGAAGGATTAATGCCTCCACTATTTGTCCCATCGATTTTTTATGCCTAAATTTACCCCTAAATAAGGCTTTAGAGAGATGGCAGAGGAAACCAAAATAGAGAAGATAAGTTCGTCTTATTCCCATCCTCTTATTTCCAGTTTACGAACTCATCCATAAATTTTGGATTTTCAAAGTGGATCTACCAAATAATATGGAATATTCAAGCAATATTAAGGCCAGAAAAATAACCTTATTTTTGATATGGATAGGATTCGTTGCCTATACCTTGTGGCTAGCGCCGCTTGATCAACCTGATACCTGGCCTTTAGCACAAAAGCTATTAACACTCCAGTGGAACAAACTGAATGCCATTATTCCCGTTATTTTCTGCTTAATGGGGGTTTGTCCGATGATTTACGCCTGCCTGATGTTTGCTGATGGAAGAATGCAAAAGTTTCGAGCTTGGCCTTATTTTTTAGGGTCAAATTTTACAGGAGTGATTTGTTTACTCCCGTATTTAATTTTCCGTCAACCGAATCAAAGTTTCTACGGCAAACAAGATAAGTGGCTAAAAATTTTAGAGCGACGTTCGACAGGAGTAGCTCTCCTCCTAAGTACAGTTGGTTTATTAGTCTACGCTATCTTCGGCGGAAATTGGAGTGAGTATATTCAGCAATTCCAAACTCGGCATTTTGTCCATCTCATCAGCCTAGATTTTTGTTTGATGTGCTTGATATTTCCATTGACTTCATTGTTGGAGGATGACATGGCCAGACGAGAATTTAAAGATTCTCGTATATTTTGGCTAGTAGCACTTGTACCCTTAGTTGGCCCTTTGATTTATCTGTGTTTGCGTCCAAATTTACCCGAAATTCCTCTAGAAAAAATTAAGAGGCAAGAGGCTGTATACAAGGCTTCATAATAGATAATAAAAGGTTCATCAACGAATGAGAGCTATGGAAAATGGGGATGTTGAACAAACGGCGATCGCACCTTAGCTCCAATCATGCATAAAATCTAAGGCTTTAAATGATAATTCAGTATCAGCGATAAGCTTTATAGATTACCTAAGCTGGTATGTACTTAAATTGTGTTAGGGTGTTCGCTGCAAGTTTTGCTCCTCTGAAGCTTATGCATTTTGACGTTTAAATTTTGAACTACTCATGCCACCTATTAAACTTCTGCCAACAGCACTGCTTGAATTATTTGCGACTGCCAGTGTATCCGGCCGCCTAACCCTTGCAGACCGCTATGGATTAATGGCAGCATTATTAGAAGAATCGCTGTCTGATGAAGAACTCTATGCCATTAATCGGATTCTCCATGCAGTACGTCAGGGACGAATTACTGTTGTCAATGACCTTTCGACTGTATTGTATGGATAATTTCCGTTTAAATTGGAAAAAATAAATAGGACACAATTTTATCGTGTCCTAACACATCTTTTGCCGCTATTTATTTTATTACTGCCAAACCAAAACCTTGGCTTCGTAACCTCCAATATCAAGGGTTATCTGATTATCATTAGCTTCCACATCATAGTCACCTGTCCACTCGTGCCAATTCCCGTTTTCCGGAAAATTAGGAATAGTGTAATCGGCTAAAAAATTATCTGAAAAATTGGCAATGACAACCACTCGAGACCCTTCATCATTCCAGCGAACATAGGCAAAAATCTTGGACTCTACATCTTCATAAAAGAAGTTAATATTCTCTGTATAAAGAGCACGATTGTACTTTCGTAAGTCAATTAAGCCTCTGTAGTAATCAAATAAACTACCATTTAAGTCATGACTTAAAAGCGTCCAATCAATTTTGTCAGGTTCAATGCTTTTGGGTTTATATTCGGCAAATTCTTCTCCCATCCAAATTAGAGGAACACCCATCGCCGTCATGAGTAGAGCTGCTCCTAACTTGGATCTTTTAAACGCTTCTTCATCAAAAATCTCGCGCTCTCCTAACTCTGTCATCAGGCGGTCGTGGTCGTGATTAGTTAAGTAATTGACCACATTGGTAGAACCTAGAAATCCTTGCCGCTTAGCATCAAGAACATCTTTAAGTTGCTCTAAATCGAATGTATCTCCACAAATATGAGCCGTGACAACGTAACGAAAACTATCATGCCAACAGCCATCCATTGGGCCTTCTAAATTCGTTATCGTTGTGGTTTCGGGGATATGTTCAGCAATATTGTAAAATGGTTTTGAGCCTGCTGTTTTTTTGGCTTCTTCAACAATCCAGTGCATGAAGTCGTAATTAGCAATTTGCCGCGCCGCATCGTAACGAATGCCATCTACGTGATATTCTTGCACCCAAAAACGAACAGTATCACCAATAAATTTCCAGGCGGGTTTAACGTCTAAATTTTCATCATAATGTTCGTAATTAAACTCCGGCCCCCAGTTATTATCAGGGTCGCGTGGAGAGTGGTGATACCAATAATCGTGGTCAATTTGGGTTAGAGGGCTTTCTGCTTCTGAGTGGTTATAAATCCCATCTATCAAGACGCGAATTCCCCGTGCATGGCACTCATCAATGAGATGCTTTAATTCGTTGGTTGTCCCATAACTAGACTCGGTAGCAAAAAAGTAGCGAGGGTTATAGCCCCAACTATAATCACCGGGATATTCTTTAATCGGCATCAATTCAATCGCATTAATGCCTAATTCACAAAGATAATCTAATTTTTCGACCACATGTTTGTACTTTCCTCTAGCATAGGGGTCGGCTTCTCCACCTGAGAAATCAGCCACATGTGTTTCGTAGATGACTAACTCCTGATCGGCAGGTAATGACTGATCATCGTGTTTCCACACATAAGTATCAACAATTTTTTCACCGTCTTTAATCCGCACGATCCCATTTTGGCTAAGATTATCGATATCGGTAGCGTAGGGGTCTGTAATCTCTACCCACTGGTCAGGTTCAAAGAACCAGGAGCG
The DNA here is from genome assembly GCA_964588805.1 of uncultured Microcoleus sp. Lineage (GTDB taxonomy): Bacteria > Cyanobacteriota > Cyanobacteriia > Cyanobacteriales > Coleofasciculaceae > CAZPRJ01. The sequence continues at coordinate 8,046 of CAZPRJ010000006.1, read as the reverse complement.
AGATTGAATGCGATATTTATATTGATGCGCTCCATCCTCTAGCTCAACCCAAGTTCTAAAATAACCATCATCTCCTTTTTCCATCGTAATTTCTTCCCAATTGGAAAAAGACCCTTTTAACGACGCTGCTTTGTTGTAAGGGGCAAATAATGAAAATTCAATAGAGCTAGTCATGAGATTTTTGTGAAGAAACGTAAATATTAATCTGATAAACTCTATTGTCTTCGTTATTTCTTCATAGGTACAATCTATCTGTAGTTAGAGTTTTTTTGGCTCCAATAATAGTAACCTAATTAGTATTTGAAGCAAAATAGTCCATTTCCTATAGTCTATCATTTCTAATTCTCGGATTTGCTAAGCTCTGAGAAAAAGCTTAGGCTGTCTATTTGATTTTTCTCAATTCAAACTCATTATATTCAAATCCATAGTATAGTCTTGAGTAAACTTTTAAAAAATTTAAAAATCAAAAGCCCCAAATATTGGGGCTTATCTTATTAGAAGATTGTACTATTGATCTTTATTATTGGTTGTTATTTTTGTGGCTTTGTTTGCCACCTTGGCGGCCAATTTCAGCCATGTGTTCACGGTCTTTACTTACAGCTTCTCCACCCTTACGGCCAGCTTCTCTGGCTTCTTCAGAAGTGAATTCATGAGCCGTACCTTTCTCGTGTGCGGCTTTGCCACCCTTACTCGCAATTTCTCTTTGTTTCTCCTGATCCATAGAGGCAAATCCACGTTTACTGGTATCTGACATAATAGAACTCCTTAGTTGTAAGGCTTTGTAATTTGTTCATTCAGTTTAGGAAGAAGAAGTTGCTATTGCTTCTCTCTTAAGGGGGAGCAAGCCCGTCTTTCTATTGACTGATGTAACGCTCTCCCTATGGCTATTGTTAACCCTATAAATGATAAGGTTGCTACATTTATAATCAGCAATTGATGCAGTAAATACAGAAGAGATAAGATGTCACAGTTCTTTACTTAGATTGCAGAATATATTGGTGCAATCAACGATAACTGGACTCAGCAAAACTCATCAATTCTTGATGGCGGATGAGCAATCACCGCATCTTTAGACGCCATCGGCGTCCATCAACTTTTGCTTCCAATTCCCCTTTGATCCGATTGAGAATTGAGGTTTCATCTAAAGAAGAGAGAATGCGGCTAACCACTGCTTTAGGTCCGTCGGGTCCCCAAGATGCCCCATTGGCTAAATAAATCTTAGTCACTTGTCCAATCACATAAGACGAGACACCCGCCACCCCTGCCTGAGTCACCGCCACCGAGACATAAGGCGCTAAAGAAATTCCTCCCGTTGCAGGTGCAGAAAGACCCAAAAGACTTTTGAGAGAGCTCAGTCCTAATGTTACTAGAAGTTCGCTCGCGCCAATCCCGCCCATGCCAATTGCAATTTTTTGCAGTACTTTTAATGCTCCTTGTTGGGTCATAGAAATACCGTAGAGGCGAGATAAGGTTAAAATCATGACCACATCAATCACCGTAGCGCTCAGAATATCTACCACAGTCAGAGGATTGAGGGCAATAGCAACTGCCTTAGTTGTGACGGCCTTCCAGATAATTTGATTGGCACTCTCATCTCGAATCGCCATTTTGCGATTGACTAACTTTTCATTGACATCATCCGCATACAGCATCGAGTTGAGTGCTACGAGTGATTTACCTTCCCGATGCAGTATTTCCAGGATTTTCAGCTTCAACTCATCCACTTGTGGTGTTCCCGGCCGCCGTTGCACACTTAGACTACCATCCGCACGACGCAGGGCCTGGGCGACTAAAGGAGAAGCCGCAACCATTACAATCTCATCGGGAGACAGTAGCTGCTTGACACGCTCATCTCTAATTTTGCGGTAAATTGCGATACGATCAGCTTCGGGATATTGGTCAATTTTATTAAATACCAACAACATGGGTTTGCCCACATCTCGCAGTTGGGAGAGGGCATCAAATTCCACTTTAGAAATATCCCCGGCAATCACAAACAAAATTAAATCGGCTTGTTTGGCTACCTCAAGCGCTAACGCTTCCCGCGTTTCTCCCTCAACTTCATCAATTCCTGGCGTATCAATTAGCTGAATTTGAGATTGGCCTATGCTCGGTAGGGCAACACGCAAGATATCATGGTCTCCTAATGTTTCTTGAGTGAGTTGCCAATTGGCTATCTCATGGGTGCGGGTAACACCATGCAACACTCCCGTTTCAAATGCAGGTTTACCCAATAACGCATTTAAGACGGAGGATTTGCCTCGTCCCACCATACCAAAAGCGGCAATCTGAACGCAGGAATGCTCGAGTTTGTTGAGTAAATGAGTTAAGTCTTCAATTTCCGACTCTAATCCCGCTTTTTCTTTGGGGGTGAGATCCAGATGAGTTACGATGTCTCGGAGGGCGTCTTGGGCTTGTTTATAATTCAGTTCTGCTTGAATTTCTTCAAAGCTAGAAATCGCACTGTCAAAGTCAAAAGCCTCATCCTCTCCGGTTTGGGCATGAGCAGAACCAGGAGTATTGGGAGAATTAGGCTTAGGTACATCAGACAAAATCACACCTCCTACCACTGGATATTGTAAAGAGCCAAACGCTGGTAACGATTCATGGCTCCTCTTTTATCGTAGTCGTTGCCATGCTGACTCGGTTGGGGTTTCAGTCGTTGGAGTTCAAGTGTAGGACTTTATGATTGGGTTCTATCCAGTCTTAATTTTCTAGCGGACTCTACTATTAATAGATGTATAAAAAATATAAAAAAGATTTCGCGCTCAAGTGTCCAGAACTACTAAATATCGGCATAAAACCTCAGCATTCTTGAACAATCTGCCATTAGTCAGAGAAGCAAAAGTCACTCTGCTGATAGATTTAATACTGTTGAGTTGAGCTTAGGGTAATAACAGCGCACCAAAGCCGTATCCACCAGTTAGTTGTGTTGATTGAGGAACAGTCGGTCTGAAGATTTAGGACTAGCTTCAGGTGGAATTAAAAATCAAAATAGTCGGCAAAGATTTTGTCAAAGCTATCTCAACCCTGGCGATGCAGAGCTGGAGAAACGTATCCATTTTTCTAGATACGGATATTTATTTTTGATATGCAGTTAGCAAAAGGATAAACATGATTAAACAAGATACATCTAGCCCCAACAACAAGGTTAGAAAAACAGGAGCTTTCTTAGGAGCGATCGCCTTAGGTGTAACGACTTTGCTGCTTCCGGGCTGTACGACCAATAATAACGAAGAGATTCGGGAAGGAAAAACCAACACAACCAGTGAAGAGGTTGCAGCAATTCCAGAAGATGCTACTAAAATCATCGGAAAAGAAGTAACCATCAGAAGCGACGCAGCCCAAGCAGTTGGTAAGAGTGGCTTCGTGATGACACCACAAAATGGTCAACCTATTTTGGTGATTAATGCGACGGGTACTCCCTTCGTACTTCCGACTGGAGATATGCCCGTTCAAGCAACTGGTAAAGTCGAGTCGTTGGTGATGGCCGACGTGGAGAAAGAATATAATCTGGCGTTAGAAGACAACCTGTATACAGACTACGAGCGCAAGCCAGCCATTATTGCCCAATCCTTAGCACTTGCCCCTAATCCTGAAGATTTAGCCACAGCTCCTACAGGTTATTTCGATAAGGTTATCGCTGTAGAAGGTGATGTAAGAAAGCTTGAGGATACTCCTAATTCGTTTGCTCTATTTGAAGAGGGTTGGGTAGATGATATCGGAGTCCTCGTAGTGGGTGCTGATCCCAATCTTCCAGGGGGTCCACTGAGTGCTATTCAAGAAGGTGAAAATGTTGTGGTGACAGGTGTAGCCCGTAAGGCTGACGCTCAGATGCTAAAGGAAGCTAACTTAGGTTGGGACGATGCGAAGATTAATGAATTTGTGTCTAGATACACCAATAGACCTGTCATCGTTGCCACAAAAATTTATCCCTCTGCGGTCGATCCAGCTCCCGGTAATTAGGGGCTTTTCGACAGCAAAACCTTCTTGACTTGATGAAAAAAAGTCAAGAGAACAAAACAAAAAGTTGTTGAATTTAAACAAAGGAAAAAACATGGTTAGAAGAGAAAGAGAAACATTTGATCGCGATCGCGAAAATGTAGGTTACAGACGCGCCGTAGGTGTGTTCAAAAACCGGGAAGACCTTGAAGATACACTCAAGGCACTTAAGAGATCTGCTTTTGACATGAACCGAGTCTCTTTAATCGCACGGCATATCGACGATGTTGAAGGGGCTAGAGAAGTTACAGAAGAGCATGGTAATGAAGCCAAGGAAGGAGCCGCAGCAGGTGCTGTCACCGGTACAATCCTAGGTGGACTGGGTGGCTTCTTAGTCGGTGTTGGTTTATTAGCAATTCCAGGTATTGGCCCCATTTTGGCCGCAGGTGCAGAGATTAATGCTCTAGCCTCTACCCTGGCAGGTGCCGGGATTGGTGCAGCCAGTGGTGGTATTATTGGTGCCTTGGTTGGTATGGGCATCCCTGAAGAGAGAGCCAAGGTGTACAACCAGCGAGTCAAAGCTGGCGATTACTTATTAATGGTCAGTGGAAGTCGAGAAGACTTAGGCCGCGCCCAAGATATCATGCGCGAACACAATGTTGAAGAATTTGGCATCTATGATGCTCCTGATCTCATGACCGGTGAGCGGGTTCAAGCGCGTGAGCGAGTGGAAATTGAAGAACGAGAGCGAGTCGTGGCTCCTCAACCTGTCGAACGACGAGAGGAAGTTGTGGCCAAAGGTCGAGACATAGACGCGGATGGCGAAGCCGAAGTAATCGTGGTAGATAAGCGAGAAGAAATTCGATAGTCTTGCTCCTGAATTGAGCGACTGAAGTTGGGTTAATAGTAATACGCTCGATTTATCCCTTCCCACTTTGGGAGGGGTATTTTCTATAAATTTGTTGTATGTTTTACTCCCTCATTCACGAACAAAGGCAACACAGCACTCGCCCCAATTACGGCAGCATCTAGGGTATTAATCGGCGTGAGTTGCAGCAGAGTCCTTAACCCAGGCACGGCAGCAGCCAAGATTTGTAGGCCAAAAGAGCCTCCAAGCGCGATCGCTAAATAATGATTCGGTGGCAGTTTATCTGAACTAAAAATCGTGTGCTGATCAGAACGACAACTCAAAGCGTGCGCCAATTGTGCCATTGTTAAACTCATAAAACCAATGGTGCTGGCCTGGGGACTGATGCCATATTGCATAATCCCGTATCCATACGCAGCCAACGCACTCGCTGATAAAGTCGTCGATTCAAATGTGATTCTGGTTAAATCTGATGTCTTAATAATCGGTTCATCAGGATGACGGGGAGGCATACTCAATACATCCGGTTCCGGTGCCTCCATCGCTAGCGCCAGTCCGGGGAAAATATCCGTCACTAAATTCAACCACAGTAGTTGCATGGCATTGAGGGGTTGACCGATGCCTAACGCGGTTGCCGTCAGCATCACCATGATTTCGCTCATGTTGGTGGCCAGGAGGAAATGCACAGATTTGCGAATGTTGTTGTAGATGGTTCGCCCCCGACTGACGGCCACAATCATGGTTTCTAAGTTGTCATCTTCTAGCACCACATCAGCCACTTCACGGGCTACATCGGTGCCGGTATGCCCCATGGCTACACCTACATCAGCCGCTTTTAAGGCCGGGGCATCATTGACACCATCACCGGTCATAGCCACTACTTTGCCTGCCTTTTGCAATGCTTGCACCACTTGCAGTTTATGAGCGGGACTGATGCGAGCAAACACATGGACGCGATCGCATAATCCCTTCACGTCTTCCGAGTCCAGGTTGTTCAGATGCGTGGAATCCAGGATTTCTAAAGGCTGACTCCGACTAAGATTCAATTCTTGACCAATCGCATAAGGCGTGGAGGTTTGGTCACCTGTAATCATCACGGTATCGTTACCAGCCTGATGGAAATCACCCATCAAGGTTTTTACACCGTTGCGGATGGGGTCGGCCATGCCTACCAAACCTAACCAAATCAACGTTTTGCGCTCTTTAATAGCCTCTGGATTATCCCGAAGATAAGCTGCACCCAGTACCCTCAGTGCCTGACCTGCCATCCGTTCGTTTTCCTTGACAATTCCCTGCTTTTGTGTATCTGTTAGAGGAATAATGTTGCCATCTTTGATATACTCATCGCACAAGGCTAAAACTTCGGTCGGGTTGCCCTTTACGGCAATCAGTTGTTGACCGTTAGCAGTAGTATGCACCGTCTTCATATAATTACGGTCTTCTGAACGGTGATAGAGTTTTGATAGCGGGTATTTGTTTCTCAGGGCAACAATATCGACCCCAGATGCGATCGCTAAATCCATCAAAGCATTTTCCGTCGAAGACCCTCGAACGGTATACTCACCCTCATTGCCATTCACTTCACTTTCATTGCACAGCACTAAGACATGAATCAGCTTTAAGAGTTCATCGCAAGTGTAAGGATTAATCGCTGCTTTCCCATTCCTCAATTCCCCATTGGAAACCTTGATGCGTTTGCTATCCGTATGCAGTTCCACAACCGACATTTTATTCGCCGTCAGGGTTCCCGTTTTATCCATGCAAATCGTCTGAATTGAACCCAAGGTTTCTACTGCATCCAAACGACGAATTAGGACGTTATGCTTCCTCATGTCTGCAATGCCTAGGGCAAGCGTTGTCGTGGCCACCGTTGGCAATCCTTCCGGAACCGCCGCTACAGCAAGAGATATGGAGGTTTTGAGCATTTCCAGCCATCCATATCCTCGCAACAATCCAATGGCAAATACAACACCGCACACCGCCCCCGATACCAAGACTAACTGACTCCCGGCTTGGTCTAGCTGTTTTTCCATCGGCGTTTCCGGGATTTCTGCCTCTCCGACTAGGGCTTGAATTTTGCCCATTTCGGTGTACTTTCCGGTGGCCACAACTACAGCAAGTCCTTGCCCCCCTGTTACCAAAGTTCCCATGTAAACCATGTTTTTGCGATCGCCGAGGGGAACATCAGGATTACTCAAACTCTCAGTCGTTTTAGCAACGGGCATACTTTCACCCGTCAAGGCCGACTCATCCACACTCAACCGTTTAGCTTTAATTAATCGGGCATCGGCGGCAACATAACTACCCGGTTTGAGGACTAAAACATCGCCTAAAACAATTTCTTGTACACTAATTTCTCGGATACTGCCATCTCGTAGTACAAATGCAGAAGGTTTTACCAAACTCTTTAGGGAATGAATAATCTTTTCTGACTGACTTTCTGTAGCGTACCCAATCACAGCATTGATAACTACAACCCCCATAATTACAAAAGCATCCGCGACTCCTCCGGTGACAACCGAACAAGCAGCAGCAACAGCCAGCAGGGCAACGGGTAGAGAGTTGAACTGTTCAATAAAAATACTCCAACCTGAACGGGGAACAGCTTCAGGTAAAATATTAGCTCCATATTGCTTGAGATTTTTTGCCGCAGACTGACTGGATAATCCTGATTCTTTTGAAGTTTTAAACTCAGTAATAATCGAGTTTGCGTCTAAAAGATGCCAATCTTTAATCGTTTGTGCTTGAGCAGATTGAGATAGGGAACTTAAGTTTGTTGAATGGGTTGATTTTCCGTGAGTAACTTGTGATTTAATTGGGGTACTTTTGGCTGCGTTGGTTGGAGATTTTCCATTGCGTTTTCCGTACTCTGATAGGATGCCTTCAATTAGCGCAGCAATATCAGAAGGGCTAGAAGCGGGATGAAAGATGACAACAAGATTGCCGGTTAAGGGGTTGGCATAAACTTGGCGGATACCTTGGCGATCGAGGAGTTTGAATTCAAGGAAGGTTCGTAGAGACTCAGAACGATGAAGTCCGTTAATCTTATACCTAGCTCTACCTTTAACAGCAGTATGTATGGACTGAACTAGAGGAGTTTGATTGCTCTTGAAGCTAATGGTTTGAGTCGTCATATTTCCTGCTGTTTCAGAGCGAGTTAAGGCTAGTACCGCTAGGCGGAATTCAAAATTCAAAATGCTTATATGGAAAGCGTTACAGCGATGCGAGAATGGTAG
>CAZPRJ010000005.1:0-183497 GCA_964588805.1 uncultured Microcoleus sp. | reverse complement strand
ACGACCCAATGAAGCGTAAAGAATCCCCGACCGTTCACGGCGGGGAGTATGTCAACTAAACCCTGATTCGTACAAATTGAGCTGTAAATGGAAGGCTCTGTTGGGCAACAGGGACTTTACCTGCTGACGAGTGGAGTCATTTGCAACAATCAGCAAAATTGTCAAGGCCAAGCTTGTCTATTTATTGATTCATCAAAACCCAGCTTTTACACCTCATATTAATAGTAATAGCTCTATTCAAAAGGCTTGGGAACGGGTGAAACTCAGAAGAAAAATATTGATTGGCTACGGTCTAGTGTTGGCTTTGATCGTCACCGTGTGTGTCTTAGCCGTTGTGAATTTACATGATTTAGGTCAGGCGAGTGCCTCTATCTTGCAGGAAAACTACCGTAGCATTCTAGCCGCCCAGAGTATGATGGATGCGATCGAGCGTCAGAATAGCGCCACACTGCTAGTCTTATTGGGATATGACCCAGAGGGTCAACATCTATTTCGAGAGCATGAAGTGGCCTTTCTGGAATGGTTAGGCCGAGCCAAGGATAACATTACGATCTCGGGGGAAGAATTACTCATTAAATCGCTGCAAACAGCCTATGAGGACTATCTATCTACCTTCTCGCAGTTGATAGAGTTGCTGCCCAATCCAGCCCCCAAACCCTCCACAGATTACTATCACCAAATCCTGTTCCCTCCTTTTCAAGAGGTTCGCTATGTTTGTGTGAAGCTGTTGGAATTAAACCAGCAGGCAATGCTGGCAGCTTCTGAACGAACACAGGCTGTATCAACCCGTGCTATTTGGTCAATGACGTTGATGAGTACGGTGGCAGTAAGCAGTGGCTTAGCTTTTAGCCTACTCCTGTCTACCTTTTTGGTTCAACCCTTGCAACAGATGAGCCGAGCATCAGAGCGAATTGCGGAGGGTGATTATGAGGTGCTCATTCCTGTTCGCTCTCAGGATGAACTGGGAAGCCTTGCTCATAAAATTATGGCCATGAGCCGCAAACTCAAGGAATTTCACGACCTCAATGTGGGTAAGCTAATGGCAGCGAAACAACGCAGTGAAGCCATTATTAGCAGTATTACTGATGGCATTATTGTAGTCGATGCCTATGCCAAAATTATTGCGATTAATCCTAAAGCTGCCCAACTTTTCAACACTTCACCTCAGTTAGCGCAAGGACAACATTTTTTTGATGTATTTGAGAATCGGGAATTGTATGACCCGATTAAAACCACGGCTTTAACCGGGATGACTCCTCTACTAAGTGATGAGCAATCCATCTTATCCTTGGGTGACGAAAATCAGACCCATTACTACAAGTTTTCTATCACACCCGTGAAAACTGAAGATGATCAAATGTTAGGTGTAGTGTTGGTCTTACAGGACGTAACAAAGTTAAAGCAATTAGACCAACTCAAGACCCAATTTGTCATGACGGCCTCTCATGAATTACGGACGCCTTTGAGTAGCATTTTGATGAGTATTGACCTGCTCATTGAGAGTACTCGCTCAAAGTTATCAGAACGGGAACAGGTACTTTTGAAGGCAGCACAGGAAGATGTTCAGCGTTTGCGGGTATTGGTCAATGACCTGTTAGATTTAGGCAAAATTGAGTCCGGCCGGATGGACATGGAGCTTGAGTCCGTAAGTATGGGGGTGCTGCTACAAAAGGCGATCACACTTTTTTCGGTACAGGCCAAGGAATCAGATGTAGAACTCCTCCTACAGATGCCTGAAGAACCCTTTAACGTTAAAGCAGATGCCAATAAGATCATTTGGGTACTCACCAATCTCATTGCTAATGCCTTGCGTTACACCGATGCTGGAGGTCATATTCGTGTGAGTGCTAGGCGTCATGGTGACTTTGCTTCCGTGTCGGTTGCCGATGATGGGCCGGGGATTCCTGTGGAATATCAATCACGAATTTTTGACAAGTTCGTGCAAGTCCAGACGAATCGAGATATCGGTGGCAGTGGTTTGGGATTAGCCATCTCTTTAGAAATTGTTAAAGCTCACGGCGGTAGGATTTGGGTAGACTCAAAACTCAATAGCGGTAGTACCTTTAACTTTACGCTTCCGATTGTGGTGACACATCCGATTCAACGAATGCAAGGAGAACAAAATGATGGACAGTCCTAAAATTTTAATCGTTGATGATGAAAAGAATCTCCGACTAACGATGAGTATGTGTCTGGAACCTTTGGGTTGTGAAATTGACACAGCAGATGATGGAGAAGATGCGCTCAAGCAACTAGATCACAAAGAATTTGATTTAGTATTGTTGGATATTCGATTGCCGAGAATGGATGGTATTGAAGTGTTGCGGCAAGCCGTGGAACGCAATCCTAATGTCCGGATTATTATGGTTTCGGCTCACGGTACAGTAGAAAATGCTGTGGAAGCCATGAAACTTGGTGCTGTAGATTTTATTCAAAAGCCTTTTACTCCCAAAGAAATTCGAGATTTGGTGCAGCAAGTACTGGATCGGGAGGGAATTGAGGAAACGCAAGCGTTAGATTATGATGCTCATATTCAACTAGCGAAGCGTTGCGCTAGTCGGCGGCAGTTTGAGGCAGCCATGGGGCATACCAAAAAAGCGATCGCGGCTGATCCTTCCCGTCCTCAAGCGTTCAATCTTCTAGGAGGTTTGCAAGAAATCATGGGGGAGCGAACGAATGCCGTAAAGAATTATCGCGTTGCAGTTGACCTCGATCCGACTTATAAACCGGCTCAACAGAATTTAGACCGAGCGATTACAGCCAGAAAGATGAGCCAACCGAATTTAGGCTAATTAGAATAGTTCAGCTTTCTGAAGGACGTTGTACTCTCCGCTCCACCCAATGGAACTAAGCTTGGTTCTCAGAAGTGCTAGTCCAAGCGGGGTGAGACAATAAAGAAGCCATAACCCGTACACCCCTCAGTTGGTTGGAAAGGGGTAGATGACCTCTAGGCGCATTCAGATCCCAGGTAAACTCGTTGGGGTATCGAGTCCAGTTGTTACCTGTCTTCCAGCCAATTTTCGGCCACAGCTTGTCCCAGTTTTTGTTCAGTGATAGCCATAACTCCCGTTGCACGGAAAATCCAAACTTGCCCTGAGAATGGATGAACCAGAGGAAATTAATCGTTTGTAGGTCAGTCATAGGAAAGTTCTCTACTTCAGAAAAGTAGAGCCATTTCCGTTGTATGGCGGCTGAGCCTGCTAATTCACAAAGCTTTTCTAAGGTTAGACGGTCTGCTACCAGAAAATCTTGCTCGACTAGCCGTCGTTGCAGGAGCAGATAGTCAATATCCGCATCAGAGCGTAAGGGTACAATACCCTGAGGGAAGTGGGCTTGAATAAAAGCGTTCGTACTTGGTGTATCAGTATTGTAAAGGCTTTGGTAAGCTAGGCCAGTCGCGAGATTGGCCGGACTCGATTGTTGTTCTTTTAAAAATTGCATCAAGACTTCCAAACCCATCGCCCCGAGGCTAACCAGTTCGGAAATCAGTTGAAGTTGTTTTTTTTCAGAACTCGACTGGAGCTGGTGCAGGAGCTCAGCCATTTTGCTTGAATCTTCGGTTACTAAAGGGGAAGTGTGGTCTGTCATGAAGCGACTTGGCGAGACGTTGCAGCAATGAATTAATTGTGGGGTAAGGAATGCAAAGTTGGAAGGCTCAATGCCAAGAAAATGGGTGAGCAACCATTAGTCAATACTAAGGGACGCCATCGGCTGGGGTAAGCCGCGATCGCTTGTTGAAGTTCACTCAAGCTGTAAATGCCTACAATCATAATCGGGTTGACGCATCTATTCTCTCATTCTTCCTGCTCAGTTTCTTTACCCTCGGCGGGAGGTTGGTATCCTTGTTCGTAGGCAAAACGAATCAGTTGAGCACGATTGTCTAGGGATAGCTTGTTGAGGATACTACTTAAGTGAGTTTGAACAGTACGAGGACTAATAAATAAGCGATCGCTGATTTGTTTATTGGTTAATCCCTGAATCACTTCCCAAAACACCCGTTCTTCGGCAGGAGTTAGGGGTAAGGGGCTAGGGTTCGTTACCTCCTCAACCCTGGCCGCCGCTACAGACTCTGAACCGTTAGGGAGTGAGGAGTGGGTGGATGAGTGTGAACTCCCCAAACCCGTTGTGAGCTGCATCATCCGCACAATCTCAGAATGGATACGGCGGGTACGTTCTAACTGCGCTTCGATTTTAGCCACTAACTCTCTAGGGTCAACAGGCTTCGTCAGATAATCATCGGCTCCGATTTCGTGGCCATGAATTCGGTCTTCTAGTTCACCTTTACCGGATAAAAAGATAAAAGGCATCAATTGCCCAGAAGGAGTCGCTCGCAAGCGACGGCAAAATTCCAATCCATCCATTTCCGGCATCATCACGTCAGAAACGACTAAATCTGGGGGATTTTTGGCAAATACTGCCAACGCTTCAGCTCCCGAACCCACTTGCTCGACCTGAAATCCTCGATTTTCGAGATAGCGAGTCAAGACGGTTCGCATTGTTCTATCATCATCAACGATTAAAATCTTCTTCATCGTTTTTTTGGAGCCACTTTTTCTACCCTAGCTTTTGAATGGTTCTACAGGTAGCAGGATTTCTAAAGCTAACGCACTCGGATATCAGAGCTAATCAGCATTCAAATTGCATCATCCATTCTCCCCTGCACCGAGAGTTCTGAGAGCGCACCTCATAATGCGAATTAAATGCACAATCGCTTACACTGCACATGGCACTATAGGATGCAATTGCGACCCAACAAAGTGCTCAGTTTGTTTGAACACCGTGCTCTTTCAGGTGATGGTGCTAAGTACACTAATGCCATTCGCATATTGCTAAGGGCAAGATAGCGCAATCGCTATGGTACTTGAAGTGATTGAGCAATGGGGCGCACAGCGCTAGGCTTTGCATTAATCACCGATAATGCCCTTCTACAGCATACTGGCACATTTCATACACTGCCTCAACTCAAAATGAGCCAAAGCTTTTATTTTTATAGCGTTCAGCTTTGCCAATCAAAGAACAGAGAACAGGGTCAGAATATTGGTCATGACAGCCTATTGTGAATCAGGATTGAAGTGATAGCCCATACAGTCTGTTAATTTTTACAAAATTTCGGCAACGATTCATAAAAATTAATATCTTTCTCAAGCAAGTTGAAGCTTCAAGAATGTTAATGTCTATCGAGTGCAGTGACTTGAACTTAACCCTCTGCTAGGTGTTTGCTTCGGCTCCCAGATGTGATATATGCAAAAAAGCTTAATTCTTTCAGATCCATCCCCAGGAATCTGGTAGTTTGCCAGCATAGCTATACCAAAGCTCATTCGACTCCAATTAATTGTGCTCTATGTACGAGAAAATTACACCTCCGGCTATCGGCTCTCGCATCACCTTCAAAGAGGGGGAACCCATTGTTCCCGATGACCCGATTATTCCCTTCATTCGGGGAGACGGCACCGGCGTAGACATCTGGCCGGCGGCTCAGAAGGTATTTGATCAGGCGGTAGAAACTGCTTATGGGGGTAAGCGCAAAATCAACTGGTTTAAGATTTATGCCGGTGATGAGGCATGTGATCAGTATGGAACTTACCAGTATTTACCTCAAGACACACTCGATGCGATCGCAGAATACGGCATCGCCATCAAAGGCCCCCTGACGACTCCTATCGGTGGCGGAATCCGCTCTCTCAATGTGGCCTTGCGGCAAATCAATGACCTTTATGCCTGCGTTCGCCCCTGTAAGTATTACCCTGGTACACCCTCTCCCCACAAAACCCCTGAGAAACTCGATGTCATTATCTATCGGGAAAACACCGAGGACATTTACCTAGGAATTGAGTGGCGTCAAGGCAGCGATATTGCCGATAAATTGATTTCGCTGCTCAATAATGAGCTGATTCCGGCAACACCCGAACATGGCAAAAAGCAAATTCCGATTGACTCTGGAATTGGCATTAAACCCATTAGTAAAACCGGTTCTCAGCGTTTAGTACGTCGCGCCATTCGTCATGCCCTACGGCTACCCAAAGCCAAGCAGCAAGTGACGTTGGTACATAAAGGCAACATCATGAAGTATACCGAAGGTGCCTTCCGCGACTGGGGCTATGAGCTAGCCACTACTGAGTTTCGGGATGAATGTGTGACGGAACGGGAATCGTGGATTCTCAGCAACAAAGAACGCAATCCCGACATTACCTTAGAAGAGAATGCTCGTTTAGTCGAACCCGGTTATGATGCCCTCACACCGGAGAAAAAAGCCGAAGCGAGGAATGAAGTAGAAAGCGTCCTGAATGCCATCTGGGACACACATGGGAACGGCCAGTGGAAAGATAAAATCATGGTCAATGACCGGATTGCCGATAGTATCTTCCAGCAAATCCAAACTCGACCCGATGAATATTCGATTCTAGCCACGATGAACCTGAATGGAGATTATCTCTCTGATGCTGCCGCCGCCATTGTCGGTGGGTTAGGCATGGGGCCAGGAGCGAATATTGGTGACACCTGTGCAATTTTTGAGGCGACTCACGGTACAGCACCCAAGCATGCGGGTTTAGACCGAATTAATCCCGGTTCGGTGATTCTTTCGGGGGTAATGATGCTGGAATTTATGGGTTGGCAGGAAGCGGCCGACTTGATAAAGAAGGGGATTGGGGATGCTATAGCTAATCGGGAAGTTACCTACGACTTAGCCCGGATGATGACTCCGCCGGTTGCTCCTCCTTTGAAATGTTCTGAGTTTGCCGAAGCGATTATCAAGCACTTCAAGTGAGTTAGTGTAGTTTTTCGATAGCAACTCTAATGGTAAGGTGCGTTATTTAACGCACCCTACTGGCTAATGAAAACGAGGGCTAAAGCCCGTATTACGAACTAAATTTATGCACAAACTTAACGTGCGGCTTGAACTAACAGAAATCCGCCGGCACCAATACCAAAGAGATTGGGCAACCAAGCTGCAACAAAGGGAGTGAGAACACCTGATAGACCTAATGCTTCACAAATAAAGTTTAATAAGTAGTACGAAAAAATAATAATGACGCTAATCCCGAAACTGGTGGCTCTTCCTGTGCGCTGAGGTCGAGTACCCAAGACTGCACCCACTAATCCAAATACTAAACAAACAAAAGGAAAAGCCAGTTTTTGTTGAACTCGCAAATCAAGCCTACGAATTTTTTTGGCATCCCCACTGACTTTTATAATCTCCTTATAATCTAGAATTTGGGCGATATTCATTTCAGCAGAATCCCGGTCTTTTCCTGCCAATTCAATCGGAGCTTTAGGGAGTTTTAGTTGTTGATTTTCAAAGCGCACGATATTGCGGTAGGAAGCATCAGCAGAAATAATATAAATCGTACCATTGAAGAAATCCCATGTATTTTGTTTGGGATTCCATATTGCTGATTCCGCCGTTACAATTTGGTTTAAGCTTTGCTGTGACCAGTCTAAAATAGTCAATCCTTTCATGCGTTCGCCATCAAACTGATTGGCATAAAATAAACGCCTAAGTCCCCGAATTTTTTGACCATCGGGTTGTGTAATTTCCCCATATTCGGGATAGAAAATATTGTTTTCTTGGAACCTAGGTTTTTCTTGATTTAATGCTGTGTCCAGAGTCAGGGTTGCTTGGCGGTTGGCAGCAGGGACAATGAACTCGCTGAACAAAAAGCTCATCCCTGTAATGACTAAACTTAAAATCACAGCCGGTGTCACAATCCGATAAAGACTAACCCCACAACTGCGTAAAGCAATCAACTCGCTGTCACTACTGAAGCGAGAAAAGGTCATCATTGCTGCCAAGAGGGTAGACATGGGGAGTGCATAGGAAATAAATCGCGGCATCTGCAATAACATTGCTTTAATAGCAATCTCCATTGGCAATCCCGACTCGGTGATTTTTCGCACCAAATCAAACAGAGCACCAATCGCGACACCGACTGAAGAAAAGGCACCGACTCCAAACAGAAACGGGGGAATGAGTTCAGTGATGATATATCGATCCATGACCGATATACCAGGGATGAGCCAAGATAAAAATTGAGATTTCCCGACTTTCATTACAATCAGTTGTTAATCTTCCTATTCAGAGATTTTGACGAGAATTGATTTGTGGTTTTTGACTTTTGAGTTGGAGATGGGAAAAATGGAGAGTTGATCAACCCCGCCAGCGCAGCACTTGTCCTTTAATTGGATTGACAAATTGTCTTTTTTCTGATGTTGCACGAGCAAACTCTGTCTTTAATTGATAGTACCAACGGACTTGGGTGTCGGCATCCTTAATCAGCATTAGGTTTGGGTTATGTTTCAAGCCAATCTGTTGCTTGACGACCACCTCGCGATCTTCATTGAGAAAGGCTCGTACAAGAGGCCGCAAAAGAGGCTTGAGGAGTGTCAGCCAGGGCATCGTCCAATAGGCAACAAAGTGAACCTCTACCTCTGTTTCTGAGATTGGGGTTACGGCGGTTAGGTTGCATAGTGTATGGCGAGATGTGGTGATATGTTCGATACGAATGCTGGGTAGACGAAATGAAATTTCTGTTTCGGGTATGCCACCCACGAGCCAATACGCCTTGGGAATGTTCTCAATCTGATGCCGTTGCATGGTAAATCCGTAAGGGGACGGATCGAACTGTTTAGTTTCTTCATAAAGCGATCGCCCCGAGTGCCACCAAGCACGATGCACAAAGGAAGAGTGGGCAGGGTCTATTAAACCAATGACCGCATGATCCATGAAGCACGAGAACTTGACTGTTTCCGCTAAATGATGGGATTGGTCTTTGAAGTAGGGAACCAATGGGATATCACATTCAGGTGGGCTAGCCTCCGCTGTACCATCCTCTGCCATGTAAATCCAAATGTTTCCTTGAGCCTCACGTAGTGGATATTGCTTGACCCGAAAGCGTCTAAAGTCTAAATCTTGACCTTCAACCAGGGAAGGAATAGCCGTGCAATGTCCCGACGAATCGAAGCGCCACCCATGATAACAGCATTCTACCTCTTGCCCATCGAACCCCCCACAGCTCAGGGGTACTGCCCGATGTGGACAAATGTCTCGCAAAGCAAAAAGTTGACCGGTACGGCGGCGAGCTAGCAGTATGGGTTCACCCAACAAGGTTTTTGCCATCATCGCTCCAGGTTTGAGCTGGTTACTAGGTAGTGCGTAGTACCAAAGGTTACGCAAGAAAAAGTTTCGGTTTTCTGTCACAATCACCCTGTCTTCAAAAGCGTTGATCAAACTGTAACAGAGGACTTCAGTAGACTTTGCAAATCTTGGTGTCAAATGCCATAAGGTCGAGGGTAGGGCTTGAGTAGGTTTTTAGCACGATAGACGTAAACCACTTCTGTAACTGCGCCGCCTCGGAGAATGGGTACTGTTCCAATCTTCTCCAGACTACTAAAGTAAGCTTGATAGCGTTCCATCAACTCCTTCTCTTGTTCAAAGCGGGAAATTGTAATGTACAAGGCATCTTTGCCCAGCCATTGATCGGGTTTTGACCAAAACGCAAAACCCCGCATATCCGCACTAAAGGCCGTAATAGGCGTATGTTCTAAAGGGATTAGAGCCATGCCAATTGGTGCAGCGAGATAATAGCCATTGGTAAAAATAAAACTAGATTCGTGTAATGCTTGACTCAAAACAGGTGATTGGGCAAAACCACGCCGCAGTTGCTGAATATCCAGCAGTTCTGTAGAAGGGTCATCTTGGGCAGACCAAAACCCACCGAGTAGGGCGTATTGACTGCCTCGTTGTAGGATACCTGTGGTGATATGTAGCAAAGCCAACAATAAAGCTGTAATGATGATGATTCCTGAACCTTTGAGCCATCGCTGTACCCAACGTCGGGATTGCTTTTGCCAGTGAACGGCACGTTCACCTAAAAGTAGAGTCAGCCCCCAAAATCCTGGCATCGGCCAAGCCGGTAAAATTTGCTGGTAAGCGCCCATGAGCGTAAATCCTATGGTTAGGGGTAGAGACACCCATAAAATTAACCCCTGCTTATGTAAAAAATCTTCGGGTACTGTTAAAGATTTCTTAGAAAAAATTTGTCTAATTTGAGAGTGTACCGATTGTCCACTTATCCACCACAAAAGCAATCCAAACGTAGGAAATAAATAAGCAATTCCCTCTAAAAATACCAATAATATTTTTATAAAATTGAACTCTCGATTAGGTACTCCACGATTTAATTGAAAACCCAAAGATACCCAATTGTGCTGCATATTCCAAAACCAAATTGGGAAAATAGTTAGGACAAATAAGCCAACTCCTAACCATGCCCAAGGTGATAGGAATGCCGACCGATAGCGCGAATTGGTTAAACAAAAACCCACAAACCCTAAGCCTAAAACAAACCCATGATACTTGCCCAAGCAAGCTAAACCGACAAGAATGCCTAGAAGCGCTAATCGATAGCTCGGTTTATAGGGATTTTGTTCAAAATTAGAATTGGGGAAAAATTCATGCGCCGCACAATATAAACTGGCTGTCCAGAAGAACATCAAAGGACTATCGGGTAGAGTCAGGATGCCAAAGGCAATTTGAAAAATAGGAATAAGAGTGGCAATGGCTAGCGTGAGTCGTGCTGCCTGTGTTGAAAAAAGTTTAGCGCTCGTCAAATACAGTAATATTAAGCTGCCTGTATATAAAATTAGCGAACCTAGACGAATCGTAAATTGAGATACCTCTCCGGTAATCCAAGGGCCTAAGCCGGTGAGCAGTGCGATTAAAACAGGATGATCAAAATAGCTCCAGTTCAGATTCACACTGTAAATATAGTAATAGGCTTCATCAAAACCCGGATATAGCCAGAATGCAACAATTCCCCGGAAGAGTAGTCCTCCAAGTAACAAAAAAAGTACTGTTTGATTGGTTTTTTGAGCCAACCATTTCTCAATTTTTTGCATTAGAGAATTCCTGCCTTCGGTACACGGATTAATTGATAAATTCCAGCTTGGCTAATTTGTTGATATTGGTTGGGTTTTAATCCCGTTTCTTCTAAGGCTTTATGTCTTGCTATGACAAGTAAAGAATCAGATTGTGATTGTTCCTCAATCTTGCGGAGATTGGAAATTGCCTTTGAGGTATCATCTAAAAATGTTATGTTTCGTTTGGCATAAAAAACTAAACTAGGCTTTTCAAATTCATCTGTCACCATTACTAATTGTTCACCGGGTGCGGCTACCTGTACAGCAGACTCTGCCACTTGACGCAAAGGAAGTTGGCGTTCGAGATCGACAATCCCCAAAGCTGGAATAATCACAAACAGGGTGAATGCCACAAACCCTAAACAGCTAACAGCCCAGAATCGATAGGCTTGACGGCATAGTAGTAAAATTATTCCTGCGATCGCACTGACTCCCCAAATCACAGCTCCAATTTGATTTAAACCCGCTTCACTCAACCGTAATCCCAACTCAGGCATTGAGGGGTCATCATCTAACCATTGGGGACAGTAATAACTCGCAATTGCCAGAGCGATAAAAAATATAATACTCAGCAAACTAGTAAGTATCGTGCCTCGGTTGGTTTGATCAAAAATTTGCCCTTGCACAATCTGACGACTCCACCAAATCGCTACTAAAATTGCGGCAGCAGGCATGAGCGGTAGAGTATAGCTGAAGTATTTAGTAACCGCGATCGTAAAAAAGCCCAAAACAATCACGAACCAAAATAAAGCAAATAAACCCAACTGAGTTGAACGGGGTGCTTGTTGCCAACGTTGTCGCTGCAAGGGTTGAGTATGAGCAATAGCGGCAGGTAAAGCTAATGACCAAGGAGCAAAGCCAATAAACGCTAGCACAATCTGATAGTACCAAGGGCCACTATGCTCATTAACGACGCTGGTAAAACGTTCAAAATTATGGACACCAAAAAATGAATTAATATAAACCTCACCATTTTGTAAGGTAACTAGAATGAACCAAGGCACACTGATGGCCAAAAAAATCAGAATTCCCCGCACCAGACGCATCTCCCCCAGAACTTCTCGGAGTCTGCCCACATAAACCAGGAAAGCAGCGATAATTAATCCGGGCAAGACAATACCTACAGGGCCTTTAGTCAATACGGCCAAAGCACTCAAAATAATAAAACCCAGATACCATCCTTGTTGAACTTTACGCTGTTCAGTTTGGGCATAACCCATAAAGAAAGCCAGAAGTGAGCCTCCGAAACATAAACTGAGTACCATATCGGAGTAGCCCGTGCGCCCAAAAAACAGGGTGAGGGGATTTAAGGCTACCATAGCAGCTCCTAGGCTAGCTACGAGCCAACCCTGCCATTGAGATGGCGAGTGGGAGGGTTTTTCCGAGTTGATGCTGTCGTAAGTTCCAAAATACCGTAGAGTGTAGAAGCAAAATCCCGCCAGCAAATATCCGGCTAGTGCCGATGGTAAACGTGCAGCAAATTCGTTTACTCCAAAGATCAGGAAACTGCTAGCCTGTAACCAGTAAATCAGTGGTGGCTTATCAAAGCGAGTGACTCCATTGAAATAAGGAGTAATCCAATCTCCTGTCAGTGTCATCTGACGCGAGGCTTCCACAAACAAAGGTTCTGTCTCATCCAACAAGCCAGTGCTACCCAACCTCCAAAAGAAAGCAAGCAAGCCAACCATCAGTATCCAGGCTATGGCTAGCACCCAAGGGTTAACCGATTGACGCTCCCAGGTTTTTAGACCTCGTGTAATCAGGCGATCGAAACTTAATTTCATGGAGTGTTTAACGTTCGGAAGGTCAGTCTGATGAGTTTATCAATAGACACCAGACACAGGACATTAACCATAAACAAATCAGTTTACAGTTGACTTGTCCTCACTACAAATTTCCCAAGGCTAAAGATAGCATGGGTTAGATCGATGTACTCTCAATCTAGGGAATGGGACTGTCTATTGGGGTTAGGGGTTCCATGTGTCCATCACTCATCGTTTGGTATGGATACTGGATAGAGGGGTTTAGCGCTGAAACTCATCACCGAGATAGTACTGCCGCACTAAGGGATTATTGTAGAGTTCTTCAGTACTACCAGCCGCTAAAATTTGCCCATCTCGCATGATGTAGGCGCGATCAGTAATAGCAAGGGTTTCTCGAACGTTGTGGTCGGTAATTAAAATCCCCATTTGTCGCTCACGCAATCCGGCTACAATTTTTTGAATCTCTGCGACGGCAATGGGGTCAACTCCAGCAAACGGTTCATCCAAAAACAAAAATTTTGGCCCTTCTACACCCGATGCTAGCGATCGCGCTAATTCTGTCCGCCGCCGTTCTCCGCCAGAGACTTGATTTCCGTTAGTGTGGGCAATTTTTTCGAGGCGAAACTCACTGAGCAAGTGCCGCAGTCGCCAGCGCCATTCATGACGAGGGACGCCCGTTTGCTCTAGCACGAGTTTAATATTATCCTGAACGCTAAGGTGACGAAAGATACTGGCTTCTTGAGCGAGATACCCAATACCCAGATGTGCCCTCTGATCAATGGGCAGAGTCGTGATATCTAAATTATCGAGCCAAACCGTTCCTTGATTGGGTTTTTCTAATCCCGTAGCAATATAAAAGGTCGTGGTTTTCCCTGCACCGTTGGGGCCGAGTAGCCCCACAATTTCTCCCTGTGCGACTGAAAGGTTGACTCGCTTGACAATTGACCGATTGCCATAGGATTTATGCACATTTTCGAGAACGATTTTCAATCACGTCACCTCGTTGGTCAGGGGTCAGGGGTCAGGGGTCAGGAGTTAGGTCAATGTCGGGTGAATTCAAAATTATCAATTCTTGCATTCAAAATGTAAAGAACAAGAATTCTTATTTTTGAATTTTGAATGCGTGAATTCCGCCAAAGTCTATCTGGGCATTGGGGGAGTGACGGGCGCTACTGGTGAGGTTGGGGCTTCGGGGTCAGAAATGATGTAGGTGGATTCTACTTGACGATTGGATTTCGGCAAGGCAATAAAACGACCTTCATCAATTAAATAGGTGATATTCTCCCCACGCATACTATTGCCGTTTTGCAAAACGTACACGTTGCCACTGAGGACAATGCGCCGTTCGCGATTGAAGAATTGGGCTTGGGCGGCCGTGGCTTGAATTTGTCGGGCTGGGTAGTCGATTTGGACGTTACCTCTGGCCGTAATCACTTCGGTAGTGCGATCGGCTTCTTGGACATCGGAACGGATGGTAATGGCGCGGCCATCTCCAGTTTGTGCTTCAGCGTTTTGCAGGTGAAAGGGAATAGCGCTTGCTGCCACGATGGGAAGCAATAACGCTAAACCTAAACGCTGCCTTAAGGTGTGAGAGAGCAAGGAAGCTTTCATCGGTTTATCGATCACTCAATTCAAACAAGATCATGTTGCTGTGCCTAGTTTACTGAAATCTAGCCAGAAAACCAGCAGGAAAGCGACATACTTTACTTTATACATAGTACAAAGACAGCTTCCTGCCAAAGCGAACTGTAAAATTCTGGACGGCTAAGGTCTCTGAGAAGTTTCTGATCAGCTATTGTGAATTTCAAGGTTGGCTGCAAACAAGGGAGACAAGGAGTTCTATAAACTAGTCTAAACTCCAGTCAGTTAGGGTACTGGCCAAATTTTAATCGTGTTGTCCAAACTGCCACTAACTAATGTCTCACCATTAGGACTGAAGGCAATAGAACGCACTTCATCGGAATGCCCTTTGAGTGTGCTTAGGGGTCTACCCGTTGGCAATTTCCAAATTTTAATCGTGTTATCCTTATGACTGCTTCCACTTGCGAGAATGCGCCCGTTGGAACTAATGGCTAGGGAACGCACTTCATCTTGATGTGCCTGAATGGTTTGAATCAGTTGAGTATTCTTCAAATTCCACAGTTGAATCGTGCCATCGCCATTACCACTGACTAATATTTCCCCATTGGGACTGATAGCCAGGGCAAAGACTGGATTAGGGTTGCCTTGGAAGGTATTACGGACTTTTCCACTGTCTAAATCCCAAAGAGTAATTGTATTATCAAAGCTACTACTGACTAAAGTTTTGCTATCTAAACTGAGGGCAAGGGCAGAAATTCCAGCTTTATGCCCTCTAAGAGTCTTAGTTGCTATTGGTTGGATGTTGGCCGTTTGGCCTAAAGCCCATACTTTAATTGTGCGATCAAAACTGCTACTGATTAAGTGTTTGCCATCTGGAGTAAATTTTAAGTCCGACACCCAGGCGGAATGCCCCTTGAGAGTGGTGACTAACTTCCCTTGATCCACATCCCAGAGTTGAATGGCATGGTTATCGCTACCACTGGCTAAAAGTTTGCCATCTGGGCTAAAGGCTACGATATTTTCTCCATACAAATCTTCGCCTAGAGCTCGTCCAGTTATCGGGGTGGTGGTTGGTTTTCGGGTCAACTTCCACAATCTGAGCATGCCATCTCGACTACCACTGGCGAGAGTGTTACCGTTGGGGCTCATGGCAATGCTGTTCAATCCATTCGACGCGCCCGAGTCAATGCTGATAATGGGTTCGAGTAAAGGTGTATTGGGATTGCTTGCGGATTCGGCTAAACTTTGTACAGGGGGTACGGATGAAGTTGGCAGGGGAACTAAGTCTTTAGGAGATGAAGGCGAAGGCGATAGAGTGTTGCTTGCAGAGGTCAGGGCGGACTGATTATTTAAGCTGCCTAAATCTAAATACAACAATACCCCTGCCACACCCAACACACTCAATGTCCCGGTTATCAGTAAGAGATTTCTGGGGCGAATCGCTTTGGTGAAGAATTTTTGGACACGGGTTGCGGATGAGCCATGTTCCCGTATCCATGAGTTGAGCTGCAAACTCATCAAAGAGGGAGTAAATTCAGGGGGTTGGTTGGCTGATTGGGGAGGTTGCCAGCTATGGTCAATGGCCGTGAGGCGTTGCAAAATGTCTTGAGCATTGTGGGGGCGATGAGCAGGAAATACCGCCATCAAATCATCGAGTAAATCAGTTACAGCTTTTGAAACTTGAGGCGCTTGGTGTTGCCAAAGCAACTCTCCGGTACGTGGGTCTTCGGCAAAGTCATTTGGGGATTTACCGGTCAGCAGATAAACAAAGGTTCGCCCTAAGGCAAAGAAATCTGATTGGGGTACGGCTTTGCCCTGAGCTTGTTCTATGGGGGTATACCCTGGAGAAGCGACACTCCTAATATCTCGCCCATCATTAACTTTCACTAAATAGGTATCGCTTACTTCTCGGGCGCTACCAAAATCAATTAATACAAGCTGCCCATTAGGAGTCAGAAGGATATTGGAGGGCTTGATGTCGCGGTGAAAATACAGTTGTTGATGGACTTGATGTAAAATTTCGACGAGCTGTTTGAGCCAATTGAGGGCATGAGCTTGGGCAAGGGGCTGATGTTCAGGCTGACGCTGCCACACGTCTAAGTTAATGCCGTCAATTTTTTCCATGACCAAGCAATGTAGAGGCTGGTGGCTATTTTTGGGGAAGTAGGTAAAGAAACCATTGGCATCAACGTGGGGTATGCCTGGATGACGTAGTTGGCTGAGTACCCGTGCTTCTTGCTCAAAAAGGGCTACCGCTTTGGGGTCATTGAGGAGAAGGACTTTTAAGATTTTTACTGTTCCTTGGTCGTCTACTTCATAGGTTTTACTAAAACTTCCTTCTCCCAAGAGTTGCTTGACTCGATAGCGTTCTTGTAACAACAGCCGGGAACCACAGTGACAACAAATGAAACTGTGAGCATTGAGTGGGTCTGCGGGCTTAGGGCATTTGGGATTGATGCAGTAGCTCATAGGACACTGGGAAAAGTTGCAGACTTAAGATGAGCGATCGCGCTCGACAAGTACATATTCTGTAAGCATAAAGGAAGAAATGGAAATGCGATCATTCACCCCAAGTGGTGAGGTAGCGCTTTGGTGCTGCTACCAATTTCACATTTTTATTTTTAAATAAAACAACACTCTCATCCAATTTTTACCAATAAACGGGAAATTGTTAGTAAAGATTCATCCCTATTGCCTAGTTCATTAGGCTTACGTCTAATAGTGATTTCAGTTTATTTCAAGCGACAGATGATATCGATTTATATTTACTGATAACTTAGTCTAGTTGATAACAAAATTATTGAATTAATCATGAACCCTGTAGCTTGGTTTGTTTTAGGTGTAGTGGCAGGTGTTATAGCCAAGGTCATTTATCCAGGTTCTCCAAAAGAAGGAATTTTTTCTGCGATTTTATTAGGAATTGCTGGTGCTTTTATTGGAGGAAGTTTAGCTACTTTATTAATGGAAGGAAGCTTATCAATAGCATCGCTAACATTGACTAGCCCTGGGGTAGTTTTTGCTGTTTTAGGTGCAATTATTGCTATTGTCATTTGGAAAAACTTTTCTCATCAAAATATGCATTAAATTATTTAATTTCTAACAAATTAGCGAGCTAGCGTAGAACTTTATGTGAATGAGTGGGATTTCCTTATAAACACCATTAACTGAATCAATATCCTCCATCAGCCTCTTACACAAGTCCTGTAAACTCTTTTGTAGCCTATAAATAAAAGTGGCTCCCCTTTCTCATCTGTCGTGACGAAGAAAGGGGAGTTAATCTAATTTTAATAAAGTTTAATCAAGTTGCTTACAGGAGCGGTCTTATAAAGTTTAGCCCCAACGAATGGCAAACTAGAGAGAAACGGACACAAAAGCAAGTAGGATAAACAATACTTGACCTACTCTGACAACTCAAAGAAGTAGAGGCAATCATTCATGACATATTACTGGTTTAAGGCGTTTCATCTAATTGGCATTGTCGTTTGGTTTGCTGGATTGTTTTATCTGGTGCGTCTTTTCGTCTATCATGCTGAAGCGTCGCAGGAACCCGAACCGGCTCAAACGATTCTCAAAAAGCAGTATGAGCTGATGGAGAAGCGCCTCTATAACATCATTACAACACCGGGGATGGTGGTAACAGTTGCCATGGCCATTGGGCTACTCACTACGGAACCCGATGTACTTAAACAGGGTTGGTTGCATATCAAACTGGCTTTCGTTGTGGCGTTACTGGCTTATCATTTTTATTGTGGTCGAATTATGCGGAAGTTAGCGGCTGGCGAATGCCAATGGAGTGGACAGCAGTTTCGAGCACTCAATGAATTACCGACTATCTTTCTGGTGGCTATTGTCTTATTAGCTGTATTCAAAAATAATCTACCGACTGATATTACCGTCTGGGGAATATTTGGCATGATTATTGTTATGGCAGCAACGATTCAGCTCTATGCCAAAAAACGCAAACGGGATAAAGAAAAGCTTTTAGCTCAATCATCGCCTACTGAGTCTCAAACTGATGACTCATTGTCGAAACAAGCTTCTATCTAGACAATAAGGCAGAGGGCAGAGGGCGGAAGGAATAAGGATTTTCATTAATATCCCCGCCTCAATCTAAGGGGTTTTGGGTAGCTTGATAACTTTTGGCGATTATCAACAAAAACGCGGCGGATGGTTATATCTTTCTTGCTTAGCAAAAAGAGGTTGTCCGCCGCTTTCTGTCACTTCTATAGAGCAGATTGCTTACTTACTCGACTGCTCAGGTACAGGGGGCAAAATCACTCTATCAATTACGTGAATCACACCATTGGTAGCTTGAACATCCGGTTGAACCACGTTGGCATTGTTTACCATCACACCTTCAGAAGTTACCTTCACGTCTATCGGTACACCTGCCAGAGTTTCGGCTTGGCCGGATTTTAACGTATTCGCGGTTTTATTCCCTGAAACTACGTGATAGGTGAGAATTTTCACTAAAGTTTCTCGATTTTCTGGCTTCAACAGCTCCGCAACTGTCCCTTCAGGTAAAGCCTCGAACGCTTTATCGGTGGGTGCAAAAACAGTATAGGGGCCTCCCGAGGCCAGAGTTTCGTCCAAGCCTGCTGCCTTCAATGCTGCCACTAGGGTATTGAAGGAACCATTGGAAGCTGCCACTTCAACAATATTGCTAGCAGCCTTGGCGTTTTGGGCTGGGGCGGTAGATGGAGTCATCGGCTTCGATTCACTCTGAGCCTGCATCCGAGGAGATTGAGATTGGCTGCAGGAGGTTTGCATTTTCTCGGCCAATACTGGAAGCGCCACGAAAGCACTAGCAGCTCCTGCGAGAACAGCAAATTTTTGAACCGTTGTGGACAGTTTATGCATCTTCACCGAAGTCTCCCATTAAGAGATGTTAAGAGTTGCAAAGTTGAGTTTACATAGATTCTCAGAAATTAAACCTCTGTCATTTGGGGGAACTATAGTTGCCTAAACAATGCTATGTCTAGCAACTCTAAATGTTGAGTAGAGAGTCAACGCTCAGACTCAACGCAGTAATTCCTCGAGATGATGCTGATTCCAAAGCGATTCATAAAGGCCAGCACTAGCAAGAAGTTCAGCGTGAGAACCCATTTGCACAATTCTCCCTGCTTCCATCACAAAAATTCGGTCGGCAGTGGCAGCAGCAGAAAGTTGGTGAGAAATAAAAATTACAGTTTTGCGCTGAGTGTCCGCCGATAAATTGGCCAAAATTTGGGTCGCGGTTTGATTATCCACGCTCGATAGGGCATCATCCAAAATGAGAATGGGAGCTTCTATCAGCAAGGCTCTGGCTAAAGAAGTACGCTGGCGTTGTCCCCCGGAGAGGGTGATTCCCCGTTCTCCGACTATGGTTTCGTATTGTTGGGGAAAGTTGAGGATTTCGCTGTGAATTTGCGCGATTTTAGCGGCTTGTTCAACTTCAGTCAGTTCGGCAGTGGGGTTGCCGTAACGGATGTTGTTTTTGATAGTAGTACTAAAGAGAAAGCTATCTTGAGGGACATAAGCGATCGCATTTCGTAAACTTTGCAATCGCAATTGAGTAACATCATGTCCATCGACAAAGAGCTGGCCAGCATCGATATCTAGAAGGCGAGGAATGGTGTTGGCCAGCGTGGATTTCCCAGAACCAATTGCTCCCACAACCGCCACGGTTTCACCGGGATGAATTGTAAAGCTTACATCTTTAAGGGCTGGTTTTTCAGTACCTGGGTAAGCATAGTTCAAATTTTGCGCCATCACTTGACCTTTTGGAGAGGTTGGCAGTGAAATGGCATTAGAAACATCCTTAATCTGAGGTTTCACCGAGAGGATAGATTCAATTCGATCAATACTCACTTCGCCCCGTTGATAAGCCGTCAAGGTAAACCCCAACAGAGCTGTGGGAAACACCAAACGTTCGGAATAGAGAATCAGTGCTACAAAATCCCCGACGGTAATTGCGCCGGAGTCAATCAGGCCAGAACCCAGCCACAATAATACCAGTAAGCTAATAGACGCCAGAGCTTCAATCACGGGAAAAAGGACATTCCGCGTTCTTGCCAAATTAAGATTGGCTCCCAGAAGTTGCTGATTAAGGTGCCGGAAAGCACGGCGTTCGTTATCTTCTTGAGCGTAGATTTTAATCACAGAAATCCCGCTCATATCTTCCTGAATCAGCTCACTGAGATTCGACAGTTCTTCCTGGACGGTCATCTGTTGGGAGCGCAGCTTTTCGCTAGAGAGCTGAACAATAATTAACATGAAGGGATAAACCGCGATCGCCAACAGCGTCAATCGCAGATTGATCGACATCATCACCGGTAACGTTAAGGCATAGGCAAAGACGGTGTTTGCTAAGCTTAAAACCGCAAATCCCAATAAACGCCGAATATTATCAACATCGCTCGTCGCCCGGTTAATTAAATCGCCACTGGTATTCGTCGCAAAATAGGACGGCTCTAGGGTTAATAGATGCTGAAAAATCTTTTGTTTGAGGTCAAATTCTACCTGTCGTCCTACTCCAAATAGCAGGATGCGGGATGCCATCCGAATCACCCACATCAACGAAGCCAAGACTAAGATAAACAGAACTAAATGCCACAGTTGATCAAAACTGAGAGCGGTACGCAGTTCATCAATGCTATCCCGAATGAGAAGCGGGATATAAACGCTAAGGCCGTTGACAATCAAGAGGGCAACAATACCCAGTGTTGCTTGCAAAGCGTGAGGGCGCAGGTAAGCCAGTAGTTTTTGCAGCCTGGAGTTAGCCATGAAATCTATCTAACAATTCTTAATATTAAACGATGGCTAGCTCTGGCTGCTCAATCCTGACCCAGTGAAGTACCCACAGACTTCGCAAAGCGCAGCCTGGGGCTTCCTGTCTCGTTGGCCATTGCTCGTGTTGGGTACTTCCTTTTGGGATGTTCTTAAGCGGCGGTAGGAGCTAACCAGCCTCTTAGAGAGTAATAGATCGTTGTGTAGAATTCTTCCACAATCCGCGTAGCCACAGCTAGGGATTCCACGCTGGGGATAAAGGATTGTACGCTGAGGTTGAAGTTTCTAGCCTCTCGCGTTCCCGGTTCAGTCGCCACAAAATCGGCGGGTTGGATAACGGTTTGAACACCCACTTGAGAATATGCCAGTCTAGCACGACGGCTATTGATGGCAGAGGTGACTAGGTAAACGGGTTGGTTGGCAATGCCTCGAGCGGTTAAGATGCGGTTGACTTCGATGGCACTAGTCCGCAAGTCTCGGCTTCCAGATTCAACCACAATTCGGTCTTGGGGTACACCTAATTGAGTCAGTACGGTAGCCACATCATTGGCTTCAGGGCCAGCGCTGGCAATCACGAGGGGTTGGCCGCCGGTTTGTCGATAAAGTTGGGCAGCACGACGGATGCGATCGCTCCCTTCATCGGTAAGCTGAATTTGAGTTCGAGGGGGAAGTCCGGGTTCTGTTGTTCCCTGTCCTAATACAACAATGGCTCCAGCATTAGGCACAGCTGCCCCTGTGGTAGCGACCTGAGCGACTTCGCCTTGTTCCAGGGTGCGAGCCAATACAGTAGTTACAATTGGAATACTCGAAAGTAACAAAATGAGTAGGGCGGCTACAATCAAATTTCTGTTTTTCAGACCCTGGTTTAAAGCCGCCCCCAAGAGTATGATTGTTGCTCCCACAGGCTTAAGTGGAAACGAGAGAACACTCCAAGCCGACCGGACTAATGGCTCGTTGGGAAAGAAAAATGCCAGCACAATAATGGCAAACAGCAGAAAACCCCCAAGCAGAGTAAGATAAGCTCTAGGGATGACTTTCAGTAACAAATTGTAGATAAGAACTGCAACTAGCAGCCATACCAGTACATAAGACAGTAGTGAAAACATTGTTAAGCACTTGTAAGTTATTGAGGGTTAACAGTGGGCTGTTAATTATTAGTGAGTTTAGGTCATAGAGGATGAAGGCTGGAAAGAACACTCAAGAATGTAAAGCGTTATGTTGCCTTCCTCCTGAATGAACGTTAAACAGACTAGGTTAGGGTTTACCATTTTGGCCATCCTGTAGGTTAGTCTTTACTTTCGTTCATTCTTTTTCGGTTTCCTCCGGGGACTAATCAACCTAACAACTAACTTTGGGTAGTACTGTTGTTTTAGTGATGCTTCATCGGCTCGAACCAGGGTTTGAATCACTATTACACGGGCATTATACTCGCGATTGACAGCAATATTTGTCCAGTACGCTGTTTGATGATATAACACTGGATTACTCGAAAAGCGTAACCGATGGTTGGTATACCCAGTAGATGTCCATTCGACATTTGCCAATGGCTCATTCCAAAATCGATAAGGACAGGACTGACGCCCCGTAACGCTAGCTTCAGGGAGTGAGATTCTGCTGTATCGCTAACAATGGCGTACATTCGGATTCATTACATCAGTTCTGAAGAAGTTAAGCAGGGAATATCTAGCCCAGTTCAATGTTTATTTTGCTTTAAAAGTACTGTCTTTGGTAAAGCTAGGCTATAAAACAAACTAACGAGGAGAGTTTGGAGTGTCGCAAGTCAAACCCACAATTTTAGTGACTGGCGGAGCAGGGTATATTGGCTCTCATGCTGTACTGGCGCTTCAACGCGAAGGCTATAGCGTGATTGTGTTGGATAACTTAGAGTACGGACACCGAGAGTTTGTAGAGGATGTCTTACAGGCGAAATTGGTGGTCGGAGACATTGGCGATCGCGCCACATTAGACCAACTCTTTGCTACCCACGCGATCGCAGCCGTGGTTCACTTTGCGGCCTATATTGCGGTAGGAGAGTCTGTGTCAACCCCCGATAAATATTATCGTAACAACGTATCCGGGACGCTGACCTTACTCGAAGCGATGGTGGCAGCCGGTATCAAGAACCTAGTTTTTCCGTCCACCTGCGCCATCTACGGAATGCCCAAACAAGTGCCGATGACCGAAGACCACCCCAAAAATCCGATGAGCCCCTACGCCACCACGAAGTGGATGGTGGAGCAAATTCTGGCTGATTTTGATCAAGCTTATGATTTACGGTCGGTGGTCTTTCGCTTCTTCAACGCAGCGGGTGCGAATCCAGAGGGTTTACTCGGTGAAGACCATCAACCAGAAACTCATCTGATTCCATTAGTTCTCCTCACAGCGCTAGGCAAACGTGAAGCGATTTCTATTTGGGGGACTGATTATTCCACACCCGATGGCACCTGTTTGCGGGACTACATCCATGTGAGTGATTTAGCTAAGGCTCACATTTTAGGCTTGGAGTATCTGCTACAAGGTGGTAAGAGCGAAGCGTTTAATTTGGGTAATGGGCATGGCTTTTCCGTACGTCAGGTGATTGAAACGGCACGGGAGGTAACGGGTCGAGACATCAAGGTTTTAGAGTGTGAGCGCCGACCTGGAGACCCCTCAATTTTAGTGGGCAGTAGCGATAAAGCTAGGAAAATATTAGGGTGGTTTCCTCAGCACTCAGACCTCAGTAAAATTATCAGCGATGCTTGGCAGTGGCACCAAAGGCGTCATTCATAACCTGAGGCAACCTACAGATTCAAAACCAATGATGCTCGTTTGCGGTCGCATGGCTCCACGGCTAGAAGTTTGACCTGATAGGGCTATTAGGGATGGCACTTTAGTTTTAAGAGACTGTTGAACTACTTTGTGATTGGATTGAAAAATTGCCCGTGAATAGAAACGCCCAGACTGGAAAGGCTCAAAACAACCCAACTCCCGTACCAAAGGAGCCTCTTGGGGTGGAAGCCCGAATCAGTCGTTTAGAGGCAATTGTTGCACGCATGGGAGAAGCCGTTATCGCGACCACTGAGACAGTTGACCGTCTGGCTGAGCGAGTAGACGCCCTTGCCATTCAAGTGCAACACCAGGGGCACCAAGTGCAACAACAAGGTTACCAGCTCTTTGCCTTAAGCGATGCGGTGCAAACCCTAGCAGAGACTCAACACGATTCTGTCGAACGGTTGGGGCAACTCACCGAAACTCTACAACGTCTTGCGGCTGCAATTGAAGCCGCCGATCAGTCAAGCTAAGGAAGGCACGGGGAGAAAACAAGAGGATGCTTCTACTGACTCGATGCCGTGGCTCCATCCCTGGTCTCTCCTTCTTCCCCGTTCCCTGAACCCTTACTCAAAAAATGCCTGAAGAGGCATTGTTGTAGCTGCCCAGCCTGGAAAAAATATGCTACGACAACGAGAGTGCCTACAACACATTAGGAGAATTTATTAATGCCTAGTTCGATGCGATACTTTATTCTTGTGGCTTTAACGGCTGTCCTGAGCACGCTGACCGTTAGTTGTAGTGAAAGCAAAGTATCTCAGTGTAACAAAATTATTAATGTTGCCAACAAAGCGGTTAGCGAAACTAAATCGATTACTAACGCTGGCCCGAATCAGTCCATTGACCTAAAAGCAACACTTCGGGCAGCCGATGTGATGGAAAAAGCGTCTCAAGAAATGAAAACGATAACGGTGAATGATGAAACGCTGCGTGACTATCAAAGCCGTTTTGTGCAAATGTATAGCGGTATGAGTCAAGCCACCCGTACTTTTATTGCGGCCTATGAAAAAAAAGACCGGGCATCGGCTGAAAATGCATTAGCCCAATTGAAGAAAGTCACGGCTCCTGAAAAGCAACTGGTTGAAGGTATTAACAACTACTGCACTGGAAAATAATGTTTTATCCCCTTTTTGCCCTACCTTGAGGTAAGCTCTTACTCACAACCAGCATTGTGGGGTAAATGTCCTTGAAATATGCTCTAGTTCATGAGTGGTTGACACCCAAAGCCACAGGCGGCTCAGAACTGGTCGTTCAAGAAATCTTGAAGCATATTAAGGCCGATCTTTATGCTCTGATTGATTTTGAATCTACCAATTCTCAAAGTTATTTGTTTGGGCGCTCGATTGGCACAACGTTTTTGCAAAATTTGCCCTTTGCCCGCAACGGAGTCCAAAAGTATTTGCCTCTGTTACCGATTGCGATCGAACAGCTCGATTTGCGTGAATATGATATTATTTTGTCCTCATCCCACGCGGTGGCCAAAGGCATCCTGACTCGGCCTGGGCAGCTACACGTCTGCTACTGCCATACCCCCATGCGCTACGCATGGGACATGACGTTTGATTACTTACGCAGTAGCCGCATGGGTCGGGGGGTTGTCGGTCTTTTTACGCGCTATCTGCTCCACTCCTTGCGTCAGTGGGATGCTGTTTGTGCCAATCGCGTAGATTACTTTATTGCTAATTCTATACACACCTCACGCCGCATCTGGCGCTGTTATCGGCGTCGCTCAACCGTGATTTACCCACCGGTGAATGTAGAACGATTTCCGTTTCAGTCTCAAAAAGAGGATTTTTATCTGACGGTTTCCCGGTTGGTGAGTTACAAACGTGTTTCTTTAATTGTTGATGCCTTCAACCAACTGGGACTCCCTCTCGTCGTGATTGGAACAGGACCCGAGTTGGAGGCAATTCGTAAACTGGCACAATCTAATGTACAAGTGCTGGGATTTCAGTCAGACTCTGTGGTTGAGCAGTATATGGCCCGAGCAAAAGCCTTTGTGTACGCTGCCTGTGAAGATTTTGGCATTGCCCTAGTGGAAGCCCAAGCTTGCGGCACCCCCGTCATTGCCTATGGTGCTGGGGGCGCACTAGAAACTGTGCGAGACATTCGGCAACATCCAGACAGCCCAACGGGTCTATTATTTCCCACCCAAAGTAGCGCCGCTTTGATAGAAGCCGTGAACATATTTGAGGCATCACAAGAAGCATTTCACCCTGAAAAGGGTCGATTAAACGCACATCGGTTTGCCCCAAAAATTTTCAGCGAACGCTACTTGACTTTTCTGGATTATTGCCAAAAGGACTACCAATCAGGCTTTGATGCCAATAAATTTCAATTTCCGGAGTTCTATCCGCCGTAGCAAGCCTCTTGTGGCTTTATGATCTTGACTGTGTGGTGTGAAGTGAAGGAGTAAGATGACTGCCGAAAGCCAACTTATCTCCGTTAAGATGTTGCGAGCGTTCGTGAAGCGAGGTTTTCAGCCACTCGCGTCACGCACTAAGCCTAGAGGTCTTTCTCAGCATCGCTTAGACGGAGATTTCGCCAAGCGGCTCTTTGATGTTCTGTTTTCGCTATCGGTTCTGATGTTGTTCTCTCCGGTTTACCTGGTTTTAGCAACCTTAATCGCTATCAGTTCTCCCGGTCCGATTTTTTATCTCCAAGAACGCATCGGAAAGAATTACAAACCATTTGGTTGTATTAAATTCAGAACAATGGTTGTCAATGCCGATGAAGTGTTAATCGATATGATGGCAACATCACCTCATCTCCGGGAGGAATTTGAAGATAATTTCAAACTCAAAAAAGACCCTCGAATTACTGGCATTGGTAAATTTCTAAGGCTTACCAGCCTGGATGAATTTCCGCAGTTCTGGAATGTTTTAATGGGAGATATGAGCGTGGTCGGCCCCCGGCCGCTAGTGCCAGAAGAACTACCCAAATACGGACGACATATGGACAAAATTTTGACCATTAAGCCGGGAATTACCGGACTTTGGCAAGTTTCTGGCCGCAATGATATCCCTTACCCCCTTAGGGTACAAATGGATGTTTATTATGTCAATTTCCGGAATTTTTGGCTAGATTTATGGCTAATTGTTAAAACGATTGGCGTGATTATTTTCCCTAAGAATAATGGTGCTTATTAAAAAGAAAATTAGAACAATTCTGGCTTCTTTTTTTTATGCATCTAGAGGGTCGAGTCTCTCTAAAACGGTTATAAACTCTGCCCTCATCTCCCATACGTTAAGATTGGGAGTGATTTATTGACCTCCTAGCCTCTTTTGCTGGGAGGCTTAGCCTTCATAGGTAACAGCCGCAGTGAAAATCCCTATTTGCCATAGGAAGTTTGAAGGATGACGCAACGCAAACGAGCACTAATTACGGGTATTACAGGACAAGATGGTTCCTATTTGAGTGAGTTGTTATTGGAAAAAGGCTATGAGGTTCACGGTATTATTCGCCGGACTTCAACCATTAATACCGATCGCATCGATCATATCTATGTAGACCCTCATGAGGAAAATGCTCGGTTGTTTCTCCACTACGGAGACTTGACCGATGGTGTCACCCTGCGACGGATTTTAGAAGAAGTTAAACCTGTAGAAATTTACAATTTAGGTGCTCAATCCCATGTCCGCGTCAGTTTTGACTCGCCGGAGTACACCGTTGATACGGTAGGCATGGGCACCCTTCGACTGTTGGAAGCGATTCGAGATTATCGACATCGTACTGGAATTGATGTGCGTTTTTATCAGGCGGGTTCGTCTGAAATGTTTGGGAAGGTACAAGATATCCCGCAAAAAGAAACCACACCGTTTTATCCCCGTAGTCCCTACGCTTGTGCCAAAGTTTATGCTCACTGGCAAACGGTCAATTATCGCGAGTCTTATGGGATGTTTGCCTGCAATGGCATTTTGTTTAACCACGAATCACCTCGTCGCGGTGAAACCTTTGTCACACGCAAAATTACTCGCGCACTCGCCCGGATTCTAGCCAGTCAGCAAAAGAAGATTTTCCTGGGAAATCTGGATGCTAAGCGTGATTGGGGCTATGCCAAGGACTACGTGAACGCCATGTGGCTGATGCTACAGCAAGATGAACCGGATGATTATGTCGTCGCTACCGGTGAAACCCACTCGATTCGCGAATTTTTAGACATTGCTTTTGGTTATGTCAATCTCGATTGGCATGATTATGTCGAGTTTGACCCCCGCTACTTGCGTCCCGCCGAAGTAGATTTACTGATTGGAGATGCCAATAAGGCCAAGCAGAAGTTGAATTGGCAACCTTCTGTCACTTTTGAGGGGTTGGTTATTTTAATGGTAGAAGCCGACCTGCGAGCATTGGGATTGACTTCACCGAATGGTAATAGTTCACAAGTCGTGATTGATAATGCTTTTATTCACCCCAATGTCGGCGGCATGGTGGATTAGTCATCAGTCGCTACGGCCATGAACAAATAACGCTTGATGTAGATTGAACCAGATACCTAATCGCTCTACCATTGCTAGAGACTCAAATCGTAACGAATTGCTAAGAATGTTCCTGAAGCTGGGCAAGGATGACAACTAAGAATGGCAACTTTAGATTTGACTAACAAAAAGATTCTAGTTACCGGTGGGGCGGGATTTTTAGGGCGTCAGGTGGTCAATCAACTCCTGATTGCTGGGGCTAAGCCAGAGAACATTAGTGTACCGCGATCGCGTGACTATGACCTTCGTTCTCTAGACGCCTGTCAAAAAGCCGTCCAGCAGCAGGATATCGTCATTCATTTAGCAGCCCATGTAGGCGGCATTGGCTTAAATCGGGAAAAGCCAGCAGAGTTGTTCTACGACAACCTAATGATGGGGACACAACTCATTCATGCCGCCTATCAAGCAGGTGTAGAGAAATTCACCTGTGTTGGCACCATTTGTGCCTATCCGAAATTTACACCCGTACCGTTTAAAGAAGATGACCTGTGGAATGGTTATCCAGAAGAAACTAATGCCCCCTATGGAATTGCTAAAAAAGCGCTTTTAGTTCAATTGCAAGCATATCGGCAACAGTACGGATTTGATGGAATCTACCTGCTACCCGTTAATTTATACGGGCCTGAAGATAACTTTGACCCTCAAAGTTCCCATGTTATCCCTGCTTTAATCCGGAAAGTGTATGAAGCACAGCAAAAGGGAGAACTGAAAATACCCGTATGGGGTGACGGAAGTCCCACTCGTGAATTTCTTTACTCTACTGATGCGGCACGAGGAATTGTAATGGGGACTCAAGCTTACAATGACCCAGAACCCGTTAATTTGGGAACAGGTGTAGAAATTTCAATTCGGAATTTAATTGAACTTATTTGTGACTTGATGAAATTTGAGGGTGAAATTGTCTGGGAAACTGATAAACCGAATGGGCAACCCCGTCGTTGTTTAGATACCGAACGGGCAGAACAAGCGTTTGGTTTTACTGCCGAAGTAGGCTTTAAGGAAGGGCTAAAAAATACGATTGATTGGTATCGCAAACACGCGGACTAATCCAAGCAATTCAAAATTATCGCTTCAAAAAAAGGGTGTTGACCAAACCCGCTCAGATGAGGATATTCACTAAAGGAATTAGCTCCTCTATATCAATTCTTGCTGTGTACACGACCTGTCTGCCTTGAATACCCTTCAAATCTTCATAATGCTTTTGAATTCCTGATACTCCAGTATCCCTTAATGCAGCTAAGAAAGATTTATCATTATAAACATCCTCAGAAAACGAAATTTCGTAGCTTCTTGAGACGTTTTGAATACGTGCTGCTTTATTGACTACTGAGCCAAAATAATCCAGACGATTATTAAGATTAACCAGCACGGCAGAGCCACGATGAATTCCCAACTTGACTTGGATTTGTTCGGACTCCGGGCGATTAGAGTTGTAATTGCTAAACTCTAACAAAGCATCAGCAGATGCTTTCATAGCTTGTTCATTAGTTAAAAAAGAACTCATTACCGCATCGCCAATAGTTTTGACTACAGTTCCCCCATGCCGTTCAATTGCCTCAAATAAGATTTCAAAATGGTCGCGCACGATATTATAAGCTTTGGTATCTCCTAGCGTTTCATACATCCGAGTGGAACCTGTAATATCCGTGAACATAATAGTAACCGAGCTAACTTTCATTCGTTCTCGACTGGATAAAACTTGCTCACCAAATAGGCGTTTGTAATCGGGAAAATGAATAATTTGCAGACCGCTAAGGCGGGGAGGAAGTTGATCTAAAGTCAGCTCCTTAGGTAAGTTATCAATATGCATAATCATGCCGGATAGCGAGTGACCAATATTGGTGAGTTCAATTTTGACTGGGCCAGGACATACAGTTAGCTGGGTTTTATCAAATTGGTTGCCTTCCAATTGCTTGATGTAAAGTTCCTGAAGTTCCTTCGTCTCTTCCCCATCTACCACCAAAATTCCTTTAGCACAGGTGAGAGGGCAGCAGTAGCGATATTTCCCTTTGTCCAAGGTAACGATAGCCGAGTCAGTTTGATTGAGTGGAGTAACCAATTGAAATTGAGCTTTTAATATAGATGGGGGAGCGCATACAGGAGAAAGTTTTGGGTCTTCAATTTCTTTATTGAGGGAGAACGTTACTTCAACACGCTCCAAGAAATCGACCTCAAAGCTACGTTCGCACATTGGGCAAAACGAGAGCGCTGATGCATTGACTAAATTATTAAATTCATCAGTAAACATATTGCAATGAGGGCAGTGAACGTCCCAGTGCAAATCAAATAGTCCGGCTTGGACTCCATATAATAATTCCGCTGTAATTTCTGAAACATGGCAACTAGAATTAGCGGCAATATAATAAGGGTTTATTCTAATTCTTTGGAAAAGATTTGATTTAAACAACCAGTTTTTAATCGCTTCAATTGCGACTATATTTGCATTCGTTCTCTCTTTTAAGTTTTCAATTTTTTCTATTAAAATCTCACTTTTCATGGAAACTTTGAATTGATAATTGAATGCTATTCAAGTCCTTCTATCTATTTGGTCAACGGTATCGGATAGTACCGCCCGGAGGACTTTGTTATTGCGCGAGTTAGATGTCCCTGAGTTTTGTAAACCAATGTAACAAATTGTGAGTGAGTAAGAAATCACTAATTTGGAGCATGCCCCTAGTATGGCTCCGAGTTGTGTCGATGAATACACTTTGATTTCAAACTTCAAGTGGGGGGTACTCAGATAATAGAATGTAACTTAATCTCATTTTTAACTGATAGCTAATGCCCCCATGTAGCTAGTTGCCACTTATACTCACTATTCGCTTATCCCTCACTCTAGATATGCATATCACACCAAAATCCTGGCTAAGGGTAGAAGAGAGAATCTAGTCGGATAGATAAGGTGTAAAAGTTAAGCGTTTAAACTGACTTATGGCAACTCCACAATCCCCCAATACTAGACCGACAGACTTGGAAACACCTGGAGATGTTGATACGCCCGATACACCTATTCCAGTATCCTCCAATATCTCAACCGATGCCGACACTTTGAGAGAGCAGGCTATCTCCGATTCTCAGGCAAGAGACGATTTGCAGGGTAAGCAGGATACACCAGAGGAGCGGCTAGTTGCTGAAGGTGAGGATACTTCTGCTGATATAAAGCAAGGTACACAGATTCAGGTTTCGGGTGAGCTTTGAGAACTTCGTGGAGTTATGAGTGTTGAGTTATGAAACAGTAATCGGTAACTCGATCATAAACTCTGTACCCTGCTCAGGAGTTGAATGACACCACAGTTTCCCCCGATGCCGCTCTACAACAATTTGATAACTAATTGACAACCCCAAACCTGTCCCTTTTCCTGGCGGTTTGGTGGTAAAGAAGGGGTCAAATAACCGCTCCTGAGCGTCTGGGGTGATACCAAGGCCGTTATCAGTGATGTGGATGATGACCCGATTGGACTCTACTACTTCAGTACAAATCCAAATCATGGGTATTGCATCATGAGTATGGGAACCTGCAATCTGTTTACATTCCTCATCCCTCATTTCTAAGGCATCAATGGCATTACTGAGGATATTCATGAAAACTTGATTGAGCTGACTTGAATAACACTCTATACGAGGTAAATTTTCATATTGCTTGAACACCTGGATTTCGGAACGGTGAGGCTGTTGTTTCAATCGATGTTGCAAAATGAGTAATGTACTATCAATTCCTTCATGAATATCCACCCACTTGAGTTCTTTTTCATCCAAACGTGAGAAATTCCTCAAAGATAGGACTATTTGAGTAATTCGTTCGGCACCATCTTGCATCGAGTTCAAAAGCTGAGGGAAATCTTCGGCGATATAATCGGGTTCAATTTGTTCGATTTGTTCAATAATCTCCGGCGCAGGTTCAGGATAGTAGCGTTGATACAACTCCACTAGGTCTAACAAATCTTGGGCATATTCCCTCGCTGGAGCCAGATTGCCATAAATAAAACTGACTGGGTTATTAATTTCGTGGGCAACACCTGCTACTAATTGTCCCAAACTCGCCATTTTTTCTTTTTGTACGAGTTGTGCTTGAGTGTGTTGGAGTTCTTTTAAGGTTAATTCTAGTTGGGTTGCTTTTTCATGTTCTCGTTGGCTGATGGCTTTCAACGTTGCCTCTGCTTGTTTACGCTCGGTTACGTCCTCAAAAACGTATAATCGGCCAAAATAGCGATCGCTTTCGTCACGAACTTGAGCCGAAAAACGGCGAATAGTACGCCCATCTACAAAAGGAATCTCATCTTCAATTACGATGCGATTTTCCTCGGTTTGTAGGGGTTTACAGGATTCGGCAAAGGCAACAACATCGGCTAGCCAGGGGATACAAGCCGGAATGATATCGTTGTTTTTGAGTTCCCCCTGTTGCATCGATTGTTCTAAGTGTTTAATTCCCCAAATTTCACAGAAGCGAGGATTGAAGTACAAAATGCGATCGGTACGATTGTCCACGACATAAAATGCCAAGGGTGAAGCCTCCGTCATCGATCGCATCAAGGCTTCTTCCCAACGTAATTGTTCCTCAGATTGCTTACGCTGAGTAATATCCCGACAGACACAAATCAGTCCCCCATCTTGGGTCAATGTTAGAGATACTTCCTCAAAAAAAGTACTGCCATCCTGTTTTTTGGCAATGGCTTCTCCGTGCCACTGTCTTGTTTTTGACAAGCTTGGAAAAATATCCTGCTCAAATCCCTGAATTTGCTCCGAAGAGTACAATTCATGCCATGTCTTTCCTAATAATTCCGTACTGTTTTCGTAGCCAAACAGTTTGACATGTGCCTGATTCAAATAGATAAATTCCTGCTGGGGGTTGAGAATACCAATCCCATCCATCGCCGCTTCTACTGCTGCTAATTGTCGTCGTAGGGTTTCTTCCGCTTGTTTGCGTTCAGTAATATCTTCGACCAAATAGGAAAAACGCGATCGCCCATTTAACATTTTGCCGATAAAGCAGACAGTAGCAGATAACCATTTAGACTTTGTTGCACTACAATGCTGATACTCAAAACGGACAGGCGTAGCAGTACTTTCACTCTTTTTGTAATGTTCAATCCACTGTTGTATATGAGTTAGGGGTGCTCCTAAGTGACTCGCGAGTTGGTTTCGCATAGTATTCGGAGTCGTTCCAAAAAATTGCGCTGTGGTTTGGTTATCAGAAAGATGCAAAATATCATCCTCTAGGAGTTCCACCACACCCATCATTAGGGGAGAACTATCATAGAAGCTGCGTAAAATCGCCTCCTGTTCTTGTAGTGCCTTTTCTGCCTGCTTACGCTCTGTGATATCGGTTAGCATTTTCAAAGCACCGATATACTGACCTTGAGTACTATAGATCGGGGTAGTTGAGACAATCACCCATACCTCGGAACCCTCCCGATGGCGTAGTTTCAAATCATACTGTTCGCTTATTCCTTGTCGGCGTCGTGCCACATATTGTTGAGCAATGGTTTGGGTGTCTTCATCCATAAACTCAAACACCTCTTTTCCCATCATCTCCTCGCGGGTGTAGCCTAGCATCGAGGCCATTCTCTGGTTAACCAAAGTGGTTTGGTTGCTTTCGTCGATGATCCAAACTCCCTCTAAGGTTGTCTCAATCATGCGCCGATAGTGTTCTTCACTCTCACGTAGAGCAATTTCTGCCAATTTGCGATCGCGCTTCTGTTGTTTTTGGTTGAATGGTGGACTTAGGGAATGGCATTGACAAGTTTCCTCTTCCAAAGCGTCTGCTTTATCTGGGGAGTTTTGACGTTTGAATTTTGAATTCAACAATGAATGACTCGACTGAGGATTTTTTTGTTTATCCCATTGATTGAGACATATTGCTGTTAGTTTTTCAGAAGTAATATCCCGGCAAGAGTAAAAAAATTTTCCTTTGCCAATTTCAACTTTCTTTACGTCGATTGATAAGATATGGTGTTGCCCTGACTTGTCAATAATAGTTCGTTCGATATTAAAAATTTCTTGTTGGATTTCTAAGATTTGATGCTGAAATAAGTTCTCTCCCAACAGTTGAGTAATTGTCTCAAATCTTTCTTGAATTTCCCGTTGAGAATAACCGATTATTCGTTCGATGTTGGGGGAAATAAACAGCAATAAACCTGACTGATCGGTGATTAAAACCACTTCAGTCATATTGCTGAAAATCTTGGTGTAGAGTTGTTCTGCTTCATCCCAAGCATAGGGTAAGTTATACGGCGTTTGGGCAGGCGCAACTGAGGCAACTGAGGGGAACACCTGCCTCAAACTCGACTTTGGGGCATGAGATTTGTGACTCAACGAGAAAATTAAGGGATGATCTGCCATTATTATCATTATCCAACTCTAGGGAGGGGAATTTATTTTATTAATTGAACTTAATGAGCGATCAGATCAGCCTTTGGAATAGTTTTAATGTTTTATAAAATGATTTATTTCGCTTTACTTTTGGACTCTATATCCCGGAGTGAGGATTAAAAAAGGTTTTCGCTCATTCAAGCCGATAGTTATAGGTTATCATCTATCCCTAAAACTACATAAATTATTATAATAACAATAATAAAAATTAAAATTCTATGAATTTTTGATAAAGTCAAGGATAAATTTAATATTTCTTAAAGTCTGGAGTCAGTGTGGAAGAACGGCAATATAAATTAGAATTACGTCGGACGCTACTGCAAAAAAGGCAATCATTAACTCACGAAGAATGGCGAAAAAAGAGTGATCGAATTTGTTTTCACCTGCAATCTTCACCTTGGTTGACTCAATCCCAAACAATATTAGCCTATTTCAGCTTTCGCCAAGAACCCGATCTCAGTCCCTTATTTTCAATTCCTAATTTATGTTGGGGCTTTCCTCGCATAGAAAATAAATCGCTCATCTGGCATAGCTGGAAGCCTGGAGAATCGTTAAAGAAAGGGACTTATGGCATTTTTGAACCTCATCCCAATTCTCCCATCTTGCAGCCCGAGACAGTAGATTTAATTCTTGTCCCGGCGGTGGCGTGTGACGAGCGAGGCTATCGCTTAGGGTACGGAGGTGGCTTTTATGATCGATTACTCAGTGCGAGTGAATGGGCATCAAAGCCTACTATTGGCATTATATTTGAATTCGCCTATTTGCCTCAATTGCCTGTTGAGCCTTGGGACAAACCGCTACAAGCTGTGGTGACGGAGAATCAGCTAGTAATAATATAGGGTTAGTTAAATACAGATGAAGCGTACTTTAAGAACTAACATTTGGAAAACTGTTGGAATGTATGTGCTATTGGGCGCGATCGCATTAGCGATGCTTTTCCCT
Source organism: uncultured Microcoleus sp. (assembly GCA_964588805.1). GTDB lineage: Bacteria > Cyanobacteriota > Cyanobacteriia > Cyanobacteriales > Coleofasciculaceae > CAZPRJ01. The sequence continues at coordinate 147,874 of CAZPRJ010000005.1, read as the reverse complement.
TTACTCTGGCTTGTCAGCACCTCTTTCAAATCTCCAACAGAAGATATCTTTCAGTTTCCTCCGCAACTCATACCCAATCAACCCACTATCCAAAATTTCGTCACAGTCTGGCAGACGAATCCTTTTGGGCAGTATTTATTCAATAGTACTATCATTGCCATTTTGACTGTCAGTTTAAATCTTTTATTTTGCTCACTGGCTGCTTATCCGCTAGCACGTTTAGACTTTCGGGGACGAGATTTAATTTTTACGGGTATTGTGTCTACTATCATGATTCCCTTTCAAATTGTGATGATTCCTCTGTATATTTTGACCGTGCAATTAGGGTTAAGAAATACCTATTTAGGTGTTATTTTCCCTAGCCTTGCTTCTGCGTTTGGGATTTTTTTGTTGAGACAAGCATTTCAAGGTGTTCCCAAAGAAATTGAAGAAGCTGGCCGCATGGATGGATGTTCAGAGTTAGGATTGTGGTGGAATGTAATGCTACCTGCCGTTCGTCCAGCTTTGGTAACATTAGCTATATTTGTCTTCATTGGCTCTTGGAGTGATTTCCTTTGGCCTTTAATTGTGTTAGACCGACCGGAGTATTACACGCTACCTTTAGGTGTCGCCACTTTGGCCGGAGCATTTTCTCTGGATTGGCGTTTAATTGCGGCGGGGTCAGTGATTTCTATTGCACCTGTTATCCTTTTATTTCTGTTGGTTCAGCGCTACATTGTACCGACTGATACGAGTAGTGGCGTCAAGGGTTAGAGGAAGATAAACAGAGGCTGAAGTGATATAAGATTCTCTCACTGATTAGTAGCTGAGCTTTTATCGACTCTCAACCGTTTACTCTAAATTCCAAAGAATCAAAGGTTTGAATTTCAAAGTTCCTAAATGTAAGGGTTTCATTAACGTCCTATTCCAGGATAACGAGTCTGGATTTTTGAAGAAATGCTAAAGATGCTCATCTATTGCATTCATCTCTCCCAAAGGTAGGAGGGCAACTAACTATTGAGCAAGAGAGTCTAGTATGGATGAAACCATCTTTTTTTGAGGATACATGAACTCATTCAATCTCGTGCTGAGGGTGACTGGAGCAATTGCAGCCTTAGCTATTGCTGTAACTCCAATAGCAGCTTTTGCTCAAACTCCACAAACTCAGGAATCTGAACCTCCCATTGTTCTGACTCAAGAACAACAAGCAGAATTTAAGCGGATTCAAGAGAAGACTATTGCTGATATCGAAGGCGTCCTGACAGAAGAGCAACAGGCTCAGTTTGCAACAGGGATGGAAAATGGTCAAGGATTCAGAGCAGTTCAAGACCTCTCGGAAACTCAAAAAACTCGAATTTTAGCAATTCTTCAAGCTTTTGACCTTCAAATCGGTAATTTGCTAACTACTGAACAGAAGCAAAAAATTCAAGAATATCAGATGAGGAATCAGCAAAATCAGCCGACTCCACAACCCCAAAAATAAGTGAGTACAGGAGTGCTTTTCGAGTAATCTATCGATTGACTCACAAAACTTTTTTTATGGATAGTCGGGCATGGCCATGCTGTGTCCTTCTATCTATTTTTCATGTTTCAGTGAATTTATTTCTCAATCGGTAAATTTAAATCCGTGAGTTCTTGTGGCTGTTACCAGAAATTGTTGAATACTATACCGATGATGCCAAAGTTTCATAACCCAATACAGGAGCGTGCAACTGAGTAACACTTGAGAAAACCATTGTAGCCAGTGTATATGGAGTCCAATTCGTGAAAATACCAATACTAAGGCATCGTCAGCAAAACTGAGCAAGAAAGGGAATAACTGACTCAAAAAAATAGGTACAGGGTTTTCAATGTTAACATTCATATTATTTTTTACAATAATGATTAATACTGAGTTTGTCAAAAAGCCAATCATTTTCTACTAACAAACGTCTAAATATTTGTAGTTTAGAAAAAAGATTATTTCTAAATTAATCAAATTTTCAAAGGAGAATGTGTACTAAGTAAATATACCTTTAATGCATCACCATCTCCAAGCTATTCTTTTGATTTCCTATTAATAGATTACTTCTTAAAATTTTATAAAGCTGACCTCTTGAGGTAGAAATCGAGTCATTCGGGAGGTATAAATCTTCTATTAGAATAGTCTCTACCTAAAGACTTGGATCTATGGATTAGCTCAAGGTATACCGGAAATCTGTAGCGAAACAATCTGTAAGACTAATTCTCCCAAAAAATATAATCTTCTATATCTTGATTATTAACTCTGATGCTCTAAGGCCATAGTCAATCCCTAGTCGAAAAATAGTATAAACACTAAAAAACTGCCACCTTCGAGATGTGACAGTTAATTTTTTATCTGAAACCCTTATAGAACAAGGATGTTGTTGATTTTTCCTTAACGAGCACGGAGGGATTTGAACCCCCGACCCTCAGAACCGGAATCTGATGCTCTATCCACTGAGCTACGTGCCCTTGTCTTTTCACAATAGTATATCACGCCAGTTAATGACCTGACGAGGATTCCCAGTCAAGCAGCACTCACAACAAACAAATGAAAATAACTTTCCCTGACTCGGAGACTCCTGACTCCTGACTCCTATTTTCCTAGGAGAGTCTCACCAAAGCAATCTACAGATAGGCGATCGGATTTACAGGTTCGCCATCTTGACGGACTTCAAAGTGGAGATGAGGCCCGGTTGAGAGTCCTGTTGAACCCACTGCCGCGATCGCATCTCCTGCTTGCACGGTTTGCCCTTCGCTAACATAAAGCTGACTGGCATGGCCGTACAGAGTACTCATCCCGCCCCCATGACTGATAATGACTGTATTGCCATAACCGCCATACCAACCAGCCAAGATGACTTTACCGGCTTGTGCGGCTCGAATTGTACTGCCATAACTCGCACCAAAATCGATACCAGCATGAAAGCGCGAATAGCCGAGAATGGGGTGACGCCGCCAACCAAAATCACTGGTAATTGCTGCATCCGAGGGGAACATCAGTGAACCGAGGCTAAAGCCTTCTGAGTGAGGAAATCTGGACTTGTTTGCGGCGGCCATTTCTCGACGAATGAGGATGCCGATATTCCTCGAATCTGTATCTAACTGAGTTTGAGCCGCTTCTAAAGCTTGTTTATCCGTGTTGAGTCGTTCGATAAGCTGTTGCTGGACGGCAAGTTGTGCTTGATACTGCGCTTTTTGGGCAAGTAGTTGTTGAGTAATCAGAGAGATTTGATTTTTCTGTGCTTCTACTTCTAGCTTTTGGGGTTTGATGCGATCCGCTTCGGCTTTTAAGTTGAGGAGGATTTGGCGATCGGCTTGATACACTAATCTAATTTGATGACGGCGATCGAAAAACTCATGCAAATTTTGGCTTTTTAGCAAAACATCCCAGCCAAAACCCGTTCGTCGTTGACGTTGCAGAAAACGCAAGCGAGCAATAGTAGCCGCTTTTTTTTGGGAATACTCCTGTTCGGTGATGGCTAAGTCGGCTTGTAATTCTCTGAGTTGCTGGTTGGCCAGTTCCAGTTGAGCCGCATAATCTTGATAGGCAGTATCTGTAGCTTCGATATTTTGTTGAATGCCTTTAAGTTGATTTTGGGCAGCTTGTTCGATATCCGAGAGGTGATCACGTTCTTTCTTAATTTGCGATCGCTGCTGCTGTAGGGTTTTCTGCATCTGTTCGAGTGTATCGACGGATGCCGGACTCGGTGAGGGTTGAGCGCTTGCGGATGTTGATATTACCAGCAGCCAGATGAGCAAACAAACGGTAATGATGCAACAGTAAAGATATTTGCTTTTTCCTAGTCGTTGTGGGCTCATCCTAAGAATGGTTTTGTCTGGACAGAGTTGTTGAGCTTTATGGCTGTTCTCCAACTGATCAGACACAATATTCTAAAGCATGAATCAGGGGTCAGGGGTAGGGATTGTCAACGTTGATAGGGGTTAATTTGCATCCTGAATCGGGACGGGCTTTTGAGCCCATCCTACATCTCAGATTGATAGACTACCTCATATTTAGGGACAAAAAGCTAAATTGCTATAGGATTCTGTATCTAAACCATTAGACACCCACCCTCTAACTGGTGCAGAAATTTCTACCCAATTACGATTATTCACTTTTCTCGTATTTGCAGGGCTGGTAGTCAGAGTGACTCGTCTTAAATAAGCGACACTCCCGACTTGAGCCGATGTGGTTGTGGGTTCTCGACGAATCAGTAATCCTTGTGTCGGTCGAATCACTTGCCGACATAACTCTTTAGTTGGAGGTGTGACACTGCTACTGCCACAGGGTTTGAGGTTGATAGCTTGCACATACCCGGAAACGGGTTCACTGATGCTAATAAAACCATTTATATCCACGTTCCCTCCTAATGTCACTCGGTCATCGCTGGAGAGTAGCCTTATCGCTTCACTGGTGGTATCTGCTTGTGTGAAAACGGGGATTTGTTTTTTGGTAGCACGGCATTGTCCTACTAATGATGCTTGTGCCAGTGTCAACTGTCCTGGAGCGGTTGGACTGTTGATATTAGCGATCGCAGGAGTACCCATTCCTGTAATCGCGATCGCCATTCCTGTTAAAACCTGAATCGGCTGATCCAATCGTCTTATTTTTTTCATGAAAAATAAACTCCTCACGCCTAGATTTAGAAACTTATATCTATACAAGTTCCTATTGCGCGATTATATACGGATGAGTTCGCTTGTGAGTGGCTTTGCTTCATATTGTTAAGGGCGATTTATAGAGGCTGATCTTCAGGCAATGGCATTTGAGCAAAGTATTCTTGTACAGAGTCGTGAATGAACCGATAGCGCCCACCCTCTCGTTGCAAAAATCCCAGTTCGGTGGCGTAGTTGAGGAATTTAGCATAGTTCCAAGGAATTGCTTTACTTTGCCTAAGAATCAATCGCAGCACAAAGTGTTGAATGCAAGCAAACCCGCCAACATAAATGCCAAAAAATACGCCATTACCGATTCCATCAATGAGCAAATCTAAGGGTTCTAGAGGTTCTTCTGCTGCGACGAGCACACCCATATAAAGGACAACCCAAGCTATGCCACCAATGACTGTAAAAATTCCAGCATTTAAGGCTGATTCTTTTATGCCTTGATTACTGTCCGTTGGATGAGAAAATTCTGGAACGAAGAGCCCCCAAATCAATCCTTCAATTAATCCCCAAACTAAGGAGTCAGCCATTCCTAAAAATAGCCATTTGATTCCCCAAATTAAACCACATATAACTGCATCAATTATCCCATAAAGCAAGCCCCACCACAATCCTTCCAGGATAGAAATTAATAATCCATTTTTGGCAAATTCTAGAGAAAATTTGAGGCGAGTGATGGGGTAGATGGTTGGTGTAAAACCTAAAATAATTCCATAACTGAATCCACCAATACTGGCACCGATTAGCCCTGTTGTTCCTACATAAATCAGTGCAACTATTAGTCCTGTGATTAGCCCTATTAAAATTTGATAGTATACCTTTTGCTTGCGAGTTTCTAGCCAGGACGGCTGCATTTTTTCAAGCAAAAATTCTTTGGTTTGCTCTTGTTTAAGCTGACGTGCTAGCCTCGCTAACCATTGATGGGTTTGTTGGAGGCTGGGTTCACTTCCAGGTGGATAAATGAGGGGCTGAGAATCAGGAAGATTTGGAGTTAATAAGGAATTTTTGAGTAAGTCTGGCTCTACTATTTCAATCGGGGGCGGGTTGGGAGTGAGTGAAGTATCGAGTTGGCGATCGGATTTTGACATAGTGGCTGCTCACTCAGATTGGGGTGTGCAAGGTGCGATCGATCTCAGTCTAAAGCCCTAATGGTCTATTGAATTAGTTGGGATGGGTTCGTAGTAAGAGCTTTAGCGAATCGAGCGCCTACTACAAACGAAACTTCACTTATCAGAATTAACACGCAGGACTTGCGATCGCACTTTATAGGATTCACCCCAATGGTGAGGCATCGATTAGGGTGTGGAAACTTTGCGAAGGAGTGTTCTCATCAGCTTACCGGGAATGGGTGCGGGTAGGAGGGGGCTCCATTCGCTGATGTGGCAAAAGCGGAGGGCACACAGGGCGTGGACGATGGTGGTTACGGCTGTTTTTGTGCCAATCACTAGGATTTGGGCGGATTCTTTTTCTGGGTTGGGTGGTATGGGAGTGGTTTGTTGGGGGGTTGAAGAGTCTTTGAACATTGAGGTTTACCTTGTGGTGCTTATTGTCACCATCATACAGGAATGCTGCTAATCAGCAACATTTACTCTGTCATAAGCCTCTGACACAATCTGGGTCATGGGAAGAGCAGGTAACGCCCTTAAACAGGTACTAGACACCTATGGCATCAGCCAAAATCAACTAGCGGTAACAATGGAAATTGACCGCTCAAATGTTAGTCGCTGGGTTAGTGGAAACAGAGACCCTGCTGCTGATGCTGTGTATGAAATTAGGCTGGCACTTCAGAAAATTAATCCAGTGGCGGCTGAGGAGTTTGTCAGGTTGTATCTGTACGATGCAACCGGAGATGAGGGACAGTCTTAGTTGCTGCTAAGGGGGTATGAGGGATGAGAAATGGGAAAGGCAGGCAAAGCGATCAAACAGGTACTAGAAACCTACGGCATCAGCCAAAATAAATTGGCAGTCACGATGGGAGTTGACCGCTCAAACGTTCATCGCTGGGTACATGAGCAAAGAGATCCAGCCGGTGATGTCATTGTTGAAATTAAGAATGCACTCAAGCCGCTAAATCCTGATGCGGCGGAGGATTTTGTCAGGTTGTATCTGGGTGATTGAGGATGGGCGATCGCACTTGTGATTCTTTTAGCTGTCTATCAACGCCTGAAACCGCTCATCTTGCCGAATGCTGTCAAAATCGGAGTCAGTCCTAGCCAGTGTTCTGTATCGATGAGAGTCTAGCTGGATAGCCTGCTTTAAGTTTTCTAGGGCTTGAACTAGATTACCTTGCAACGCATAGCAGCAAGCTTTGTTGTACCAAGCTTCACAATCTTCAGGTTCGAGTTCTAGGGCTTGAGTATAGCTGGTAATTGCCTGCTCTAATCGTCCTAATTTTCTGAATACATTACCTTGGTTGTACCAAGCTGGGTAAAAATCTGCTTGATGATGCAGGGTTTGTTCATAGCTAGTGATAGCGGCCTCATATTGCCCTAACTTGTCCAAGGCAAGACCTCGGTTGTACCACGCCTCGTAAAAATCCCCTTCATAGTAGAGGGCTTGGTCATAACTCGCGATCGCTTCTTCATACCTTCCCAAATCTGCTAGGGCAACACCTCGGTTGTACCACGCCTCAGAAAAATCCCCTTGATAGTAGAGGGCTTGCTCGTAACTGGCGATCGCATCCTGGTAGCGCCCTAGATTAGATAGAGTAACGCCTCGGTCATTCCAAGCTTCATAATGGTCGGGTTGATACTGTAGTGCCCGCTCAAAATTAGCGATCGCCGATTCATAATCTCCGGTTTCACTCTGGCGTAATCCCTGCTCATGAAAGAATTCGGCTACCAGTGGTTTAATTAGCAGAGCTTTATGAAAGCCAGGTTTGAGTTTTAGAGCTTGGTCATAGCTAGCTATTGCCTCTTCATACTCTTTACTTATCCAAAAAAGATTGCCCTGTTCACATAGTAAGTCAGCTTTTTCCTCTAAAGTCTGATGATTTTCTTCTAGAAGCGCTTGAATTGTCAAGAGCCTTTGCTTGCGTTCTTGATGAGTCAGTTGTTTATTTTTTTCATTGTCTGCTTGTGACAGAATGCTTGATAGTCCCTGCATGAAATCTAAATCTGTAGGAAATTCAAACACGCCAGAACGCCAATCAAAAAAATCAGGAGCACGACGGATGAAATATTTAAGGGCGTATAGAGGCAGGAGGAAGACAAAGCAAAACTTGAAATTGTCACGAAAGCGTTCCCGTTGCAGGTTTAGATGACCTAAAATTCGGGGTACGGTGTCTTCTTTATAATAGTCTCCTTGCCCACCAATCCCAGGTTTGATGTAATTAATAAGAGAATTTTCCAGTCCTTTGATAAACAAAATATCAATCTGGTCTTTGTTCTGGAGACTGTCAATAATTTCGTAGAGATTATCAATAGCTTCGTCTAAGGACAAAACATCAATTGTTTTCTGGGGAATATCCTTTCGCACTCTTGCAATTAACCGTTCCCCTTGTGCTGGAGAACAGCGCACAAACAGCAAGCCAAACCCTCTTCTTCGCTTGAGGGCACGCACAAAAGCCCGATATTGTTCTTCTGATTCTTCCGGGGAATCTGGATTCAAATCGGCTTGGGTTTGGCTCATAGAGACTGTCCCCTTGGGGTTGATTCTCCCTTTTTGAGATGTTGTTAGCAACTTCCCGATCTGACCTCTCCCCCAGCCCCTCTCCTACGAGGAGAGGGGAGTCCGGTTCCCCGTTCCCTTGCAGGGAAGGGGGTTAGGGGGTTAGGTTTTTAATTTGCTAGCAGTATCTTTTAAGGGGGTTAATTAAAAGGCACATCACGTTACTTAATCTTACCCACTGCCTCTCGAAACTCATCAATGTCCTTAATCAACGGGTGGGCATCATGCCAACGCTGAATCTCCCCCTTGGAATCAATATAACGATACTCCAGCAAACAACGATTAAACAATAAATTCCGATAGTCAAGGTCGTTGGGAATGCGCTTTGAAGCCGAAACTTCCGCTAACTTCTCCCAGTCTTCCGCATCTACTGCATTGCGATAATTATTACGGGCATTGGTAATCGCACGTTGCACCGCATTGTCAGCAATCGGCAAATCATCTGTCCAATCAAGTGCCGTTTGCATCAACTGCATCACCTCCCGCACATGACCCCCACTTGCCAGACACAACCGTTCAATAGTTTTAGACTCATCAAAAATGTCAGTATCGAGGGAAGCTTTAGGAGCAAACCGACCAATCCGCTTGCCAATCAGTTCCCTCAACTTGCTCAACCCCGCTTCAGAGACGGAACCATCCAGGGTTCGCACCATAATCATCGGTAACACTTGGCAGTCTCCATAGTTATCCCGCACCAGCGTTGCTCGGTTCGAGTACACCATTGAAATCGGCACGGTATAGATAACATGACACTGCAATGCCCTGAGTTGCCCACATCGGTCTAAAAAAATCTCATCGTGATTGCTGCGTCCGTCTGCCCTGGTTACGGGTACAATCCGGTCTAGATTATCTGCAATGACAACTAATTTTGACTCTCCTAACTTCGTCTTAGCCTCTGCAATAAACGTATTCAGCGCATCAATCAGCGACTTGGTGTGAATATCAATCTGTTCCCGAATCTTCTTCCGCGTACTAGGAACCGTCCTTAAATTCGCAGTTAGTTTGGCAAACTGAGCAATCTGCGTCTCGATACTCAAACTATCCAAAGATACCTCGGTTAGTGCCAAATCCTTCAAGTCTTGCCATCGCCCCTTTAACCAATCTAGCAACGGCTTTGGACTGGCCTGATTTTTGAGTTCCTCCAAAATATGCCGCGTACAAGCTAGGAGAATATCAGTATATTGGGCATCTTCCGGGTCAATATCTTCTTGGTCAGCCGCAAAATAAACCACAAAGCAACCCTTGTCTTCCAGAAAAGCTTTAAGCCGCTTAAGTTCTGTTGACTTGCCTACCCCTCGATGTCCAGTGTAAAGCTGGCAGGTTGGCTGATGCGAACGAATAATTTTCTTCCCCAACTCTCGGCAGACATTCTCATCACCCCGTACTTGGTGGCAATCTACATAGACAGGATCGCCCGGTTCAAGGGGTCGAAATGGGTCGAAGGTGTTGTAAATATCGGTAATTAAATCCTCGCTCACCAGCGTCCTCGCTTAGGGTTGCACGGTATTATCGCCAATCATAGCTTTTGGTCACTTGAGGAGAGTTGCGATCGCACCTCCACCTTCCCCAAAATCTCCCCAAAATTTCTCACAAAACTTTCCGGATACGCCAATAAACATTTGAAGAAAGAAAAAAGAACAGTGAGAAAAAAAAAGCTGTATGTCTGAATATCAATGGAAGCTGACTATCGTAGAGCGCAACTTGCTGCTTGCTAACTGGAACAATCTCATGTCCGAAGCGCAAGAACAGATGTTAGAAGAAGCAGACAAACTGATGGGAGAATTGCCTCTACCCGACAGACAGCGATTGCTAACATCCTTGGAAACGCTGCAAGGCCATACCGAAGAGGATTCCCAGCGCAAAATCAAGCAGATATTAAGCGATCGCTCCACTCATGATATCATCAATGCCCTTGAACTGAGCATCCAAAATCATCACTACTGTACAGACTCATCAACATTAATGGAACCCGTTCATTAATCATTACTACAGATACTTTTCTTGTTCCCCCCTTTTTTCTAATGTCCCTCCTTAACCAAGGGGGGATTAGGGGGATGGGGGCTAGGGAGGTAATTTGTAAAGCTATTGATGAAGATTAACAATTACCTCTTGGTTGAAGAGTATTTGACGCCCTACATTTTTCTCTCTCTAAATATTAATAAGCCCCAAAAAGCTTCATCAGCTTCTCATAAATAAAAGCGTTTTCTTGACAAAATATTCACATTCATTAGCTAGCTTGGAATGACAAGAACATTCAATAAAACAAGCATCATGCCTGACTATCAATGGAAGCTGGCCATCGTAGGGCGTAACTTAGTACTCTCTAACTGGATCAAGCTGATGCCAGAAGCCCAAGAGCAGATGTTAGAGGAAGCGGATGAATTAATGGAAGTTTTACTTCTATCTGATAGAAACAACTTAATAAATTCCTTAGAAATACTACAGAGCGACATCAATCCACAATTCCAGTCAAAAATTCAACAAATATTCAGTAACCATATCAGCCTCGATATCAGAAAAAATCTTGAGTTGAGCATTCAGAAGACCGAATTAGCCGCTAATAGTCTAGATGAGAATTCATCCAGATTAATGGAAATAATCAAATAAGCTAAAACGTTCAGGGGGTGAAAAAATATCACCCCCATTGATTATTTGGATGAGGTAGTATACCAACTGAGTACGGGTGAACAACGAAATCTTAGCAAAGCTTGATATTTTGTATAGGATGTATCACAATACTGCAAGATAAATCGTTTGTTCGCCCAAGTAATGCATTTCCAGCTATCCCTGTTTCCCGACGAAAAAGAGCAACCCAGTGTAAAGAAGCAAAAGAAAGCTAAACTGGGACGTTATGAAAAGCTTCAACGTGAACTTTCAAGCGTTAATCCCGACCCTCATCAAGTTTTTATTGAAATTGATAATCTCACCCAACCGTTCATTCGCTACAACTTTCTCGATCTATTTTGCGGTGCAGGTGGGATTACACAGGGACTAGTCCAAGCTGGATTCAATCCGGTGGCTAGTGTAGAGTTAAACCCAATTGCATCAGCAACTCATCAGAAAAATTTTCCCAATTGCCATCATTTTTGTGGCGATATCCATAACTTCAAGTCTCAAGAATGGCTAGCTCAGATTAATACACCTCCTATTCATCTTGTGGTGGGTGGCCCCCCGTGTCAAGGGTTTTCTGTAGCAGGAAAACGCAACCCTAATGACCCACGTAATCATTTATTTAAAGAATTTATCCGTATCGTCTCTGAGGTGCGTCCTTGGTATGTCGTGATGGAAAATGTACCGGGTATTCTAACGATGAAAAAGGGAACGGTTAAACAAGCTATTTTTGATGCATTTGCATCGATTGGTTACTCGAATATTTCAGTAGCAATTCTGGAATCTGCTGCCTACGGAGTTCCACAAATTCGACCAAGAGCTATCTTTATTGCCAATAGATTTGGCATACAAAATCCTTATCCTAAAGCTCAATTATTACCTGAACAATACAAGCCCATTGAATCAGCGATTGCAGATTTACCTACATATACACCTATCCCAGAAATTAATCACGAATGGACTCGCCACTCTCCTGAATATATGCAGCGAATTGCCCAGGTTCCTCCTGGTGGTTCTCTTTATAAAACATATCTTGATGCCTTTAAGCGTCAATATCCAGGTAAACCCAGTATGACAATTAAAGAAAATCATGGAGGAACTCATATTCATCCACATCTCAATCGTGTCATTTCTGCTCGTGAAATGGCTAGGTTACAAACGTTTCCTGACTCTTTTATTTTTGCAGGAACAATGAAAAAAGCGATGTGGCAGATTGGAAATGCTGTGCCTCCACGTTTAGCTGAATGTATTGGTTACGCACTAATTCCCTATTTAGAAGCCATTATACTTTTAGTAAATTCAAATCTGGAATTAGCGGTTGAGAAATATCTGCCATAAGTCCCATCAGGTAGCTTTGGGTCACTAACATGGGAAAATATATTTTAGTAATTTTGTGACGCGACAATTGTTAAACCCATAAAAAGGCTACAAAACCACAACAATGTCTAATATTTTCAATTCAAATTCTAATTATCAGTCAGTAAAGCCAAGTTCTGAATTTTATTCTGTTTTTACTGAAGAAGAAATTTTAGATCTAATTCATGGGTTAGAGGTCGGACGTGAAATTCCTTTAAAATATTCTTATAAAGGTAAAGGTGCTCAAAATTGGGATAAATTTTATTTAAAATATATTATTCCTAAATGGTATCGTCTCTCAAATCCAGAAATTGCTTTATTGGTGGATAATTTTGAATACCTTAATGGCAGTATTCAAGGTTGTGATAAAGTCAATGTTATAGATGTAGGTTCAGGAAACTCATATCCTATTAAAAAATTCGTTACTAAGCTTAACCAACTGGAAAAAATCAATAAATATATCGCCTTAGATATTAGCAAAGAATTACTTGATTTATCTAAAAAAAACTTTCAATTCTGGTTTCCATCTATTAAATTTGAAAGTTATCAAATTGATATAGAAAATAATTGTTTACCTCAAGTGTTGGTACATCCTCAAGATGAAACAGATATCAACAATAATGATATAGCTAACATAATTTTACACCTAGGTGTAACTATGGGTAATCATCAAAACAGAGGTGCAGTCCTGAAAAACTTCAGGAATAGTATGGGAAAGAATGATTTACTAGTTTTCACCAACGAAATTGGTTCTAATTCGGAATGGGATGGCATAGCTAGGGGTGGTTTCAAGTATCATGTTGAACAAGTCTATGCCTGGAGTCAAAACAATCTTGGGATAAAACGTGAAGATTGTAAACTAGTAAGAAAATATGATAAAAAGACAGGGAATTTTATTGCTGCAATAAAATTCTGTAATAGTCATAGTATAAATTTCAAACTTCAAACAATTGATAAGTGCGTTGAAATTTATAAGGATGAAGAAGTTACTATTTGGAAGCAGCGTAAGTATAGCATCCCTGAAATTTTACAAGAAATAGAGCAAGCTGGGTTAAACGTCGTCCATTACAATACTGATAAATACCTGACTCATATTATGGTGATTTGTCAAGTTAGTAGTAACTAGATTTTAAGCAGAGATATCCTTCAGGAACGCATTACACAGGAGCAAGTTGCAACCCTGCTATTACAAACGTAATTCTCGAATAAGAGTGCGCCATGCCACTACAATCAAAGCTTTTTGAGAATAGTTCAAGTTTGCATTTACAATGCATCTGGGTCTATTCCCATTTCCCGTAATCTAGCGGCTAACCGTTCAGCGCGTTGCTCAATTTGTTGTCGTTGAACTTGTTCTTCTCGGATTAAGTTCTCCACCATTGGCGGAGAAAGTGTTGTATCGACTGATAACACAAATTCAGGAAACTGTTCAGACTTCAATTCTTGCTTACGAGTGAATTCTTCTCGTCGATAACCCTCTTCACCTTCAGGATGAGTCAACAGCCAGATTCGCTGCTTGTTTGGGTCTACAATCCAATATTCAGGAATATCAACCAGAGCATATTCAGCACGTTTGCGGATGTAGTCTTCTCGCCAATTCTCACTGGTGACTTCAACCACTAAATTTGGCACTTCTCCAAAGTCCAGAATACCCGCACCAGGTCTAACACAAAGTTGTTCCCACAGCGATGAAGTGCAAACGACAACATCAGGAATACGGGAAGTATCAACCTCTGTTCTGACTCCAACAGGACTGATGGCAATCAGGGGTAAATTGTAACGAGCAAAGTGATATTTCAGTTGATAGACTAGAAAATCACAAATTCTTGTATGCAAAGCGGTTGGCGTCGCCATCGGTAGTAAATGTCCCCGGAATAGTTCATAGAGGACATCCGGCTCCCCCTGGTAGAACCGATATTCTTCAAAGGTTAGGGTCTTTTCAGGTACAACTGACCCAGACATATCAATTCTCCTGATTAGCTTTCGTTCACTCTAGTTCTTCAACCAAAGCTTTAAACAACAACTTGGCAGCTTTTGCCATCACCCGACTACGAACCAATTGCACCGGACGACCGGCTGCTTTTTCCTCATCCAACATAGTGCCTAACTGCCTCGTAATCATTGAAAAATCACGAGTTCTAGCCGGTTCAACCCTGGTAAACACCCACTGCCATAACGCCTTGCGGCACAAGTCAGAACCCCCAACTACCTTTTTACGCTTCATATCTCCAGAGGAATTTTCAGTTGGGGCACAGCCTAGCGCCTTCTCAAAGCGACGGCGGGACAGATGACGGCGGGTAGGTTTGCCACTAACGCGACCGCGACGGATAACCACTTCTGGCTTACCATCTGCGCCCATGAAGTTTTCCACAGGGTAAATCTGACTTAATATCAGGGCTTCAACCCTCTGACCAAACCCGAATTGTTCTTTAAACACCCGACGATAAGGAGCAAAGATGGGGTTAGACAGTAATAATTTAAGTTCTCTCTCAATCTCAATCTCCTCCTGCTGGAGGTCGCTAATTCGTCTGGCGTGGTGTCGAGCAAAGTTATTTAATCCTAGCCCTGCACTTTCAGCGTACAGGCGATCGTATTTTTCTGAGGGGCGGATACCTGCTAACCAATCAAAAAGTAAAGGGCTGTGTTCTCTCCCATTGCGGACTGATTTAATGTGAGCCACTTCTGGGAACTGCCACGCTAAATCCTGCCTCAGTCGGTTGATGATGGGAGATTGCACCCGATTGAGATGAGCCAATCTCAGCACCAATTCTCGAATACGGGTGATGGGAAAATCTCGAATCTGTACGAACCGTCGCGGTGACTCCAGGTAGTCAAAGCCGTAACAAGCTAGCGCCAAGGCGTCTGCCTCATCGTCTTTATCGGGAAGCATCAGATGGTTCGCTCGATAATATTTCAGTTCCTTGTGTCCAACCAACCTCACTTCAACTCCACTTTGAGCTAAATGAGTTCCCCACAGCTTAGAATAGTTCACTCCGGTAGGTTCCATTAAGGCGATATCCGGTTCAAGATTTAGCATTGCTTTGATGCCCGATGCATTGGCTTCAAAGCGCTGAAAGTCATAATTGTAGTAAAATTGACGTGGTTCATCGGGCCGCTTTGCTAACAAACAAGCGACGACCGACGCCTTACACACGTCAAGTCCCAAAATATTTGTCATGTGTCTAAGGGGCGAGGTCTACGAATCACCCAAAGGCCAGTAGCCTGTTTCACTCTCAAGAACTAATAGAAATCATACCGCCGAGCCTACGAACGAAAAAAGACAATTTAAGCCTGGTTCTACTTCAAAGCCCTGAGCGGTACGGTAAAATGGGTCTACTTCCTAGCTTCTTTGCTCATCGGTTTTGTACTTGGTTGGGTACATCAAAAACTACTTCAAATTCTGCCATCGGCATAAACCGATTGAGGTAACGTTTGTGATCATGGGCGTCTTGACGGTTGAAAAATCGGGCGACTGTGTAATGTCGGGCATCGGGTAGCAGCCGGACGATTGCCCAAGGTCGAGAGTAATCTTCCGCCACTGACTGGGGTGGTGCTGGTGGCAGTGGCTTTAGTGCCTCCTCGATGAGCTGTTGAAGCTCAATGCTAATAGTGCTG
The DNA here is from genome assembly GCA_964588805.1 of uncultured Microcoleus sp. Classification (GTDB taxonomy): domain Bacteria; phylum Cyanobacteriota; class Cyanobacteriia; order Cyanobacteriales; family Coleofasciculaceae; genus CAZPRJ01. The sequence goes on along the minus strand of CAZPRJ010000005.1, from coordinate 131,977 downwards.
TTATTATTAGGTATCACTGACCAGGACGCTACAGGTGGGGGTAGCCACTCAACCATGTAGTCTGCCTGACCCTCTTTGAGCAGTTTGTATGCTAGCCGACGATGTTGCTTTCTGCACTGATAACCTTCACGACGTAAGACAACGAGGATGGCGTCTATCTGACGCTTGAGTTCTAGTGGGTTAATCATTTTTTGTCTGGGTTCAAGGTTGATGAAATGCGATCGCATGGAGCGCGATCGCGTTTTTGTTGGAAGGAACGAGCAGCAGCGCATGGACTGCTGCTCTACGGACTAATGAACTGAACTGAACTGAACCTTATTCCATAGGCATATTCCCCTTAACAATGGGTGAATCGCTGGGTCAAACAGGCTGTGCCCGTGAGGTTTTGAGCACATCACAACAGGTTTTAGGAAAGGGACAACTCAGGGCGGGTTGTCCCTGCTGCTCTCTTAAATGAGAAGTGATCCAAACAGTTGCCTAAGTTGTTAACTAATCAATAGGCATTTCCTCCTACGACAGGTTTTTTGAGGAAAAGGCGATCGCTAAAAGGAACTGTTAAGCGAGTAATTATGCTTACTCGTGAACTTGGGCGATCGCCTCTTTGGCCGAAGCCAAAGCCATGCAAACACCACACAGCAGCGCTGCGCCTTGCAAAGCGAGGTGATTTGGTGTCACATATCTGAGGGAGGGGAAACCAAGGCACCTACTACCGCCGCCACCGTTTCCCCAGGTTTTTTTACGTGTCTTTGCTACGAAGCGTAGCATCAACTGATAAGATGGTAAACAATCAAGATTCAAATAGCAACCCCGACGTGCCAACTTTGAAACAACTAAGGGAGCGATTGGGGATGACACAAGAGGAATTTGGCAACACTCTTGGCATCACACGCAATACAATTAGCCGCTACGAATCTGGGCGTCATCGACGAATCAAATTTACGCTCAATCAAATGAAGCGGTTACAGCAATTGCTTGAGGCTAATGGGATGTCTCTTTCCGATTTACCCGATGATATCGAGTGATGATCAGATGCTGTAGTCAATCAGGGTGTATTGATGGGTAAAAAATTTTGGCGCTTTTGTTCCAACAGAGAAAAACTTGGGAACTTTAAAGAGTAACCCCTCCTGTGTAGTGGAGGGGTTGTACATCATCTAATCTAAGTGTAACCATGAAATCCATTCCAGTTAGCAAGAATGACGTTGTGTCGATGGACGCTAGCCACAGCCTAATCGGAGTACAAACCTTCAAGCTCAGTGAACTAGCCGGAGGATTGAAGCAGCGCTGGGGAACCGAGGCGATCGAGACGTGGCTGCTATATGGGGTTGAGTGTGAACTACTTAAATCCTCTGGAGGCGGGTGGCACAGTGGAAAAATTCGGATTCGATTTGAATTTATCCCCAACGAGCAAGATTTGCCCCCAGCACCGATAAACAACTGTTCTAACTCCAACGTTACTGCAGGGTAACGTTTTAAAAGCAGGGGTGTACCATGCACCCCTCTATCCTCACAGGTGCATACATGAACAACAATCAAGATATGGTTAGATTACTCAAAACCCTCCCTGACCAGGCGGTGAAAGAAATAGTTCTTGAGTCACTCCAAGCAGTCAATGTAACTCTTCCTGAAGCCTTTGCCAGTAATCGGGAGCTGCTCATCCGAATTGTTGAGTGCATGGCTGAAGCTGGTGACGAGGGGATGGATGAAGTAACCCTTAACGCTCTAATTGCTGAAATTGACGGGCAACCTGATATTGTCATTGTGGAGAGACAACTATGAGCGATCGCACTTTCCCCAAAACTGAAAAAACCGCCTCGTGGTAAGGCGGTCTTTCCAAACAGAATTCTAACGAGCACCTGTTGGTGCAGTTAAACGCAATCGTTCATCGGTATTTGTCAGTAATCATCCTATCACGATGGGTCAGAAGTGGACTACTTTTACTCTTAAGCATCTGCGGCTATGCGTCGAACGCAAGATTCGAGGCTGTGCAAGAGAGCTGTGGCAATGGGTCATTCAAAGGCTAGGTCATGGTGAGGTTGAGTTTGACCTCAAAAAATTCAACCGTTGGATCGAACTGCGACGCGGTAAACCCTATGACCCCAAGACCCTCAAAGATGCCGTCATCAAATTACACGAATCTGGACTCATCCAAGACATGGGATTAGAGCCAGATGGCAGCAATCGCTACAAATGGAACTGGCGACGGTGGCTTGTCAAACCCATCGAAGTTTTCAACAAACCTGTACCAAAATCACCGTCGGGGAATTCCCCAAAACCGGAACAAAACCCCGAAAAAGACCCCTCAAACCCGCAGTACAAAAAGGACAGTTTCATACAACAACAACAATTATCTCTTGACCCGTTGTACCCTCAGCGTATATTGGCACTATGTAAGACGTATGGCCTCAGATTTCAGATAGACGGGAATGCCTTTAAAGAAGTTGTCACTTATACAGAAAATCAAATCGGTCTAGCTTTGGAGTACGTTCGTAACGTTGGCACCCGAAAGCAGATCGAGACACGCGAAGGCTACTTCATTGAAGCCCTGCGCGGCGGATGGGGAATGCGCGAGTCCTTTGGGGTAGAACCTACCTTCATTCCCCCAGAGTATGTCTATGTGTATGTCGAAGAAGACTCATCTTAAATATCTTAGTTACGGCAGTAATGCAGTAACGCAGTAGCTACGGCATTGCAACCATGCAAGGACTGTAAAACTTCCGTAATTATACGGAGGCGAAGTAATTAAAATTCTGGGAGGGTAAAAAAAAGAAAGTCGGCTCGACAAACGAACCGATGAGTCAAAAGTGAATACTTCAACTTTATTCGATCTAGACCAATTTTCAAAAACTTCTCAAACCGTCGTTGGCGATTGGGATAACGATGTTGCCGTTGAGGAGTTACCCAAGCGGGGGAAGAAGCCCCCAGCACCGCCGTCGCCTAAAAAACATGATTCGCTAACACCGTTGGGTGTTATAGAATCACTCGTGCTAACACCCCTCATTGATTCGCTAACACACCTACTGCCTGTTAGCGAATCAACTCCTGAGTGTCCAAGTGACGAACCGACTGCCATCAATATATATACTCCTCGTGGTAAAGCGCGAGCGGACTATCAATACTTTCGCTATAGCTACCGCGACGGTTCACGTATTCGTCACTGTCACATCCCTGGTGGTAACATTCACTCAGCTTTGGCTCAGTCGCGGCGTGACCAGTTAGAGGAGATGGTGCGCCAGGGGCGATCGCCTAGTGAGATAGTACAAATGATTCAGTCTTGGGGAAGAAAGCAGTCTTAGTGTTCCACTGCCTCAAGTTCATGCTCTGCAAAAATCAGGTAAGTTGGCTCAACTCGATAAACTGTTCTCTCGCCAGTGAAGCCTATTTCAAGAATCGTAACAATGATTCCTTTAAACCCTGAGTAACTAGCAATGACCCTGACTTTTTGACCAATTTCAAACTTGGGTGTCATCGAAGTGCGATCGCACTGTAGCGCTGCTGTTCACTCACCTCAATATACCTGGAAAGGACACTCAAGGATTTGTGGCCGGTGATACTTTGAATAACTCTGATTGCCACACCTTTGTTATGTAAGTCCGTGATAAACCCCCGGCGCGTACTGTGAGTTGAGTAACCCAGTTGAGAAAGTCCGGCTCTTTCCAATGCCCGTTCCAGCGCCCGACTCGCTGCACGAAACGACAACGACCGTCCGATGTGGGTTGGGCTGGGGAATAGATACCCGATGTCTGGAGGGATGTAAGCTTGAAGCCGCAGTTTCAAATCAGGACTAATCGGCACTTGGCGCGTCGTACCATCTTTACGGGTGTTGGCCCGAAAGGTAATTTGGTCGTGGAGGTGCCTACGAGAAGCATTACGATAAATGTCGCTAACCTGAAGTTGCAGAATAGCTCCCCAGCGCTCGCCGGTGTAGTAGGCAATATCAAAAATTAATTGGTGATTGGGTTGTAACAAATTTTTAGATATCTTTCGATAAACTTGCTCATTTATCGGTTCAGATTGCCCATGCCGATCGACTTTCATGTTCCGAATTTATTAGTAATAAGTAGATAATTGGAAAACTGTTAGTTGTTCCAGAATTTAAATATAACTCAAATGTATATTATGTAAAGCTTTGAGCTGTTATAGCTGAGTTCCACTTTTATCTAAAAGTGGACAATTTACCGATTTTAAATTTGCTTTTAGATTGAGATTACTTTAGTAATTCTTAATCAAGATGACTACACTTTCTATTGCAACTCAAATTCCGTCAAATATTAATACGCTAGAAAAGTTAGTGGCTTGGGCAGGATTGTGTCTGGCAAACACTAACCCAACTCTTGAGGCGATTGAAGGTCAGGGTTATTCAGAGCGGGTTGCCCAGAGCAACATTTTCTATATTCGGGCTGACAATCGCAGTCGGTTAATTATCCGTGCTAGTTTGCCCATCAGCAATGATTATTTAGCTGGTGGACAAAAAACTTGGAACTATGCTCAGGATTTAAGCAATACGGCGATTCCCACAATTTTCACCTCAAATTAATGTCTGTTCTTCGCCAAGATTTATTAGTTTCGCCATCGCCTCAGCAATCTTTACCTTCTCCGGTGGAACTTGCGCCTGGAGAATATGATATCGGGGCATTTCGGGATGCCTCTCATCGCCCTCAACGAATGGGCGTTCAGCCTTTAGAGGTCGATCCTCCACCATCTTCTCTACGCAGTGAATTACCCCGCCCCCGGTTACAGCCCTTAGAATTTGATCCACCTTCTAATCGCCCGCCTCCTTCTATTAGAGAAGCAATTAGATTGCAAACTCCGCGCACTGGCTCTCCACCTGTGGTGACGCCTCAAAGTTTGCCCCCTCCTAATCCTGGTGCTTTTCCGGCTTCTGGCTTTCCCCCTCCTTCCATTCGGAATTTAGCTGGGGGAGCTGCAATCGGTGCCGGGCTTGATTTTGGCTTGAGGTTAATGTCTGGGCAACCGCCTGATCAAGCAGCGGCGGGCGCATTAGCTTCTGGCTTAGGCTCTCTGGCCGGCGGGGCAATTGGTGCAGCCGTTGGCGGGGTTCCAGGGGCTTGGCTCGGCAGCATGATTGGCGGTGCTGTAGGTGGGGCGCTTTATGATCGCTTCCGCCCTGAAACTAATGATGCAATGCAACGCCGATTGCAGGAAGAAGAATATGATGTTCAAACTACTCCTCCTGGCGTCCCTAATATTTTGCATTATAAATACACTTGGCAAGCGGCTGAAGTTTTTGATGCTTCAAGTCAAATTGGGCTTGGTGTTTCTCGAATTGTGGGGTTAGGGTCTGAGAGTTATGAACCCGTTAAAGGTGAAATTTGGCGAAGATTAATTATTAAATATAAGCCTTTTACAGGAAGCTGGAATAATTATGGTCAAGAAATTGACGAAGTTTTAACAACTTACGCTTTAAATACTCCCGTTGATGATAAGCATTCTGATTTCAGAATTTATTCAGGATTAAGCATCAAAAGCTTAGATGGCAAAGCTTATCCTTGGAATTCAGCCAAAGATAATTTAGATTCAAGTTACTTGGGACAAGATCGGCGTTCCCCAGAAAGTCAAAATAGCCCTTATGGAGCATTAGGAATTGGCCCTTTGCCTTATGGAGGCGGGCATTGGCAACCGGGGAGAAATAATAATCTGCCCTCAACTGGAAATCCTCAAGGGCAACGATTGCCAACTCCTCAAATTAATAATCCTCCCGAAATAAGCAATCAAAGACAGCACCAACCCACTCCAACACCCTTGGAGCAACCTCAATTTCAACAACAAAGACAAAATCAGCAGCAGCAGCAGCACGGGGGATATCAATTTTCAGGACAAGGGGGATTACAATCACCCGGTCAAATGTTTCTGCCTTCTACTGGAATTCCTTATATTCCAGGCAGTCAAGTTTTTAGATTTTCAATCCCTACTTACAACCCAAACACACCTCAACAAAATCCTCAACCTCAAACAAATCAGCAGCAACAAATACAAGATTTTAGGCAACCTCAAACTCAAAAAGCCGAACCAATTCCTGATTCTCAAAAGCCACCTAAACCGCCTGAAAGTACGCCTCAAGAGCAAGGGCAAAAGTCTATTGAACAATTGCAAACTGAAGTTATGCGGTTGGGGGCTGGAATGGCGGCTATTACTTTATTGCTTAAAGGACTTGATTCTAAAGTTGACAAATTGCCTGAAGAAAATTGTCGCCGATGTGTTAAACCTCAAATGGATAATCTTTTAGATCGGCTCATCCAAGCAGCCGATTTAAGTTTACTAGGCGTAATTAACAATAAACTCGGCCCCCAACTACCAGGAGGAATCAGTTCTGTACTTGATAAAGCAGGAAAATTAGTTGGGAAAACGTGGGATTTTTTACAAATTGACCGTGTATTAAACGTTTTGACCTTTGCAACAGCACTTCACAACGCATATATGCTCAGTAACGGATTAACTCAAACATTATTTAGTGCTATCTCTAACATCCTCGATGTGTTTGGAATCGAAGACAAAGATGGTAACGCTTTAGATGTTGGGCAAATTGTTACTCAATGGACAGATACCTTCTTTAAGAAACTCTTTGGAGTTGAAACAGTAGATGGGATTAAAAAGGAATGGGCAAAACTTAACCGTATATATCAAGCAGCTAGTAACATTATTTGGTCAATGCAAAGTATTTTTGATAGCACTCGTTCCCTTTTAGATTTAGCTATTGAAAACACTGGCAAAATTGGTAACGCTTTAAGAAAAGCTGGCGTTGTTTTTGAGAATGCTTATGGCAAATTGACTGAGAAAATGACTGCTAGAAATAAATGGCAAAAAGCCTTAGATGAATTTGCAGAAAATGCCCAAAATATTGAAAATGTTATCAGTACAGTAGATGAAGCTGCACAAGAAGTACTGTCAATTCAAGATACAGTTAAACAACTAAAAGACCAGCAAAAAGAAGCAAAAGACTCAATTCAAGCATTTGTCTCCTCTGCTGAAGAAACAGAGAAAAAGGAAAAAGAAGCAAGCAAGGCACCACAACTTTAACTATGCCATTACCTGAAGGTTTTAACGAATTTGAATTTTTACAAGATTTGATTAGGCGATGGCAAAATCGCGTAGTTCGGGAGGAATTTAAAGACCTTGGAGGGGATGAATTTGACCCCGACATCAATATTACTGAACACGCCCTAAGACACGCTTGTACCCATAAAGATACAGATACAAGTGAAATGTGTATGATGCGGATGTATCTCTATTATTTTCTGCATCGAAAAGCACAGGACTTACAATTACCTGTTTATGGTATTCCTGTTGCAACCTATCAAGAAACTTTGAGATATCATCCTCAAATTCGCTTTTATTTTGCAGAACCAGAAGACTTGGTTGAAGATGGCTATGAACCTGTGCAGCGTGAATGTAGCATCCGACTTTGGAGAGAAGATAATGACTCGATTACTCCTCAAAAAGCTCGGACTTATGCCGAACGAATTCGCCGTGAATTTACTACCGGACGCCCTTACACTTGGAAAACTGGACGCTTAAAAGTTTGCTATTTGGATAAAAGAAAAGGTTACGATTTTCGCATATTAGGATGGAGTGAATCAGAAGCAAAAGAACTCATTTCTAAATGCATGGATATCCAGGAAGATACTCCAGATTGGGAAAAACTATCAGTTACAGAAAGTAAACGCACATTTCACACCATACCGGGAACTCATTACGTGTATGGCAAAACACGTCGTAAACCTAGGGATAGACCCATCGCTTACGTGCGGTTTCGCTACGCAGAGTTAAAAATCTGGGGCATTGATGATGAAACGTTGGTGGACTGTACGGGGGTTCGTCGCAACCCACTCATTACGGCGTAGTGGTTGCGGGGGCAAACTGTCCTTCGATGACGCTGGCAGACGATACTTTAATCCGTGAGCGGATTTCTCCAATTTGGGATACAAACCCATCAACAATAATTCCGTTGCTTTGAGACGCTGGAAAAGCTCCTAATTTATCGGGGTCAGGGTTTTCTAAATTAACTCGTGTTTGTGCTTGGGCACAGGCTTCTCTTAAGCGAGTCATCAATTTAACAACACAAGCTGTGTCTAGAGAGGGTACGTCCTGCTCAATCAAAAGCGGTAAGCTGACCAATACGCCTATGTTTCCCTCGATGTCTTCCCCAATGAAAAAGGCGTTAGGGTTTAAGCCCGTGTTCAGTAGTTGAGTTGGAGTTAAATCAGTAATTGCCATAAACTGTCACAAACTGTGGTGGCTCAATCCTAGCATTGGTAAAGTTTGGCTCGAATTTACTGAAATAGTATACTTCTTACCCTAAAAAATCTTGGTCACAAAGCGGATACAACGGTCTGTAACCCTCGAATTATTGGCATTTATGGCACGTATTCCATCCGTTGCATCCTTAGAGAAGCGTCTGACTCACTTAAAGACTCGCGAAAAGAACCTAGCCGCAAGACAGAAAAGCGCTGGGGATAACATCGGCAAAGGTCAACCCCGACCGATGAAGACGTTTAAGTATCGCAGTATCTACATGGCCACTGATTTCACCATTAACGCTCCTGAAACCTCAGTCAATTTCTTTGGTCAAACTGCACTAGGATTAGCCGCTCAAGGTGCAGACCCAGGCGCACCAAGGGGATTTAAACCGGCTCGAATTAAAGCAGTAAAAGGCAAAAGTAAACCCACAACTGCAACTTCTAAGTTATCGACGCGACGGTATTTAAAATACACTATTGAAGCAACGACTGATACTCAAGCTTCTTTTACTGCACCTGTTAGCGCTGATACGGTAGCTAATTTAAAGGCGAAAGTTGAAGCTATCATCAATGATAAAAAAGGCGACGTAGGAGAGTACGGACGTATTAGCTTTGAACCAGAACGCCCAATTTTTGCGGCTTCTGGCAGTGCAGGAGGAACCGCTCCAGCTGCATAATATGTTTAACACTCCTGCTTTACTTCATGTCTATATGGAGCCTGAAGAAATTCACCACGAGATTGATTTGGCCTACGAACGAACAGCGGCCTGTATCGCATGGCTTCATAATCAAATTTCATCCGATGATTTTTTAACCATTTTGGATGCTCAAGGCATTGATGTGGCCTATCTTATTGCCTATTGGGAAACCTTGTTTTTATGACCAATACGCCAGTTTTGGACTTAACTGGGCCAAATTCTTGGCAACGGGTTTATTTTGCCACTCATCGAGGCGACCCCAATAATCGCAAGTACAAAGCACCCTATATTGATGCTTTCGAGATTCCTCTTATCTTTGAAAAGCGAGTGCTTGCGGTTTCAACTAGTTTGCCTTTGAATGAAATTAAACCAACCTGGAGAACGGCAGGATGGCTCACTCAAGTGTTTTCTCGATTTAATCTTAAGCAACTTCCCCCGTTTTTTGAATCTGCAAACTCTCCCACAATAGCGGTTGACTACGTTAAGGAACGAATCACTATTAATACTGTGCAGTTGGTGATTTTCCCCCGCGTAGTTGCTAACTTTTACCTCTGGTTTGACCCTTGCCCCTGGATAAAAAACCTATCTATGGCCATTTGGGAATTTCAAGGGGATGAAAGCGTGATGGACGAACAAATCGAAGCACTAAGAATTGACGTACTAAGAGCCGAGCAAAAGGTCAACTTGCTTTTGGATCGATATTGATGGATTGGACTTTATTGATTGATGCTCCTTTGACTGAACAGTGGCAGCTTTCTGAATTGACCGATGCCACTGTCTTTCGTCTGGAACAAGATAACCCACCTCAACTTGGACGGTTATTGGTGGCTCAAGTGGTGGCAGGGTCTAACGGTCAGCAGGAATTTTTGGAGGTTCAACCCTATCCAGCTCAAGCCGAATCAATTCGATTCACCCTCAATCCTTTGAGTAACACAGCTCGATATATTGCTGTAAAAAGGCGTTATGCTGAATCCCTTTCAGTTAATGGTGATTGGCAGGTTAGGATTCTTGGCAGTTCTCAACCTAAAAATTTAACTTCGGTTTTGGTGGCAATTGAACCCCAAACAGCCGGGGCGATTCCTCTTTCCCAGAAAGGGACACCTTCTGGAGTCGCTACGTTGGGGACTGATGGCAAAGTGCCAGCATCTCAATTGCCACCCCCAGCACCGACCACTGTTACTCCAAACTGGACAAATTTAAGTTTACTGAATGGTTGGCTTAATTTTGGAACTGAATATCACCCCGCGAGTTACTGGATTGATGGAAGGACAAATGAGGTAATTTTTCGAGGGACAATTAGAGCGGGAACTACAACTCTTATTGCTAAAAATCTTTCAATTGCTCCCTCTAAAATTCAGGCTTTTTCGGTGGTGTCGTCTGCTTTGCCCAGTATCGGTTACGTTGTGTTTTATCCAAATGGGGATATAGTAGCTTCCGTTTTGGGTACTAGTTCTTTTATTTATTTTGATGGATGTCGGTATTTTAGATGATTTTAATCTTCCTCAACAATTATGCCTAATGAAATATTTATCAGTTATGCGCGTGAGGATAGTGAATTTGTAAGTTCACTTGTATCTGAATTGAAAATAAGGGGAATAGACCCTTGGTATGATGAGGACGACATCCCTAAAGCGGTTCCTTGGGACGATTCTATGCTTTTAGGGGTACAACGATGTAGGGATTTTCTATTTATTATTTCTCCCGATTCCATCGTTTCGGAACCTTGTGCTTTAGAGCTAAGAGAGGCTTTAAGGCTCAACAAGCGTATTATACCGGGATTAATTCGCCCTATTGAACAAATTGATTTTCTTCATCCTGTCTTAAGAAAATTAAACTGGCTAAGATTTGATAAAGATAGATTTAAAGCATTTCGAGAATTAATTGAATTAATCAATTCCCCTGAAGGTTGGATGGGACAGTTAGTAGATCGCCCTTCTGCGGTTGTCGAGGTACACTACTTTGATAATAAGTGTTTAACGTTTCCTTTGATTCAAGATTGTTACTGGGTAGGAAGGCGGCCTGCACCACCTCATGGAACAGCAGGAGCTATTGCACTTCCAGACCCAGATCCACAAAATCCAATTACCTCTCGATTTCATGTAGAATTGAGGGTTGTCAACGATTTTTGGTATGCAATAAATCGAGGTAAAAATAATATTGTATTGTATCCCCCTTGTGCCAATGGAAAGCTAAAGGATAATACTAAAATTTTTGTTGGTCATAGTTATTTGATTTATAAAGAAGTTAATTGTCCTGCGCCTTTACCAGAACAATTAGTAGATCAAGATACAATAGGAGACTTTAATAATAATGAGTGATTTGGGTGATTTTGCTTCTGAACTAGATGCTCGATTTGGTCAAGAACTTAAAGAGCAGAATATATTACGGACGCCTGGAATTCAGGTAACTATTACTATTCCCCCTCAACAAGAAATGGAATTGATGAAACTCATTTACTTGTTGTGGGGGGTTGAACGCCATCATCCCCGTAAGGCGGTTATCGGAACATTAACTTTTGTGCGATAACTGCGCTGGGGATTCTACTTAGTATGGCGGATGTCTGTCTCGTGAATCCAATCGATCTAAGTTCGATGGCATTGTGCCATGACCGTTGCTACTATGTCTCCCGCAGGTTGAGGGGGAACTTTGGGGAAATATATGCTTGTCAGTAGGTGAGGAAAGGGATGGGATGACTGGCGCGTTCTTCAGTTATAGGTAGGGGCGGGTTTATGCGACTAGTTAGCATGGCACACCGATAATTCTCAATCCAAACCCGCCCTTCGGCTTGATTTGATTACAGTTAATTAGCCGGACATGATATCAATCCAGATACAATCAGTTAAAAACAGAATCTCTAATTCCCTCTTCATTAACCTTACTTCTCCCTAAGATTTTCCTCCACAACCTGTTGATAAAATTCCTCCAAACCATTCACACAAGCTTTCTCTTCAAAAACCAAATCATGATGTTCCGCTAAATACTCCCTAATCTGAGAACGCCAGTTGGAATCTAACCCTAACCGAGTCGCCATTTCAATATATTCAGATTCATCTTTAGCAATCAATTCGCCCAATCCTAACATCTTCAGCATCGCATAAGACATACGCCCACGCATGAATTGACCCGGACAAGTCACCATGGGTAAATCACAGGCGATCGCAGCTAGGCTAGTATTACCTCCCGAAAATACAAAAGTGTCTAAAAACACATCACTCAACTTATTAAGTATTAAATAATCTTGATGATTTAGGAATGGAAGAAATACAAAATAATCTTCACTATTCATACCCGCCCCCGCAAACGCATCATGAAAGCGTTGCTGTAAAAGTTCTGCTCGTACAAATACAAATTGTGCTTGCGGTACACGCTTGGCAATTTCCACAAAAATAAAGTCATATTGGGGTAAATACTTATAGGGAGCTTGACAACAAAAATAAACAACAGCATCATCCCGCAACCCAAACTCTGCTCGTGTTTTTGTTACCGAAGGAATATCCAGCTTAGGATAAGCTACCCCTAAATTAGGAAGACGAATTAATGTTTCTGAATAATGCTCCTGAGCATTGTCAGGCTCTATTAATTCACTCGATAAAAAGTAATCAATCGTAGGAATTCCTGAAGTTAGAGGATGCCCCCAAGGAACACATTGCACAGGAGCAAGTCGCAACCCTGCTATTGCAAAAGTGAGTGGATCTATCCCTAATTCAGGAAAAACAAGAATATGTAAATTATCTCCTAAAACTTGCTGACATACCGCTTCTATATTTCCAGGAATATGGTGAAAAATATCACTACATTCCTGAAATTCTTGAGTAATCGTATCTGGGCTATTGCCGATATAGTAACAATGAATTTCAAACTTTTGGTGATCGCACAAACGCAGCCACCCCAGCAACCAAAATGTACTGCTATGATTGTGAAGATATCCAGAAAGATAGCCAACTCTAATTTTTTGATTTTCTTGAAGTACAGGCATTGATAAGGGTTTAGCCCATTGCGGATAATTTGCAGCGCCAATTTGATGCACTAACTTTCCATACTGGGATTGTAAATCTCGGTCGTTGTAACCTGGATAAGCTAGATAAAAATTGGTGACACGGCTAATTCCTGCGAGTGCCTTTATTTTCTCTTCTGGGGTTTCTAAAGAAGTTTGCTGAATTAAATTCTGCACTCCTTGTGCAAATCGTTGGTGATAAAATGCTACTTCATCGGGTGTTGCATAAACCACAGGCAGCAAGAGATTTTTGAGGATATTAAATAAGTATTCATCGGGAATCAGTTGCGACGCTGCTTCTGCTGCACAGATAGCTTCTTGTGTTTTTCCATTTTTCTGTAGCGTTTGAATTAACTTGAAGTGCAGTTGAGTATTTTGGGGATAGTTGCCAACACCAGCTTGCAGCGTAATAATTGCTTCTTCGGGTTGATTTTGAGCGCTAAAACACTGGCTTAGGTTTAAATAAACTTCAGCATCTCCAAGTTGAGTTTCTAGAAATTTTTGATAGCATTCAATTGCTTCTTTGTAGCGCCTAGCATGATACAATTTATGGTTAGCCTCTAATGAAAGAGTAGCTGGATGGCTCATTTTTTTGGTTCAAATGACTAGAATACGGCTAGAGTTTAGCAGAACTGCTGAACCCGTTGCCAGACTTGCTCTAATAAATCAGAATTATCTGCATCAAACCACTCAATTTTTGGATTAGCACGAAACCAAGTACGTTGTCGCTTGGCAAATTGCCGAGTGTGCAAAACTGTTAATTCTTTTGCTTTTGCAAGGGAAATATCACCAACAAGATATTGTTTCATTTCCCGATAACCGAGGGTATCAAGGAGGGGTAAATCCATACCATATTTTTGACACAAAAATTTTACCTCTGCTTCCCAACCCGCCGCTATCATTTGCTCAGTACGCTGTTCAATTCGACGAGTTAGGGTATCGGAGTCTGGACATTCCAATCCAATTTGAAGAATCGGATAATTGGGTGGATTTTCACCTTGCTGTTCGGAAATAGGGCGTCCAGTCACATAAAATACTTCTAATGCCCGTAAAGTCCTCACTTCATCATTGGGGTGAATCTTCTGGGTGGCAATGGGGTCAACGTGTTGGAGGAGTTGGTATAATTGAGTTTGATCGAGAGAGGTTAGTTGCGATCGCAATTCCGGCTGAGGCGCAACTCTAGGAATTTTCATACCCTGCACCACTGAACGGATGTATAAACCCGTACCGCCAACGAGTAAGGGAATAATTTCTTGTGTTTGGAAATGAGTAATTAAATTTTGAGCTTGTAGCTGGTAATCTGCAACGGTAAGCGTTTCTGTCGGTTCACAAATATCGATTAAATAATGAGAGACTTGTTGGCGTTCGACGATTGAAGGTTTAGCTGTACCAATATCAAATTCTCGATACACTTGACGAGAATCAGCACTGAGAATGATGGAATGCAACCGTTGCGCTAGTATCAACGCTAAACCCGACTTACCGGTTGCTGTCGCACCGCAAATGACAATTAAACCCAGTTGCTGACGATTATAAAATTCCATCCTGATCTACTGTTAAACTAATCCTCGATACACCCTAGCGCTAGTTCTCTACGGTATTTAGAAATAATCGGTGGAGTTCATAGAAAAACTTGACCCTAATCAGCAACAAGCTCCTTTATCCTATGTAAGGTAAGCTAATCAGCATTTAAATTACATCATCCATTCTTCCCAGCCCCTGCGCCCCCCATACTTCCACACCCAAAGATTTCTTGGCCATCGTTGATAGACAAAAATTACAGCTAATATAGACAGATGCATCCCCTATCTAAATAAGGCATGAAATTGCGCTGTAGCCGCCTAGAAGGCTTTTGTGTTAGAATTTGGGAGTGTTTTCTCATTTTTTGGGAATATAACGGCTAAAAGCTTTTATTGGAGAATCCCTTACATGACGAGTAGTTACAGTGCCGATCAGATTCAAGTTCTGGAAGGTCTTGAAGCGGTGCGAAAGCGCCCAGGGATGTACATTGGTACTACTGGACCGAGGGGACTCCACCATTTAGTTTACGAGGTCGTAGACAATGCCATTGACGAGGCTCTTGCTGGTTATTGTACTCATATAGAAGTTGATATTAATGCCGATGGTTCCGTTACCGTTACAGACGACGGACGAGGCATTCCGACCGGCATCGTTGCCAAGTCTGGCAAATCCGGAATAGAAACGGTAATGACGGTACTCCACGCCGGAGGGAAGTTTGGGGGTGGCGGCTATAAAGTTTCTGGAGGATTACACGGCGTTGGGGTTTCTGTCGTTAATGCGCTGTCTGAATGGGTAGAAGTGACAGTTTGGCGGGAGAAAAAAGTCCACACTCAGCGCTATGAGCGAGGGATTCCCACAACAGAACTGATTGCAAAACCCTATAAGGAAGATCGAACTGGCACATCCGTTACCTTCATTCCAGATACGCAAATTTTCACAACAGGGATTGAGTTTGATTACACCACACTGGCAGGACGGCTACGGGAACTAGCGTACCTAAATGCCGGGGTGAAGATGACATTCACTGACAACCGCGTTACCCCAGCACGGGTAGAAACCTACCACTACGAGGGCGGGATTCAGGAATATGTCCTTTATATGAATCGTGAGAAGGAACCCCTACACCAAGAAATTATTTTTATTCAAGGGGAGCGCAACGGCATCCAAATTGAAGTAGCCTTGCAATGGTGCGTCGATGCATACAGCGATAACCTGTTGGGTTTTGCCAACAATATCCGCACGATTGATGGTGGCACCCATTTAGAGGGACTCAAGGCGGTATTGACACGGACGATGAATGCGATCGCCCGTAAGCGGAATAAAATCAAAGATAGTGAACCAAACCTCGGCGGCGAGAATGTCCGGGAAGGGTTAACGGGCGTGATTTCCGTGAAAGTCCCCGAACCCGAATTTGAAGGGCAAACCAAAACCAAGCTAGGGAATACGGAAGTACGGGGAATTGTAGATTCCTTAGTCGGGGAAGTACTGACGGAATACCTGGAATTTCGCCCTCATGTAGCCGATGCTGTTTTAGATAAAGCCATTCAAGCCTTCAAAGCGGCTGAAGCAGCGCGTCGTGCGCGGGATTTGGTACGGCGTAAGTCGGTACTAGAGTCTTCGCCTTTACCCGGTAAGTTAGCCGATTGTAGCTCTAGAGACCCCGCCGAGTCGGAAATCTTTATTGTAGAAGGGGATAGTGCGGGCGGTTCGGCCAAACAAGGCAGAGACAGACAATTCCAAGCCATTCTGCCCCTACGCGGTAAAATCCTCAACATTGAGAAAACCGACGACGCCAAAATCTACAAAAATACAGAAATTCAGTCCTTAATTACAGCCCTTGGCTTGGGCATCAAAGGTGACGAGTTCGATGCCTCCCAACTACGCTATCACCGTATCATCATCATGACTGACGCTGATGTAGATGGTGCCCATATCCGTACCCTGTTGTTGACGTTCTTCTATCGCTATCAACGGGCACTAGTCGATCAGGGCTACATCTATATTGCTTGCTCTCCACTTTATAAAGTAGAGCGGGGTCGTAGTCATTACTATTGTTATAGCGATCGCGAACTCACGAACCTGATCCAACACGAGTTTCCTGCCAATGCCAGCTATACCATCCAACGCTTCAAAGGCTTGGGTGAAATGATGCCCACTCAACTGTGGGAAACCACCATGAATCCCGAAACTCGTACCCTCAAGCGGATAGAGATTGAGGATGCGGCAGAAGCCGATCGCGTGTTTACTGTATTAATGGGCGATCGCGTCGCACCCCGTCGGGAATTTATCGAAGCTCACGGTTCTCGCCTGAATCTCACCGATTTGGATATTTAGCCATCAATTGCTCACAATCATATCAAATCGGGCTAAATAGCTATAAAACCTGTAAGGGCGGGTTTGGCTACTATCAGGGCTTAGGCAAATTAACCTTTAAAGCACCATTGGTAGGGGCGCTTTCCCCGTGCGCCCTCGCTATACGTGGAGTTCTTGCGTAAGTTCTAATTATTCAGCTTATTTATCGTCGCCTTCGTCCCCGTCCTCGTCCTCCGACGAATTTTCCATCTCATCCATCCGGATTTTAGAAGAATCTCGGCGTTTGCGTCTATCCGAATCTTGTGCAAGTTCCTCCATCTGGCCCTGCAATGCCTCTTCCTGACTATCGGTTCGGGTTTTAGTTTTCGAGGACGCTTTGCGGCCATCTGTTGAACTCCCTTGGCCATCCATCTGCATTTGCATCGGAAAGGAAGAGTCAAACCGAATTTGCTGGTGAGGGACGGGAATGGCAATTTCAGCCTCATTGAGTGCCAACTTCAGACGGCGGCGATACTCCCGCGATACATCCCATTGCTTCAAAGGTTTAACCTTAATCCACAAACGAATAATTAAACCCCGATCCGTAAAGTCATCGATTCCCAAAACTTGAGGATCGTCCAGGATTTGGTCTTGCCATTGGGTGTCTTGGTTCATTTTTTGGGCAACTTCACCAATGAGTTCTAACACTCGCTCAACATCGGCATCATAGGGGATGGGAATCTTCAAATCTGAGCGAGCCCAGTGGAACGAAAAATTAGAAACCGCAGAAACTTGACTGTTGGGGACGGTAATTAATCGACCTTGGGCATTACGCAACTGAGTAATTCGTAAATCCATATTTTCCACCAAACCCCCGACATCATCTAAATCTTTTAAGACGATGACATCACCAACAGCGTATTGGTCTTCCATAATGATGAAAAAGCTGTTGAGAGCACCTTTAAACAAGTTGCGGAAGGCGAGAGTGACGATTAAACCCACGATACCCACACCCGCCAAAATCGAACCAATCCCAATTCCTAAAACACTCAGCGCAATGATGATGCCGATTCCTACCCAAGCAAATCTAGCCGCGCTTCTCATGATGCTAGTAATGGTATCGATTCGCAGTTCCAGTCTTCGAGAGTCTTGTGAATCGACGATATTACTTTCAGCAATGCTAGAGGCAAAGCGGTCAATCAGAACATAACTCAGACGAGTTCCAATGTAGGCAATCACAATCACCAGTGCTATGGCTGCTGGAATTTGCAACGCTGAAAGTAATTTCACTTGGAACGGTCGCGTGTAGGGAAACATCCCCAAAATCACCAGGATGCCACCCCCCCAAATCCCGACTTGAGCCACCTGTAACAGGCGATTCTCAACCTCGTGCAAATTGCGTTCTTGCTCCTGACTCAATTTATCTGAAATTGACTGAGGGGTAAGGGCTTTAGCTGCCGTCCGTTGCAACCGGGCATGTCGTTGGATAGCAGCAATGATTAAACTCAGTACCACTACACCAACAGCAATACCGGCCGCTATTTTACCTTGTTGGACTAAATACTCCTGCTGTCGCTCCCGCTTGGCTCGTTCTAGAGCATTTGGCAACGTGTCTTCTAGTTCTTTGGCAATATCCCAAGGGGTCGTCCCCTGCATTTTGCCATCCTCTTGAGTCACCGTCATGAGGTAAGTGCCATTGAGATAGATTTCAGGCAAGTTATTATCGGTCTGCTTGACGACCCCAAACACTGGCTCTGGGGTGCCTTGTTCGATATACTCAGCACTAATTTGTTCTAATTTATTTTCAACTTGTTTGACTCGCTGATGTAAAGCGGCTTCTGGAGCCGCAATTTCAAAGATTTGATGTCCATCTAAATGCACCCAATCCGTAATTGCTTTGGGATTGGAGTTAGTTGTACTCAACTGAGCCCCAACTGGTGAACCAATGCCAATGGCTAAGGCAACTGACCCCACCAAAAGCGCCAAGTAAAATTTTTTCCGGGGCAAACCCTTACCCACAAATGTTTTAACTGCGCTGACTAACCTTAGGCAATTTTGCCAAAAATCTTGCTTACCTCGTATCATACCTATAACCAATATGAATATAATTTGCCTAAAAAGATTGACCGAGGAAATATTTTATTGACTATAGCCAGTTCGACCAACCGTAACCATTAGACTGAGCATAGGCAAATTTACCCTCTATCCTCAGTTAGATAAGATTACAATCTCTCCTCACAATTCAGAAGGTGAGAAAAATAACCAATACAAACAGATGCAAAAAGCTATCGCTTCGAGCAAGTATCTATCGCGATGCCAGTAAATTACAAAACGAAAATTATTAGGCGGCGCTAGGCATTTTTGATTAAAAAGGAAAGTGGTTTAAATTAATTTTTTTAAACTTTCAAGACAAATCTACTGTGAGAGTACTAAACATGGTATGAAATAATTAGACAAATCACGAAAGAGTGATTATATTTGTATAATTAGTAACTGAACGAATTCAAAAAAATAACTATTTCTCTTGAAAAAAATAAATATCATTGACTGGAAAAAAGTGTTGACCTTGATCACAGCAATGTTTCTGTCTGTGATTGGAGTTAAGACAACTGTTGCAACCACCACAAACCCAAAAGCAACCCAAAGCGAAACGCCTAGCCTCACGCCACCCTTGAGCAAGGAAGAGACGAAGCTAGCTCAGGCTTGTCCTCCAGATTCGTTGCATAAGACATTTCGTCCCTATGCCAAGGTGACAACACAGAGAACTCCTCTCAATATCCGCTCGAGTCCCAATGGTAGGATTATCGGTTCAGTTCCCAAGGGATGGTCGGTTGTCACACTCAACACAGATGCAACAGGACAATGGACTCGAATTACCAGTCATTTTGGTGATGTTGCTCCTATAGGTTTTGCTTCTGCCCCAGGTTTTCGTGAGGGTTGGGTTTCAACTACATACCTAGAAGATATAGGGACGTTTTGCGACAAGCCGATGAGCTTGACACGGAGTGAGCTTAAGACTTTATCTGCAAGCAAGAAACTTCTAATTCACGAGGATTGGGTGCAGATGGGCGATCGCATATCCCGCTCAATTCCTAAACAGTAACAGATGCTGCTTGATGCAACGATGGAATGCCTGAAACGGGTGTTGGAAGCAGCCGCAACAGCACCAGGGAACCGGGAGCGCTTTCTCAAAGCTAATTTAATCGAAACTTATAGCCCCGAATCAGCGCAACTTGTCCCAAACTGGTATCAAGCCTTTGAGAAACTGACACCCATCGATAAACAAATTATTCGCCAACATCCCGGCTTATTTATCGCCAATGCAGATGATGTAGTGTATCGTGGCACAACCAGCGGGAGTCGGGGGCAATCCTTTATCTATTTTGCCGGAACCCAATGGAATCAGGCTCGCACATTAGCGCGTCGTCATTCTTTGCACTGGTGGGGAATTGATGAACAAACTCCCATTATCAATGTTGCCAGCCGTTTGATGCCGGTGCGAACGATTGATGTGGCGATCGCAGGGCCTATCAACTCAGATTTCATTCACCAGCTTCTTACCCTACTCCACCAACGAGTTTTTGTGCTTCGGGGTTATCCCAGCCGACTCTGTGAAGTGGCAACCCAATTGCACAGGCGAAATCTACCCCCTGTCAAGGCTGTGATTTGTACAGGGGAGTGCCTGTTTGACTACCAACGAACCTTACTCAAAAGAGTATTTCAAGCTCCAATCATCGAGGAATATGGATGCCAAGAAACTGGAATTTCTGGCCTGACTTGCCCGGAAGCTGGACGCTTGCATCTAGATACTGAACGCTGTCTGTATGAAATCATCGATGGGCAATTGGTGACAACGGATTTGTTTAACCACATCATGCCCCTAGTGCGTTACAAAAGCGGCGATTTGATTCAGTTAAACTCTCAACCCTGTCCTTGCGGCCGTCCTGGACTGACAGGAAATATTTTAGGACGAATTGAGGATAGTGTTCGTACCTTAGACGGCATCAAGCGTCCGGGTGAAATTACAATGCCGTCCTTGGATAGTATTCTTAATTATCAGGTTCTGCGTCGAGAAGGAATAGAACTTGATATTAAGCTACAACCTGCTGATGTTAACCAGTTATCGTTAGAACCACTGATTACCTGGGTACAGCAAACATTTGGTGAAGTTGAGGCTCAAATCTTTTTAGATGACTCTCAACCCATCGAGCCCATCCCTGAACGGATAGATGATATTGATTGGATTAACACTATTAGTTCCGGTTCATGGACATCGTGGTTACAATCGCCTGTAATGCCCAAAGGAGAAGCCAAAAAGGCCGCGCAATTGCTCAAACAACTGGTTACTCCGGGAATAATGATGGAGTCGGGAATGCCACCATCATCTCAGGCATTACTCCAGGAGATTCTCGATAGTCCACCGAGTTCATATCCAGAGGTAGAGTGGATAACGGCACGGATATTACTGTTTTCTTGTAATTTTCTGGCCTTGGAGCCACAGGTTACATCAATTTATCATCAAGCGGCGGTGCGGTTGCAAAATGCTGTGTCACAGATGAGTCTGCCGGATAATGCATCGATGATTGATCGGCTTATCCCTAGCTTATTTTTGAGCCTTAACACGGCTAAATCCATTTGGAGCGATCGCCCATTGCCCCTGTCAGGCCGCCTCGATACATTCAATATCCACAATCTTTTGTATGCTTTTGAACCCGCATGGCGACAGGCGATCGCATCTAAGTCAACTGTAGTGAAACCGCTTCGCCCCATCTTAGCGATTCTCATTGGTGACTTAAACTTTTTTGCCCCTCGATTTGGGGCTTGGCTTCTGGCTCATTGGTGCGAATTGGTTCATGGGCAGCCAGTGGTGGGAAAAATTATACCACAGATTCCTGATAACGACCCCTTCTCAACGGCTTGGCTAGCGTGGAGGCAACAACTGCTGCGTGAGGGACATTATACTAAAGCGGCTTTGTCGGCACTTCAGGAGGCAGCACAATCACCCGAAGAACGAGCACGAGTTGAGCTAGAAAGAGGGTACGGGATGTTAGTCACGGGGGAACCTCTCGAACCGATGGAATGGCTCAACATTTTGGAGGCGAAAGCGGGTATGCTCAGTCCGGGATTACCGAGTGAGGATGTCGATCCGATTCCTTGGATACCGATTTTGCGATCGCTAGCTCAGCCGTTGTTAGAGAAGGGGGAACATGAGCTGGCTTATCAATGTTTAGTTGCCTCTGCTTTGCCTTCTTCCCGCATCTCAGCCTTTGATCGGCTAGCGCTTCAAGTGAATAACAAGCAGTTGGTTGTTTGTGACCAATTTTTGCATTCAATTTAGTTTGGACTTAGGCATTTTCGATCTTAATACATCACCTTCGTAGGGGCATGGCATGCCATGCCCTTACCTGTACGGGTTCACCTAGCAAGAAGTTGCCTAAATCCTGTTAGTTTTCCCAACGAGTGGGAAAGTTCACCTCATATCTTGCACTTGGCGGTTAAAACCGCAGCTACACAAACAAAACCTGCCTCCGCAGGTTACAAAACCCTTGATTTTCCGTTAGTCCGCGCAGGCGGACTTTGTTTGTATAGCCCCAGAATTCTATTCTGAGGGCAAGGTGCAAGATGTCAGTTCACCTTACTCTGGGCAATCCGAGTAATGCCAGCACGTTTCCATTCAATTAGTTTTCCCAGCGAGTGGGAAAGCTTGTCTGTCCACAACGCTGGTAAATTCATCAATGTTTCCATTCAATTAGTTTTCCCAGCGAGTGGGAAAGCCAGGATTCCTTGAGTACAGACCAAAGCAAAATAATCTGTTTCCATTCAATTAGTTTTCCCAGCGAGTGGGAAAGTTTTCATCGTCCCAGAGAAGTTATAGGGCTTAAATGTTGTTTCCATTCAATTAGTTTTCCCAGCGAGTGGGAAAGCTTCTCAAGCAGC
The DNA here is from genome assembly GCA_964588805.1 of uncultured Microcoleus sp. Lineage (GTDB taxonomy): Bacteria > Cyanobacteriota > Cyanobacteriia > Cyanobacteriales > Coleofasciculaceae > CAZPRJ01. Next base: position 109,280 of record CAZPRJ010000005.1, on the reverse strand, counting down.
GCAAGATACAGCCATTTCTGGTTGTTTCCATTCAATTAGTTTTCCCAGCGAGTGGGAAAGCAAGCTGGGAAGCGATCGCACTTAAGATGCGATTGTAAGTTTCCATTCAATTAGTTTTCCCAGCGAGTGGGAAAGTCCGGGGAGTGAAACTCCCTCTGGCTCCTTATTCTACACGAGAAATTGACGGCTGATTTTTTTACCCCCATTTCAGCCCTCGTTATTGCCACCTATTTTCAACTATAAACTAATAGCCAACACTCAAACTCTTTACCACTCTGGCTTCTAGCATTTTTGACGGGAGTCCCGGCCAATCGCCCCCGCTTTCAGCCGTCAGAAGCGCCTTCTGTGGGGATACATACCACTGAATCTAATTATCTCATCAATTGGATAGCGGTTTTCATTTATAGCAAAAGGCAGAAGGCAAAAGACAAAAGACAGAAGGCAGAAGTTTTTTTATTGGTACTCGGTCGTTTTAGCCGTTCAATCTGTCCTAAGCTTTATGGCGACAGCTATACATAGAACATGGGGTAAAGACACCCTCTCATTTCAGCAATATGGTATAAACTTTTCATGGCAGCGATAACCCAACCGACAATAACAATCCTCATTCAAAACCCCAAAGATGAGGCAAAAGTTATCAAAAAAATTGAGGAATTAGAAACAAATAATTTTATTTATTGTCCTCAAATTATTGTTAATTACTGTATAAAAATCAAAAATAATTTCCCTAATTATCAAAAAATAATAACGTATACCGATGACTGTTTAAAAATTATCAACACCATAAAAACCGATATTATTGGTTATATTCCTAGTGGAATTATCCCCAGTTTATTTCTCCCCAAAATCACATCAAACATTTTAGTACCTTGGGTATCTTCAGTTACATTACCCCAAGAAACAGCTAGGGAAATACCGATGGATACAGTGGGTTGGATTTTATCCACTCGCCTCGCCCAGATAGTTTTACCACAATTGGGAGAAGTGGAGAATTGGACAGTTTTAGCGATCGCCAAGGCATTAGACAAAAACCGTATTGCATTCAACTGGGAAGCAGCATATACCAGTAATCCCATTGATTTTACTGGGTCAGGGTTAGATATAAAAGCCTGGAAAGCCAAGGCACTAATTCCTCAAATCAAACCAACCCCAATTGGTACATCATTAACTCTTAATTCTAGAGTTCTGGCCATTGTTCCCCATTACCAGTGTGAAGCGTGGTTAGAAAGATGTTTAAGAGGATTGATGGCTCAAACCCGTCCTTTAGATGGCATTGTTGTGATTGATGATGGTTCTGGCAATCCTCCTGTAAGTATTATTGAAAAATTTCCTAACGTTACCTTATTAACATCACCGATAAACGCGGGGCCTTACAGACTCGTTCAACAAGTGATTGAAAATACTAATTATGACGCTTATCTATTTCAAGATGCTGATGATTGGTCAAGTTGTGAGCGCTTAGAAAAGCTATTAAACGCTGCGGTTGTTTCCGGTGCTGAGTTAATGGGTACTCAAGAATTCCGAGTTTATGAAGAAGAATCGAAGTTAACGCCTGTGTGCTATCCTCTCGATGTCAATCAAGCATTGGCAGAAAAACCGGGACATCCTTTACTTCACCCCAGCAGTTTAGTGACGCGAGACTTAGTAATGAGACTAGGTGGGTTTGCAACAGGATTAAAATTTGGAGGGGATACCGAGTTTTTGTTGCGAGCGTCATTGGTTGCCAGAATTGTAAATGTACCAGACTACTGCTATTTTCGCCGCAAACATTCAGGTTCTCTTACCACGTCTCCTGATACAGGACTAGATTCACCTGCGCGTGTAGAGTTACTGATGAAATTGAAAAATCGAGCTTATGCTAACTATGCAGCGATGAGAGAAGGACGGCCACCTGAATTGAGTCCCTTGGTAAAAGCAGAACCGCTTCGACTTTTCCATGTCACAGGGCCAAAGTTGCAATCGATAAAATGAGGGAACCGTCGCCAAAGACGTTTTTTTCATGGACATTAATAGACCTCTTGCAAAAATATCTCTGACCCCACCCCAACCCTCCCCTTATCAAGGGGAGAGAGCTATTTTTTCTCCTGACCAAGGGGAGATTCAGAGGAGTAATTCCAACTTTTGCCAAAGGTCTAATGAAAAGGATGCATCGTTAGAAGTCATCATTCCCGTCAAGGATCGAGTTGAGGTGATACAGTGCGTTCATTCGCTAACGAGTATCAATCAGGTAAAACGGGTGATTATTTGTGACGGTGGTTCAACGCAGACTCAATGCGTCGAAGCACTTCACCAACTCCAACAACAGCCGAATGTTGAGGTTGTGCACTTTCCTGAACCAGGATTCAATAAATCGCGGCTTCTCAATCAGGGAATTGTGCAAACGACGAGTGAATTGCTGCTGATTTCTGATGCTGATATCCTCTGGAACGAAGCGGCATTACAGGCTGTGAGTTCGAGAGTTTTGTCGGATACTGATATGATTTGCTGTATTCAAGACGTAGAAGAATCTGAGCCTAACTCAATGGCTCTCCAACGCGATCGCTATACTTATCACTGTGCTGTAAAATCAGATGTTGCCCTTGTTGAGGTTGTACCTTGGTCTGACAATAAAGGTCAGCGCCGACCTGGGTGTGGATTAATCTGTGCTAAGAAGACAACGCTGATAACTCTGGGTGGATACAAAGAAATTTTTAAAGGTTGGGGTTGGGAAGACCAAGATTTACTGATTCGTGCTCATCTTTTCGGCTTTGAAGTTGGCGCTACAGGGAAAGTCATGCACCTTTCTCACTCCGACAAGGTACGTAATCAACATTGCGGAAATACTCAACCGATACACACTCGGAATAGGAATATTACTGTCTGCTTAGAGTCTTTGGTAGAAGGTAGTTTAGTGGGAGACTTGCTGGCGGAAACGAGGCTTGAACCAAAATTAAAAAAGATTCAAGTACGGTTGCCAGAGTGTTTTAATTAGGCAGTAGTGAATAATTAAAAATTCAAAATGAAGAAATTAACTATGTAAATTTCTTGCTCTCCTTACTCCCTCTCCCTCAGGGAGAGGGCTGGGGTGAGGGTTATTGTACAATTCATTTAGGCTAGCTAGACAACATGAAATTATCTCTAATCGTTACTTACCGCCAACGGGAAAACCATTTGAGAACGCTCCTATCTTGGTGGAAGCAGCAATCTACTTTAGACCAGTTAAATGAATGCACGATGATATTAGTAGAAGCAGACAAGTCACCTTCTGCATGGATTGAGCCAGAGATTCAAGATACTAATATCCAATATGCTTACTGTCCCTGTGCTGAAGTATTTCACAAGACGAAGGCTCTCAATCTAGGATTAACTCTGTCTCAAACCGAATTTGTTGCACCATTCGATGTTGATTTAATTCCTATCGGAGATACGCTCAATCGTCATCTGCAAATGGCTATTTTAGCGCCACAGATTTTGGTAACAGGTTATCGAGTCATGGTGGAGCAAGAGACAGTGAATATTGACGAACTTGATGCAATCCTCGAACAAACTTTTATTGCTCCAGAAGATAAGCCTACAGCACTTTGGAAACATCTCATTCGTGGAGAACGATTTGGTGTTGTACCGTTTTTTAATAAAGCTCGTTTGCTTGATATCGGAGGTTGGGATGAAGTGTTCGTGGGTTGGGGTGGAGAAGACCAGGATATCATGGAGCGATATCTGCAAGGCAGACAATATATGTGCCGTTCTCCAGAACTCGTATATTTACATTTAGCACATGAACCCAATCCACAATGGCACGAAACTTCATTGGTAGAGGAAAATAGAAAACATTATTACGCTAAGAGGCAAGCCGACTCAGACAAGAAGTAGCTTTCCTGCTAAAAAATTGCTTTATCCCCCCTGGTAACGAGGTACAAAAACTCCTAGCACCAATGTGGCAGATATAGATGTGGCACAGGGTCTGGAACCTGACGATTTCAGCAACGGTCAGTTTAAACAAAAGCAACGCAAGTTTTAACAACGCTGACTAGCGATGAGGCCACTTTTATGCTGAACCGAGCTTTTGTACTGTCCACATTAGCGCTCCTTGCGGCTGGGGAGTTGCCCAAGCAAGCATTTGCCAGTCCCGATGTCGCTGCTTCGACTCCAAAACCGGCGGCAAGTAGCTATGTTGTTCCTGTAGAGGCATCCTCAGCACCTACGTCAGCTACTGTTGTTGCCTCCCCTGAAACTACTGCAACCCCGACGTTTTCCTCTTCATCTACGAATACGTCGGCACAGTCAGTTCAGACTCGCCCTAATTCTACTACATCTCAAGCCGCTAAAACAGTAGCCAATCAGTCTATAGCCAGTAATGATTTTACCGTAACGGCTACTGATGTGCAGGTCACAGGGGCCTCGTCAGAATTACAACAATTGGTACTAAATACCATCCGCACTCGTCCTGGAAGTGCAACCAATCAAAGCCAATTAGATAGAGATGTCCAGGCACTTTTAAATACGGGTTACTTTACCAATGCCCGTGTGAGCAAATCCACGAATCGAGACGGGTGGAATGTAACCTTTCAGGTGGAACCCGTTGTGGTGCGATCGCTGCAACTATCTGGTAACACAGTTCTCACCCCATCCGTTGCCAATGATATCTTCAAGTCCCAACTCGGACAACCCCTTAGCCCCACCGCCTTACGCCAAAGCGTCCAACAACTGACCCAATGGTATAAAGATAACGGTTATGTGTTGGCGCAAGTGGCCAACGTGCAACCCAATCGCGATGGCACCCTTACCGTTGACGTAGCAGAAGGTGTGATTGGCGACATCAAACTCCGCTTCTTGGATAAAGAAGGCCAACCCACTCAAGGACGGACAAAAGAAGATTTCATCAAGCGTGAATTGAACCTCAAACCCGGTGATGTGTTCCGCGTCGATGTAGCAAGGCAAGACTTGCAGAACCTGTATAAAACCGGGTTATTTGACAACGCCAACATTGCCTTAGATGGTGATGCTAGAGAGGTGGATGTCACCTATGACCTTACTGAACGCATGGTTCGCGGAGTGAATGTTGGTGGTGGCTACAGTGGTGATACAGGAATCTTTGGCACGATTAACTATAAAGACCAGAATTTCGGTGGTGTAAATAAGCAAGTTGGTGTGAATGTCCAAGTGGGACGTAGAGACTTACAGTTCGACGGTAATTTTACCAGTCCTTACCGCCAGAGCAACCCCGATATGCCAGGATACAGCGTCAACGCTTTTAGACGCGGGACTCAATCTTCAGTCTTTGATGATGATTTCCTCAATAATCCTACAGAGTCTGAAAATTATGAGGAACCCAGACAAAGACAGTTTGGGGGTGGAGTATCGTTAAACAAACCCGTGGGAGAGTGGGATGCCTCAGTGGGATTAAACTACACTCGCACCAGCATGCGCGATGGTGACGGCAATATTATCTCAACCGATTCCCTCGGTAAACCCGTCTCCTTTAGCGGGACTGGTGTGGATGATTTAGTAGCGGTGACGGCGGGAGTTAGCCGCGACCAACGCGATAATCCTTATAATCCCACTCAAGGTTCCGTCCTTAGCTTGACCAGCCAACAGTCGATACCGGTGGGGAGTGGCAATATCTTGATGAACCGAGTGCAGGCCAATTACTCCAACTATACGCCTATTAAATTATTCGATACAAAAGACCCACAAGTACTCGCCTTTAATGTCCAAGGTGGAACCACTATCGGAGACTTGCCGCCTTATATGGCCTATAACTTAGGGGGTCTAAACTCAGTCCGAGGTTACGGTACGGGTGACTTAGCAACCGGTCGCAGCTATGTATTAGCCTCGGCAGAGTATCGGGTTCCTATTTTTAACCCAGTGGGTGCGGTTCTCTTTGCAGACTTTGGTTCTGACTTAGGTTCAGGTAGCACAGTACCGGGAGAACCGGGAGTCGTGCGCGGTAAACCAGGAACAGGATTTGGTTACGGTGCCGGACTCCGGGTGAATTCTCCACTGGGTATCATTCGCGCTGACTACGGTTTTACCGATAAAGGCGATAGCCGACTCCAGTTTGGTTTGGGCCAGAGGTTCTAAAAGCTGGACGGAGTGAGGTGTGTAGAGTAGCGGAGGAGAAAAAGACTCCAAGGCAGAAGGTTTATGATTGATACCTGGTCATTTCAACCGTTAGAGTAGGGTGCGTTGCAACTCCTGACTCCTGACCCCTAACTCCCTTAATCTGCGATCGCGCTATCGCCAGGAACAAAGCGAGATTCTACCTCGAAATATTCATCTTCTGCCCCGATGAGGTTAGAGTCATAGTTGCATTTAACCAAGCGCATTCGGTAAGACCATTGTGCAGGTTGGTTGCCTCTCGTAGCGTACTGCATCCCAATAATTTCACCGATATCACAAAGTTGTTCGCCTTGGTCATTTTGCCAATACAACGCCACTCGTTGCCCGAAGTGGTATTTGGGTTCAGGGAATTTGGATTTTGGGATAGGAATATAACTGTATCGTTGTGAATCTTGAGGTAAATCTGTCATCCTAGAAGTATGCCTCCAAATTGAATATTGGTTAGGGCTAGAGCCAGTGCGGGAGCTGCAATTCCGAGCGCTGGCTTTTTGCTTAGCCTGATATTATCACAATAAAACTTATAATAATGTGAATTAAATTAATATATAGCAATAATTATGAACAAATGAGTAGCAATAAATACGATGTAGAAGGAAAAGGTTGCTTGGATTCCCGTTCCCTTAACTTTTTTAGGGTTATTTAGCCAAAATCCGGTTCAAAACCCCTGTACACCCATGAATTCACTGCCAATAGATTGCAAGCTTTGGTAATCAGGAGAAATCAAAAAGAGAAATATATCAAGTAATACTCAAAATCAGTATAATTCCTCCCCCACCCCCCCTGCACTCTAGCACCTCTGCCCCCCCGTTCCTCTAGACCTATGCCCCCGTGAAATAAAACCCACCTGCAGAGTACATCCGAGGTGGGTACTTTTTGCTAGGATTCCGAGCATTAAGCTCGGTAGGAACTGCCATAGCGCTTTACTACATCCGAAATAGTATCACCCTTCGGATTGGACTTCACTGCCTACGCGGGTTTAAAACATGAGAATTAACAACGAGCGATCGCATTTGAATTACACTAAGAAAGCTCAATTCTTCCGGTTTTACCTGGATAGGGCTAGATTTGAGGCTTAAAGTTGTAATACTTCGTTGAATATCTGTACAAAACTCCACTAGCATATAAATAATGTTCTCAAACACCGTTGAGCCATAGGTCATTAGTTACCAGCCAACTACAGTAGATCACAAAGTTTTCTGTTGAACTCGCTCTCGGAGCAGGGGAGCAGGGGAGAAAATTAAGACATTTTTTTGTAATAAATGATACATTTTCTCTGGATTTTCTTCCTAGCCCCAAGGTTTGTGATCTACTCAACTAAAGACTAAGGACTAAGGATTAAGGACTGATGACTAAAGCAACGGAGAAGCAACTTTGGGTATAGAACTACGTAGTTACGTATTTTTAGACAACTTGCAGCCTCAACATGCGGCCTACATGGGGGTGGTGTCTCAAGGGTTTTTACCCTTACCTGGTGATACATCCCTTTGGATTGAGATTTCACCGGGAATTGAAATTAACCGGATTACCGATATTGCCCTGAAATCTACCTCTGTGCGTCCGGGAGTGCAGGTGGTTGAGCGATTGTTTGGCCTTCTAGAAATCCATTCCAGCTTCCAGGGTGATACCCGTGCGGCCGGCAAGGCGATTTTAGAATCGTTAGGTGTTCGAGAACAGGATTGTCTCAAACCCCGTGTCGTTTCCAGCCAAATTATCCGCAATATTGACGCCCACCATACTCAACTCATCAATCGTACCCGTAAAGGTCAGCTCCTTTTAGCCGGACAAACCTTGTATGTACTAGAAGTTCAACCGGCCGCCTACGCTGCTTTAGCGGCCAATGAGGCAGAAAAGGCAGCCTTAATCAATATCCTGGAAATTTTGCCTATTGGCAGTTTTGGACGCCTGTACTTAGGGGGAGCCGAACGGGATATTTTGGCGGCGTCTCGGGCGGTACTGGTGGCGCTAGAGAATGTAAATGGACGAACTCAATTAGTGAGTGGAAAACCAGAATAAGCTATTGTGCATTTAATTGGCATTCAATAACCGTTAACTCACTCAACCTACAAGACCTAGAGATGGCAAATCAAGAGCATCTGGCGGTACTCGAACAGGGGGCTGTAAGATGGGCAAAATGGAGAACCCTTAACCCAGATTTAGAACCAGATCTGAGTGATGCAGACCTGATGGCTGCTGACTTAAGAGAAACTGACCTACAGGGAGCAAATTTTAGAAAAGCTCTGTTGAATAAGGTAGTTTTGGTGGCAGCAAATCTCAGAGGTGCTAATCTCAATCAGGCTAATCTTTCCCATGCTTTATTGAGTGAGGCGAACCTGAATGATGCTTGTTTAATTGATAGCGCTCTGATTGCTGCCGATCTGAGTTATGCCGATTTAACCAATGCAAACTTGATTGGGGCAGAATTACATCAAGCAAATCTTAAAGGTGCTGTCCTCAGCCATGCTAACTTGATTGGTACAAACTTAAGGCGTGTGAACTTGAAGGAGGCTGATTTGAGTTCGGCTCAACTTGTTCGGACAAATCTGAGCGAAGCCTCACTGATTGCCGCAAATCTCAGCCATGCTAACCTCAGCAGCGCTAACTTGCATGAAACCGAATTGATTGGAGCTTACCTGTACAAAGCTGACCTCCAGAATGCTAGTTTGTGTGAAGCACACCTTAGTAGCTCTTACCTAGTTGGGGCTAATTTGGGTGAGGCTGATTTAGAATGGGCTGATTTTCGATGGGCGAACTTGAGTAGAGCGAATTTGCAAGCATCTGATCTTAGAGGGGCAAATTTTAGAGGTGCTAATCTGATTCAAGCCCATTTAGAAAAATCAGACCTTCGAGGTGCAAACTTCCGAGATGTTAATCTTAATCGGACGTATCTTCAAGGGGCAATTATGCCGGATGGTACGATTCATCCTTGAGGCAGGGATTATAGAAGAATTCAGGAGTTAGGAGTCAGGAGTCAGGGTTGGTAAATAATAGACCTCTTGCAAAAGTCCAATAACTCTCAATGTCATGCTGAACGAAACGCAGTGGAGTGAAGCATCTGGCGAGATGTTTCGCTTTGCTGCTAGCGCACCATGCTATTGCAAACGCTCAACATGACAATCAAGCATTTTTGCAAGAGGTCTAATCTGTTCTTTTCCGCAAACCTGATCATGCAACTTAAATGCACAATAGCTTAGGCGATCGCTTGTGAAAGTTCTCGCCAGCGATCGCTCCATAATTGTTGTAATGCTTCCATAAGTTCGGGTAAGTCGGTAAATTCCTGGCTTTGCCGTTGGATTTCAGGGGCTAAATGTTTGAGTCCCGTGCAATCTTGGCAACTTTGCAAGATGCGCTGCCAAGCTATATACCAATCCTGTCCTGCTTGTTGATGGGCGCGGAAGGGTTGTGTACGTTCGTCTTCTTCGCGTAATAGTTGCGCTTGCTGCGCCCAAGCGTCACGCCAAGGTTGTACCGCTTGAGGCATCTCGTGTTCTTCGTACCAATCGCGTTCACTACGCAAGATTTCGCCTAGTTGGTCGAGGGTGGGACGGGAGGTGCAGCGTTTGATGGTAATCAGTCCTTGGTCAATCCAGAGAGGTAAGCTGCGATAACTGATGAATTTGGCGCGAGATTCTACCAATTTCACCCAAATTTGATGGTTCCAGCATTCTAGGCGTTCGATTTGGTTGAGGGGAATGTTGAGGAAGGTGGCGACTTGCTGCCGGATTTGGTCGAGGGGGATTTGTCGAGGGTCGATGACTCCAGAGGTGATTAGGTTCTGGGACATGAAGTGTAGATACTCCTGTTTGGGTGTTAGGTGTAGCCTTTGCATGATTTCAGAGGACTGGTTCAGGATTATTGACTATACAGGCTTATTTGCCCGTAAACAATCCAAAATCCTGGCATTCAATCTCTGAATTCAACTGACCCAAAATCTAAGCCACCCCGCATGAGTTGCCATAGTAAAGTCGGGGTGGCTAGAGGAGTGTTACCATTTCTTCTAGCTTCCAGACTGGTTGTTGCAGTTTGGGGGTTAGCCGCTCTTAGCTGGTGCGAACAGCTTTGAGTGGCGCTAAGATTTTTAGGTTTTAGTGTATTAGGATTACCTTAGCAGATTGAGTGTTTTCTGCTCAAGGGTCAAGCTTTTGTTACAAATTTTTAGAAAACTCTCACCGCCCTGCCCTTTAACCTCCAACTTCGCCCACACCCAAAATTTCTGCTTTCCGGAATTACTGACTTACAACTTGAAATGTTACTGCAAGGAGAGGAAGGCTTCTACAAGTCAATTTGGAGAAGGAGCTAAAACAAAATGCAGTGGTATCTTAAATCAACGAAATTATTTTTTAGTTTGTTATTCATATTAGTTTTTATCGGCTCTTGTCAACTTGAGGAAATAACATCACCTACTGATACAAATACACCTGCTGATACAACTACACCTGCTGAGACACCATCATCATCACCATTATCACCATCAACACCACCATCACCAACCTCATCAATAAAACTGAATATAGATAAAATTATTCAAGATGTACTTGACCAACTGTCTGTAGGAAAAATCCTTTTTAATGTTCCTGAAGAAATGAAAGTTGGAGAAACAGAAAGGATTGAAGTACGTATTGCTAAAATAGCCACGAAAGATTTTGATTCTAATCTTACAGGGAGAGGAAAACCTCAAGTAGAACCCACTAAGTTTGGAGCGGAGACGAAAGTTGAACTAGTAGGAAATAGTTTTGATATTAAAGGAATAAGCACTGGTTGGCAAGTTGTTGGAGGAAAAGAACCTACAGAATGGAGCTGGGATGTTACTCCTAATGAATCTGGAGAGCAAACATTATCAATAATTGTTACTGTTCGAGTAAAAATACCTGATCAAGGTATAGATTCAGTAAAAAACTATCCTGTAGAAATTAAGAAAATTAAAGTAAAAATTAACCCTATAAAATCAGGGGTAAATTTTGTAAAAAATAATGTAGTAAATTTACTTCCTCTAATATTTGGCCCGGCCTCAATAGTGGGTATTGTAGGATGGGTTATTGCAAAACGAAAGCAAAAAAAGTTAAGCCAAAGTAGCAGTAATCTAAGTGATAATCAAAAAGAAGTCGATAACCAAAACGCAACTGATGAGGATTAATTATACAGAGCGCTCAGGATAGTTGCTAAACTGTTATGGTCAAAGATAAACAGTTGATTTCATCAATGGAAAGGACAAGAACAGGACGTTGGCCTGCCTGTTCTCTACCTTGGACTGGGTTTAGGTTTACAAAATAGATATCACCCCGCTGAATGCTCACAATTAGATCAAGCCATCCATTTCAGTAATTGCAAATTCTCGCTCAATAGTCTTGAGTTCCTCCTGAATGGCTGGATCATTTGCCATTTGTGAAAGTTGTTCCTCAAAAGTTTGTGATTGATTGCTGAGGTTGTTGCGGGTTCGAGTTACTCGCAAATTGTGAATAATTCGTTCAACTAGCTGCAATTGTTCTTCATCAGATAAGAAACTAATCAATTCCTCAATCTGGCTCAGGGTAGGAGAGGTCATAGCAAAGATTCTACTGTTTCAGTAGGGTCTAAGGTCTAGCCTATCACTGCTGAGGGGATGCGATCGCTAGCTATAATAATCAGGCCGACAAAGCCTTCATTTGGTATCTATGCCATGCAGAAAACAGAAACACCCTTAACACTTCGTCTGTGGACTGTTGAAGAATACTACCGGATGGCTGAGGTGGGAATTTTGCAGCCAGATGAACGAGTCGAATTACTCGAAGGACAAGTTATAGAAAAGTACAGTGATGGAACATCTCGCTTGTGGACAGTTGAGGAATACCACCGGATGGCTGAAGCGGGAATTTTACAAGCAGATGAACGAGTGGAATTAATCGCAGGACAGGTATTTGAAAAGATGAGTCCACAGGGAAGTCCCCATGCGGCGGCCATCACTCGCATCAATAGGTTGCTTGGCAACCGTTTGGAAGGACAGGTACTTATCCGGCTACAACTTCCCATCCAATTGAGCGATCGCTCGGAACCTGAACCAGATGTTGCCGTAGTCCGACTAGACCCCTTGGACTATGATGACCATCATCCTACAGCATCCGATGTCTATCTAATTGTTGAGGTAGCAGATACTACCCTCAACCGAGACTGCAATTTGAAGGCAAAAAATTACGCTAAGTCTGGGATTGCAGATTATTGGGTGCTAGATGTTAACAATCGCCGATTGTACGTCTACACAGAACCAACCCAGGAAGGCTATCAAAGCGAGGTGATTGTGTCAGAAGATGCGAGTATTTCACCATTGCAGTTTCCGACTTGTGCGATCGCTATTTCTGAAATGTTACGACCCGTTAATCTTCCATCTTGAGCCATCCAAAAACCCGATCAACGGTTAGCTCTAGTTCAATTTCCTCCAGTACTAATAAGCGATCGCTTCCTTGCATTAGTTCGGGTTGCTCACCAGGAGGAAATACAAGTATGCTCCGATCATCCGGGTCAACAAACCAACCTAATCGGCATCCATGTTGCAAACAATAGAGAATATTACCGATTACTTTATTGGGCTTTTGTTCAGGTGAAAGAATCTCAATTGTCCAGTCTGGAGGCAATTTAAAATCATCAGGTACTTCTCCATCTGCATGGAAAGGGATATGATGCCACTGAAACACCGCTACATCAGGTACAACTGATCGGCTACCAAAGCTACATCGCAATTCAGGAAAAGCGTAGGCAATCTTAGCATACTCAGCTACTTGATTAATGGCAGCACAAAGTTTGCCTTGTAAGCGGCTATGTCTCCCCTTCGGCATTGGTTTCTGGATAATTTCACCGTCAATATATTCGCTAGCTGGCTTCGTTTCAGGGAGTTTTAAAAACTCTTCAAGCGTAATTGCTTTGGATGCTGAAGCGGTCATTTTGCCATTTGGAGCCGATTTTTGTGGGTTGACTTTATGATAACGCTGCTTGCGATCGCCTGTATGGATAGGTTGGCAGAATGCGATCGCTACTCCCCATTACTTCTGCATAGGCAAGTCGCTTGCCTGGTCAGAAATTTTAAAACATACGTTCACAGCATTCCACCAGGCTGTATAACCAAGAGAGCTTTAAAAAATTGCATCTACCTCCATGATTGACTGGAATTCAAGTATCGAGTCATTCAGCTCAATCGCCTCCAGTGGCAAAACTTCGTTAACCAACCCAATCCTGTCGCTAGTGCTTTAATGGCAAAAATGCAGATGGAACGTCAACAGCGTCCGAATGTGAAGCTAGCCTGCTTGAGGTTGCTTTCTAGTTTGGGACTCAATCCAGCGCAAGTACAGCTAATCTCGGGATTTATCGACACATATTTGCGCTTGAACCAAACCGAGCAAGCACGGTTTCAAGCCGAACTTGATAGAATCGAGCCAAGAAAGCGGGAGGATGTTATGGAAATTGTCACTAGTTGGATGGAAGAAGGTCTAGAACGAGGAAGAATAGAGGGCAGAAGACAGGAAGCTTTAGCTTTAGTGCTGCGGCAGCTTACCCATCGAGTGGGTGAAGTTGAACCACTGTCACAGGAACGTATCCAAGAGTTACCCCTCACTGAGATTGAGGAGTTGGGTGTGGCGCTATTGGATTTTTCTAGTGAGCATGATTTGCAAATTTGGTTAGACAATCGCCCATTAATGTCTCCACTCGACAGCGATCGCCAGGAAATCCAGAATACTTCAGAATCACCCACCTCAGATGACGAATAAGCGATCGCCTATCTCTGAAATACTACGATCCATTAGCTTTCCATCGTCACTCATCCAAAAACTTGATCTACTGTTAGTTGTAGTTCAATGCTATTAAATCCCGGTTTTGCGATCGCCCATCCACTAAAATCTAAGCCTCACGATAGGGTAAACCCCTCAACCGCAATGTCTAAGCTGGGGAGTGTGCAAACAAAAGCATTGAATTGAATTGAGGAAAAACTTATGGGCAGTGGTCATGCTAGCCATAAAGGCCATTCAGTAAAACCTAATACCAACGCTGACGATAGCCTCGATACGGCGGCTGATTTGTCAACAAACCCCAGTAGTGAACTGGGTGAAGGCCCTGATGCAAGGAGAGCAGAAGAAGCACCTAAAAACGAGGCAGCTACCCAACGGCCACAGAAGCAGCAATCGTAATTGCTAAAGAATTCCTATGAGGTGGGCAATGCCCACCCTACTACTACTCTTTGTGCAAGAAACGCCATGAGTTGTACTCACAACAAAGGATGAAAGTCTTTCTTTCTATCTTCTAACTCCTGACTCCTAACTCCTAACTTTCAAGAGCGGTCTATTCTTCACTTCAAACGCCGAAAGTTGACCCGCAAACCATCGCGAGGGTGAGGAGTTGGTATACTCACCATCTCTAAATTTTGTTCCGGTAATAATTCCCACTCGTAATCTCGGACTAAGAGTGCTGCAAACAGCTTCATTTCCAGCTTGGCAAACTCTTTACCCAAGCATTCTCGCACTCCACCCCCAAAGGGTACATAACTAAAAGGTTTCTTATCTTCTGCTCGTTGTGTTCCAAAACGTTCGGGGTCAAATTGCTCAGGCATCGTATAAATACTACTATCTTGATGCGTCTTGCCCACTTGATACAGTGCAGACCAACCTTGGGGAATTGTGTAACCATTAAACTCACATTCTTGAATCACTTCCCGAAAACCGCCACCGACTGGGGGAATGACTCGCAAAACTTCCTTGAGAACTTGTTCTAAATAGCTCATTTGTTTAAGTTGTTCAAAGGTTAGCGGTTCCTGAGTTGCTAATTCTTGTTGTTCAGCACGGACAGCCGCTAAAACTTCTGGATGCTGCGCTAATAATAAACAGAGGGAAGCGATTGCAGAGGTTAATGTTTCGTGTCCAGCAAACAACAAAAGTAGTACTTGGTCTTTTAGTTCTTGCAAACTCAGGCCATTTCCTTCTTCATCTCGTGCTTGCAACATCAGCCCCAATGCATCTTCACTGGACTCAGGTTGTTGTTGACGCTGACGTATGATTTCCTCGATTTTAGCTAATAACTGTTCGCGACAACGTAACGCCCGACCAAAGTTTGTCCAAGGTAAACGTACAGGCAGCGTAAATAGCCCCTTACACCACTGTTCAAACAACTCCCCCAAATGGGAATCAGAGGCGGCATCCCTACCAATGAGTAACTTGCAGGCAACATCAAAGGTGTATTTTCTCAGTTCGGGATACCAGGTTAATGTACCCTCCTGTTCCCATTTTTCTAGATAGCGGTGGGTAATGTTTTCCATTGTCGTGGTGTACCCGGCAAGTGCTCTGGGTTGAAATGCTTGCGCGAGTAACTTACGTCGCTTGATATGTGCGCCACCCGTTTGCACTGCTAGAGAGGCTGAACCGAGCAAAACTTTGGTACTGTGAGGCCAAGTGATTGAAAAATACTGGTTTTCATGGGAAAACAAAAAGCGGTTAGCATCCGCCCCTATCACCATCACAGTAGGACGGCCAAATAGATGGGTTTTGAATATTGAACCATATTGTTTGTGCCGTTTATCTGCAAAATTGGGGTCGCGTAAAAAACTGATGGTTTCACCAATGAGAGGTAAACCGAAGTTACCAGGGGGTAATGGAAGGGAGGGTTTAGTCTGAGTGGTTGTCATCGCATTTTTATGGGCATCTTTCTTTTAGCTTTACACGAATTTCTTAAATGTTTTAATACAGCTCATATTTGAGTAAGGTACAAGGTATGGAACCGTTATAAACAGGAATACGGCGAGATGCTTTGAGTCCAACTCGCTTGGCTAATTCCTTATTCCCCGTTAAAACAAATGCTGTCCATCCTTTAAAACGCTGTTTGAAGATATCACCCAGCAGTTTATAAAATTCCTCCAATTCTTGTGCATTTCCCAAACGTTCTCCATAAGGAGGATTGCAGATAATAATGCCGCTATCAGTGGGGGCTTCTATATCTTTGAGTTCAGTTTGAGTAAATTGTATCTTATCCTCAACACCACATTGTTCCGCATTAATTCGGGCTTGATTAAGAATATCATCATCGCGATCGCTACCCCAAATCGGGGCTGGAAGTTCAGATAACTGACTTGTTTCTGCTTCATCCAGCAATTGCTGCCACAACTCTCCATCAAAATCACGCCATTTTTCAAAGGCAAACTGTTCACGAAATAATCCTGGTGCAACATTTAATGCTTTCAAACTGGCTTCTAAAGGTAGAGTGCCCGAACCGCACAATGGGTCTAAAAAGGGTATATTTGGTTCCCATTCAGCCATTTCTAGAAGTGCACAAGCCAAGGATTCTTTCAGAGGCGCAAGTCCTACGGCCGGACGATAGCCACGTCGATGTAAACTAGTACCAGAACTATCTAAACTTAAAATACAACGGTTTTGATAGATATGGACATTAATCAATAAATCGGGATTTTCGGTATCAATATTAGACCGTTGCCCGAATTGGCGACGCTGTTGATCGACGATGGCATTTTTAACTTGTAAAGCGGTAAAGTGGGTGTGATTGAGTTGGCGATTTCCTCCGGTTGCATTGACGGCTAAAGTATTCTCCGGTAAAAGGTATTTATCCCAAGAGATTTTTTGTATTTCTTTGTATAGGCGATCGGCATTTGGACAAGGAAATTCATGCAATGTTACCAATACCCGAAAGATAGTTCTTGCCCAGAGATTGACGCGGTAAAGTAGAGCAATATCACCAACAAAATGCACGCCTGTAAAATCAGGGCGAACTTCTTTAGCACCTAATTTTTCAAGTTCTTGGGCGGCAATGGGTTCTAAACTACGGGCAACTGTGGCAAAATATTGATTCATAAGTATTTTTTTAACGCAGAGGTCACAGAGGTTTTCGCAGAGGGTCGCAGAGGTTTTAGAGTTTAATTTTAGGGGGTGGTTAGGGTTTACAATAAGTAGGTTCAAGTTTTGATTAGAAGTTATACTCCTCAATGTCTGATTCTCTGAAACTTCCTAAAAAATTTATGTTACTTGGCTCAGGGGAGTTGGGTAAAGAGTTTGTTATTGCAGCTCAACGGTTGGGTAATTATGTGGTTGCGGTTGACCGTTATGCCAATGCACCAGCGATGCAAGTGGCAGATTGCTCTGAAGTGATTAATATGCTGAGTGGAGATGATTTAGAACGAGTAGTTACTCAGCATCAACCCGATTTTATTATTCCAGAAATTGAGGCGATCCGAACAGAAAAACTGTCGGAATTTGAGCAACGAGGAATTACGGTAATTCCTACAGCGATGGCAACCAACTATACCATGAATCGCGATCGCATTCGTGAGCTGGCTCATCAACAGTTAGGCATTAGAACGGCTCACTATGCCTATGCTACGAGTCTTGATGAATTAATGGAAGTTTCACAAAAAATTGGATTTCCGAATGTAGTTAAACCGGTCATGTCTTCGTCTGGAAAAGGCCAATCGGTGGTGAATGCTCCTGAAGACGTTGAAAGTGCTTGGAATTATGCCATTGAAGGGTCGAGGGGAGATAGCCAAAAGCTAATTATTGAAGAGTTTATCAAGTTTGAATTAGAAATTACCTTATTAACAATTAAGCAATGGAATGCACCAACCATTTTTTGTCCAGCCATTGGACATCGCCAAGAACGAGGGGATTATCAAGAATCTTGGCAACCTACAGAACTTACAGCAGAAAAAGTTCAACAAGCTGAGGCGATTGCTCAAAAAGTAACGGATGCTTTAGGAGGGGCTGGAATTTTTGGTGTAGAATTTTTTGTGACCCAAGATGAAGTGATTTTTTCCGAACTTTCTCCTCGGCCGCATGATACAGGAATGGTCACATTAATTTCTCAAAATCTGAATGAATTTGAGTTACATTTAAGGGCAGTTTTAGGGTTGCCGATTCCCAATATAGAGCAGTTGGCACCCTCGGCTAGTGCTGTAATTTTGGCGAAAGACTACTCCGACTCCATTGTATTTGAAGGGGCGGCAGAGGCGTTATCTGAACCCAATGTAGACATCCGATTATTTGGAAAGCCAGATTCTCGGCCATTTCGCAGAATGGGAGTGGCGTTGGCTAAAGGCAAAGATGTTCAGGAGGCGCGAGAGAAAGCGATGCGAGCTGCTAGCACTATCAAAATTAACTCAACTTTATCCTAGCTTCAAACTTTATAGGTAGCCGATTTGCACAAATCAGTTGAAAGTGCTACCTATTAAAGAAGTAGGTAATGATAGCCATTGCTTCTGGTTGTTACCTATGCTACGAAAGACGAAGATTTAGGAAAATTCCAATGGAAAGTTCACTTATCGATTACAGTGGGGAAAAGATTGCTTTCTTTTTTTCGTTAGTTCTTTTTCTCAGCTTAGTCTTGACTGTAGGAGTGGTTACTCGTAACTTAGAAAACGCTATTGTTTTTACCATCCTGGCGAGTACTCCTTTATTGTTATGGTCTGTGATGTCACACCTTCCTTAAATTGGAGATATAGGCATCATCACATTTACGCATCCCTCAACTGAAGGATGAAGGATATGGTTATAGTCGCTAGTAGTTAATCTAGCCTAACTGTGATTCTATAGGTTCTACTAGCGTCACGGATAGATATTATGCCCCAATCATCAAAAAAATGGGGTTTATTTTCTCTGACTTTATAAGTATAATAATTGAATTTATTAGCATTATTACTGAAGTTTAATGTCTACATTTCTTCCGCCTGAAGTTGCTCAATTAACGGAATCTACATCAATTAACTTTGTTAAACATATAAAACAAATTCCTATTACCACACCTCTCAGTGAGCAACCTATCCTCACATCTTATGTGCATCAAGGACAGGGCGGAACTCCTATTTTATTACTGCATGGTTTTGATAGTTCTGTATTTGAGTTTAGGCGGTTATTACCCTTACTTGCTGAAAAAAATGAGACGTGGACAGTTGATTTGTTGGGTTTTGGTTTTACAGAACGTTTAACTAATATTTCCTTTAGTCCATCTGCCATTAAAACCCATCTCTACTATTTCTGGAAAACCCAAATTGGTGAACCCATGCTGTTAGTGGGGACTTCAATGGGAGGAGCCGCAGCGATTGATTTTACTCTTTCCTATCCTGAGTGTGTAAAACAGCTAGTTCTGATTGATAGCGCGGGTTATAAAGCTCCTCCTAATATTGGCAAATTTATGTTTCCCCCATTGAGTTATCTAGCAACAGGATTCTTGAGCAATCCGAATATTCGCCAAAGTATTAGTACCAATGCTTACTTTGATAAAAAATTAGCTTCATTAGATGCCCGATTATGTGCCGCATTACATCTTCAATGTCCAGGTTGGCACCAAGCTTTAATTGCTTTTACGAAAAGCGGAGGCTATATCTCTTTTGAAGAAAAACTAACTCAAATCAAGCAACCTACCCTAATTTTATGGGGAGAATGCGATCGCATTTTAGGGATAGCGGATGCATCCAAGTTTCAGGAAGCCATCCCCCATGCTCAATTAATTTGGATTAAAAATTGCGGTCATGTCCCCCATCTTGAACAGCCCCAGATTACAGCACAGCATATTCTCGATTTTCGAGATACGTCACTTACAATCAATTAACGCTCTTAACCAAAGCTTACTGACCTTTTAATAGTAAGTTGTTAACCTAACTAGCGCACATCCAGTTACGCTAGTCAGCCCATGAGTTTCTATTTTCGTTACTTTTTGGGGGCTATTTTAGTCCTGAGTAGTATTGTTTCTTCTGTTGCGATCGCCTCAGCAGAATCGGTAGAACGTAATATCATTCTAACGGCTGATGAAATTGAGTCATTTACAGACTTGTTAGAACAAGCCCAAGATTTAGCCAGAGAAACCATTGAACAAGAGTTTGCAGAAAACTCTGGCGTGAATCAAGTAACCCTCATAATTTTAGGTGAACATGAAGGACAAACCGTCCCTATTTTACGCTCAGAAGTTTCTCGTTCTCAATGGCAACAAGACTCCAGATTATATCGATGGACTCGATACTTTGTCGGTAGTTCTAAAGTATTATTAGGTTTTCGTGAGTCTACGCCATCCCCTTCAACTCCTCAATTACAAATATCACGACCACAAAGAAGGAATCTAGAAAATGACCCAGGATATAGGGATGATTAATGGGTAACTTGTATCGCCAGCCTAAATCAGTCGTGAAATAGAATTATCATCTTCTCTAATAGTTAACTCAAAGATTTCTCCTTCTGACTTCTTGACTCCTGACTCCTTCTTTTTATTTCTGTTCAGAACTTACCTGTGATGATTTATTTCGCCTCCGCATTGCCGTAGTACCCAAAGCCCCTCCTACTAATAAGGCTAAAGCTGTACCCGGTTCAGGAACATCCACATCATCGACGAGTAAAGCAGAAGTTCGTGTTGGTTCTCCTACATCCACCACCCCAATCCCCAGCGTATAAGTTCCAGTGGTGGGAACAGTGTAGGTAAATTGCTGATATCCAGTTTCGTTATCGTAGCTAGCCGAAGAATCAGTAAAGTCAGCAACTGTATCGGCTAAACTGAATAATTCATTGGCAGAGTCTGATTGAATCGAAACAAAGGCAAAATCATTGAAATTAGGAAAAGTGAAATCATCAATAGCACTTTGTTCAACAGACTCATTAGTGAGGAAATTCCAGAAGAAGGATATCACCTGTCCAGCTTGAGCAGTAAAGCTGCGTCTAATAGCAGACCCTTCAATCGGGCTTGCTGTAGCAATACTATCTAATGACTCACCGAAGAAGGAGGATAAACCTAGAAATCCTTCTAAACTTTCGCCTTCATTAATCCCACTGATAAACGTTGCAGGGACTGCATCTCCCCCAATAATGGGATTGAAATTATCATCAAGTCCAATTACTTCTTGGTAAGCTGTTGATAAAAAAGCTTGAGAGTTACCCTCAACAGGAATACTCCCAAAGGTAGATGTTTCTATACCAAAATCACCTATTGTTTCCCACTCGGCAAAACCGTCTTCAAACCCTCCATTGAATAGGGTTGCGGCCTCTGCTGTACTAGGAAAAGCGACACCCGCTAACACTGCCATTGTAGCCAATACCTGAGTTCCCTTCATGATTAAATGGATTCTATTTTCCTAATAATTAATTAAATAATTAACCGATTTTGTGGCTAAGAATAAGTGATGCTGTACACCTTCATCAAAACTTTAAACAGTTAAGAATGGGTTAAGTTAATAATAATTTTGAATTAATCCATAGATTACCCAATCTTAATTTTCCCTCGCTAATATTTTTTATGTGCTGCATCAATTCACTCAAAGTATTGGATTTTTAGTATCAGTAGAGAGAGCTACAATCCTCAAATCAGTGATTATTAGGTTGTATGCTTCATCCAGTGAAACGAGCTCATCAAAGCTTACGAATGGGATGATTAATGGTTGATAAAATGCCGTGACTGACCAGCAGTCAAGCATTTTTACAAAGAATGAAATCACAACTATATGGACTACATCTCTACCCAGTTTCTGTAGAGATTAATCGAGGCTTTTAATTCTTGCGATTCTAAACGAGAGAGAGAAATTCAATGTCTAAATTTACTCGGAGACAGCTCCTAGTTTTCTTTGGAGCTAGTGCAGGTGCGGCTGTTTTAGCGCCTGCTATTGGAGAAAAGCGTTTTGGGAATCTTGGCGTTGCTGAAGCAGCTCAACCACTAGGATTTACCCCAGTGCGTTTACCCCATCCCTTACCGATTTATACAGAATCGCCAAGCTACTACGCTACAGGCATAGGACAGGGAACTGTATTAAACGCAACTAGAGATACGCGATTAGCTCAATACAACATCATCGATGATGTAGTCGTACCACCGGAATACGAGCGCTATGTGATTGTAAGTTGGGGCGATCGCGTTTTCCCCAACCAAGACGAATACTTTGGTTACAACTGCGACTATACCGGCTTTGTTCCCATTGGTCGGGGCAACCCCAATGATGGGTATCTTTGGGTTAATCACGAATATGTATCCTACCCCTTCTCGGTCAATGCACCGGGAACACCCAGCAATGTAGCTGAATTTTCCGAGACTTACCCCGTGGTCATTGGGCAGAGTTTACCGAATGACAAAGCAAGTTTGCTACTGTTAGGGGAATTCTTGTACAACTTGGGCGGTTCAGTGGTGCGGATTGCGCGCTCGGATCGAGCCGATAAATTTGCTGTCGTCCGTGATGCCAAAAATCGTCGCATTCATGGACTTTCCGGTTTAGCCATTAACGCCCAGCGTTCCGATCAATACAGCAGCATCACCTCTTGGGGAACCAAAAGCTATCAGCAGGGCGACCAAAATTATCTCATCGGCACCGGCCCAGCCGCCACCCAAGTCTTCAACCTCAGTTCCGATGGACTGGGCAATAAAATTATCGGCACCGCTTACAACTGTTCCGGTGGCACCACACCTTGGGGAACTATCCTCTCTGCCGAAGAGAACTTCCAAGGCAGCTCACTCTTCTTCGTCGGAGTCACAGAACCCGTCAAACCCGATGGTACTCAGACCGAATACACCCCCGACACAACCGGAGAAGCCTTTGGCTTAGTGGGTGAAAAATACGGTTGGATGGTAGAAATTGACCCGGCCGACCCCAGTTACCGCCCCCGCAAACACACCTGGTTAGGTCGTTTTCGCCATGAAAATATTGCTCTACGAGTTGAACCGGGTAAACCCTTAATCGGCTATATGGGTGATGACCGTCGGGGAGGACACACCTGGAAATTTGTAAGTTCCCAACGAGTCACGTCTCCCCAGGATAAAAACAATAGTCGCTTATTTGAAGACGGCATTCTATACGTAGCTCGTTTCAATCCTCCCGCCGATCCCCTCAATCCCACCGAGGGAACAGGAGAATGGATTCCACTGTTATTGAGTACCTCAACCAATCCCATCGCGCCATCCGTATTGGCGACATCGGAACTGAAAACACTGGGTATAGCTCAACGCAATGGTCGCTTGCCTTTACCTCGTCGCAATGGAATTGCTGGACAAACGGTAGACGGTGGATTTTTCATTGTAGACACCACCAACGAAGCCACCGCTTTACCCGACTACCGCAACAAGAGACTCAGCAATTTCTACCCCAGTCAAGGTGCCGTACTCAGCGATGCCTTTGCTGCCGGCAACTTAATCGGCGGAACGCCAACAGCTCGCCCAGAAGATATTGAAGTTCATCCCCGCACCAAGGAAGTATTCATCGCCTACACCGACGGTGCGCCGGGAAGTGACGGCTATCCTGACTCTCGTATCTTTGTGGTTTCTAAATACAACAGTGCCGTTAACTATACTCAACCCTTTGGGGGACTGTACAAAATTATTGAAAACAGCGCTGATGGGACAGGCCGAACCTTCCGTTGGCGGCGATTTCTCCAAAGTGGGGAAGACGGAGCTCAAAACGGCGATGGCTTTGCAGCAGTCGATAACTTGGCTTTTGATAGTCAAGGGAATGTTTGGGGTGTTACTGATATGTCCACCAGTACCCATAATGGTTTTGATGTGGGGGCTGAGGCAACGCTACTGACCATTGACCACACCAAGACAGGTGATGTGGGTACACTCACTGGAGTGTTTGGGAATAACTGGCTGTTTTATGTTCCCACCAGTGGTTCAGATGCGGGTAAAGTAGTGCCGTTTGCTTATGGCCCACCCCGTTGTGAAATGACTGGGCCTACCTTCGTTGGGGATACGCTGATTCTAGCGGTGCAGCATCCAAGCGAAGATTCTCCCTATACTCCCCAGCAAACACTGAGCCGAAGCATTGAAATGCTGAATTTGGATGGCACTCTGTTTAGTCAACAGCGCACCGTGCCTCGGGGCAGTAACTGGCCGAGTAATATTGAGGGTAATCCTTCAGGCGTACCCAAACCGACAGTTATTGGTATTCGTCGCAAAAAACCCAGTGGACGGTTTGTCTAAATAGTTTTTGTGACGCCAAAAAAAGAATCAAGTTAAGGGAAAGGGAAGAGAAAAACCTTTTCCCTGTTCGTGTTGGGGTAGCTCAAAGGGTATCGGGTTGTAAAATGGATACAACTCCCTTAGGTTATTAGGCTGTTGTGTTTCTGCTCAACCCTTTCCTAGGGGATGCAATCCTGCCCCCATGATCTTAAAAAAATATCTCACCCACCGGGTTGGAACTCATTCCAAAAAACGGCCACTACAAGCTGTCTTCACCACTGTTTTAGTGGTGCCTTTCGTGACTCAAATTATCCTGGCTGTTGGAATTACAGGATGGCTTTCTTTACGCAATGGCCGAATAGCAGTTAATAATGTGGCTACCCAGTTGAGGAGCGAAATTACTGGACGTATTCAGGATAATCTCAGGCAGTACCTCAAAACGCCCCATCTCATTAATCAACTGAATGCGGATGCCGCTCGTCTCGGCCAAACCGACTTTACCAATTCCCAACGTTTAGAACTGCACTTTTGGCGACAAATTCAGCTCTATGACGGCATCAGTTCCATTGGTTTCGGCAGCGTTAATGGAGATTATACCGCAGGCGATCGCAGAGGGAATATCATCAGACGGGGCAGAAAAGGCCATAACTTTGCCAATGGGGCGTTGCGGATGTATGAAACTGATGGCCAAGGCAGACCCATCCGACTGGCTTACATCGGCAAACCCAACTATAATCCTCGCACTCGTCCTTGGTATCAATTAGGCAAGATTGCTGGCAGCGGCAGATGGACAAACATTTTCACCTATTCCGCCCAACCTATCTTTGTCATTTCTGCAGTTCGACCCATATTTGACCCTAATAACAAATTTATTGGGGTAATTCTCACCGACCTCATGCTTTCAGATATTGGGAAATTCCTGCAAACCCTAAAAGTCGGCCAGTCAGGAGAAACCTTTATTATGGAGCGATCGGGGTTATTAGTGGCTGCTTCCAGCATCGAGCGACCCTTTCGAGTTGTCAATGGTGAAGCGATTCGGATTAAAGCGACCCATAGCACTTCACCTCTGATTCGTGCCACAGCCCAATACCTCACTCAACACTTTGGCCAGCTCACTCAAATTTATCACCCACAGCAACTCGACTTTATCAAAGATGGTGAGCGTCAATTTGTGCAAGTCGTACCCTATCAAGATTCACGAGGGTTGGATTGGTTGATTGTGGTGGCTGTACCCGAAGCAGATTTCATGGAGCAGATTGAGGACAATACTCGCTCGACCATTTTCTTGTGTTTATTAGCGCTAGTCATTGCAATTGTTGTGGGGCTAGTAACGTCTCGTTGGCTGGTGTCCCCTATCTTACGCTTATCTGTAGCCGCCCAAGCTCTGGCGGACGGACATTGGGATACCACTGTACCGATTGAGCGTGAGGATGAATTGGGGGTTTTGGCTGGCGCATTTAATCGCATGGCAGGACAATTGCAAGCATCATTATCCTTAGTCGCACAGCGTGAAGCGAGACTAGCTGAAGCTCAACGACTCGCCCATTTAGGCAGTTGGGAAATTGACTTTACCACCGAATCAGTAACAGCATCGGATGAATTATTCCGCATCTATGGCTTAGAACCTGACACAAACGCTCTCAGTTTTTCAGATGCCATACGCCAAATCCATCCCGATGATGTGGAATGGGTTAAACAAAAATTTGCACAAGCACGACAGGATGGTAATCCCTACGAATTTGATTATCGAATTGTTCGTGCAGATGGTTCCATTCGGTATGTTCAAGGTAAAGGACAGCCGACGTTAGATAAATCGGGTCAGACGATTCGATTGTTTGGCACGATTATGGATATTACTGAGCGCAAGCAGGCCGAACTTGAACGCCTAGAATTACTCCAACGGGAACAGGAAGCACGCACGAAAGCCGAGGCTGCTAATCGGATTAAAGATGAGTTTCTGGCCGTTCTTTCCCATGAACTGAGAACACCTCTTAATCCTATTCTGGGCTGGTGTAAATTGTTGCGATCGCGCCGCTTAGACCCAGATAAGACTGATTATGCTCTAGAAACCATTGAACGCAATGCTAAGTTACAAACCCAACTCATTGAAGATTTGCTAGACGTTTCCCGAATTCTGCGCGGTAAGTTGATGCTGAATACGGCTCCAGTGAGTCTAACGGAAATCATCGAAGCAGCACTAGAAACCGTGCGTTTAGCCGCACAGGCCAAGTCTATTGAAATTAATACTCTACTTGATTCCAATCCCAAATGGGTGACAGGCGATCCAAATCGCCTCCAACAAGTCGTGTGGAATTTATTGTCAAATGCCGTTAAGTTTACTCCCTCTGGGGGTCGAGTAGAGGTGCAACTGGAGTATAGTAACTCCCAAGCAACAATTAGGGTTAGCGATACCGGCAAGGGTATTAACCCCGAGTTTCTGCCTTATGTTTTTGAATATTTTCGTCAAGAAAATAGCGCCACAACCCGAACCTTTGGCGGATTGGGATTAGGTTTATCGATTGTTCATCATATTGTTGAACTGCATGGAGGAACTGTCTCGGTGGCTAGTCTAGGAGAAGGGCAAGGAGCAACCTTTACAGTTCAGTTACCCATTATGAACTCCAATTGAACTTTACGCGACTTCAGCGAAAAAGGTGATCTTTTTATTTAATAGAAAACGAAACTAACAAAATGAAGGGCTAAAGCCCTTACTACGAACAATGTAATGCTCTTTTTAGGAGTTCCACGTTAGTAGTTTGTCAACTAAGTTTTGATAGTTTGTAGTGAGCGCTTTAGCGCCCAAGCACCTACTAAGAAAAGGATAAGCACCCATCAAATCAAACTTGACACTTTACTAGTACGAGACAGATTGTGACAGTTAGCAAAGCGATTTAGATCATGAAGGCAAAAAAAACCCGAACAGCTTCTAGACAGATCGGAATAACCAGGAACTCGGTGACGGATTACCAGAGTCCGCCAAGAAAGCCTCATTAGTGGCGAGACGGATTATCGAACCGAAGGCTTCGCCGTGAGCGCTCAGCCGAACGGTGAGTACCGTCTTGCGCCACAAGTGGGGACGGCGCTTAAAGCGGCGAAGTAATTCGCCGCACGCTGCCTCATGATAGGCGGGTTAAATAAGAGGGTTCGATGCCCTATCATTTAACAAATTACCTGTAAATAATACTCGGTAAAGTATGGTAATATTCTACCATGTTAGTAATCGAAGCAAAGCTCAAAGGAACTTGTTCTCAATACGCCAAGCTAGACGAAGCTATCCGCACAGGGCAGTTTATTCGGAATAGTTGTTTGCGCTACTGGGAAGAAAACCAAGGGGTCACAAGAAATGACCTCCAAAAGCTTTGCTCAAAATTAGCCAAGAACAAAGAAACTCCTTGGTCTGGTAAGCTTAACTCTCAAGCTAGACAAGCTCATGCTGATAGAGCATGGGCAGCAATCTCTAGGTTTTATGAAAACTGTAGACTAGGAAAACCGGGCAAGAAAGGTTATCCTCGATACAAGAAATTCAGTCGTTCTGTTGAATATAAATCCACAGGCTGGAAATTATCGGCGGATCGTAAGCAGATAACTTTTACGGATGGATTTAAAGCAGGAACGTTTGGATTGTGGACATCGAGAGATTTAGTCTGGTATTCAGAGAAACAAATCTCTAGAATTAGAGTTGTAAGACGTGCTGATGGCTATTATGCTCAGTTCTTGGTGGACTGGGACAGAAAAGAACAGCATGACTTCCAGGGAGAAATCGCAGGAATTGATTCTGAGCCTTAGGAAAAGAGCGGAGTATGTCAAATAAAGAGCAGCTTGCTTATCGCTCAAGCTAATACTTGACGTACCCACTGCCGAAACCCTCGCCGTGCTGCACTAGCTCCCTCTGTCTCGCTTATTTTCAAAAACTGTAAAATTCCTTCAGTAATAGGTAAATTACCAAATATAGGACTAGTCTCCACCTCTACATACTCTGCCTCACGCAACACAAAGATTTGCAATTTACCCTCTCCATAACACCAGAGTTCTGGAACACCTAGGGCTACATAGGCTGAAAGCTGAGTCTTTGAAGTTACGTCTATTTCAATGGCTAAATCGGGGGGTGGATCGACTGACAAATTAAGCCGTCGTTTCCCTATCATTCTGTGAGCATTTTGAATATAAAAACACGTATCAGGCTCAATACCTGCTGCCATTTCCCGCCGTTTGAAAGTTGTTGAACCATAAGGCTCCCAGTCTTGTTCTAACTCATCAAGCAGCAGCTTAACCATATCGCCAATCAGTTCTTTGTTCACCTCATGTTCTGGCAATGGCATCCGAATCTCTAAAACCCGATGAAAGTAAGCAACTCGTGAACCACGATGCTCTCCAATTTCATCTAAAATTGCTTCAAACTCTGCCCAACTAATCTCCCGCAATACCAAGCACTGCCCTGGTTGAACATCGATCTGACGCAGTTGTACTGTAACGACCATTTCATCCTCCATAAGTAGAGTTGCTGCATAAGTCCTGACTAGGAAAGGTCTAAAAAATATTGCTGCCTAACATGGCTCTCCTAAGAAGACATACTGATTTTCTTAGGAGAAATAAGCCATATTCCTAATGACTCAATCGCTGATAAGTTGTCACCAAGCCATTAGCATCTCCCACATTTCCCGGAAACAGTACCACCGGCAAATCAGGAAACTGGGGATGGTCATTTGGGGTTCGTACAACTGAACAACCAGGAATAATTTGGCCTAATAATCGTGCAGATTTTAAGGCCAAACCTGTACTCAAAACATCATTCGAGGTAATCCCTCCCTTACTAATTAAAAACCCAATATCTTGGGGCAATCGGCGTACAATATCCATCAATAATGCCGAAACAGCCGCGCCAAATTTTAGCCGTGTAGAGACATCCTTAAAGACTAATTCTTCACGACTGGTGTAAATGACAGGTACTTTTTCGGCCGCGTGAACCTCTTGGATGCGATCGCAAGTATTTGCCAAAAGCGCTTCCCGTTGAGTCTTAGAGTCCTCAAGTAAATGGGATACATCCACCTCTATCCCAACCACACCGGACTCTTTAAGAAGTTGCTCAAGCTGTTGTGTTGTCTTTTTGACATGAGAGCCCACAATCACAACACCCGGTTTTCCCTGACGCACGTACTGATTCATATCAGTAGCGGCAACCGGTTGAGCATCGAGACTAGCCAGCGAGGTTAAGAGACTTGCCGCACTGCGAAATAGGAAACGCTTCCCTTGTGCGGCGGCGGTGAGAATATCGGCTGCGAACTGGTCTAAATCGGCTTGCGTCTCCCCATCAACCACGCCACATTGATTGTTCTGAAGATGCTTGAGTCGTTCTAAACTTCCTTGACGAATATCATCTAATAAAAATCGGGCTACAGACTCAGCCTTAATTCGCCCTTTAGTTTTCTCTTCCACATAATCGGGTAAATAGCTGTGGTGATAGCCAAACACTGAATCACGCGCAAACTCGGTTTCGTGAACGGGTGTAGGAACACCCTCTATCATCAGATAATGGATGCTGTCTCGGGTGATTCGCCCCCCTTCAAAAAAAGCAGGAACTAAAAAATGGGCATCAAATGGCCCAACTTCTTCTGCAATTACATCGGTTTCTACCGGATAATGTCCCCGCAATGTTGAGTCAGATCGACTGACAACTAGAAAATCTTGAATTCCTTCTGTTTCAATCGCGATTTTGAGATTATGGCAAACCTCGCGTGTCACGCTTGCTGCTTGATCGGGTGTTAGTGCTCGAGTATTCGTCAAGATAAAAAAGATGGGAGAACTATCTCTAAGTCCCAATCGTAATGTCTCGACATCCCAGCACGTCAGCAGCAAGCAGCTATGAACCGTCTGAGAACCGGTAGGGTCATCATCCAGAACAATAATTTTGGGTTTTGTGGTCATTTTAAATTTAAGCTACGCCTTTTCAATTTGAGTACGAAGATATGTACTCCACTATTATCTAGGGCGTGTTTGCTAAGTTTAATGATGAGTTTTTATTTTTAAATCCCGTTTATTTTGTAGTCGTGGTATATTTATTATAATGGGAATATTAATTATTTTAAAATTAAACCGTAAATTTCCATTATAATATACATAATATCAGAAATTCGACGAATTTAGAAGAGATTACTTAGCTTTTATTTTGTAACTTCCTCATCTCTTCTTGCACATCTACAACAATTTGCAAAGCTTCATTCAAAAGTCGTCCATGTTCTCCGGCTATCTCATTTTCTTGTAGAGCCATTAACGCCGTGAGATTGGCTTCAAACAAACTAGAGTTCAACTTCATAAACTTGGCGTTGTCTCGAAGAATGCGTTCAGTTTTTAACGCCCGAATGATATCATCCCTCACTAATCGTAGGGCATGAATTACTCTTTCGCGGTTTTTCAACTGTACCTCAACATTGCCGACCTCTTCGAGCTGGTCATTAATGTCAATGGCTTTAATCACAGAATTAAATCGCCGAACGTCCTCAAATATGCGGACGAGATTTCGATTTTTGTAACTAAAACAAATCTTCCGCAAATCATCAGCTAATAAAATAACTGAAGCAATACCATCAACAATCGCGAGCGCCAGTAAATTTTCGGGAAATATCACCCCTAGCACTAAGCCACTTAAACAGATAAAAAGAATAACTAAAGAGGTTTTACCCAATTCAGATACAAATTTACGGAACGTGGGCGGCCTAAACACAGCATTAATGCTGACACCGCTACAGTGCTTAATTTCTCCCTTTGAAATTTCTAATCCATGTAAATCAGGTTGCATTGTAGTGCGGTGCGATCGCGACAACTCAGGTGAAACGTTAGGTGAGCAGATTGGACTTGCTTTTCCTAGTTTAGGCGCTGAATCTAGGAACTGAGTACCTATACTCCTAAGTTGGGGGTGAACCCATCCAGTCGCCAGAACTCCAATTAGCCCATAATTCAGGATTATCCTGAACTCCTGAACGTCTGTATTCTGCTTGTTCATCTCCAGCTTAACGAATCCATCTGTACTCGAAGCAATGAACCACAAACCTTGTTTGAGTGAGCGATCGCCGTTTTGTCATGAAACTACAAAAAACCTATCGATAAACCGGGGTATGCTAAAGGCATCTGTTAAACGTTTGTAGCTACTTATGAGATAAAACGATGCGAATTGCTCGAGATATCACACAGCTAGTGGGTCATACGCCCCTAGTAGAACTTGATTCTATTCCCCAGGCAGAAGGATGTGTGGCACGGATTGTCGTGAAGCTCGAAAGCATGAACCCTTCTTCCTCGGTCAAAGACCGTATTGGCATTGGTATGATCCAAAAGGCAGAGTCAGAAGGGAAAATTGTACCGGGCGAAACAGTGATTGTCGAACCAACCTCTGGCAATACAGGAATAGCTTTAGCCATGATTGCGGCGGCTAAAGGCTATAGATTAATTTTGACGATGCCTGAGACGATGAGTGAAGAACGACAGGCGATGCTCAAAGCCTATGGCGCGCAGTTAGAATTAACCCCAGGAGTGCTGGGAATGAGAGGGGCGATTACACGGGCGCAAGAAATTACCGCCACGATTCCTAATGCCTTTATGCCCCAGCAGTTTAGCAACCCAGCTAACCCCCAAATTCACGCCCAAACCACAGCCGAGGAAATTTGGGCAGATACAGAGGGTGAGGTGGATATTTTGATTGCAGGCGTAGGTACAGGCGGCACAATTACTGGAGTTGCGGATGTAATCAAAGCCAGGAAGCCTAGTTTTCAAGCGATCGCCGTAGAACCTGAAAACAGCCAAGTAATCGCAGGTGGAGAACCTGGAGCCCATAAAATTCAAGGGATTGGCGCTGGATTCATTCCTGAAGTCCTCAAGACTGATCTAATCGACGAAACCATCGCCATTACCGATGAGGAAGCCATTCAATATGGGCGTCGTCTGGCCAGGGAAGAGGGGATATTATCCGGTATTTCTTCCGGTGCAGCACTCGCGGCAGCGATTCAAGTGGCGAAGCGCCCTGAAAATGAGGGACGTTTAATTGTGATGATACAGCCCAGTTTTGGCGAACGTTATTTGAGTACGCCTTTGTTTCAAGATTTGCATGAAGAAGAATCAGAAACTTTAGAATTAGTTTGATTTGACTTGTTGGGATAGTTAGATAGCGGTGTACTTTTTGCAAGAGTACCCGCTTTTTTTGTCCGCTTTGCTGCATAGATTGAATAAAATTGAACAGGGCTGGAACCCCCTCTAACCTTGGAGGGTCAAGGTTTACAAACCCAAAGAGCAATGGATAAATTTCTCGATGAACCGACTCCATAAACTCAGGTTAGTTTCGTATCTTGCTCCCAATATGTTTGGATTCTATGAAGCCGTTGCCGCCTATTTGGGTCGGGTATTAGAGATAGAAACAGAGCTTGTGCAGAGTCAGTATGACCCACTAGAAGACCCAATCTTACTACAAGATCAACTCGATATTGCTTTTATCTGCGGCTTACCGTTTGCGCGACATCATCAAGTTGTCTCATCACAACTTCAAGCCTGCATTGCACCCGTGATGCAGGCCAGTCGCTATAGTCATCGTCCTGCATACTTTAGTGATATTATTGTTAATACTCGAAGCCATCTCTACAGCTTTGAGGATTTGGTCGGTAAGACTTGGTGTTATAACGATTTAGGGTCAAATAGCGGCTATAATTTGTTACGCCAACGGCTGATTCAAAAGGGATACTCCAGTCGTTTTTTGGGTCAGGCAATGCAATCCGGTTCGCATCAGTATTCAATCCGTCTCGTGGTGGAGGGACAGGTGGATTTTGCCGCCATTGATAGCACCGTATTAGAGCAAGAATTGCACGATTTTCCTGAATTATCTTCTCATTTACGAATCATTGAATCGATCGGGCCTTGTCCGATGCCACCAATCGTGGCAGCGCAACGGTTGGGGACAGCCTTTATTCACTGGTTGTCCATAGCGTTATGTCAACCTGATGCACAATTACAAGCAGCAATGGTGCGATCGCGTATTCAGCGTTTCGTTCCTGTATACTCCGAAGATTATGCCTCACTAGCGACTCAGTACAATCATGCCGTTAAAATGGGTTATGAAATCCTTGGTTTGTGAAACTATCTAAAGATTTAAGCTTCGTCAGGATTTAGGGGATAATCTTATCCGATAAAATTTGCAAACCCTTGATAAATTTCGTCAATCGTTCAGTGTCTGCTTTCATGGTTTCCAAGTTTTTCGGTAAATCTGTCCAAATTACATCTAAATCCAGTTCTTCTTGGCTATTCGTAAGCCCAGTTGCTTTTTGCTTCATACTAGTTTCATACATCAACAAAGCTTCTCGAATTTGCTTACAGTAAAGGAAAAGAAATTCTAAATTTTTGTTCCATTGAGTAGGATTTTTCAACTCAGAGGCAATACTAGCCATCATTTGCCCTAAATGGGTAATTTTCTCTTGAGGTTCTAATTTAGACATTTTTTCGAGTTGCTGCTTCAGGGCTTTTGTCGCCTGAGTCATTTCTTTATTTAGCAGATGACAAGTTAGCTGATGAATTTGAGAGTCAGCTAATAATAAATTTTGCATATCGAGTAAACAATAATTTTCAGGAGCCATTTCTACCAAAACAGGCTCGTAAACCAACTTTTCAGGGCGCTTTAGGGCTAGGCGTGCAGCATCTACAATCGTGGTATCACTCTTGAATGTCAGTACCTGTAGATTCGTTACAAAGCGATATAAAGATGCAATGGAGCGCCTTAAAAATAGTTCATGACCATAGGGAAGGCTCATCTGTTCTAAAAATCGACGCCGTGATATCATTCCCGCAAATTTTCCTCTATCGGTAAGAATAATTCCTGGCAGTAAAGGATTATCTTGAAACGCCTGAGCAACGTTCTGTCCAGGACAAGAGATTTCAAATTGACTTTTGTAGAGCGGTAATTCTTTAATGGTTGATTCTAAATTAATATCGAAATGATTTGCCTGGAGGTCAAAGGATAAATCTGAAATATATTCCTTTATTGAAGACATAAAAATACGGTTTAAGTTCACTAATCACTAATCGTATTTTACTCTTATGTTTCTTCAATACAATGTTTTCTTGC
The DNA here is from genome assembly GCA_964588805.1 of uncultured Microcoleus sp. GTDB lineage: Bacteria > Cyanobacteriota > Cyanobacteriia > Cyanobacteriales > Coleofasciculaceae > CAZPRJ01. Next base: position 75,220 of record CAZPRJ010000005.1, on the reverse strand, counting down.
TTACATATTTAGATTTTATTTACTATAAACACCCTCCTATTGTTGAATATATTTGCATGAAGTTTATCACTCATCGCATAAAAAATAATAACTTGATTGTCTTGAATAATTTAGGCACTCAAATGTTCTACAACTTCTATAATTTTGGCGTAAGTTCTGGCCAAAGCAAAGCCTCTAGCTTGAGTTGATTCTTCAGGCAAAGGTGTTGTTTGAGGCAATGAAATTGTAATTCTTGACTTCACAATTACATTGGTGTGTGTTTCGTGGCTGGCTTGGGAACTGGGAGTGATTCGTTCGCTAGATAATGTTTCCTTGGGAAAGCATTTATCTTCTAGCAAAGGAATGTAACGTCGAGCAACATAACGCTTTTCTAAAAGTTTCAAGGCTTCATGATTTTGCTGGGCACGCAACCATGCATCTAGATAAATTTGTTCAAATAAGTCGCGTTGGGCATGGCTACCTCCCAGGGTATGCAGACGCGATAGGATGGGGCTAAGTTCGCCAATAGCTCGTTCCCATTGTCCACGCGCATAGGCCGCAATCCCTCGTGCAGCAGGCATCGCCACTTCATTCCATACTCGTTGCACCGAAGGGTCAGCCGTCTTAGCATGGGCTTGCATACTTAGGAGCATTTCAGTTACTTGGTCTGTTTGGCCGACCTGAGAGAGGGCGTAAATGTAATGCAAATCTTGGAACGGTAGGGCATGTTCATGAATGCGTGTTCTCAGATGAGGAGTCAGTTCCTGCCAGCGATGACCCACTTCCACCCCTCTTAATTCCAATCGCATCAGCAGTGAAATTGCACCGATGGGGTCTTTCGATGAATCTTTCCAGGCACACCCCCAAATGTGAGTATCGTACAGTGATAGCACTTTCTGAAAGTCTTGCTTCTCCAAATAATAGAGGGCGATGTGCCACCAATTATGGGTATACAGCATAGAATTGCACTGTTCCCAGGTGTCACACAGGCTTTCCATCCAAGCGATGCCCTCGTCCAATCTGCCCTGCATTTCCATGACATGGGCGACGGCGTGGTGTGCCCAAGGGTCATTCCGATTCATTTGGGTTGCTAGTCGCCCCATTTCTTCGGCTTCTTCAAAACGCTGGCATTGCTCTAAACCAAAGGCAATCATGCCGTAGAGGTAGTGATTTTCGCGGTTGGCGGCTAGGGCTTTTTCGGCAATGGCTAGCAGTCCCTCTGGATTACCTTGATAGAAGTAGTGGTACTGTCCCATCTGGACAGCAATTAAGTCACGAGGAAATTTTTGGGTCAGAACTTCTAGATAGGCAATCGATTTATCAATCGCACCGGCTGCCCAAGCTTCAATGGCTGAAATATAAAGCTGTTCTCGTTCAGTGGCTTGGTCTTTATACTGTTTAGCGGCTTGTAAGTAGGGCAAGGCCAGATGATGAGACTCGGTTGTTTCATGGGTGAGGTATACAGTGGCAGCATAAGCGTTGGTGATCGCACATTTTGGATCGGCTTCAATGTCTTTAATGATTGCAATAGCATCTTTGCCGTAGGCTAGTGCCTGATTGATGTAGCGATTAATCGCTGCAATCATTGCGGGTGAATCTGTAGTAACGTCTAGTCCTTGAGAATCTTGTAGCATTTCTGTTGCCTCTGCATGGCTGTTCCATACCTCACCGCTTCAACCAATGGCTACCATAAATACGGTAAATCGGTCAGAATACCGGATTAGCGGAAGTATTGCATAGTGATCAGTAGAATGCAAAAGTGGCTAGCTAGGAGATAAAAGCTTGTATTCTCTCGAAGGGAAGTTGATGCTGAAACCTTTACGAGAGAGAGCTTTCCATGATGATGGCCACTAACAACGATGTTTAGTATTTCTCAATTGTTGACCCTGTGGCTCCAGATGTAAGGATTCGCTGACTGACTTTACTAACTCTTATATTCTCTATGAGAATAGTTTGACAGAGCTTCAACAAGCCTGATTTCAAGGACGCCCAGAGATCGGGAGTCACAAACGTGTAGATGGAATTGAGACCCTCGGTATTGGCCCGATCGCTTAGAATATTCAAAAACCCTAAAACAAGCAGGTTAGAACTGCGGTGACTCAAGATCGGGTAAGACAAACCACTAGAGAGCGTGTATCCAATCCCAGCTATTATGCCTTGTTGGGGTTACACCCTGGTGCATCACCTATAGAAATTCGGCGTGCCTATCGAGATAGGAGCAAACTTTATCATCCTGATACCACCGATTTACCTACAGACACAGCAACTCGAAAATTTCAACAGCTCAACGAAGCCTATGCCACGTTGAGTAATCCAGAGCGACGAGTGGCCTATGATCAAAAAATTGGCTATTCGCGCCTCCACGTCATTCAGCCACCCCCAGACTTCAACACCCCTGTTCATCATCGGCAAAAAACCAATTATTCTTCCGCTTATCTCGACCCGACTGACCGCCCTCTCTCAGCCGGGGAAATTTTTGCATTATTTATTCTGGGCTTAACCTTTATCGGGTGTATTCTACTAGCGATCGCGATTGGATTAACACGGGGAGATTCGGCGTTCCAGGTGTCTGGGCTTAACCCAAACCGTCTACCCACTCAATACCCAAAAACACCGAAAACCCGTGTTGAATCTGTGCAACCTATAGCTCAGCCATTGCTCAAAACTGACTTGCCCACAACGCCTGAACTTTGACCTCAAACCTAAAATTTATGGCTCTTCCGTCCGGTGACACTCCCTTATATAACCATCCCCTCCCTGATATCGAACAGTGGCTGAAATCGCAGGGATGTCAACAAGACCGCAACGACTTACACTGCTGGCATATTGATCGCCCCGCTTGGCAAGCTGAACTATGCTTGGAAATTGAGGAATTAGCTGTGCGCTACATAAAAGCCGGTGAAGGAGGGCGAGATATTCAACGAACCTTTAAGTATTCCCTCAGCCGTAAGGATATAGAAGCGGCTATTTTCTCCGGGCCTTAGTTGAATTTTAGATTTTGGATTGGGGTTACTGGTTCCAGGTCAAAACTTGTAGGCTTGACGAACATATTTAACCTCCCACCTCCCCATCCAACATCAATCATCAATCATCAATGCACTTTTCCAAAGCGGCGATCGCGTTTTTGATACGACGATAATGCCCGATGAAATTCCTCCCGATCAAAATCAGGCCAGAAGGCATCTGTAACATAAATTTCAGCATAAGCCATCTGCCAGAGGAGGAAATTACTCAAACGCATCTCTCCACTTGTGCGAATTAGCAAATCTGGGTCACACAAATTAGCGGTGTAGAGGTGACTTGAAAATAGTGCTTCATCAATTTCTTCGGGTTGAATTAAACCCTGCTGTACCTGCGTAGCGATCAGGCGACAAGCCTGCAAAATTTCCTGGCGTCCCCCATAATTAGTTGCAACAGTAAACTGAATTCCCTGATTTTTTTGAGTTTCAAGGGTCGAACGCTCAATTTCTTGCTGAAGCGATCGCGGTAAAACAGATAAATTCCCCACAAACTGAATCTGCACGTTCTCCTTCATCATCTCGTGGAGTTCTCGAATCAGCACCCGTTCAAACAGTGCCATCAAAAAATCCACTTCTTCTAAAGGACGCCCCCAGTTTTCCGTAGAAAATGCATAGGCGGTGAGTGCCTGGATTCCCCAATCATTGCAACAGCGCAATAAATCCTTTAAAGCATCTACCCCTCTGCGATGCCCTTCAATCCGAGGTAGCCCTCGGTGTCTTGCCCAGCGTCCATTGCCATCCATAATCACCGCCACATGTTTGGGTAGGCGGTTGCGATCGAGGTCGCTTGGTAATGTCTTCAATACAGTATGCTTTGCAGTCATTTCTTCTCTTCGGAAGTTGATGACGGAAGGCGGAGGATACGCAAAACCACTTCTTTTCCCCTAGACTTAATTCGGCGACTAATACTGCGTAAACCAGGGGCTACTGCCTCACGGTCAACCGCAGTGGAAAATCGAGCCTCTAGCAATTCTTTTAATTTACTACTAGTTAAGGGTCGGTTTAGCTTTCCTCGTTCCGCCAAAGAAATTGAACCTGTCTCTTCAGATACAACAACACAGAGACAATTTTCGACTCGCTCGGTAATTCCCATTGCAGCTCGATGACGGGTTCCGAGTTGCCGCGATGCTGTACGTTCAGAAAGGGGCAAAATCACGCCAGCAGCAGCAACACGAGAACCTCGAATGAGTACCGCACCATCATGCAATAAGGTTGACGTTTGGAAAATGGTTTGCAGCAGCTCTTTAGAAACTTCGGCATTCAGTTGAACACCGGGTACAGAAACATCCCGCTCATCAATCGGGCCATTCGTTTCCATCAACATTAGAGCACCGACCCGATTTTGGGATAATTCCTTCACGGCGTCCACGATTTCATCGATCACGCTATCGGGTTTGGGCATTGGGCGTCGCTTCTCTTGAAACAATTGCACAATTTCTCCTCGCCCGACCTGTTCGAGAAATCGACGAAACTCTGACTGGAAGATTACAGCCATTGCTACAGCCGAGCCAACCACCAACTTTTCTAACACAAAACTCAACAGCGTCAACCCTAAGCGATTGCTTAAGGCGGCTGCCAACATCAGCACAATTAACCCCCGCACCATCCACAATGTGCGGCGTTCCCCAATAACGAGGAGCACCGAATAGGTGAGAGCCAGAACCAATCCTATATCGATGCTGTGAAGCAAGAAGGATTGAGCCCAGCTCGGGTCAGGAAAAGAACCCGACGACGAAGGGGGCATTGAACTTCTATAAAATGATTAGCGATTAAGTTAGGATGCTTAACTCTGGCTTGATTTTAACGGGAGAAAGCCGTTGGTTGTTAGCCGTCAAAAGCTATCAGCCTTTGGTCGTATCCTAGCTCACCCTAAAGGTTTCTTCCTCTAGCGATGCCTAAGTTGGGCTTGATTGGGGATCTCGACCGAATCCAACCCGCTCCACTAACAATAAAAGGCTAAGGGTTGGTCGGAATCAATCGTTGGGGTAAACGATCCTGCCGAATTAAATCTTGGTAAGTTTCCCGCTTTAAAATCAAATTAGCTTCTCCATCGTTGACCAATATAGCTGCCGGACGCGGCAACCGATTGTAATTAGATGCCATGCTGTAATTGTATGCACCTGTACCCATAACCACCAAGATATCTCCGGTTTGCGTTTGAGGCAAAGTTGCGTCTTTAATCAGAATATCTCCTGATTCACAGTGTTTGCCAGCAATCGTAACAGTTTCTATCGCTGGCGCTGTCATCCGATTGGCGACAATCGCACGATACACCGATTGATAAGTAATCGGGCGAGGATTGTCAGACATTCCGCCATCTATTGTTAAGTATGTCCGAATTCCAGGAACTACTTTGCGGCTCCCCAATCGATAAGCGGTGACACAAGCTGAACCCACAATGGAACGCCCCGGTTCTGCAATCACTTTGGGTAGAGGCAGGTTTTGGGAGGAACACACCTGAATTAAAGCTGATGAGACGCTTTTCACCCACTCATCGATACTCGGAGGATCGTCGGATTCTGTATAACGAATTCCCAAGCCTCCCCCAACATTGATCTCCTGAATCGACAAACCATAGCCCGCCGCTTTATTCATATAATCCACTAAGACATGGGTAAGGTCTTGGTGGGGTTGTCGCTCAAAAATTTGAGAGCCAATGTGGGCGTGTAGGCCAATACAGTTGAGACTGGGCTGTTCACTGACAAAGGTAAACAGCGGGTCTAAGTCATTGGGATCAAAGCCGAATTTGTTATCGAGATGACCTGTGCGAATGTATTCATGGGTGTGGCATTCAATCCCCGGAGTTAAGCGCAGCATGATTCGGACGGGTTGCTCCACACTGGCCATATCCGCTAAGGTGCGTAACTCTAACCAGTTATCTACCATAATGGTGCAGCCACTCTTGAGGGCTAGCTCTAGCTCGACGGTAGATTTATGATTGCCGTGGAAATAAAGCTTGTCTCCACTGACACCGGCTTCTAAAGCCGTGTAGAGTTCGCCGCCCGAAACGACATCGATCCCCAAGCCTTCAGCAGCGACAATTGCACAAATCGCCAAACAATTCCAGGCTTTGGAGGCATAAACAACCAAAGATTCTCCTGGATAGTATTGGGCAAAAGCCTCACGGTACTGACGACAAGCCGTTCGTACTGTTACCTCATCCAAGATGTAAAGAGGGGAACCAAATCGTTCCACCAACGTCTTGACATCACAGCCACCAATTTCTAAACCGTCACAATTATTGACCGTGGCACTCAGTGGTAGTAGTTCCTGATTCGGTGAGACAGGAATATCCCGATTGTTGGGTGAGGGGAGGTACTGACATCCAGAATTTTGACCCCCAGTGGTGTCAGTCGAAAGCATAATGGAAGTATTATCCTTAGTTGGCATTACTGGTGTTCACAGAACACCTCGTATATCAGTGTACAATTGAGGGCTGTGACTTTCCTAAAACTTAAACCGTTAACTCAACAGCACCTGAGTGCAGTCTTAGAACTAGACCAGTTGTGCTTTGGTGGCCTTTGGTCACAGTCGGGTTATGAGCGAGAGCTAGCAAGCCCTAATAGTCAATTACTGATATTAGAAGCAGCAAGCGAAAAGGGAGATTCCGGATGGGAGACTGAGTTGCCCGAAGTCTTAACTCAAACGTCTCACCCAACTGCACCAATCCCCTCAAAAGCCTTGCTCGGTTTAGGTTGTTATTGGTCAATCGTAGAGGAGGCGCACATTACTATTCTGGCGGTGCATCCAAACTACCAGTGCCAAGGACTGGGCCAACTTCTCCTGTATGCTTTGTTACGGGATGCTAAACAGTGTCAGCTAGAGCGGGCAACTCTTGAGGTGAAGCCATCCAATCAAGCGGCGCTTTCGCTTTACCAAAAGTTTGGCTTCGCACAAGCGGGGCGGCGTCGGCGCTATTACCAAGATACGGGCGAGGATGCCCTAATTCTCTGGCGTGGAGGTCTGCAAAAACCAGACTTTGAGGACACTCTGATCACTTGGCATAAGCAGATCGAGCAGCGCCTTTCCCGGAGTGGCTTCGGGTGGTCTGACAGATGAACTCAAGAGGCTCAAATCATGACCAGCAAACCTTTAAGCACTACCCCAATGCTCCACCGACCGTAAAACCTACATCCCTAAACTCTCAGATCCCCAACTAAAGAGTCGGGCGATTCAGACCTTGATTCTGTGCAGCCGGTTGTCTCAAAACTGACAGTCGGTTTGTTTGCCTATGCTAAAATCAGCGTACACGGGCACGCAACAGGTGATGGGATTACGCCATGTTTGAACGCTTTACAGAAAAAGCCATTAAGGTGATTATGCTGGCCCAGGAAGAGGCACGTCGCCTGGGACACAATTTTGTCGGCACGGAGCAAATCCTCCTGGGTCTCATAGGAGAAGGAACAGGCGTCGCTGCCAAAGTTCTCAAATCAATGGGGGTCAATCTTAAAGACGCTCGGATTGAAGTTGAGAAAATTATTGGCAGAGGTTCCGGCTTCGTTGCGGTAGAAATTCCGTTTACCCCCAGAGCTAAGCGGGTGCTGGAGCTATCGCTCGAAGAGGCTCGCCAACTGGGACACAACTATATTGGTACGGAACATTTACTTCTGGGGTTAATCCGAGAAGGAGAAGGAGTCGCGGCTCGGGTCTTGGAAAACCTGGGTGTAGACCTGACTAAGGTCAGAACCCAAGTGATTCGGATGCTGGGAGAAACAGCAGAAGTCACCTCGGGGGCTTCCACGGGTCGGACGAAGACGCCAACGTTGGATGAATTTGGCTCGAACCTAACCCAGATGGCATCAGAAGGGAAGCTTGACCCCGTAGTGGGACGAGCTAAGGAAATCGAGCGGGTCATTCAGATTTTGGGACGCCGCACGAAGAATAACCCCGTTTTGATTGGGGAACCCGGCGTGGGTAAAACCGCGATCGCAGAAGGGTTAGCCCAACGCATCGCCAATAACGATGTTCCTGATATTTTGGAAGAAAAGCGGGTTGTTACCCTCGATATCGGTCTGTTGGTGGCTGGTACGAAGTATCGAGGTGAGTTTGAAGAACGCCTCAAAAAAATCATGGATGAAATTCGTCAAGCCGGGAACGTTATCCTGGTGATTGATGAAGTTCATACTTTGATTGGTGCAGGTGCGGCTGAAGGGGCTATTGATGCGGCGAATATCCTTAAACCCGCATTGGCTCGAGGCGAACTGCAATGTATCGGTGCCACCACCTTAGATGAGTACCGTAAGCACATTGAACGGGATGCTGCATTAGAGCGTCGTTTCCAACCCGTGATGGTCGGTGAACCCTCGGTCGAGGAAACGATTGAAATTCTGTTTGGTCTGCGCGAACGCTACGAGCAACACCATAAGCTGAAAATCTTAGATAGTGCGTTGGAAGCTGCAGCGAAGCTTTCGGATCGCTATATTTCTGACCGTTATCTACCAGATAAAGCCATTGATTTGGTGGACGAAGCGGGGTCGAGAGTGCGCTTGATTAACTCCCAATTGCCTCCGGCAGCGAAGGAGTTGGATAAGGAACTGCGTAAGGTTCTCAAAGAAAAAGATGATGCCGTGCGAGCGCAGGACTTTGACCGGGCTGGAGAATTGCGCGATCGCGAAATGGAAATTAAAACCGAAATTCGCTCGATCGCCCAAAGCAAAAAATCCGAAGACCGCAGCGAAGACTCCTCCCCCGTTGTGGATGAGGAAGATATCGCCCAAATCGTGGCCTCTTGGACGGGTGTACCGGTCAATAAACTCACCGAATCCGAGTCTGAGAAGTTGCTGCACATGGAAGACACGCTGCATCAGCGCCTCATCGGTCAAGATGATGCCGTGACAGCCGTTTCTCGTGCCATTCGTCGGGCTAGGGTGGGATTGAAGAACCCCAACCGACCGATTGCTAGCTTCATCTTCTCTGGTCCTACCGGTGTGGGTAAGACAGAACTCGCGAAAGCGTTGGCGTCTTACTTCTTCGGTTCGGAAGATGCAATGATTCGTCTGGATATGTCCGAGTATATGGAGCGCCATACAGTTTCTAAGCTGATTGGTTCGCCTCCAGGATACGTGGGATATAACGAAGGCGGTCAATTGACTGAAGCCGTGCGTCGTCGCCCTTACACCGTGGTGCTCTTCGACGAAATCGAAAAAGCTCACCCCGATGTCTTCAATATGCTGCTGCAAATCTTGGAAGATGGGCGGCTGACAGATGCCAAGGGTCGGACGGTGGACTTCAAGAATACACTGCTGATTATGACCTCTAACATTGGGTCGAAGGTGATTGAGAAAGGTGGCGGCGGAATTGGTTTCGACTTTTCCGAAAACCAAAGCGATTCTCAGTACAACCGCATTCGCTCATTGGTGAACGAAGAACTCAAGCAGTACTTCCGTCCTGAGTTTCTCAACCGCTTGGATGAAATTATCGTCTTCCGTCAGCTCAATGTAGACGAAATCAAGGAAATCGCCGACATTATGCTCAAGGAAGTATTCGGGCGATTGGACGAACAAGGTATTACCTTAGAAGTCACTGAAGCCTTTAAGGATCGACTGGTTGCTGAGGGTTATAACCCTAGCTACGGTGCACGTCCACTGCGTCGGGCAATTATGCGCCTTTTAGAAGATGTCCTCGCCGAGCAAATCCTGGGTGGACAAATCAAGGAAGGAGATATCGCTATTGTCGATGTCAATGAGGAAGGCAATGTCTATGTACGTCCCGGTGAGAAGCGGGAGTTATTGCCTCAAGCGGCTGAGTAGCTAGCGCTTCGTTATCAACAGTTAGTATTAAAATTTAACGGTAGAGAAGGTGTCTTCTCTACCGTTTTTGCTGGTTGCGAGAATGAAGCTATGACACTTCTTGAATTTTGAATTGCTTACCATGCTAGCCAGTACTGTTAACTACGAAATCACCTGGGAAAAACTACCGGATGACTTTGTTCTTGACGATGAACCTGTGGACAACATCAATCAGCCACCCCTTGCCGCCGCTTTAACTGAAAGCTTAGAAATTGCTGGCAAACTTCCAGAGAATGCCTTAACCCCTACTAACTACGGCATCTGCGCGACTGTTAATCAAAAAATAGTGGTTAAAGCCCCAGACTGGGCTTATGTCCCTTCGATTCGAGTTTCACGGGAAGAAGTCAAACGCAGCTATACTCCCCGCCTCCAAGGTGATATTCCAGTAATTGTTATGGAATTTCTCTCGGATACAGAAAGGGGTGAGTATTCTAATAAACCTACCTATCCCCCAGGTAAATGGTTTTTCTATGAGCGAGTTTTAGAGGTTCCCCATTACGCGATTTTTGAACCGGATACAGGAGAATTAGAAGTCTATCAGTTAGATGATTCAGGACATTATAAGCTACAAAATCCTGATGCTAATGACAGATACTGGATTGCCCAAATGAGGTTATTTTTGGGAGTATGGCAAGGCACTCGCGAGAATCGAATCGGTTATTGGTTAAGGTGGTGGGATGAGAATGGGGAACTTTTATTATGGGGTTCAGAACAAGCTAAACAATTATCAGAGCGTGCTGAGCGATTAGCGGCACAACTAAGGGCGGCCGGAATTGAACCAGAAATTTGAGACAAACTTGAGCAAGGGATTCCTTCCTTTTGATAATTTTGATTCGATAGGTAAGTTAAAATTGCAGAAACTTGTTTAATTTTTAGAAATGGTAAGCAGCGAGGCTGTAGTAATTAGTTGAGCAAAGTTTAATGATAGAGTTTTTGAGTCATGAAAGAACCTCAACGTTACCAAGTGCATCATGAAAACCCACTTAGATGTTTAGTTTGTGATTATGATTTATTTTGGCGTCGTGAAGCACAGCTCAATACAGCATTAGCCACTTTTTTTAATTTAAACTGGACTAATCGTTCTGCCGTCTGTTTAGTGTGTGCTCAATGTGGTTATATTCATTGGTTTCTTCCTTAACTGACATCTTGGCTTTGAAGGTAATGGACAAATAATATTTATCTTTATTGAGGCTTTTTCTGATTCTTAACTAGAATTTGGCCATCATTTTGAATCACAAGAGGAGTTGCCGGAAAATCTAGCCGAGTTAGCTTTTGGATGAGCCTGATACTACGGCCTTGGCTATCCGGAAAAGGGATACCTTGACGATTGATGTGAACCGGAATAATACGCCCTGAAATAAAATCCCCTCGGTTATTTAATTTGGCTTCTAAAACTAAAGAATAGCCCAGTTCTCCACTACTAGAAAGAGTACGGTATCCCATAAAATTGCCTAAAGAATAGGCAACTAATTTGCCTTTGTAGAGTTCTAGAGCTCTAGGAACGTGAGGACTATGCCCTAAAATTAAATCCGCACCGCTATCAATCATAGCACGGGAAAACTGCACCATATTTCCCCGATTTTCACCGGCAAAAAACTCAGTTTTATTCCGAACTCGCATCGCTCCTGTTCCTTCTGCACCGGCATGAACAGAAATAACTACGATATCAGCATTTTGACTTGCTTTTTGTACTAACGCTTTGGCTTTAGGGAGATTATTCATAGAGTTATGAAAATCAAAGTAACTAAAGCCAATCCAAGCAATCGATAAATCTTTATAGTGAGCAATCAAAATTTGCCCTTTTTTTCCTAGCGCTTTAATCCCCACCTTTTCTAGATTTGCAATCGTGTCATCCAATCCCGGTTGAGCAAAATCTAAGGAATGGTTATTGGCAATGCTCATGATGTGAAACCCAGCGTCTTTTAGAATCTGGGTATAACTAGGAGGGGTGCGAAAGGGAATTACTAATCCTCCCCCTGTACCTTTAGGAGAATAAGGATAATCGGTTAATGTACTTTCAAAATTTCCAAATAAAAAATCAGCTCCTTTGAGCAGGGATTTCACCGATTGAAACAAGACCTTTTTGTTGGGATGAAGCTTATTCCGAGGATAATCCGTGCCAGGAACAATATCACCTACTGCTTTAATGGTGATATTAATATTAGGAGCAACTCTAGGAGCTTGAGCAACTGGAGCGATGTTAGGTGTTGCTTTGACTTCCGTGTAGTCATCAATTTCTGTATATTTTAGGTCGTTACGATATCGCTGAGTGAAGCCATAACCGATACCGAGAACAAAGCTCAATGTCCCAATCAACATGAGTATTATTGCTCTACGGCGAATCTGACGGTGTATTTGAGTGATTGCCTTGGGATTATGGCGTTGATTCAATAAAATATATGACTCTTTTTGAGACAATAAAAATTGGCTCAAGCGAGTGGATAGAGATTTGCGTATAGACCTAAGGCGAGAGTTAAGCATCTATAACAGAACAGGAAAGATTGACGCTGGGTTCACAGACTGACTTCAGGATAGAAACAGGCTTACCTAAATGTTTCTCAGCTTATCATCTCTGTTCGCCATAGTCTTGTGTATTCGGGCCAGAAAATAACGTCAGAACTTAGGCAACTGGCATATTATTTTTAGTTCGTAATGAGGAGTTGACACCTGATTTCAAAGGGCTAAAGCCCTTACTACAAACCAAAAACCAGATTTTTTGTGACACTTGCGTAAGCCCTGAAGGTTCTACACCGGTTCCTCACTCTAGGTTAGAATCGCGCTCGAAAGCAAGATATAGATGTATCCCTCAATGTCAGACCTATTGGATAACCTCTACAATGCCTTTGACCCCTTTCAACCCTTACCAGCAGGCGACCCGAATTATGTGGATTGTCGCGATGTGCGCGGATGAGGATGTTCTGGCGGACTTGGGGAAGCGGATGCAGCGTTCTGAGCGGGTGACGTGTCAGCTATACTCAGGCCATCGAGGTGCGGGAAAATCAACGGAACTGCTCAGGTTAAAGCAATATTTGGAGCAGAATAAGTTCTATGTGGTTTATTTTGCCGCCGATGAAGAGGATATTCAATCGGAGGATGCCCAATATACCGATATTCTCCTCGCCTGTACCCGCCATCTGCTGGATGAATTAAACAAAAGTGCCAATCCCGCACCGTTGTTGAATTGGGTGAAACGACGCTACCAAGAGTTGAAGGATTTAGCGCTGACGGAGATATCGTTTGAGGGGATGAGTGTTGAGGGACAAATTGCCCAATTCGCTAAGCTAACTGCCAATTTAAGAGCAGAACCCACGATGCGGCAACAGATTCGAGAGAAGGTGAATCCTCATACGGTTAGCTTAATTGATGTTTTGAATGAGTTTCTCAACGAGGCGAAGCAGCATCTACCGCATGGTTCTACTCAACTAGCGGTAATTGTGGATAATTTAGACCGGATTGTTCCAGTCTTGCAGGAAACTGGACGCACCAACCATGAGGAAATTTTTCTTGACCGCAGCGAACAACTCAAAGCATTAGATTGCCATCTAATTTACACCGTTCCTATCTCAATGGTGTACTCGAACCGTGCTACGGATATCCGAGATATTTATAGCGATACTCAAGTTCTGCCGATGATTATGGTACGAACTCCGGATGGGAAAGTCTATGAACCAGGACTTGAGAAGATTAAAGAAATTATTGGTAGGCGAGTTGGGCAATTTGCGCCGAAGTTATCTCTAGATACAGACATTTTTGATAGTCGGGATACCTTAGGAAGTATGTAAAAATAACTTGAACAATTAAGCAGGGATTCTGGGCTTAATTACATAGTTCCATTCACCGCGAAAAGAGTTGCGCTCAATGGCAATAGCCTTAAATTCTTGGTCTGTAACTTTGATACCTGTTTTGTAGAAATTTTCATCTAACCTAGCTTCCACTTGTAATCCTTGTTGAGTGGTAGTGTTGCGAATTAGATTAATCACGACTTGCAAACTAGTTAAAGGTCTACCACGCCAATTTTGAGTAATGTGGCAAAACAAGCTATGTAAAAACTGCCCGTCTCGGTCTGCGTTCTGCTTACCATCACGGGTTTTCCGATTAGATTGTAAGCTGTAGCCTAACGATTCGAGTAAATTGTCAACGCTCTTAGAACTGATTCTGTGTCCCCCTTGGTTCAAGGCTTGAGCCAGTTTGACTACACTTTTAGATGTCCATTTGAGTGGAGATTCTGGGTCGCCTAATGTCATGGGTTCCACCAGTGATTCCAAATCTGTCAGCAGCATTGGGTCTTGTTCTTCGAGTAGTTTACGTCCACCACCAACTTCTCGGATTCTTAGACTTTCATCCTCCGTTTTTGCTCCATTTGGTTGTGACAACAAACCTATTCCGGCATGAATTGTCGTCCGCGACATTCCTGTTGCTCTAGAAACCTGACTTATACCTCCCCAACCTAGACTTTGGGCTTCGATTGCGGCCCAAATACGTCTTGTTTTCTCATTCAAGTAAGGCGATAACCGCTCATACTTGTCTTGAATGCTTTTTATCCCCTCATTCCCAGACATATCACCTTGCAATGCCAGTTATCTTCTCATTCTTCAATCTCTGGATAAATTGTCCAATTTATTTTTACATGGCTCCTTTAACGGCTAAAAGCGCCTGCCAATCTTGAATTGCCTGTTCAGTCCACAACCAGTTTTTGCTCAAATTTTGGGGCTGGAAGTTAATGGGATCGGTAGACATGACGTACTGGCGTGTCTTGAGTGATTTACTCAATAGACTTTCTCGCTTATTTGCAGGCTGTTTTTGTGCATCTTTCCACAATCCAAGTGCTAACCCTGCATAGGCGCTGAGATTTTGGTTTTGGGCAGTGGATGGGGTAGCGGTGGGGGCTGTTTCCATCAAAGCCAGAGCTTCATACCAAGCATTATTGGCACGCTCGTAATTTCCTTCAGCGTAGTAGGCAAATCCCAGTGCTGTCAGGTATTCAATCGACTGAGGTTGTTCTTTTTGCGCGACTTCCCAATAACGCCGTGCATCACTTACAGCAAAATCTTTGCTACCCGATTGGATGGATTGCCAAGCCAAACGCCCCCTTAAAAAGCTAATGTCGGGGTTATCGATTTGAGCCTTGGGTACTGCCTCCAGAGCGGCCTGAGCCTGTGATAAGGCACCTCGGTCTAACAATGCCGCTACAGCTTTTTTCCCTTCTATAATATTTTTTTGATTGAATTGTTCAATGGCCAGATTCGTGACGGTAGCGGTTTCGGCTGTTGATAGCTCGCTTGGGGATTGAGTTTGGGGAACGTTACGATCCGAGGGGGTTGGGGCTTGAGGTGAAGGCTTGGATTGAGTCAAACCGCCACGGCTTGAAGTGCTACTAGGTTGTTGAAAGAACAATCCCACTGTCCACACAGAAACGGAGAGAATCCCAAAAACCCCTAAGATAGCCCACACTTTAGGAATTAACGGCATTCTCTGCCACCAGAGAGGACCACGTATCCTCGTCCGACGTTGGGGGCTTGGGGATGAGTGGGCTGGAGTTTCAGCTTGGGTGACTGAGGCTTGAGAGATTTCAGCCTGGGGATTGACTGATTCCCCGGCTACAGGATTGTCTGGAGGCTCGGCAGGTAATTGCCAACTGGCCGGTTGTGCCTGAAGCCTGGGTTGATTGTCTATAATTCTGGGTTGACCCTCTGCATCCCCAGTCAATGCTACTGCATCCGAGGATGGGGACTCTGAGGATAGCTGGCTGAGCAAATCTTTAATAAATGCAGATGGATCATCGGTGTCAGAATCCTCTGGATTTATACTGATAGTCTCATCTTCTGGAGGCATGGACGGTGTTACCGATCGCGTGAATACCACTTCTTGGGCATTCGTGGTTAAAGGGGTATCTGGAGGATCGGGTAAAGCAAAAAGTTCTTCCCGATTCTCTGGGGTGTCATTAGTCAAGAATCCATTGAATTCTGGATGCAGGTAGAGTACCGGTAACGCCCAGTATAACTGGTTCGATCCGTAGGCAGAAATCAACCCTTGTCTTGCCCGTGAGAGGCTCAAGTCAATGGGATAGCCTTGATTAAGATTGCGGTAAAACAGTCGAGTCAGGGTGAGGGCGACATCATCAGGAATTTTCTCGGCCATGGCCAAAACAGCAGGAATCCCCCGTTTCACCAAGGCTTCTGCCAAATTCCGGTCTTTGCCATTTTCTACTGCACCGGAAGTCGCCGTATAGGCACCTCGGCAGGAGTTAAATACGGCTAGCTGAACTCCATTATTGACCAGCAATCCCGCCAAGTCATCACCATTGAGAGTTTCCGTGAGTCCGGTTTTGTTACTGACGAGGTAGACATCTCCACCCGATTCACTCAAGTTACTATGACCGGCATAGTGGAATACTTGATATTGACCTTGTTCGAGGGCTTGGGTTAACTGTTCACGTCCCGGCTGCCTGAGAATATTCAGTTGAATCGCGGGTGTCCCATAGGACGTGCGATTTCTAAGTTCTTCTTTCAGGTGATTGGCTTCTTGAGCCAGTTCTAATGTTTCTTGGTCACTTGGGCTAGAAATGACCATCAAAATTTTCAGGGGTTGATTGGGGGGAAGGCTAAACGCCTGTCTGGGACTCCACAACCGAGTACTCGGCTGATAGCGAGAGAAGGCTACATCCGTTCCTGTGGCTAGGGGGCGATCGCCCGCGTGGAGAACTTCCCAAGGTAAGCGAGGTAGACGGCTTCCTTTTAACCCCAAGCGCAATCGCAAAACCTGACGTTGGTGTTGAGCGATCGCCTGAGCCATCATCCAGCTATCGCGCAGACTGCCCTGAAACAGAGCGTTATAAAGGTTGTAACCTAACTCAACCAAATTACGAGCAGCCGGATTAGCGGGTTCATCCCATTCCGACAAGAAAAAAACATCTTGCGTCAATCCGCCATCACCTTGCAACACTCCTAAGAGTGGGTCATTCATGAGTTGACGCGCTTGAGCTAACCACTCTTCGACAGGCCAGTGGACTTGCTCTTCTGCTAATGGCACCCCGTCCGCTTGGCGTTCGATTCGCACCAGATATTCGTCTTCTCCCAAAGGAGTCACGGAGATGTGAAATTCCTGTGCCACTGCTATTTCTGGGTCAATTTTGCTTAATTTCAATGGCTTTCGTTGAATCGTGAAAAGACTTGAGGACGCATACCCCTATCTACTCATAGATACAATCGATTGCCTGAATGTTTCCTAGATTTTGAGGATCTACCCAAAATTCATCCTCAGATGAATCGAGGTTGAAGCAAGATTGATGATTGTCATTCAATCGAGCTCCAAAATCTAAAATTTTTTCGGTCAAGGTTTGAGAACTCGGCTGCAACTTTCCCCAATTTTTCCGGATGACGTATGCCAATCTCGGAAGAGTGGAATGGTAGATGCACCCTGATTGACGTTCCCTGGCTCACCGGTTTGAGCCGGGGATTTTTTTTGAGGCGAAAAGCGATGAATCACTTGAAACACTCAAGTGTTTTTCACTTATGCCTCGTTAACTATTCTAAGGCGCAAAGCGGAAGCTGTCTGAGTTGAGATTATTCAGCCTGCTCAAGATCGGTAGAACAGAGGGGTACGACGGTGCGTACCCCAACTCGATCCACTAATCCAACACCTTAAAGGATTTCACTTCCAGAACTGGGCCAATCATCGCGAAGGTCATCACATCATCTCGGACTTGCCCTTCTACCTTGACCTTCAATTCTGATTGTTTCAACTCATCGGGAGCATCCTTGAGTTCGTAGGTTTCTCCAGACTCAGCTACCAAAGCCCAAGTCCCTGGGCCCATACCTTTGCGTTCGATCACACCAGTGACGTTAATACTCATGCCGTTTGGGTTTCTCCTTTTGAGGCTAGATAGGCTAATCCGAAGCACAATAGGGCATTAGCAACCAGGAAGACGCGAGCCACAATTCCACTTCCCAACCACATGAGGGAGGGTGACATGACGGCACTCACGGCTAAACAACTGGCAACACCCAAGGCCGATCCAATCGCCATCCACTTCCATTTTCCATGACCCAGGAATAAGGTCACTAAGATAAACGGAATCAGGACACTGGCAAAAATGGGGTTTAACAACGCACTCCCTTGGATGGCACTGCCCAATTCGGGGATAGAACTTCCCATGACTCGGAATGGCCACTGCGGTAAATCAAAGATATAGAAACCTCGCAGGAAGAATAACCCTGAACTTCCAGCCAATAATCCAGAAGTCAAAGACCAACTCCAGAAAGGTAAATAATTCCGCAATAACCAAGCCAATAGATAAGACCCCAACACCATCGCAATTTTCGGCAGTAACATCACTGTTCCACCATCAACCCAGAAGCGAGGATTGAGATAACCATTATCTCGTAACCAACGGAAGAAGTCCTTAAAGGTAATTTGTCCACGTACCGCCAGCTTCACGGCCGCCGCCGCATCCAAATGACCTGCACCAAAATGATTTAATGGGTCTTGCTGAATTACCCGTGCGGATTTCTTCAACACATCCAAGACTTCATCCGGTTCTGTGATACCGGATGCTTTAATCAAGGCCGCTACACCGGCAACGTGGGGTGCTGCCATGCTGGTTCCTTGATAGCCCTCAAAAACCTCTAGACCGGTTTCGGGGTCGATGGTTTCTTGTAAGATTTTACCGTCTTCGCTGCCACCAGGAGCTGAGATATCTACACCTGCCCCAAAGTTAGAGTAGGGGGCTTTAACGCCAACTGAATCAAGGGCGGAAACACCGATTACATGGGGATAGCGTGCAGGATAAGCGGCAGAATTTTGGTTAGAATTTCCGGCTGCTGCTACGACGACAACCCCTTTTTGGTGAGCGTAGTTGATTGCTTCTTCCATCAACTGACTCTCGCCAGGGCCGCCCAAGCTCATGTTAATAACGTCGGCACCGTTATCAGCCGCAAAACGAATCGCTTCCGCAATATCGGCTACTGTACCTCCACCAGAGGCAGCTAGGACTTTTAGCGGCATCAGCGTTGCTTGGTAGGCAATGCCAGCCACTCCGTAGCCATTATTTGTCGATTGAGCAATGGTTCCGGCTACATGGGTGCCATGTCCGGCATCATCATAGGCTTCAATTCGGTCGTTTACAAAATCGTAGCCGTTGACAAATTGGGTTTCTTTCAAATCGGGGACAGGAGTAACACCGGTATCAATGACGGCAACCGTGATGCCACTTCCTTTAGTTTCATCCCAGGCCGACTCGACATTAATGCTTCGCAAGTTCCACTGTTGACCATATTCAGGGTCGTTGGGAACCTCAAACTGTTGGTAGATATAGTTCGGTTCAATATATTCAGTGACTTTGCCCAAGCCTGCTTTTTTCAGTTGGGCAATGGTTTGGCGATCGCCTTTGGCAATATATACATTGTCAGCGGCCGAAAATTCACTATTTAAGCGTGGCTCGATATTATATTGTCCAGCCAGCAAATTGACTTTTGCTTCCACAACCGAAGCGGGGATATCTTCTCGGAAGTCCAGCACAATGGATTGAAATTCTCCTTGGTTTGCCAGACCCTTAAAGTTAAATAGGGCAAATCCTAGCCCTAAGATAAACAAACAAGCAATCAAAACCTTTTTCATGGCAAGCCGTCCGCTGTTGCGCCAGTTTAAACTCTACGATAACTCATCGGTCAGAGGGTGGGTTCATTAGGCTACAGCCATCTTTGGTACTGTTGGCGTAGCTCCTAGTGAATCATGAATGCTGAGTTAAGGATTATTCTACTTTTAGCTTGGAACTCAAAACTCATCTTTAATGTTTACAGGTCTTAATTTATGGAACGCGGTTTACTGTGGTTGCCTTTGTTAGGGATATTTTTTTGGTTGGCTTGGTCAGGTTGGAATGAATTTCAAAAAGTTGAAGCCTATCGTCACTGGGCTGAGCAATTTGATCGGGCAAAATACGATATTTATGCCGTATTAGGGCAAAAAAATAGCCATCTCACTTGGGGAAAACCGACGCGTAAAGGGCCTATTGATTTAGAAACCTTTTCTCTTGGGGAGGTTGAGTCGATTCACTTGGTGGTGAACGGGAAGGCTGTGGATTTAGAGAATCCGCCTCGCAACGGTCGGGCGATCGCTCTAGAATTTCGCTTAAATACCCCCACTGCCTCTATTCAAGTTCCCTTTACAGAAATTCCCCTTGCAGCAGAATGGGGCAAATATTTACAGCAGCAAGTGCAGGGTTATCGCCCTTGAACCCACTGACTCATCAAATCATTTCCAATATATTTTCAGTTGTAGATAAATCTGTTGAATGTCAGCCAGGGTAAAGCTTAAGCTCACTGAGCCTATTTTCAGACTGCCCGGATTAGAGCCATATTAGATAATAGAAGCTCTAGCATCTGCCTAATGGTACAAGTTTTACAAAATACAAAACTCTCAGTCCTGCGTCCGGAATATCAGCATCTATTTACGAACTGCCAACTCAGGCGGACTTGGCTGGATCGTATCGATCAAGTCTCCCGAAGTCTGCTGCAAAATCGCGATCGCTACGAAAGAGTTGCCCAAGTCGTGAATCCTACCATGCCTTGGTATGTGGTGGGGTTGATTCACTACTTAGCAACGAACTTTAATTGGCGTGGCCATTTGCATAATGGCGATCCATTGACCGGGCGCACCGTTAATAATCCCCCCAATCGCCCCCAGAAAGAACCCTTTCAAGGTTGGGCTGTAGGTTATTCGTGGGAAGAATCCGCCGTCGATGCCCTTTTGAGTGCAAGATTTGACCGAGCAAAAAGTTGGGATATGCCTGCGGGCATTCTCTGGTATTTGGAATGTTATACCGGCATGGGATACCGCTCAATGGGGATATATTCTCCGTATCTCTGGTCGGGAACGAACTGGTACAAGAAAGGTAATTATGAAAACGGCTCGAGGTTTAATCCTGAATTAGGGTTTGGACCGGTTGGCGCTGGGGCTGTGGTGTTTTATATGTATTACAAAAATTTACTCTCACCCGCCCAAAACCCAATACCATCGGCTGCTCCTGTCAACCCCACACCGACTCCTACCAATCCCACACCGACTACAACACCCTCTGGTACGGGCAAGCTGAGGATTAATAATCCCAGCAGCCAGGGAACGTACCTGAAAGTGACACCCGCTCAAGCGAGTACACTACCGGATAACCAAAAAGTCTGGGTGAACAATAATACTGAATTGCCACTGCTGCAATCGCAGTTGGTTAATAGTCATTATTTTGTCACTTTAAATCGCGCAGTCAACGGCTTGGATAAGTGGTACGTTTTCAGTCAGCACGTTGAGATTACTGGGTTATCACAACAGCCACCACCGAGTCCTGCCGTTAATCCGCCACCGTCGCCTGCGGTGAGTCCACAGCCGATGAGTACACCAACTGTAGCAGCCCCAGTACCCTCGGCTCCGGCTACAACACCCCAGAACAACTCATTGTATGGAGGTGTTTCTGGAAAAGTACCACTGCCAGGCGTTGAACTGATCAAAAAATTTGAGGGATGTCACCTTAAAGCCTATCCCGACCCTCTAACAGGAGGTAAGCCGATTACGATTGGTTGGGGAACAACTCGCAAAAAAAATGGTGGGGAGTGGGGATTACATGAATCCATTACTCAAGCAGAGGCAGATGATCTGTTGATGACTCAGCTTGAAAAAGATTATCTGCCTCCATTAGAAAAGATTCCCGGATGGCACGAATTCAATGCGAACCAACAAGGAGCCATACTGAGTTTTGCTTACAACCTAGGTGCCCGTTTTTATGGCAGCAGTAACTTTGGAACGATGACCAGAGTTCTGAAAAATAAGGAGTGGGATAAGATTGAAGCAACGTTCGTGATGTACAGAAACCCCGGAAGTAACGTTGAGGCCGGACTTAAGCGCAGGCGGTTAGCAGAAGCGAAAGTTTTCCTAACACCGGTAAGTGGTGGAACATCAAATTCCAGTCCTGCGGCAGCATCGGTTCAAACTTTTGCTGCGCCTGCGGCGGCATCAGCCGCCCCTACTAATGGCGATACGAATCTCTGGGTGCAACAAAGATTAATTCAATTTTGCATTTTAGATCCACCCGCAGATGGTAAGTGGGGAGGGCAGAGTAAAGCGGCTTTGGCTTGGTTTCAACAGATGAAGGGATTGAGCGCTAGTGGAGAAATTGACCAGGCGACTTTAACTGCGTTGCAAAACACATCAGAACTCATTCCCCTCCAATTAGGAACTGATTTTGCCTCTCGCCTCATTAAGTACATGATGAATAAGCAATATTATGTACCGAGAGGTGATAAAAGATATTCGATTGTATATGTTCAAGGCTTGAGTGAAAACTTTCAACTCATAACCAACACCCCCGACGGTTGGAATGATCAGCGTATTATTCTAGAAATTCCTAATAATGGAGTACCTCGAATTGTCAACCACTGGGTAGCAACCACTGACCCTGGTGTAGCCTCAACGAAGAGCTCAAAAATTGCGGCGGGTGTAGCTCAGGTGGCATTTGGTCAGTATCAAGCTTGGAAACAGGGATTCCATTACGGTTCAGGCTCTCGTCCCCCTTACCCTGCCTTAGAGCAAGCTGGCCCTATTGATATTATGCGGGATACTAACCGGAACTATAAACGAGATAGCGGAGATACATTGGTCAAAAACAGTACTGGAAATTTTATCAACCAACATCATGGATGGGGGTCTGATAAGGTGGGGTTTAACTCAGCAGGGTGCTTAGTGGGCAAAAATCCCAAAGGTCATTTTGAGTTTATTGACCTGTGTAAGGAGGATTTGCGATACAAAGTAAATCCTAATTACCTGTATTTTACGGCTGTGATCGACGGGCAAGACTTATTTAGCAATACCTAAACCGTATTCTTAGCTCGTATTTGGAATCTAAATTTATCAGGCTGCATCACTCAAGTTAACTCATCTTATAAGCTAAAACCCCTGTACTCTGAGCTACAGGGGTTATTATCAGGCGGACTCAACAATAATAATGTTTTCTCTATATTGAATCTGCTCACGTATTTCTGTATCTTTGGAAACACTTTAATGTATCTTTATATAATTCTTTAGGTGGAAGCTTGACTTCGCCAATAAAGTTAATTTTAAAAGAAGAAAAGGTTAAGAGGTTTCACTTGAGATAGATACCTTTACCTTCTTGTGAGCTGAGCAAGCTTAGCTGAATACTTGAAAACTTTGATTTATTAAACAGTCAAGATAAAAATCTTGGGCAAATTTTGCATAAAAGAGAGGTAAGAATGACCGTACAGCCTAATAAAAATTTGATGGGAAAAATTTTGAGTATGGCAGGAGCCGTCGGAGCGGGTATATTCTTGAGTTTACCAGGTTTAGCTCTGAATACTCCTAAAACTAATGAATTTAATCCATCTGTAAATAATACTAATTCTCAATCTGACTCTACAGCAATAGACGGGCAATTATTGGCTCAGAGAATGGAGCGAGGTGAGCGTTACGAGGCTTGTGGAGGATATCAAGGAAACCTCACTACAGGTGGAGGTTACTATTGTGGACTCCAGCAACTCAATCGGCAATATCCTTATGGGGAAATGAACTCTCAAAATAGAACTCAAGAACGGTTCCAAGATAATGGTGGTTCCACAACAGGAGCGGGTTATCCCGGAAACAATGTCAGACCTCAAGGAGTTGACAATGAACGAATGAACCGAGATTCTATGATGAATCGTGGAGCCAACTCTTGGAATGAAAGGTCTTCTCAAGAACGGTTCCAAGATAATGGTGGTTCCACAACAGGAGCTGGTTATCCCGGAAACAATGTCAGACCTCAAGGAGTTGACAATGAACGAATGAACCGAGATTCTATGATGAATCGTGGAGCCAACTCTTGGAATGAAAGGTCTTCTCAAGAACGGTTCCAAGATAATGGTGGTTCCACGACAGGAGCTGGTTATCCGGGAAATGGAGTAACTCCTCCTGATGAATACAATGAAGAAAATCAGTAATCTATCCAGCCAGTAAAGCGTAAGCAAGTGAACGTTGACCTCGCTAGCTAGCTGAATAATTTAATAATAAGGAGCCAGACTCGAAGGTTTGAGCTGAGATTAAACTCGGTTTCCAACTCTTTGATTCTGGTTCTTATTGTTTTTTGGCTGCACTATTTAATTGTGCTTATTCCGCCAGATTGAATGGGCAAATACAGATTCTATCTGAAGCGGGATAGAAGTATTCATCAACTCAGACACAATTATACCAGTTCAATCAATTTAAGTGCTGTTTCCGTTGCATACAAAAAATGGGAATTATTCTCATTTTTGGGGTGCGAAAGTTGCTTTTAAAAGCAACAAAATTTAAGGAAACTACAAGTTCGTAAGTCCATTATAAAACCGCAAATTATAAGGCAGGGTGACTCAAAACAATGAACGTAAATTACTCACCGAAACATAGATTTCAGAGTCCGATAGCAGTACTGCTTTCAGCTTTATTAGGAGTGCCATTTTTCTCTTATATCGCTATGCGCCGGAGTATTGCTGCGTCGCCGCCGGTTGAAAATACAAGCACTCTGACACAAGCGACTCCAATTGCTCAACTGCGGGATAGAACCCCACAAAGAACGCAAAGAAGGGGATTATCGAATCGACAAAAAGTCGCGGTTTTGGTAGGAGCTGCTGCACTTTATTATCTCTGGCAACAACACAAAAACCGTCAGGGACAAGGAGCGCAGGGGCAGTATTACCTTTCTAAAAATGGACGTGTCTACTACCGCGATGCTCAAGGTAGGGCTCATTGGGTAACACCACCACCGGGAGGTATTCGAGTTCCAGAGGCTGAAGCCGAACGGTATCGGGACTTCCAAGGTTATAACGGCAGACCGACAGGTCGTGACCTCAGAGACTTACAACAAGCCTATTAAATGGCAAAAGTCAGTTACCAATGAGTCATACTCACTCGTGTTCATTTCTAGGTCTTCAGTACTTACGCAAAATTCTCAGTTAGACCGTAGCCTTAGAGCAAAGTGGGTTGCAACGCACCCTACAAGTAGAGTTGCTGTGTAAGTTCTCTCTTACTTATTGATTTCTAATTGTTGGTAAAGACTGCAATAAAACAGCAGCTTGACTAAGGCATAACTCACATTCAGAAACGCATAAAAACGCAATGTGGTAAGGGTATATACCCTCTACATAGTTGCTCCATCTAACGAATAACAAAGGAGATTTATATCATGGTGGATGGATTTATCAGAAAGATTCAAGATGCGATCGCTGGTAATGACCAGGGGCAAGACCGAGATTATGATCGGGAGGTACGCCCAGCAAGCGAAGACCCCTATGGCGACCCGGCCGATTATGGGCAGTATGGTAATGTCCGCCCCGCGAGTGAAGACCCCTATGGCGACCCGGCTGATTATGGGCAGTATGGTAATGTCCGCCCAGCAAGCGAAGACCCCTATGGTGACCCGGCCGATTTCGGGCAGTATGGTAATGTCCGCCCCGCGAGTGAAGACCCCTATGGCGACCCGGCCGATTTCGGACAGTTTGGTGGGGTTCGTCCTGCGAGTGAAGACCCCTATGGCGACCCGGCCGACTAAGAAGACTACTATTAATCACTATTGGCTAAAGGGGAGTCCCAGGAAATTCCTTTAAAGATTTATAGTTGCGCTTTAGCGCTAAAGCACAACTAGGAATCAACCAATCTCTGACTGTGGGATGGGCGTCTCGCCTGTCCCAAAACTGCTTCTAGAACTAACCTCCAGCATTTGCCAAGCCAACTTGGCCGCCCCCACCATCCCCGCCGGATTTCCCAACTCTGCCACTAGTAGCTGTAAACCTGCACGGGAACTCAAAAGCACCCGTTGCTCGATTTCTGCTAAAGCCGCCGGGAAGAAAAACTCTGCACTGGCACTAACCCCACCCCCAATCACGATCGCTTCTGGTGTGAGAATATAAATGAGACTCGCTAACCCAGCCCCTAAATCACGTCCGTAGCTGTCCCAAAATTCTAGAGCCCACTTATCCCCCTGTTTCGCCAAAACCCCGAGTTCAGCAGGTTCTTTTCCCGTGCGACGGCGAATGGCTTGAACTGAGACATATTGCTCTAAAGAACCTCGATTGCCGCTATTACACTTCGGGCCATCGGGATTCAAGGTAATTAAGCCTAATTCACCTGCTGCACCTTGATAGCCAGTGAAGAGTTTGCCATCTAAAATAATCGCGCCGCCAACCCCTGTACCTAAAGTCAGTAAAATCAAATTACGAAACCGCCGACCTGCCCCTAACCAAGTTTCTCCCAAACCCGCACAGTTGGCATCATTGGCGATAATCGTAGGGCAACCTGTTTTGACTTCTAACATCTCAGCGAGGGGAACATCACGCCAGCCTGTTAAGTTAATGGCAATTCTGGCAATTCGACCGGCAGCATCCGTAGGGCCTGGAGTACCAATGCCAATGGCTGCAATGGCTGCTTGTCTGGGGTTGAGTTGGCCGATTGCATCCGCGATGGCGTCCACAACGGCTGTGGGTGTTGCGGGTTGAGGGGTTGGTACACTCAAAGATTGTATACAGGTTCCATCTTGGCGAAATCGTCCTAGCTTGATTGCTGTTCCGCCTAAGTCAATACCGATGACTTCAGTATTACCCACCACACCCTGACTATCTGTACCCATCTTGCAATGTATAAAAGTTTGATCTGGTTTACCACAAAGCGCTTTTAATACTATGGTTCTCGAACCACACGTCGATAAAAGTCCTCAAGCGCTGCTACACACGTTTTATCTTCATAAAGATAAGAATGGCGTTCTATCATCTGCTGAACGATACTCTTTCGCCATACTGAATCACGCCCTAATCTAACTGCAATCTCTATATATTCAGCTTCAGTTTGAGCAATCGTTTCTGTCACTCCTAACATTTTTAAAATGCCATAAGAATGACGCCCACGCATAAACTCACCAGGACAAGTAACAATCGGGAGATTACAGGCGATCGCTTCTAGTGTAGTATTCCCTCCTGACCAACTCAAGGTATCTAAATAAATATCTGAAACTAGGTTTAAGCTGGCATATCCTATCCAATCTTGACGTGGTACTATTACACAGTAATCTTCACTATTCAAATTATAATTAGCAAACGTTCTTTTAAGGCGCTGTCTGAACTTTTCAGTAATAAAATTTGAATAGTGGGATAAGAAGGCAAATTGGGATTGAGGAACTTGCTGAGCGATTGCAGCAAAAATATAATCATACTGCGGCAAATATTTAAATAGAGATTGGCAAGATAGATAAAGTGTTGCTTCATCTCGTAATTGAAAATCAGAGCGTGTCTTAGTCTGTTCGGGGAGATTAGGTTTTTGATAACACACTCCAATATTTGGCAGCTCAATCAGCTTTTCTGTATAATGCTCTTGGGCATTTTCTGGTTCCATTAACTCAGTTGTTAAGTAGTAGTCAATGGTAGGTAAACCAGAGGTGATAGGATGTCCCCAAGTTATACATTGTACGGGTGCAAGATGCAGTGCAGCTATTTGACTCGTTTGCTGCTCCATGCCGATATCTGTAAAAACTAATACATGCAATTTATCATCCACTATCTGCTGGCACAAGGCTTCTATGTCATCAGGAATATGATAAAAAGCATCACTAGCACGTTGGAACTTCCGAGTGATTTGATCAACAATACGCCCTGTGTAGTAACAGTGGATTTCAAAAGTTTCTCGGTTGTGATTTTTAATCCACCCAAATAACAACTTACCTACAGTCTGGAGTCTAAAGTGAGCTGAGACATAGCCAATACGAATTTTTTCATTTTCTTTGAAAGGTAACCTCGGTAGAGCCTTTGCCCACTGAGGATAACTAGCCGCCATCACTCGATGAACAAATTCACCGTATTGACGCTGTATATTTATATCATTTTTCCCTTGATACTGTAAGTAAAAATTTGTACGGCTACTGATAGCCAATGAAGCAGCATCAATCGCTTCAGGAGTCTCTAAAGATGTTTGCTGTACTAATACTTCTAACCCTTGAGTAAATCGTTGCCTGTAATATTTAATTTCTTCTGTTGTTTCATAAATAATTGGCAGCATTAACTGCTGATAAAGCTTCAAATTAAAATTATCAGGTAGGACTTGCAATGCTTGTATTAAAACAGCAATTGCTTTTTCAGTATTACCATAGTCTTGCCAAGCTAGGGCTAAGTTAAGGTAAAGCCAATCTGCGTTTGGATATAAGTTAATTCCTTCTCGGTAAATATTGAATGCGGCTTCATAGTCTTCGAGTTTTTTATAACAATCAGCAAGGTCTAGGTAAAAAGCAATACCTCCTGTTTGATATTCTAAAAACTCGTGATAGCAATCTATTGCTTCTTGATATTTGCCCTGTCGATAACAAGAATAGCCAAAGTAAAAAGATGCTTGTGCTTTGTCTTTCTTAGCCTCAAAGGCTACACCTAAGTTATTTAGAATATCAGGGTCACGAGGTTTTAAGGAAAGTGCTTTTTCATAGGCGTCTATCGCTTCATCAATCTGGTTTCGTGCTAACAGAATGTTTCCCAAATTCATATAGCCAGCACAATGCTCTGGACAAGCAGTAAGGACTTGTCGGTACATTGATTCAGCTTGCTCCAAATCTCCAGCTTTAAACCAAATATTTCCTAATCGGTTATGAGCAGAAATCCACTGTGGATCGAGCGCAATTGATTCTTGATAGGCTCGAATAGCTTGAGGAATAGTACCTAATTCTTCTAGTACTAACCCTAAACTATAGTGCCAAACAGCTTTAGATGAATCCAGTTCTAATGCTCTGAGTAATGCATTCAAGGCATCTGGATACTGTTCTTTTTTGTGATACAAAATACCTAAATGAAACCAAGCTTCTGCGTGATTGATATCCGCTATTAAGACTTGCTTGTATTTTTTTTCAGATTTTTCGTACTCTTTAGTCAGAAACAGTTCTAGAGCTTCATCACACCACTCATCTAATAGAGATTTTTGCTGGTTGACGTGAAGTTGATAAATTGAGTTAATTAAGTTGTATTTCCTTTCTTGATTAAATTTAATATTATCTAATTTATTATTATTTTTCGATTGCCATTTAATAACTTGCAAGCCATGCCAAGCGAGATAATTTTGTATTTGAGAAAAATCAAGGAACAATTGGCTTTGAGGATGAGAAACTATAAAGTCTAAACTTGCCTGATAGGTTGCTTCCCAGTTACAATTTGTTAAAACAATAAGAGCCTGTTCAGCTAGAAAGGGTTTTACTAAAAGTAACCCCATTAAACAAGAACGATAGTCTCTTCCTCCATTATAAAAATATAAGCCAATTTTATCTTCAATCTGACTTTCCCTCAATTCTAAAAAGAATTCTTCCACCCCTTGATTGCAAAATAAAGCTTGTTCTTCTAAGTTAAAAATTGACAAATTATCTACTAACTTATCAAAGCTATCCCCCAATGTATCCAACTCAGAAAAATCATCCACAGCATAAGCTATTTGCTCGGCATGACCTAACAAAGCTCCGATTAAGTTAGCCCCCTGAAAGCAACCTACTTCACAATAGATTTCATTAGGTTCCAAGTATTCTACGGCAAGGTTAAGCAACTGCATTACATTAGCTGAAGCCATGCCCTTGACTTGCTGAATGATTGGTTCAAACCGATTAGATTTGGGATTAACTGAATCTTGATCCCAATTATCATAAAAATTGGAAAGTTGCTCGATAAAGCTTTGATAATTCATAACCTAATGTGAGGTGTTTAATTGGGTCTAACGATGCTTCCGAGGATTAAGGAACTCACTTAAACCTTCTCCAAAAAGAGACAATCCCACTACCATCAATGTCATCGCTAAACCAGGAAAAAGTGCTGTCCACCAAATTCCCGTAGGAAGCGCGTTGAGTGCTTGGCGTAAATCTTGTCCCCATTCTGGCGTTTGTTCTGGTAATCCCAATCCCAAGAAACCTAAGCCACCTAAAATTAAAATGGCATCAGCAGCGTTAAGCGTAAATAACACGGGTACACTCTGAATAACGTTGAGAAATAGATAGCGAGATAGCACTCGATTAGTGGAAGCCCCCATCGCTTGCGCTGCTTCAATGAAGAGTTCGTTTTTGACGCTTGCTGTATGGTTGCGAACTACACGATAATACTGAGGGATGTAAGAAATGCTAATGGCGATTGCAGCATTCAAAATACCTCGTCCTACTACAAATGCCAGTGTTACCGATAGCAGTAATCCAGGTAGAGTGTAAATAGTATCCATAAAAAACAGCAACACCCGGTCTAATATGCCACCCAGATAACCGCTAACCAAACCCAAGGGAACACCAATGAGAAGACTGATCGTTGTAGCAAGCAGTACAACTTGTAAAGCAGCTTGGGAACCAAACAACGTACGAGAAAAGACATCATAACCTTGATTCGTCGTTCCGAACAAGTGTTTAAGATTGGGGGGTTCGTGAATGGGATTACTCAAGGATTCCGTCGGGTTTTGCACCCATCCCCAAGATTGGAAGGCGGGAGCGAGAATAGCGATTGTGATAAAGAAAACTGTAATTACCAGTCCTACCACCATTAGTTGCATTGAGAGGCTAGGACGTTTAGAAAACTTCCAAAATGGGGATAGCTGTAGTCGAGTCTGAGCCATAAAGCAATCCTTTTGTAAAAGCTATGAGAAATCTCAGATAATTAACACGAAACCCTTGTGCCAAGGTAGCTGAATCTTAATTTCCGGAGATGTCTATTTTACAAGACCTCACTATTTTAATCCGTGTATAAACTTATTGGTTTGCCCCTGATTAACCTTGAAACTAAATTCAAATACGAGTAATGCGAGTTGCCTTTATAGACCCAATTACAGGAGATTACAACGTTGAAAGTGCTTACCAAATGCCGATGGGAGGTTCTGAGTCAGCCCTTTGTTACCTGGCTGAGGCACTTGCTCAACAGGGGCATAAAGTATTTTTACTCAATAAAACCTCAGTACCTGGAATATTTCGTGGAGTGATTTGTCTGCCCTTAAATACCGTCCCTCAAGCACTGTTACAGTCTCTTGATGCTGTGATTGTGCTAAAACTGGCAGGACAGGGAATGTATATTAGACCTTTGATTGGAGAGAATACTCGCCTGATTCTGTGGACGCAACACGCCCATGATCAGCCAGCGGTAGAGGCATTGCAAAACCCTTTAGAGCGAGAGATTTATGATGGTTTTGCTTTAGTCAGCGATTGGCAGCGCGATCGCTTCCATGAGAATTTCGGCATCGAGCTCACTCGTATCGGGGTTTTGCGTAATGCGATCGCACCATCTTTTTGTGATCTTTTCTCCGATAGCACTCCGATTCTCGCGCAGAAGTCCCAACCACCCATTCTTGCCTATACCAGTACACCCTTTCGGGGACTCGATATCTTACTAAACATTTTCCCTAGGATTCGCAGCGCCGTACCAGGAACGAGATTAAAAATATTTTCGAGCATGAAGGTTTATCAGGTTGCTGAAGCTGAAGATGAGTCTGAGTATGGTTCACTCTATCGTCGATGCCAAGAAACTGAAGCAGTGGAGTACATCGGTTCTCTGGCACAACCTGATCTGGCTCACGAACTTCAGTCCGCTATGGTATTAACCTACCCCAATACCTTTGTCGAAACCTCCTGTATTGCTGTGATGGAGGCGATGGCAAGTGGCTGCTCAATTGTTACGAGTGACTTGGGGGCATTGCCGGAAACTACTGCAGGGTTTGCCTGTTTGATACCGATTGAAGAGGATTGGGAAGTCTACACAAACCGTTTTGTTGAAGAGACTGTGCAGCTTCTTAGAAAATGTATCGCTACAGATACAACAGATGCTGAAACTCATCTGAGGCAGCAGGTGAAGTATGTTAATCAAGAATACACTTGGTCTGTTCGGGCTCAGCAGTGGGTTCAGTGGTTGAGCAGCATCGGGAGAAAAACTGCGCTTGCAGCATCTGTGATGTCCTCAAATTCAACTTTGATTCAGTCAGCCGACTGGGCGTTACTAGCCTATCAATGCCTTATTTACGGAGAATATCATCAAGCAACGACGTTTTATGAGCAGGCGATTGAGATTTACCCTACAGTCAAGTCTAATTACTGGTATCTCGGTTTGGCACTGCTTTTACAAGATCAAGTAGAGGATGCCCAAGCTACTTGGATGTTAGCCATGATGGATGGTGATTTAGAGCAAGTTGATTTATGGAAAGCCGAGTTGGTGCAAATATTAAAAGCAGAAGCAGCCAGAAGGGAAGCTTTAGTAGACGATCAACGTGTCGAACTCATCGAGCAGTGTATTACAGATATTACTACTTAAATTTTTAAGTCTTTACCTCTATGCAAATAGTTCGCTTATTTTTGGACAAAACGAGCTATTAATATTTCCAGAAATGGGATTAATCCTTGGATAACAATACAGTTCAGAGAAATTGAACATTACCAGATAATCGCAACTAAATTTATTATGCCAATCTAGTATTCAGTCGATGACCCAATTGCTAAAAATTGTTTAATTCGCTCTAAATTCTGTTGAGCTACTTGGCAGTTAGGATCGAAAGAGAGCGCAAGTTCAAAGGAGTCTCTTGCATCTTGCAAACGGTTTAGGGCTATGTACGCCGCACCCATACCACAAGCTGGCTCGGTTGTTGTGAAACTCAGTTCAAAAGGTTCCCCTTTATAGTAACTGCCTTCTTGACCGAGGTGAATGCATTTTTTGAAGTAGGCGATCGCTCCCAGAGGAAATCCCAATTCTATCAACGTAAATCCTGTTATGTAATTAATTGGTGGATAATCGGGACACCATTCAAGACCCCGTTGACACAATAACCTGGCTGTTTCGTAATCTTTTTGTTCTAAACATTGTCCGGCTAGGGTAAACACAAGAGAAGGCACAAAATTGAATTCTTCAGGCCGATTGCCTTCCATCAAATTGAGCAACAGTCGCTCGAATGCTTCTACATAACAGGCTTGAGCTTTATCAAATTGTTCGGTCGCATTATACATTCCAGCAAGGCAGTATAGAAGCATTAAGCTTAAGCTTCCTTCCTTCTGAATGTCTTCTAAAATAAGAATGTTACGGTTGAGCTTCTTCTCTAGTAACTGTTGTCCTTCGTAACCATAGTGCAAAATCCTCACACTTTCTAACTGTCCGACTAAGTGCTTCTCAATGGCTTGATTCTTATACTTTAGTTGTTCGTGAAATCTATTAACATAGCGAATTTCAGGACAATTACGGAATAATCTAATCGTATGTAAGGCAGCCATCCCCTTTTGATCGTTAGCTTCTGTTCGGATTAGGGAATAGGCTAAAATTGGAGATTGAGAGGTTAATTGCTTTCTAAAATCTTTAGAGTGAACCACTAGTTCTTCATCCGCGTCAAGGACTAAAACCCAGTCACTAGTGGCCTGAGATAATGAGTAGTTCCGAGCTGCGGCAAAATCATTACACCATTCAAAGTACTTAACTTTTGCTCCATAGTGGGCTGCAATTTCCGGCGTTCCGTCATTAGAACCTGTATCGACAACAATTATTTCATCAACAAAAGGTTGAGCACTGGCCAAGCATCGAGGCAAGTTCTCTCTTTCATTTTTGACAATCATGCAAAGTGTCAGTCTAGATGGAGAGTCGATATCTTTAGTCATTTTAGGAATTTTATAAATATTTTTTATATTAAAATAGCTGGATTCAACTACTAATACCTTGCAGTTAAATCCAGCTAAATTTAGTCGTTAGGCTTTCTTCTTCACCAATATCAGTTAGAGATTAGGTTGATACACTTGCTGGTAGATGTTGCTCAATGAGCTGACGATATTTGGTCTTAGACTTGACACCTGGAATGTTTTCTAACAACTCCTTGTCTTTAAACAACTGTACTGTCGGTGTCCCCATCACCTGAGCATTTTCAGCAATATCTGGGTCTTCGGTAATATCAATTTCGACAAAGTGAATTTTACCGTCAAATTCATCGATAACCTTATTGAGAATAGGCTTCAAGCTACGGCAAGGACCACAAGTAGGAGAAACATACTTGACCATAATCACGCGATCGCTCTCATGGAACAATTTCCGCAGCGCATAGCCTCCTTCATGGCGTGTATTGTTAAGATTAAATACCTCTTCCGGTGCCGCCGTCGTCTTTTCTGGAGTCAGTTCAGCTTCAGGTGGCGTTTCCGACGAAGGTTGCTGGTGATACTCGGTAATTAAGTGATGAGAAGACAGCCAGCGTTCAGCTAACATTGCCCCCATACAACCCGTTCCAGCAGCAGTAATAGCCTGGCGAAACTCATGATCCTGCACGTCACCCGCCGCATAAACACCTTCTACACTTGTCTCTACCGAACCCGGCTTGGTCACGATGTAACCCACCTCATCCAAGTCTAATTGTCCCCTAAATAAAGAAGTATTAGGCGTGTGGCCGATCGCGTAAAATAACCCCTTCACTGAAATTTGACGTTCCTGATTCGTTTGCGTATCGCGGACTCTCACCCCCGTCATCCGACCATTTTCACCTAAGACATCCACAGGTTCAGTATTCCAGTGAACCGTAATTTTGGGGTTATTCAACACTCGGTCTTGCATGGCTTTGCTCGCCCGCATCTGGTCGCGCCGGACTAATAAATGAACCTGGGAACCATATTTGGTTAAATAAACCGCTTCTTCGGCCGCCGAGTCGCCACCCCCGACTACTGCTAGTTCCACGCCATGAAAAATTGGAGCTGCACCGTCACAAATCGCACAGGCAGAAATGCCATGACTCCAAAACTCATTTTCGCTAGGGAGTCCCAACCGCTTTGCTGTAGCACCCGTAGCAATCACGATGCTGTGAGTTTTAACTTCCCGTTCCTCAGAGCGAACAATGAAAGGACGTTGGCTCAAATCGACGAAGGTAACATCTTCGGTATAACACTCGGCTCCCCAACGTTGAGCTTGCGCTTTCATCTGCTCCATAAGCTGTGGGCCGGTTATCCCCTCTGGAAAGCCTGGAAAATTCTCAACTTCTGTGGTGGTCATCAATTGGCCTCCGGGTACTCCCCCAGCTTGAAAACCTTCAAACATAAGAGGTTTCAGGTTTGCCCGTCCTGCATAGATGGCAGCCGTATATCCGGCAGGGCCAGAGCCAATAATCACTAGATTTTCTACAGTAGGGTTGGACATACAGTTATATGAACTCATAACGACTACGCTTAGTTATAGTATAACGGCTTTCTCGTTTAAGCAGGTAATCTTTTGACTGTTAGTGTAGTCTGGGTAAAT
Organism: uncultured Microcoleus sp.; assembly: GCA_964588805.1. Taxonomy (GTDB): domain Bacteria; phylum Cyanobacteriota; class Cyanobacteriia; order Cyanobacteriales; family Coleofasciculaceae; genus CAZPRJ01. The sequence continues at coordinate 40,210 of CAZPRJ010000005.1, read as the reverse complement.
CACCCGTGTTAGCAGGCAATTTCGCTGATTCGTTTAAGTATTAATAATAAACGAACGGGGAATTCTTAATTTTGGGGTCAGCCTCTGTCTTCAAGGTGAGGTGTCCCTAGGATGGAAATAACTCTTCAGCACAACGAAAGATAGGTGTCATGGATAAACAAGCCTCAGAATCACTCGAAAAAATTCGTCAGCAATTTGATAACAGCCCCTATCCGAGAAATCCTCTGGAAGAATCCCCCAAAGATAATTTAGCTTGGCTATATATTCAAAACTTAGTAACTCCCTATTACTTAAGAAATCAGAGGGTTATTACAACCGAAGGAAAAATGATTTTAGATGCAGGTTGCGGGAGTGGATTTACATCCTTAGTTTTAGCTGAATCGAATCCTGGGGCAAAAATTATTGGCGTAGATTTATCAGAAGAGTCCGTTAAGCTTGCCGAAAAAAGATTAGAATATCACGGGTTTAACAATGTTGAATTTTATGCTTTAGCCCTCGAAAATATACCCGATTTAGAACAAGAATTTGACTATATTAACTGTGATGAAGTTCTTTATCTATTACCCGATCCAGTCATTGGGTTAAAGGCAATGCGATCGGTATTAAAACCGAATGGAATTATCCGAGCCAATCTTCATAGCGCAATTAATCGAGCCAATTATTTCCGAGCTCAAGAAGTTTTTAAGATGATGGGATTGATGGAAGAAAATCCCCAAGACCTAGAGGTTGAGTTAGTTCATGAAACCATGAACGCTTTAAAAGATCAAGTGGTGCTTAAGCGGCAAACTTGGGGGTCAGTATTTGAAACGAATAAAGATGCTGTACTCGCCAATCAATTGCTTCTTGGTGACAAAGGCTTTACCATCCCAGGAGTATTCTCTGCTCTAAAAGCTGCTGACCTGGAATTTATCAGCATGGTCAATTGGCGGCGATGGGAACTGATGGATTTGTTTAAAGACCCCAATAATCTCCCTGTATTTTTAGCTTTGAGTTTACCGGAGACTTCTATAGAAGAGCGCTTGCATTTGTTTGAACTTTTAAATCCCATCCATCGGGTATTAGATTTCTGGTGCGGGCACCCAAATCAAGCTCAACCTTTTGTATCCATTAATGAGTGGACTGCTTCTGACTGGCACAATACCAAAGTATATCTCCATCCTCAGCTCAAAAGACCTGAAATCCAGGCAGACTTGATGACATGCGTTACGCAGCTACAGCCGTTTGAAATCAGCCAGCATCTGTCGATAACGGGACAAACTAGTTTAATCGATAGTACTGTTGCGGCTTGTATGTTGCCCCTGTGGGAGTCAGCTCAAGAGGTGCCGACATTGGTAGCACGATGGCTGCAATTACGCCCCGTTAATCCTATAACCTTAGAGCCAACGACTCAACAGGAGGCTCTTGAAGTCGTAAGAGATGCACTAGCTGGGCTAGAGGAATGGGGATATGTACTGTTAGAACGTCAATCCTAAGTTTACTCTTACCCCTTGAAAAAAAATTTCTAAGGGGGTGATAGGAAAAGTAAAAGGACTGGGTAAGCTACATCCAGGCGTTATACATCAAGCATCACAGACCTCAAGGAGAGAATACTATGAAGCCGGAATTTCAAGCCAAGTTCCTGCATTACCTGAATAAGAAGAAAAACCAGGAAGAAGGTTTCACACTGATTGAGCTGCTAGTGGTGATTATCATCATCGGTATTCTGGCAGCTATTGCTCTACCCTCGCTGCTTGGTCAGGTTAATAAAGCTAAGCAGGCGGAAGCCAAAAATAATATCGGTGCGATCAACCGGGCACAACAAGCTTACTACCTGGAATACCAACAATTTACAACTGACCTCACTCAACTCGGGGTTGGGATCAAAACCCAAACCACCAATTTCTTTTACACGATTGCTGATGCTAGTGGTGTAATTAACAGCAAGGCTTATTCAGATCCAGCCCTAGATAAGAAGGGGCTTAAAGCCTATACTGGAATTGTGGGTACCACTATAGGAAACACCCAAACCGGTGAAGCGCTGACCGTTGCCTTCGCTTGCGAGTCTAATATCCCCACCCAAAATGTTGCTCCTAACGTAACCAACGTGACTCCACCTGCCAACGGTACTAGTTGCCCCAATGGCTACAAGGATTTGGCTGGAACTGGAAACGTATAAGACAGAAGCGGTATCTTAGCAGGTGTATTCCTGGTCAGTACAAGCTGGAGTTTTGCATAGAAGTGAGTAGTGTGAATCTTGCCTACTCACTTTTGTTTATTGGGAGCGTTGTTTCATGAGCGATCAGTCTTCAATCGTCACTCACAAGACATGGCACGAGCAGGGCTATCAGTTCCTACTGCAAGAAAACTACCATCAAGCTGCGGCACTTTACGAACAGTCAATCGCAGCCGAACCTGATGTTAAGCTTCATTATTGGTTCTTGGGGCTGGTATTGCTATTGCAGGGGCAAGAATCAGAGGCTCAAACCACTTGGTTAATGGGGATGATGGAGGGTGAATCCGATCAAGTTGAACAGTGGACTGAAGAACTGCATCAAGTGTTGCAACAAGAGGCCAATCGGCGAGAGACGCTGGAAGATAATGCGGTTGCCTTGACAATTCGACAGCACATTCGGGAGATTTGTCCCACTGATATTAATAATTTGTTATCTCTTGTGCAGTTGGCAATTAAACACAATACCTATACAGGTGATGAATTAATTGAGTTTGGCATCCTGGAATTGCTCAAGTTGGAGCCACTTGTAGAAGTAGACTGGGACATTTTGCTCTCAGTGTTGCGGAGTGTTTTAGAGTATGCGCCGTTACTTCCTTCGTCTCTGGAATTGGCAGAAGCTTGCTTACCGTATATTACACAAACAACGCAATTATATAACTTCCTTAATCTTCTCCTACCTAGGGCAGTAGAAATTGCCTACTCTTACTCTCAGCCGGGAACCGCTGCACGTTTTTTAGAGTTAGGTATACGTTTAGATCCTAACAATCTAGAGTGTCTCCGTCACTTAGCCCATTGCTATCAAAATAGTGATCAATTTGCTCGAGGGATAGAAACGGCTAAGCTTTATTATTCTCTCTTAGAATCTTTACCCGAGAAAGCGGCGGCTAACTCGGTGATTTTGAGAGGACTGATGAGTGCTGCCGGAAATTGGCAAGAAGCTGTCACAATTTTTGAGCGGCAACAATCCCTCTTAGGCGAACTTATTGAGCAACATCCTACACCTTTACCTTCAATTATTATCTCACGACTACTCAATTCCAATTTTTTTGCTCCGTATTTTCAAGATAAGCCTAGACAATTTAGACAACTTCAGAATCAATTAGCTGCTTTTTGCCAAACTAATACGGAAATTGAGGCAACCGAGCAAGTTGAACGATATCGCCAGCGACATACAAAACTGCAAGGGTCAGGAGTTAGGAAAAAACAGCTAAAAATTGGCTACATCTCTCACTGTTTCAAATTACACTCAGTGGGATGGTTAGCCCGATGGTTGTTTCAGCATCATGACCGCGAGCACTTTCAACTTTATGCTTATTGTATGGCTTGCGACCCCATCTTTGACCCTTTACACGATTGGTATTTGAAGCAAGTTCATAAAACTTACAAATCAAAAGGGAGCGGAGACATTGCTGAACAAATTTTTCAGGATGAAATCGATATTCTTGTCGATTTGGATAGTTTAACCCTGGATGGTACCTATCAGGTCATGCAGATCAAATCGGCACCAATCCAAGTAACTTGGTTGGGTTGGGATGCCTCAGGAATTCCAAGCGTAGATTACTTTATTGCCGATCCTTATGTTTTGCCGGAGTCAGCTCAAGAGTATTACCAAGAGAAAATCTGGCGATTACCTCAAACGTATATCGCAGTCGATGGTTTTGAGGTGGGTATACCCACATTACGGCGTGAACACCTGGGGATTGAGAGCGATGCTGTAGTTTATCTCAGTGCTCAACGGGGATACAAACGTCATCCCGATACAGCACGATTGCAAATGAAGATTCTCAAGGAAGTACCGAATAGTTATTTCTTAATCAAAGGGGGTTCTGACAAAGAATCGATTAAACGCTTCTTTACCCAGCTAGCAGAAGCAGAAGGGATAAACAGCGATCGCCTGCGGTTTTTGCCCTCCGATCCCTCAGAAGGCACTCACCGTGCTAATTTAGCCATTGCTGATGTGGTATTAGATACTTATCCCTACAATGGCGCAACTACAACACTCGAAACCCTTTGGATGTGCATTCCTTTAGTAACGCGAGTGGGTGAGCAATTTGCCGCACGCAACAGTTACACCATGATGATGAATGCTGGTATTACAGAAGGAATTGCTTGGAGTGATGAAGACTATGTAGAGTGGGGAGTGCGCTTGGGTAAAGACGAGACACTACGGCAACAAATTGCTTGGAAACTCCGGCAGTCAAGGAAAACTGCACCTCTGTGGAATGGTGAGCAGTTTACTCGTGAAATGGAAAAGGCTTACGAGCAGATGTGGCAAAGATACGTGGAACCAAGTTAATTGATTTAGTTAGCTGTGTTGATCGCGGGCGAGGTTGTCTTGGACAACCTGCTTGTAAAAAGCTTCAAGACCTCCGATACAGGCTTTGTCATCATAAAGATAGTCATGACGCTCACTCATACGTTGGGCAATGTCGTGCCGCCAAGCGGGGTCTAGTCCTAATTTAACTGCAATCTCAATGTATTCGGCTTCATTTTGCCCGATAGTATCTGTCACACCCAGCATTTTTAGGAAGCTGTCGGAGTGGCGAGTTCGCATAAATTCTCCTGGACAGGTAACAATAGGAAGATTGCAAGCGATCGCCTCCAATGTGGTATTACCACCCGACCAACTAAAGGTATCTAGATAAACATCCGAGAGTAAGTTAATCATCAGATAATCCAGCCGCTCTGGAATGGTGCGAAATACACAATAATCTTCGCTATTCAAACCCGCTGCTGCAAAAGCCCTGTCTAGACGTGGTTTGAGTAAATCGCCGCGAAGAAATAGGAATTGGGCATTAGGAACACGGCGAGAGATTTCAACAAAAACAAAATCATATTGTGGTAGGTATTTAAAAGGAGCTTGGCAGCATAAATAAATGACTGCATCCTCCCGCAACTGAAAATCAGATCTAGTTTTTGTGACAGGTGGAATGTAAGGTTTGGGGTAAGAAACACCAATATTAGGTAAACGAATTAGGGTTTCTGAATAATGCTCTTGAGCATTTTCTGGCTCCATTAACTCACTAGATAGAAAGTAATCGATTGTTGGCAAACCCGATGTAACAGGATGACCCCAAGCTACACATTGAACGGGCGAAAGCCGCAGTGCTGCGATTTGCAGGGTTTGCGGGTTCATACCAATTTCGGGAAATACAAGGATGTGAAGTTGATCAGCAATGATCTGTTCACAAGTTGCTTCCAAAGCATGAGGAAAATGGTGGAACACATCACTATAATTTTGAAATTGTTGGGTCACTGGGTCTATATAGTCCCCTATGTAATAACAGTAAATTTCAAAGTTTTCTTTATCACAGTATCGCAGCCATCCTGTTAACCAAAGTGTGCCACTATAAGCATGAAAATAATTAGAAATGTATCCAATGCGAATTTTTTGATTGTCTTTAAGGGGCGGCATTGACAAAGGCGTTATCCAATTGGGATAGTTAGCCACCATAATTTGATGAATTAATGTTCCATACTGGGATAACAATTCCTTATCATTTTGATTTTGATAGGAGAGGTAAAAATTTGTAAAGCGACTAATACCTGCTAAAGTATTCTTATGATATTCAGGTGTTTCTAAATTGGTCTGCTGAATTAATTCTTGCAATCCTTCTATAAATCGTTGCCGATGAATACTAATTTCATCAGGATTATTGTAGATAATGGGTAAAAGTAAGTTTTTTAGAAGTTGGAACGTGTAATCATCGGGCAAGACTTGTGAAGCCGCATTGGCACAGTATATCGCTTCATCAATGTAATTATTAAGCTGCAAATTGATGGTCGCTGTAAAATAAAAATTACCAGGTGTTTCGTAAAGCTGAATTCCTTGTTGAAGAATACTTGAGGCGTCCTCAGGAAGATTGAGGTGTTTAAAACACTCACTTAAGCACCAATAAAGCTCAGGAGTTCCTGTTTGAGTTTCTAGAAATTTTTGATAGTAGTCAATTGCCTCCTGCCATTTAGCTTGCTGAAATAGAGCATGGTTGAGGGTAGGTAAAACCTGCCCAAATCGTTGATTCCTGAGGCTATCTAATTCATAGACTTGTAGTGCTTCTGCTTTTGCTTGTGTGACTGCCTGCTGATTTTCATTTTCTAGAATAATCCGAGCATAGATGCGAGGTAACAGTGTTTGCCACTGAATTTTTCCTAGCATGCCAAGCAGAGAAATTTCTAATCCTTCAGTAACATCTAAATCCTCTTGAATCAGCAGATTCATTGCAACACCGGACAGAATCAGATTGGCATCCTCCTCAGAAATGCCGCTAGTATCGATGAGCAAAGTCATCTGGCTTTTATCTGGGTGAGATGCGATTGAACGAAAGACCCGTTCTAAGTCTACGATAAGCGACTCTTCTGGCTGTGACCAATTGGGAAAAATAATGAAGTTAATCTCGCTCAGATGAACCGGGAGTGAAAGCGTAAGCGAATAGCCCTTTCTCCATAATCTGCCATCCCTCGACAAAGGGTTTCCCCTAATCGTCTCTAGAAATCGAAGCGCCGTAGGAACCGGACTATAATTTTCAATTGCCCACTGGTGTCCTGCTACAGAAATACGTTCTAAAAGTCCCGGATCGCTGGCAATGCGGTGAACGGTATCCTCGATATTATCTAAATCAATGCCGATGTAGTGCCGCCAGTTCTCCGGCATTACTGGCAAGACAGCGCCATACTTCTCTAAATCAACATGAAAGGTCACGCATCCCGCTGCCAAGGACTCCCAAAATCGCCAGCTATCCCACCATTCCAAGTAAGGAGGTTCGCTATCTCTGCCTGTAGCCACATATCCTCCAAAAGCAGCACAAGCTGCTGCCGCTTTCAAGCGTTGGTAGTAATTCGGGTAATGACGCCGATCGGTTTGCTGCCACTGTAAGTAGTGATAAGGGTTTGAGGGGGGTTCATCAAAATAGTCAACGGTATCGTCAACTGGCAAAATCGGCTCAAAGCGGGAACAAAACTGTTCGCAAAACAGCTTTCTCAAAGGATACTCAACCTTTAGGTGCGTCGAGCTGATTCTAGCCATTCCTGGAGGCAGGGGAGGCTGAACATCTCCAAAATACATCAATGCAATTTTGTCTTGAGTAACGCGGAAATTTGCCAGCATATGTTTGTTTCGCTGCTGGAAATCTGGTAGATTGCAAGTTTCCCTAAGTACGCGATTAGAAAGCCCAAAAACCCATGGCACAAAGTTAGTAGGATACTCCGCTTGCCTATTTAAATGTGTTCTAAAGATGAAGTCAAAATTTCGAGAAGCTGGAGACCAAGCGGGCGAAATCGGCCCATCCATATCATCTAAATACACCGTTATATAGTTGCGTCCTGGGTGAAAGAGATTTTCTGGAAGAGAATGGTGTTGGATAACCCATCCTTTTTCGACGACGACAACGGTACAATCATCCGGAGTCATGTTGGCATGATGGCGAAATAGATACTCTTCTCTTTCGGGTGAAATCTTCCAAAAATTGACATTGGAGTAAAACGGAATTCCTAATTGCTTGAGTCCCTCAGCCAGACAGATGCTTAAAGGTTGGTAACTGCTTGGGAGGCAATAAAAAAATATTTGACCTTCAAAGGAAAATTGAGGAGGTGATGGAACGTTAGCAACAGCATCATTCATAGTTCAAATCGCGACAGCGGGCTGAGTTTTACGGACAAGTGTGCATATCGGATAACTTATCAAGTTCGTAGGAAGGAAGACTTACCGCTTTGGCTTTAGCAATCGCTTCTGCATTTTCATTTTCCAAGACGATGCGAACCTTGAGGCGGCGCAAAAGTGCTTCCCACTGGATTTCTTCCAGATTACTGACCAGAGAAATTGTCAATTCTTCAGTGATGCCTAGACCCTGCATGAGCAGATTCATCACCACCCCGGATAGCAGGAGATTGGCATCTTCTTCAGAAATACCATGAGTATCTATCAAAAGCGCCATTTTACTTCTATCTGGATGATTTGCAAGCACCGCAATTACTTGTTCAATTTCTATTGCCAGTAAGTCTTCAGATTGAGACCAATTGGGAAAAATAATGAAATTAATATCTCTCAAATTTAAGCATCTAAGAGTAGCGTTGATCAATACAAAACTCATGATACTCGTCATTTTTGACCATGAAAACTTTTGCACCTGTTCAAGTCCGGCGGCTATCAAAGATTTGCGAATATTAGGTTTTTGGACTTCACAAAGAGCATTGACCATTCCCTCAACATCTTCATCATTCACGTATATAGCTGCTTCCCCTGCTACTTCAGGAATAGACGCATTAGGACAAGTAATCACTGGACAAGCACAAGCCATTGCCTCAAGTACAGGCAAACCAAATCCTTCGTACTTCGATGGATAAATTAGCGCCACAGCACCGGAATAGGCAACTCGTAATTCTTCATCGCTAAGTTGCAACATATAAACAGTACTGCCTAATGTATAAGTTCTAAATTCAGGTTCTAGTAATCCTCCGCTTCCCGTACAGAGAATATCAAAACCTTGTTGACTAAAAAGTTGGGCAAATGCTTTGAAGAACAAAATTGAGTTCTTGTAGCCACTGCCTGCTCCAACTAATATAAAGTAGGGTTTGGTTATACCGTATTTATTTTTAAAATAACTGATGGCTTCAACACTTGCGGGTGAAAAAATTGATTGAACTCCGCAATGAGCAATGGTTATTGACTCTAAAGGAATTTCAGGAAACCACTTAGCGAGATCATATGCCGTATTTTCTGAGATAGCAATATAGTCACAGGCGTGTTTAATGGCATTGTGTTTTTCTACCCACATGGGATGATTAAGATCCCATCCCATGTATTCTGGAATCATATCGTATGCCATGAACACAGAAGGAGTAGATAGAGGTGCTGTATAGTAAGTTGAAATGAATAGGTTAGCTCCCTCTTCATCGCAGACTTGCTGTAGCATTCTTCGATCATTCTCTGGGTTGCTATGGTCATATCTGGGTATAGTCCGATACCAAAGCCCAGGAATTTTCGGGGCAGTTTCAGCTCGATCTAATATCACTAAATACCGACTGAAATCGTTATTACTCCATTCCTCTAGTAAAGATTTCCATAATCTAGCGATTCCGGTTTGATATAACTGAAAAAATACGCCATCTATTAGTATTTTTAGGCTTGTATTAGTTGCTTTTTGATGCTGAGATTCTTCTTGATTCGATCTATTAATCGTTTCACTACTACTCAACTTCCCCAGCACTTTTAAGTAATCTTGGGAAATTAGTGGTTCTTTTTCCAGTTCTATCTGTTCTATAGAGAATAAGGTTTCAATCTGAGAGTCCGATAATTTTTTCTCAGTTAGTAAGTGGAGAGTAGAGCCTTTGGAGTAAAAGTTCAGGCTAAACTTCTTAGCAATGAAAAGCAATGCATCTTTTGTATAGAGAGAAATATGCTGTCCTTCTTCAAGTGCATAGTACCACCATTCATGTGGCTTTGGGTTACTTTCTGGCAGCAATTCAGTACTGAATAAAATATTCCTAGAAAATTTCAATATTTTTTCAATTTCTGATAAAGGATTAACAAAATGTTCAAATACTTCAAATGCTGTAACCAATTCATAACAAGTATCTTCCTGTTGCTCAGCTTCAAATCCCTGTGCAAACAAATTAGGACAGAAAGTATCATACCAATAGAAATCGAATCCAAAGTCTCTCATCATCCGAACAAACAAACCATATCCGCCCCCATAGTCTAGAAACTTTGCCTCATGAGCGAAAATCTTAAAGATTAGATCGCTAGTCATTTGGGAAAAATTAGTGTTTCTAAAAACTAATCCAACATCACTCTTGGCTATGGGTGATGAATAAGCTTCTTGAAGCCAATAAGGCTCTTCAGTTTGAATAAATCCGCAGCTTGAACACTGAAAATAATCGATATAATACTTATTTAAAATTTTAGAGTTAGCAAATTTCAACGATTTTGATTCACAAATTTTGCATTTCATAGGAAGATTGTCCAATAATTGATTTACAGATAATAAAATTTCATTATTATTCCAAAATTCCAAATTTCAGTACTACCTCCGTCAACAATGATCAATTCATCATAGACATGATCTAAAGATTCCAAGGCAATGGCTAGTGTTTTTTCTGCATTTTGCACCATCATACAAACAGAAAGGCTAGGCATGGCTATATAAGTACTGATTTAATTCTTAGGAGCAACGATACGGAATCACATCCATTCTTTTAAACCGCCGAGTTTGAACTCATACATAGACTAGGGATTACTAGTTGGCTTTTCCTTTTCCACCTCCTGTTTCACCTGAGCCAAGGCTGCCTTATAATCCTCTCTGTCAGGATGCAGCTCAACAAGCTTCTCCAACGGCTCAAGAGCTCCTTTGGCATCTCTTGTTACAAGGCGAACCTTCGCTAACTCCTCGAGTGCTATCTGGTTTTTGGGATTCTGCTGAATCAACTTTTCTAGCAGGGCAGTTGCACCTTGAGTATCATTCATTTGCAGTCGTGTTTGCACTAATCCCTGCAAAGCCAGCTGATTATCAGGTTCCCGTTGCAACACTGTCTCAAACCCCTTCGCTTGGGCTTCTAATTCCGTATTCTTCGCAGTTGCTGCGGTTTTAGCGCTATCGGTTGGTTCCTTAAAAGCATCCATAAAGAGTGAAGCCGTTCCAAATGCTGTAGTACCAAGGAAGGCTAAACCTGAAAAGATAATCAGAATCCGCTGCACAAGGGGTTTTTGAGAAGATGTATTTTGAGTCATGCTTTATTTTCAAGTGGTGTAACGTTATCATTCGTTAAGCGCTAGCGCTCTCTGGTGCAAATTAGGCTGGGGTAGAAACGCTATCTTTAAGTTACCCAGTCCTTTACGATTAGCGATCGCCCCTATCAGCATTTTCCATTGTGATGGCAAAAAAATGCGGGCGGGCAATGCTCATCGCTTAGTACTTAACCATGCTTTCCCCATTTCGTTCAAACTGGAGTCCAATAGTTGCAACATTGATTGTTGCGGTTGCTTGTGCTGTAACCGTTGGCTGGCTTCAGTTGCCACAACTTGAAGCACTCAAACAAGGCGCTCAAAACCCCACCCCTGAAGCACTCCAAAGAGAAGTCACTTCCGAGAAATTACGCCTGAATCTCCTTAGGCAAACTCCAGCCTTTGGCTTCGATAATCTGTTATCCGATTGGGTCTTTTTAAATTTCCTACAATACTTTGGTGATGATAATGCTCGTTTACAGACGGGTTATGCTCTTTCTCCAGAGTACTTCAAAATTATTATTGATCGTGATCCCCGTTTTTTGGGTGCCTATATTCCTCTATCCACCAGTGTTTCTCTATACGCCGCCCAACCGGAAGAGTCAGTTGCTTTAATGGAGAAGGGATTAAAGTCCATGTCTCCGACATCTCCCCCCAAGTCTTACTTGGTTTGGCGTCAGAAAGGAATTGATGAATTGTTGTTCTTAGGCAATGCTCCAGCAGCAAGAGAATCCTTTGCCAAAGCGGCCGAGTGGGCTAGCCTCTACCCCGATTCGGAAAGTCAAGAAGTCGCCGCATTTTCTCGTCAAACCGCTCAGTTTTTAGCCCGTAACCCCTTAAGTAAGTCCGCTCAAGTTAGTGCCTGGACAATGGTACTAAATAACGTTACCGACGAACGTACACGCCAGATTGTCATCAGTCGGATTGAGGCACTAGGGGGTAAAGTTATCATTACACCGCAAGGAGTTCCTACGATTCGGCTGCCACAGTCTGATTGAATCCTTCCCCTTCCTAGTCATCAGAGGTACTGTAGGTGGATTATCTCTCTCATTATTCCTTCAACTCAGTAAAAAGCCTCCAGGTTCACCGGGAAAAACCCATAGCCTTAAGAATATCCCTAGGCTAAAACCCACGAAGGAAACAACTACTAGAATTCCAAATGCTCTCCACTGACTGTATCCTCCAGTTTGGAGATCCAACCGAGCTAATGCACTCGCAGAAATCAGCACCAGAATCCGCAAAAAAACCTCAATCCAGTGAATAATGACAACAGCGACAAAAGCGCCGACAATCACCGAGACAAACGCCCTGCTGTCTGATTTGAGGAAACTGCCATAAAAGCCCTTCAAAAGCGCCCAAGGAGCTGTCAAGGCTGAATTAATCAACAAAGAATAAAGTGCGCCTAATAGCCACAGTAATCCAGAGTTATCAGAGGCGGTGATTAACCAGCCAAAGACAGCATAAGTACCAGCTAAGAGCAGCAGTGAAGTCCAAGGCAGCTTCTTCACGAGTTATAGAGTGATGGGAGGAACAGAAGCAATAGCACCCCAAAAGCGCTGCAAAAAGCGCTAAATATACTGCTAATCGTTTTTTTGAGAGTGATCAGATTCACAACAGTCAACTGATCAAGATCGCCATCACTAGCATACTTACTTTTGCATACTAGGTATTGACTGAACTCTAGCCGAGTCATCAATAGGGAACACACAACTAGCCGACAGATTCTCTTTAGAGACTGTCGGTTTTCTGTATTGGGTCATCGGTCATGGGTCATAAGCCTTAGAGATACCGTTAAACGTTTCCATTCACTTACCTCTATTTTCGCTCATGGCGATTGACTCATAACCCATGACAAATGACCCACAAGACTAAGACATGGCTTGAATGATGTAATCAAAATAAGGAGCCGCTGCTAACGCGTCTTCTTGAGTGAGCAAGCTCAAAGAAGCATTTTTTAGGCAACGGATTGATTCAGCCATCCCGGCGACGGGTACGCCGAGGGAGTTGTACATTTCACGCACTCCAATCAAACCAATTTTTTCAACAGGTTCCTTATCACCAGACAGAACCCCATAGGTAATCAGCCGCAAATACCAGCCGTAGTCACGCAAGCATAGCGCCCGTTGACGCTCACCGTAGGCATTGCCACCGGGAGAGATGAAATCAGGGCGTTTCTGCCACAGTTGCTTGCTGGCTTCTTGAACAATCTTTTTTTCGCTTTCTGCTAGGGTGGAAGCAATCCGAATCCGCTGTTCGCCCGTTTTCAAAAACTCATTGATACTTTTGAGTTCGCCGGAGCTGGGATATCGAAGCTCGTCGTCTGCTTTGAGAATAACTTGACTAACTACGCTCATCTTATCGGGTTAACTTAGATAACATTTGTAGTTTAACGACTCTAGGCGACACAAATAAAGAGAGGAACAAGTCGGTGTCTACAACCCAGTTACCTGGTGATATAAATCGAAACACTTCTGATCCCAGTCCAGATTTATGGCAACAAGGCCAGTTGGTGGAGATTGGGATTACAGACCTCAACGATACGGGTGAGGGTGTGGGACGTGTGGGAGGTCGGGTGGTTTTTGTCCCGGATACAGTAACGGGCGATCGCATTTTAGTTCGCCTCGTCCGTGTTAAATCTAACTATGCTATCGGTAAGCTGCACCAACTCTTGCAACCCTCTCCCCATCGCATTCGCCCTCACTGTATCGTGGCCGATAAATGTGGGGGCTGTCAGTGGCAACATATTGATTACACCCACCAACTCGAAGCAAAACGCCATCTCGTCATACAAGCACTTGAACGAATTGGAGGTTTCTCTTCACCTGCCGTCGCTCCAACTCTTACCTCAGACGCCTCCCTTGCCTATCGTAATAAGGTCACCTATCCCCTGAAACGCTCAGCAATCGGTCAAGTTCAAGCAGGGTATTACCAAAAAGGAAGCCACCAAATCATTAATCTCAATCAATGCCCTGTACAAGATGTGCGCCTGAACCCCCTGCTAGCCGAAATCAAGCAAGATATTGAACAGTTGGGATGGTCAATCTACAACGAACAACGTCACCAAGGGCGCTTGCGTCACCTGTCGCTGCGGATTGGACGCCGGACTGGGGAAATGCTGCTGACGTTAATTACTACGGACTGGAACTTAAAAAACCTGGAAGTTCAAGCTCAAACGTGGTTCAATCGTTATCCCCAATTGATGGGTGTTTGCGTCAATCGCAATCCTGACCGCACCAATGTAATTTTTGGCGATGAAACCCGATGTATTGCGCGTACAACGGCGGATTTAGCCGAAACATCAACTGATATGGCTGATATCCAGTCAAACCCAAATCGCCCCTATCCCTATTTACGAGAGGAGTTTGCGGGTTTAGAGTTCCAACTGCGACCCGAAACTTTTTTCCAAGTGAATACAGAAACAGCAGAAGCCTTACTCCATGTAGTCTTGGAACAATTGGCTCTCAGGGGTGATGAGTTGTTAATTGATGCCTATTGTGGGATTGGGACGTTCACTTTACCTTTAGCTCATTATGTGCGTCAAGCCATTGGTATAGAAATGCAAGCTACCTCTGTAGAGCAAGCGCAACACAATGCCAAACTTAACGGGATTACCAATGTCACATTTCAAGTGGGAAGTGTGGAAACATGGCTCCCTGAAGTCGGGCAGAATGCAGAAGTTGTATTACTTGACCCACCTCGCAAAGGATGTGACCGTACAGTGATTGATACCCTGCTGCAAGTTACACCTCAGCATATTGTGTATGTCAGTTGCAAACCGGCCACACTGGCTCGTGACCTCAAACTCCTTTGTGAATCAGGCAAATACCAGCTAACCCACGTCCAACCGGCTGATTTTTTTCCCCAAACCCCTCACGTGGAGTGCGCTGCCTTCTTAGTTCGATGCCCGTAAAAGGTTTCAGGGACTCGATTATGGGGTTCTTAGGGAGATAACTTTCAACTTCCTTGAGTCATCGCTATGGTGTTTAAGAAAGTGTTTCGATACAATGGAAAGTGGGGGTTCTTCTCTAACTGTTTAGAGAAAACCGCTCCTCTAGAGGTTAGGAAGTTAGCGCACTTCATCACAGTCCGTTATACAGCCCCTCATAGCTGTAATTTACGGGAAAGGTCATAAAGCGACTCCTCCAAAATAGCCAAATTCCGCTACATTATAGCGGTTTATAAACATTTTGGAGTTGAGCTTTTAACCTGGACATCTATAAAAAATCTGTGCGACCTAAGCCGGAAAGTCTGGTTTGGGAGAGTTGTTAAGTGGCATAGCTGTTGGTTGTGCCAAGTACCAAGTCCACCAATATAAGAGCTAGAGGTTTCTTGAGTGATTGCTATATCAACGCGTCCAGTTGGACGTACCTGGGGAACGATTAGCTTCGCTTCTACCCTCTACCTTGCCCCAATTCTCGATTTGCTTCTTGAACAGATTCCCCGTCAATGGCAGCCGGAAATTCGGTTGGGACTGCAAGAAGCATTAGTGAATGCGGCAAAGCATGGCAATAATTTAGACCCAAGTAAGACGGTAGTGGTTCAATTTTCAGTAATTAATGACGAGTACTGGTGGGTAATTTCAGACGAAGGTTCCGGTTTTTCTCACAATAGTTGCGACCACCAAGAAGATGAGTGTGATTTGCCCTGTGATGAATCGGAAAGTGGCAGAGGGTTGTGTCTCCTCCACCAAATTTTTGATCGAGTTCAATGGAATCGCCAAGGAACGGAATTAAGGCTCTGTAAACAGGTCAACAGCCGTTCTCGGCTACCTCTAATTTCCTGATTTAGAGTGATCCCCGTGAGTAGGGCAGGGAGGAGCAGAGATCGAACGATCTAACCAGCCAGAGGCTTGACGAAATCGAGCTAAGGCTTCTTCGGGCTGTTCCTTCAGCAGGAATACCAAAGCCGCCGCTGCTTGTTCGCTAGCTCTAGCTTGGCGGTTAGATTTTAATCGGTGCCAGTCGTTGGGCGTGATGGCTAAGCGCTCAGCAAGCGCCTGCGCGAGTTCGAGAGTGCTAAACTCACTGAGAGTACTGGTTTGGGTCAGTTGGATTGGTTCCGGCATGACTTCAGGCTCATTCGCATTTACTCTTACTTTACTGCAAATTGAAGATGCCTGAAGAGCCCTTAGATCCATCCCCCTCAGGTGAGAACTCCAACCGAGCGGATTCAATCGTAGACGATTTTGAGCAAGCCTTATTAGAAGTTGAGCAAAATTTTCAATCCTTAAAAGAACGTTACATACAAGTGCGACGGGATCGGCAACGACAAGCTGAACTCCAGCATCGACGAGAACAAATTAGGAACTCGATGCGACAGAGTAACAATCGGCAAGCCCTGAAAACTGAATTAAAACAAATTAAAGAGCAACTAGAAACTATTGAACTAAATTTAGAAAGCCAGCTATTTTCCTGGGGAAGTCTGAAGGAACCATTTTGGCAAGCCGTTCGGTTTGGAGGATTGGGTTTGGTGCTTGGTTGGCTGCTGAAGTCTTGTGCTGGCTAATATTAATCAGTTTGTAGTCGGCGCTTTAGCGCTTTGGCACCTACGAAGAACTTTTAACCACACCAGCCGCCTGTAAGGCTTTCCAGCTACGAGTTGCACATCTATCAGGAGTTAACTCAGCAATTGGCAACCACTGTACTCCTTTCGCTCCCACTTCCCGATCCCCAGTGGCATAAACCATAGCCTCACCCTCTACAGAGCATTCATAAATGATGCTCAAAGAATGCAAAAACTTCCCTTGCCAATTTTGGAAAAAGCCTTCCACAATAGTTAAGAGATTTTCGACACGAACATCGTTTAGACCTGTTTCTTCTTGAATCTCTCGCTCCAACGCTTGAATCATCGGTTCGCCCGGTTGCAAGCCACCTCCAGGTAAGTCCCAACAATCGGGCTGTGGGCCTGTCATTTTATGAATCATCAGGACAGTGCCAGATTTGATAAATAAACCCATAACGCTGATTCTTAAGCGAATTTCAGGCTCCACAGATTTTATCCTTTCTTTTGCTTCTCATTGCGGCATTAATCTCAGTTTTCATCCGATCCCCAGCAGAAAGAATGATTAAACTGAGGTTAATACCTATGAATTGGCTTGGTATTTGCATTGTTTATTGTAGTGACCTATTGGGGATTGTCTGAAACATGGAGACTCAACGAATTGCAGAATTATTACGAAGTGCTCAGCCTGATGAGTTGGTAACGATTAAGGGCTGGGTACGCACAAAACGGGAATTGAAGGACTTTTCCTTCATGGAAGTTAACGATGGCTCATCCATGGCTAACCTGCAAGTTGTTCTCAATTCTGACTTGCCCGATTATGAAGCGATTCTCAAGCAAGCAAATACTGGGGCTTCTGTGGAAGTGAGTGGTGTAGTGGTAGAGTCTCCGGCAAAAGGACAGCGAATTGAGCTGAAGGCTTCATCTGTAAAAGTATACGGAGAGGCTGATCCCGAAACTTACCCCTTGCAAAAGAAACGCCATTCGTTTGAATTTTTGCGGACAATCGGCCATTTGCGATCGCGTACCAATACCCTCGGCGCTGTCTTCCGAGTTCGTAATGCTTGTTCCCATGCCATCCATCAGTTCTTTCAAGAACGAGGTTTTTTGTGGGTTCATACCCCCATGATTACCGCCAATGACTGCGAAGGGGCGGGTGAGCTATTTACAGTGACTAGCTTAGACCTCAAGGCAGTCCCCCTGACAGAAGGTAAAGAGGTGGACTACAGCAAAGACTTTTTTGGACGCCCTGCCTATCTTACTGTGAGCGGTCAACTGCAAGCAGAGGTGATGGCGATGGCATTTAGTAATGTCTATACGTTTGGCCCGACATTCCGCGCTGAAAATTCTAATACCTCCCGCCATTTAGCCGAGTTTTGGATGGTGGAACCGGAGATGGCGTTTTGTGATTTACAAGAGGATATGGACTTAGCGGAAGAGTTTCTCAAGTACATCTTTAAGTCGGTACTGGAAACTTGTCCGGAGGATATGGAGTTTTTCAACAAACGGATTGATAATACAGTGCTGGCAACGGCTGAAAATATTATCAATAACCAATTTGAGCGAATTACTTATACAGATGCGATCGCTCTTTTGGAAAAAGCTGACCGCAAATTTGAGTTTCCGATTGAATGGGGATTAGATTTGCAGTCAGAACATGAGCGCTATCTGGCTGAAGAATTGTTTAAGAAGCCAGTTATCGTCACCAATTATCCAGTTGGCATCAAAGCTTTCTATATGCGTTTGGACGATGACGAGAAAACGGTAGCGGCAATGGATGTTCTGGCACCCAAGATTGGTGAGATTATTGGGGGTTCTCAACGGGAAGAACGTCTGGATGTTTTGGAAAGGCGGATTAAAAATCAGGGGATGAATCCAGAGGATTTATGGTGGTATCTGGATTTACGTCGCTATGGCACTGTTCCTCATGCCGGGTTCGGTTTGGGATTTGAGCGGGTAGTGCAGTTTATGACAGGGATGGGGAATATCCGTGATGTGATTCCCTTCCCTCGAGCACCATTGAGTGCGGAGTTTTAAATTCAATATTCAAATATTGGATAATTTTGAGTTGGAACTCTAACTCCTGACTCCTGACTCCTGACTCCTGACTCCTATTTTCAAGAGATAAAATATCCTTCACTGATGAGTCAGAACAGGAAGATTGCGCGATAATCTTTTGGTTTGGTAACGGAAGATGTCACAATCAGTAGTTTCGCTGCTAATCTAAGCGACAGGAAGTGCCAAGCGAAATACTCAATTCATTCGTAGCCACGAGAGTGAGCCATCCATGTCTCAGAACGTTAGTACTAATCAAAAGGAACGAGAACCGTTGCTCGCTTCCACATCTATTCAGCCTTGGTCAGCAGAGGCAGAAGCGAATAAGTTGATGGATGATTTATTTTCGGACATCGACCACATTTTAGAGAGCGGAAACCGATTACCGACAGAACCGGTCAAGCCCGAGTATGTGGCGTTGAAGTCCATCGCTATTCCTCAGATTATCGCGCCGCCTGCCGTCGTGCCCTCTCAGGAACTGGCCGAACAGGAAAACCCTGATGAGTCCCAGAAAATAGAGTCAAAATCCAATGAGAGTGAGGCTTTAGAGACAAAAGCCGCTCCCTCAGACCACTCTCGGACTACGAAGTTAGGTGGCTCGTTTGAAAAAATTATATTATTGCTGGGTTTGGTCGTGTTTGGGGTGTCGAGCATTCTGGTACTGATGAACCAGAAAAAGCTAACTTGGCCTTGGCTGCTCAAACCCAAGGCTTCACCCACAGCCACGACTAGCTCGATTTCAGCAGCAGATGCTCAGTTTGCCAACTATATGTTGCGATCGCTAGACGTGATTGATAGCAAGGCCAAAGCTCGAGCTTTGGCTGCAACGTCTCCCAACGGCACCAACCTCGCCAACGCCAACTCAATTCCCGCTCCCAGCAATCGCACCCTGGCTCCCAATCAGCCTCAGCGTGTCTTGGAACGAGTGTACATACCCGTGTACCCCCCCCAAACCCCTGTGACTCCATCAGGGTTCCCAACCGGAATTCGGCCGACAGTACCTTCTGTAAAACCGCCTGCTAGTTCACCAGCGAACAAACCCTCCACCCCCTCTCCCAGTTCTAAGCGCTCCACACCTGCACCCTCATCGGTGGCTAAACGTACAACACCCAACTCCTCACCGGTGGCTAAACGTACAACACCCAACTCGTCATCGGCTGCCAAACCGAAGACTCAACCCTCTCCTCAAACTCCAGCTCCCATTGCTGTTTCACCATTACCGGTGTTACCCCCTGCGGCAGTTGTCCCTATTGCTCCAACGACACAGGCGGCCGTGCCAAGCTCTAAATTTACCTTTGTAGGATTTTCACAACTCGGCGATCGACCAGCAGCCTTGTTCCAAGTCAGTGGTCTCATCCAAAGCGTTCATGTGGGTGAAGCGATTGGGGATAGTGGCTGGACTTTAGTTTCAGTCGGGGAACAAGAAGCCGTAATTCGTCGTAATGGTGAAGTGCGCTCGATTTATGCAGGGCAATCGTTTTAAAGAAAAAATTAAATCAACCAAGAGAGGTACTGGCCTCTCTTTTTTTTGGGTGGAGATGTCAAGAAAAAAACTCCCGATCCAGATCTTGTTGCAGTATTATGGAACACATCAACACGAGGATAAAGCCTAATCTACCTGTGTAAATTAATCTTCCCAAAAAAAAGTTCAGCGCTTCCGTTTGGAAACACCTCATGTGCTAATAAACTACGCCTCACAGAGTGAAGGCTAGGCGAACAGGGTTCATCCTATCTTCTTGGGTTCTGTCCTCCCTAGCGGCAAAGCATCGACAGCCACTATAGGGAGTAAGGAATTATTTTTCTTAAGGTAAGGATGAACAGATTTGTTCTGTAATGGATGTGATGGTTTAAACTCACAGCACCTTTTTCCTCCGTCTCAAAATCACCAGAGGGAATCTACCCTAACGACAAAATAACTGAAATACCAGAAAACTATGAGCTGTTTTTTCAACCAACAGCAGCGTCGTACCCTCTGGGTCTTTGGTAGTATTTACCTCTGTCTGCTAAATTTTACTCACTCTGCCCAGTCCCAAATCGTACCTGATAACACGCTCCCCATTAATACCGTGGTCACTCCTGACGGCAATACCAGCCGCATTGAAGGAGGAACAACCGTTGGGGGAAGTTTATTTCACAGTTTTCAAGAGTTTTCTATACCTACGGGTGCCGCCGCTTTTTTCAATAATGCGCCCGATATTCAAAACATCCTTACTCGTGTCACGGGAGGCACTGTATCCAACATTGATGGAGTCATCAGCGCTAATGGCACGGCCAACTTGTTTCTGATTAATCCCAATGGTGTTCGTTTCGGCCCCAATGCTCAGCTCAATATCGGTGGCTCATTTGTGGGCAGTACAGCCAACAGTCTGCAACTGTCTGATGGCAGTGAGTTTAGTGCCACCCAGCCTCAATCCCCTCCCCTGCTGACGGTTAGCGTACCCATTGGCTTGCAGTTTGGAACCAATTCGGGGGCAATTGTCAATGAATCTAGAGCCAATAATAATGCAGGGTTACAGGTGTTGCCCGGTCGTACTTTAGCCTTGGTGGGAGGGGATATTCGCTTAAACGGAGGCAATTTGACTGCTCTTCAAGGACAAATCGAACTCGGTAGTGTGGCTAGCCCCGGTTTAGTTAACCTCTCTTCTACCCCCACAGGCTTCACGTTTGGTTATCAAGGAATTCAGAATTTCGGCAATATTAACCTCACTGGTGCAGCCGCCGTCAATGCCAGTGGTTTAGGGGGTGGAAGTATTCAAGTGCGGGGAGCGCAGGTAGCCTTAAATCAAGGGTCGAGGTTGGTGGCTGAAACCTTTGGGAATTTTGATGGTCAGGGTATCGATATCCAAGCTGAGCGGTTTAGCCTCTCTGAGGGAGCATTTGTTTCTACTTCAACGTTTGGTGCAGGGACTGGGGGAAATTTAACTGTTCAAGCGCAAGCGATAGAGGTGGCAGGAACCACTCCCCTGTTGACCTCATTTCAGCTTTTATCCGGAACCTTTAACCCCCTCAATCTGAGTGATGGCTTGTATAGTTTCAGTGCGGGAAGTGGCACAGCAGGAAGGTTGACTCTGAATGCAGAGCAGTTGAGGGTGGACAACGGTGCCAATTTATTCACTGGTGCACTGCTGGGTGGTAGGGGGGGAGACTTAACTGTAGAGGTTTCCCAATCGGCTCAACTGAGCAATGGCTCTCTCTTGTTTGCGGGAACGGCAGGAAGTGGGGAAGCAGGGGATATAACCTTAAATATCGGACAGTTGAAGGTACTCAACGGCACAGCCATCAGTACTACTCCTGGCCCTACCAGTTCTGGTCAAGGGGGCAACATCTTGGTTACGGCTGATTCGGCGGAACTTCGAGGAACTCCAGCCGGTGCCTTTGTTCCTGGGGGCTTTTTCACTACAACTCTGGGGGCGGGTGATGCTGGAGACTTAACCCTGGCTACAGGGCAGCTTATCGTTGCGGATGGAATGCAACTCTCAACCTCTAGTTCAGGCTCTGGACGTGGGGGTGATTTGATTGTTAATGCCGATACGATAGAACTGAGCGGTAAATCGGCTGATGGTCTGTTTTTAGGAGGATTACTCGCCTCGACCTCACTTCTGACTGTACCCGGATTGCGTGGAGATGCCGATGCGGGTGACTTAACGGTGAATACTCGGCGGTTGAGCGTTCGGGGTGGTGCTCAAATCTCTGCCGCAACTGGCGGGAATGGGGAAGCGGGGCAATTGACTATCAATGCCTCAGAATCAGTAGAGGTGAGTGGTGTAGCTACTGGGGTGGCTCCCTTGGTTGAAGCCGTGTCCTTTGGGCCGATTGATGGCATTATACCCAGTGCGATTGAGACGAATACCCGTGGCGCAGGAAATGCAGGGGACTTATCAATTCGCACCGGACGGTTAACGGTTCGGGATGGGGCGGAAATTGGGGTCAGAAGTACGAGTACGGGTTCAGCAGGAAACTTAAATGTGGTGGCTGACTCTATCCAACTTTCTAATCAAGGCACACTCAGTGCCGTGAATTTGTCGGGCCGTCAGGGTGGGGATATTCATTTACAGGTGAACAATGAACTTGTTTTACGTAATCGAAGTGAAATCTCAACTCGGGCTGGAACCGCGAATACGGGGGGAGGCAATGGAGGTAACATTACCCTAGATGTTGGCGTCATCGCAGCCATTCCTCAAGAAAATAGCGACATTACCGCCAATGCGTTTCAAGGTCGGGGAGGTAATATCAAAATCACTACACAAGGTATCCTCGGCTTGAAAGTGCGGAACCAACTGACCCCGTTGAGTGACATTACGGCAAGTTCAACGCTGGGAATTAACGGAGTGATAGAGATTAACCAGCTTGGGGTTGACCCCACGGCTCAGTTAGTTGAGTTGCCCACAGAGTTTATCAATGCAACTGAGCTTGTTGCTACTGGATGTGCAGCCGATGCTGGTAGCAGTTTTATTATCACTGGGCGAGGTGGTTTACCCGATGACCCCACTCAAACCCTTAGAGGTCGAACTGTTTGGCGAGATTTACGAACGGTTGAAGGTGAGGGGGATGTTCCTACCCCTTCCCCACGCTCTCAGGCTTCTACCTCAAATTCTCCGACTGCAATAGTAGAAGCAAGCGGATGGGTTATCGATGGCAATGGCCGGGTTAAGCTAGTGGCTAATCAAGCAGGAAACACGGGCAATGCGTGGCAAAAAGCAACAGACTGCTCTCAGTTCCAGCCGACAAATTGAGGGTTTTGCTTTCAAACCACAAATAACCAATAACAAATAATACGAACATCCGGCTTGATCACCCCTTTTTAGCCCTCTGCTGTCACTTGGGGAAAATTCGACGAATTTAGGCTATTCAGCTCTCATAGAGGATGGGCAACGGCAAATATGCTGCTAATCTTTCTCTCGCGGTGACTCTTCTATTATCTTGACAAGAAAACATTAATGTGATATGTATCGGTTTCTACCGATGGCATTCGGCTCCCGAAGAGAGCGCCATCTTGTTTAATCCAAAGGTTTCAAGATGATAGGTGATTTTGTCCGATTCATCGGTTGCCATTCCTCCAAGCTGCTGGGTGTGTTCTGCCTAAGCCTGATCGGAACGGTGCATCCGGCGGCATCTCAGATTGTACCCGATCGCACATTACCCAACAATACAGGGGTGATTACCAATGGCAATCTCAACGTGATCGAGGGAGGAACTCGAGTTGGAGGCAACTTATTTCACAGTTTCCTTGAGTTTTCCCTGCCCACAGGCAATAGTGCTTTTTTTAACAACGCTGCGGACATTCAAACCATTATCAGTCGAGTCACGGGGGGAACACCTTCCAATATTGATGGCTTGCTCAGTGCCAATGGTCAAGGCACCAGCTTATTTTTAATCAATCCCAATGGTATTTTGTTTGGCCCAAATGCTCAACTGAATATCGGGGGTTCGTTTATCGCTTCTACAGCTAATAGTATTCGCTTTGCCGATGGCAGCGAGTTTAGCGCTACCAATCCCCAAGCACCCCCTTTACTGACAATTAATGTTCCGATTGGCTTGCAGTTTGGCTCAAATCCGGGAAGCATTATTAATCGTTCCCAAATGAGTAGCCCTTTTCCCTTACCACCAGGTTTTCAGGCCAGTGTCGGTTTACAAGTTTTGCCGGGACGAACCTTAGCGTTGATTGGGGGTGATGTCAGCCTCGATAACGGCAATCTCACAGCCATTCAAGGCAATATTCTCCTCGGTAGCGTGGCCAGTCCGGGTTTAGTCCGCTTTTTGAGTACGCCAACGGGTTTAAATTTGGACTATACGGGTATCCAAAATTTCGGCAGTATTGAGTTATCGGGTCTAGCCTCAGTCAATGCCAGTGGTTTAGGGGGAGGGGCAATTTTAGTGACAGGGGGCAATGTCACCCTGCGCGATCGCTCCAACCTGGTTTCTGATACTCTCGGCAGTCTAGACGGTCGTGGCATTAACATTCAAGCAGCACAATTTAAAATTCAAGATGGAGCCTATGTCTCGTCTGGCACGGTTGGTACAGGAACAGGAGGGGGTATCGCTATCCGTGCCGCAGACTCTATAGAACTGAGTGGTACTGGATTTGAGAACTTTCGACGAACTTATCTCGATGCGGCATTAAATGGAACCCTTAACCCCCTAGTTCGCGGTAGTGGCTTATTTACTGGGACTATCGGTGTAGGGAGAGGGGGGGATATCGCCATTGATACTCGAGAGCTACGCTTGAGAGATGGAGCGGTGATACTCAGCCCCAGCGTTAGCTCAGGAACTGGGGGAAATATTGGCATTAGAGCGTCTGAATTGATGGATGTGGCTAGCTCTGGTGTATTTACCACAGCTTTGAATCAGGGAGATGCAGGTACTTTAGACATTGATACGAGGAAGTTGATCATCCGAGATGGATCAGTGATATCAACGGTTACGTTTGGTGACGGAAAAGGAGGCGATTTGAACGTGAGAGCTTCCCAGTCTGTAGAATTATCGGCAACCCGAACCGATAGTCCGTTTGGCACGAACCTATCGACCACTAGTATTGGTGGTACAGGGCCGGCAGGAAATATCGAGATTAATACTGGCTCTTTACTCGTAGCCGGAGGGGCAGCAATATCGGCTACGAGTGGGGTATCTGCAAGAGATGCACTGATTCCTGTGGGTGGACTCGGTGGAAATGTAACGATCAATGCCTCTGATTCAGTAACAGTTGCTGGAATTTCACAGGATAATTATTTCCGTAGTCTCATCGTAACAGCGACCAATGGCAGTGCTGATGCTGGCGAATTGAGGATTAATACCCAGCGATTGGTAGTCCGAGATGGAGCAGGAGTTGGAGCCTCTACGTTAGGCGCAGGACATGGGGGAGAGATGATTATCAACGCTTCCGACTCAATTGAAGTGATGGGCAAATCTACAGATGGTCGCTCTCCCAGTGGCATCGCTACAGCCTCTGGAGATATCTTTACCCCTTTTTTCTTCCCGATTAATCCTACAGGCGCAGCCGGAAACTTAAGCATTACTACAGGGCGGTTAAACGTGCGGGATGGGGCATTAGTGACGGTTGCTAGTCTTGGAGCGGGAGATGCTGGAACTCTCAACGTTGTAGCGGATGCGATCGCGGTTGACAACCAAGGTGGTATTGATGCCACTACTCGCTCAGGCCAAGGGGGAAATATTAACCTCCGAGCCAGGGAGATCAGACTCGATCACGCAGGGCGTATTTCCGCTAACACAGGCTCGGGTTCAGAGGGGAATATTTACTTAGAAGCAAGAGACATTCAGTTGCGCCGTAACAGCTTAATCAGCACTAATGCAGATAATACTCGAGGTGGCAATATTACGATCAATACAGATACTTTAGTGGCAGTTCCTCAAGAAAATAGCGATATCACGGCAAATGCTCAACAAGGGGCTGGGGGGCGAGTTAGTGTCACTGCCCAAGGGATTTTTGGCACTGAATTTCGAGATAGATTAACACCCGAAAGTGATATTACGGCAACCTCGGATTTAGGGGCTGAGTTTAATGGTTCTGTACAACTAAATATTGAAGGCATCGACCCTTCTCAAGGACTTGTTCCATTGCCAGAAAATGCGATCGACCCCAGCCAACTGATTGCCACAGGCTGTGAGACGAATCAGGACAATACCTTTATCATTACCGGACGGGGCGGTTTACCCTTAGATCCCACCCGGATACTCACAGGCAGAACACTTTGGCGTGATGTACGCCCGATTGAAAATCAGGGAAATCAGGGAGACGAACAAGCATTCACAGCGTCACCTTCCTCTCTCCCTCTCATGGAGGCAGCAGGATGGATCAGGAATGGCCAAGGTCAAGTGGAGTTGGTAGCCCATAGCTCTAACGCGAGTACTCAACCGTTCTGGTATACACCCACTAATTGTTCACATCGAGATTGAGGGATGAAAAGAGTGTATAAGTTTCTGCAGCGAAGGGGTAGGCTGAAGACTTTCCCCTGGATATTGTTCTTTGTCACCTTACTTTCAGTAACCCTGGTTCTGCCGGTAACAGCGCAACAGATTTCTAGCCGTTTGAGCGTGGTGGGTTTAAAGGTTGCAAGAGAGCTGAGCAATCAGGCTCCAGAGCGAACGACAATTATTGAGCAGAATCTCTCTAATTCGGACACCGTTGCGCGTGGTTCAACCCAGCTTGAGCAAAGTAGAATCCTCTACGAAGCTGGACGATTTGCGGAGGCTGTTGTTTGGGGGCAACAGGCCGTTCAAGATTACGAAGCTCGAGGCGATCGCCTAAATCAAGCCCTCAGTTTAAATTATCTCTCTCTGGCCTATCAAGACTTAGGACAATGGCAAGATGCAGAAACAGCCATCCGTAAGAGCCTAGAACTGCTCACTCAAAACCCCCAACCCACCCAGCCAAACCAGCGTGCTCTGGCTCAAGCGCTCAATACTCAAGGGACGCTTCAACTTGCCAGAGGAGAAACCGAAGCGGCCTTAAACACCTGGCAACAGGCAGAAAACGCCTATGCCAAAGCTGGGGATGAAATTGGCGTACTCGGTAGCCAAATCAACCAAGCGCAAGCGCTGCAAATTTTGGGACTATACCGACGGGCAAAAACAATATTAGAACAAGTGCAGCAAAAGCTAGAAACTCAAGCCCCTTCTCCACTTAAAGCCATGGGATTGCAAAGTTTAGGGGCTGCCTTGCAAGTGGTAGGGGATTTACAAAAAGCCCAGACTATTTTAGAGCAAAGTCTCAAGATGCAAGAACGTCTGAACTTGTCTCCTGATATGAGTTCGACGCTTTTCAGCTTGGGCAATACGGCTAGAGCGTTGCAAGAATATGAAAGAGCCTACGAACTGTATCAACAAGCATCCCAAAAGTCACCCACGGTCTTGGGTAAATTAGAAGCCCAACTCAATCAACTCAGTCTTCTGATTCAAACTGAACAACCTGCACAGGTGCAAGCAATGTTACCCCAAATTAAAGGGGAATTGGACAATCTTCCTCCTAGTCGTTCTGCCGTCTATGCCCGTGTGAATCTAGCCGACAGTTTGATGAAAATCAGAAATAACGAATGGGGAAGTCCGGAAGTTGGGCAGCTCTATGAAAGTGGAGCAGTGATTTCCAATGGCAATAGGGGAACTGTGGCCAGAGACACACCGAGCAACCCCAGAGTATCAACCTCAACCCAAACCCCAAAACCCGTTCTCCCAGCCCAAGACATTGCTCAAATTTTAGCCGCCGCTATCCAACAAGCGCGATCACTCAAAGACACTCGAGCAGAATCCTATGCCTTGGGTGAATTGGGGCGGCTCTACGAAAACACCAAGCAGTGGACAGACGCTCAAAACCTGACTGAACAAGCTTTAAGCTTAGCTCAAGCGATTAATGCATCAGATATTGCCTATCGTTGGCAGTGGCAACTCGGGCGGATTTTCAAACGACAGGGAGAACAACAGGGAAGCTTAACTCAAATGATGCCACAAGCGATCGCCGCGTATTCGGAAGCCGTTAATAATCTCCAATCTCTTCGGAGCGATTTAGTAGCTGTCAATCCGGATATCCAGTTTTCCTTTCGGGAAAGTGTCGAACCCGTCTATCGTCAGTTAGTGGAGTTACTGCTCACTTCCCCCACAGATGGAGTGCCTAGCCAAGAAAACCTCAACAAAGCCCGCCAGGTAATCGAATCACTCCAGTTAGCTGAATTAGATAACTACTTTCGGGAGGCTTGTATTACCGCCAAACCCCAGCAGATTGATCGAGTTGATCCCACGGCGGCTGTCGTCTATCCCATTATTTTGCCAAACCATCTGGCAGTAATTTTGTCTCTACCCCAGCAACCTCTTTTCTATTATCAAACTCAAATTCCTCAAAGTGAAGTCGATCAGACTCTAGGAGAGCTTTTACAAACGCTCAATCCGGCCTTTTCCAACCGAGAACGTTTACGCCTTTCAGAACAAGTGTATGATTGGCTAATTCGACCCGCCCAAACTCAGTTAGCCGCTAGTGGGGTCAAAACTCTAGTCTTTGTCCCGGATGGTGCCTTGCGAAACTTGCCGATGGCATCCCTGTATGACGGACAACAGTATCTCATCGAACAATACAGCATTGCTTTTAGTCAAGGCTTGCAGTTACTCGAGCCACGTTCGCTGGTTGGCCAACAATTTGACGCCTTGATCGGTGGACTTACGGAAGCTAGACAAGGTTTTCCTTCTTTGCCTGCTGTCGAGTCGGAACTCAGCCAAATTTCCTCGGAGGTGCCTTCTAAAATCCTCTTAAATCAGGAGTTTACGATCGACTCTCTAGAACGACTCCTAAATACTTCGATTCCGGTTATCCATCTAGCGACCCATGCTCAGTTTAGTTCCAAAGCCGAGAATACGTTTTTGCTGACATGGGAGAATCGAATTAACGTGAAGGATTTTGATGAATTATTACGAACCCGAGAACGACAAAACACCAACCCGATTGAATTACTCGTCCTGAGCGCCTGCCAAACAGCCGCAGGTGACAAACGAGCCGCTTTAGGATTAGCTGGAATTGCGGTACGATCAGGAGCACGCAGTACCCTAGCCACCCTCTGGTCGGTACGGGATCAATCCACTGCCCAATTAATGGCTGAGTTTTACAGCGAACTCACCACGGCTAAAGGAACCAAAGCAGAGGCTCTACGTCAGGCTCAAATCCATTTGTTAAAAGGAGCTGATTACCAACATCCCTATTACTGGGCTCCTTTTGTATTAGTAGGTAATTGGCTCTAAACCAACGATCGTTCCCTATTCAACGACCCTAACTTAAGTTACTTCGTCTGAAGACTCAGCACCTTTGAAGTTAAGTTTGTTCTTAACAGGCAAGATCTAGCAACTTAACCGCTACATCTAAAGATAGGGACGATTAAGTTGCAGGGTGTATGGTTTAACCCCCCAGTCCGCAATTTTACAGATGAAGTATAATGATTTGTTCGTCAAAATGACGGATGTCGGGCTGTGAGAAATAGAATAAGGTAACAGTGTAAGTATGTTTTTGGGGGATTCCGAATATTATGGCGAGGCAAAGTAACCACCAATCCCTTCAATTGTTATCCGTAGGTTTATCCCTAAATCTCTTCATGTTTGCCGGTTTAGCGACAAAGGGACAAGCCCAATCGACTCCTGTAGCCCCAGGTCAGTCTATATCCGACTATTCCATTGTGAGTGTAACGTTTGAACCCCAAGGGAACCGCAGACCCCGTGATACTGCAGGTGGAGCCTCCCGTGATGGTGGGGGAGTATGTCCCCAAGATACAGCAACAACATTGAACCCTGCGATCACTCCCTTAGAACCGGGCATACACAACGGATTAACAATATCAGAACGCCCCACATTCTTTGTTTATATTCCTGAGACATCTGCCCAAAAAGCATTTTTTGTCCTGAAAGACCAAAAAGAAGACTATTACTATCAAACCAGCATTTCCATGCCGCAAAAAGCAGGGATTGTCAGCATCAAGCTTCCCGCAGAGGCTCCGGCTTTAGAAGTCGGTAAAAACTATCAGTGGTCGCTGGTTATGATGTGTGGAGAGGCTGTGCGGCCGGATAGTCCGGGAGTGGGAGGGCAGATTCAGCGAATTGCCGCCAACCCTAGCTTAAATAACCAACTCGAGCAGCTCTCACCGGTGGAACGTGCTGCTTTTTATGGAAAAAATGGAATCTGGTACGATACCATAGCCAGCATGGCCGAACAACGACGATTGCACCCTCAGGATTCTACCCTAACCTCGACCTGGGAAAAATTGTTAAGATCGGTCGGACTAGATGCGATCGCGGCTAAGCCCTTATTACCCCAGCCATAAACCCAGTATCGGAACCCAAATGCCCGGTGGCTGGTGGCTAATGGTAAGAAAAACCTAGTTAAACGATTAGCAATTAGCAGTCAACGGTTGATGTTTGGTTGCCAATGATACATGTGGCGAAAGCTCAGGCAGCAAATTGGAAAATGGTGGGGCGTTCTCATTACTGCTCCTACCGTTGCAGGATTAGTAATTATAGGAACATCAGCAGGATTACTCCAGTATGTAGAATGGACGGCTCATGACCAATTTGTGCGTCTGCGTCCACGGGAACACCCTGATTCTCGTATTGTTGTTGTAACCATTGGAGAATCTGACCTAGCGAAGATCGGGCAAGGCCAAGTTCCCGACCAGGTTCTGGCTGAACTGATCCAAAAACTGAAAGCACACCAACCGAGAGCAATTGGTTTAGACCTTTATCGAGACTTACCCGTAGAACCTGGTCATCAGAAATTGGTGCGAGTATTTGAGTCTACCCCCAACCTGATTGGTGTCGAAAAAATAGCTGGGGATGTTGTAGCCCCCCCTCCGACATTAGATCGATTGGGACAAGTTGCCGGTGCCGATTTAATGTTGGATGCCGATGGCAAGGTGCGTCGAGGCTTTTTGACCTTAGAAAATAGTCAGGGCAAAATTCAGGAAAGTTTAGCCACGAAGTTGGCCTTAATGTATCTCCAGCACGAGGGGATCACTCTTGAAGTCGTTAATCCCGCTAAAGAGCAATATCGGTTAGGACAAGCCATTTTTGAGCGGTTTAGAGAATATGACGCCGGCTATGTTAGAGCTGATGCAGGCGGCTACCAAATTTTATTGAATTTTCGGGGCCGGCAAAACAACTTCCGCACCTTATCGTTAACGGATGTTTTAGAAAACCGGATACCTCGGGACTGGATACGCAATCACATTGTCCTGATTGGTGCCACCGGACAAAGCTCGAACGATCTGTTTTTCACACCCTACAGTAGCACCATCCTCACGAGTCCGGAGCGGATGCCCGGTGTGATGATTCATGCCAATCTCATCAGCCAAATTTTGAGTGCAGCCTTAGATGGACGCACTTTAATCAAAAGTTGGCCACAACCCGTAGAATGGCTGTGGGTTTTAGGTTGGTCTTTCGCCGGTGCTTCAGTACGTTGGCTATTGCTGCGGGCAACTTTACAAAATCAAAAATTGGCTTCTAACTGGGGAGTCACTGGTTTATGCATTGTCGTAGCCGCCGGTATTTTATTGACAGGGGGCTATCTAGCGTTTGTGAACGGCTGGTGGATACCTGTAGTGTCCCCTCTCCTGGCCGCGATGGGTTCAGCCGTTGCTGTTGCAGGTTATCATCGCCTTGAGTTAGAACGCGAAAAAGCTGACCTAGAACTCGTCTTAGAGACGACTACCGAACATTACGATACCCTCACCACGGAACTGCAAAACCAGGCAGAAGAGGCCGCACGAGAAAGTGAGAGGAAGCTGGCTCAATTTTTAGATGCCGTATCCGTAGGAGTGATGGTGATTGATATCACTGGCAAACCCTACTTTACCAATCAAAGAGCACAGGAGTTATTAGGTAAAGGAGTGGTAGCCTCTGCAACTATTGAGAAATTATCAGAGGCTTATCAAACTTATATTGCAGGCACCAACCAACTGTATCCCATAGAAAACCTGCCTATTGTACGGGCTCTCAAAGGTGAACGCGCCACAGTGGATGATATGGAAATTCACCAAGGAAACCGGATTATTCCCTTAGAAGTATGGGGAACGCCGATCTATGATGAATCTGGCAACATTACCTACGCGATCGCTGCTTTTCAAGACATTACCGAACGCAAACGAGCAGAATTAGAACGTATCCGGTTTACTGATCAACTCTATCAACTCAATCAAGCCAATGAGCGCTTTGTTCCCCGTCAATTTCTACAATTACTCAGCAAAGATAGCATTATTGACGTGCAAATTGGCGATCAGGTGCAGCTTGATATGTCCATTCTCTTCGCTGATATTCGCAACTTCACCACCCTATCTGAACAGTTAACTCCCGAAGAAAATTTCAAATTTATCAACACCTATCTTAGCCAGATGGAGCCGGCAATTTTAGACAATAATGGCTTTATTGATAAATATATTGGTGATGCCATTATGGCTCTATTTAGTCGCAATGCTAATGATGCGGTAAGAGCGGGAATTGATATGTTGCATCGACTGACACAATACAATAAAGTCAGAATTGACTCTGCTCAGCCGCCGATTCAAATTGGTATTGGTATCAATACAGGCTCTTTAATGTTAGGAACGGTTGGTGGCCCCCATCGGATGGATAGCACCGTAATTAGTGATGCCGTGAATTTAGCGTCTCGTTTAGAAGGATTGACTAAATATTATGGGGTATCGTTGTTGATTTCTCACCATACATTTGGGTCGTTATACCATCCAATTGAGTATGCATTCCGCGTTATTGATCGCCTCCAAGTTAAGGGAAAATCAGAAATGGTGTCAGTTTTTGAAATATTTGATGCCGATCCAGCATTGCTACGCGATGGAAAGTTAAAAACTAAATCGAAATTTGAAAAAGCCCTGTTTTTGTACAATAAACATTCATTTGGAGAGGCAGGAAAACTATTTCAACGTTGCTTGGATATAAATCCAAGTGATCGAGTTGCTCAAATTTATCTAGAACGCTGTCGGCAAAGTGCGATCGCATCTCACACGGATTAAAAAATTGCCCAGAAAACCGCAAGTAGAGAGTAAAATTTAACGAATTGGCAATTGCTACCATAGTTGGACGTACTTGAACTAAAAAAGGGGGAGTTGTGGGTTTATTCGATGATTTCAACAAGTTTCTGGAAAACCGCCTTGAGGAATTTCTCCGCAATAATCCCCATTTAGAGTTACAGGCACTTGAAGAACAGCTTCGAGAGCAAGAAGAAGACACGCTGCGCCTGACGGTTGACCTCAAGCAGCAGGAAAAGAAATTACAAGATGATATTCTAGCGATCGCTCAAGACATTCAGCGCTGGCATGAGCGAGTGGCAAAGGCCGAATCTCACGGCAGGAAGGATTTAGCGCAAGCTGCTCAAGAGCGAGAAGCCGCCCTCCTACGCCAAGGAAACCAGCGCTGGGGGCAGATGGAAGGAGTCAAACAGCGTATTAACCAATCTCAGCAACTCTTACGTCAGATTCAAACCCGTCGTCAGGAAGTCCGAGCAAAAGCTAAAGAAGTTGAAGCAGCGCGTGCGAGTTCTCAAGCTCAAGCTCAAGCAGAGACGTTTGGTTGGAACCAAAGCAGCACCCGCAACATTTATGGTGCGGTTGACCCCTTAGAAGAGAAGTTCAAGCGCTGGGAATTAGAAGAAGAGATAGAGCAAATGAAGCGCAATATGGGGCGTTAGTGATTGGTTGTTTGTTATTTGTTATTTGTTGTTAGTCAAGAGGTAGAGACCACTAATAAACCTCTTGAAGTCCCTGACTTAGAGCAAAATGGCTTGACTTTTTGGCCATCCTTATTCTTTAAATTCTTGTTGAGTAGGACGACGGATGGTAAAGGAGATGGAGCGACTGGTTTTGGAGAGTAGTTGAGTAGAGGATGGATTGAGATGAGGTCGATTAGGCATCTGAGCTAATCCACTCGTTGAAGGGGACTGTACCGATTTAGCATCAGCAGTCGGTTGCCCAAAAGACCAACCTGCATATTTACCAAAGTTAGATGCGATCGCTAATGCGGCTCCAGCCACAATAAATACAGGTAGCGGCAAAGTAAAGCCTTTCATCCATTGGTAAAGTTCTACCATGCCAAACAAAACTAAAACGCTTGTGATCCAAACTTTCATCAAACTCGCCCTCGTACCTCATAGCTGTATGTTATAGCAAAAGGCTCCAGGGCAGAGGGCAGACGGCTCCAAGGGAAAAGATTGATAGGCCAACGTTTCAGGATTTGGCGAATAATAAGATAGATAACCTCAAGTTCTAACCTCAGGATAAGAATTCCTCTCCCCTGACCCCTGACTCCTCTCCCCTGACCCGATGAAATCGCGAGAGCCCTCAATAGACCCTCGCGATGAAGAAATTCCGATGAAGTTTTAATTTTAAACTGGCATAAATTAGACCTGAGCCGCGACTGAAGGCTTGTTCGCGGTCAAGCGTTCGTAAGTTGCTCGCATCTTGAGTCCGACTAGAACCTGGAATAATCCAGAGCCATTGTTGGAACCGGGATAATCTGGATGCTTGAGCATCAGCTCAGTCATCTCACCGTAGAACTTGGTTGAGGTATTGCTGAGGTGGCTTTCGATATAGATCATCTCCTCTAGATTGTCGAATTGACCATCGACTTCTAAAACAGAGACATCGTGACCATAGTAGCTGTCTGGGCCGTAGAACAGTTTGATACCTGGGTAGGCACAGGTCAGTTTGCGACCACAGGGCCTCCAGTCAATGGTTGAACCTTCATCAAACAGGTAAACGGGCTCAAATCCTTCTACACCGTCCTTTTGAATTAGGCGAACGCGCAGGATTTTATTTTCTTTATCGTCTTTGATGAGTTGGGTGGGCAGAATCTGGATGACAACATCAGCAAACTCTTTCTGAGGTTCGATGTATGCTGAGAAATCAGGGCGTCGGGCATTAATCGAGGCAAGGACATCCTCGTAGCGGTGTCCCCGTTCTGCCATATCCCGTTGGATTTTCCAGTTGATTTTAACTTCGTCGCTGATATCTAGGTATACGCCGAAGTCAATCAGCGATCGCACCCGTTCATCATAAAGAGGATGAAGCCCCTCGATTACGATAACTCGATTGGGTTCGATCCGCTCAGGTGGGTCAAGTTCACCTGTTTCATGGTTATAGATCGGTTTATCTATGGCTTGACCATTCTTGAGCGCTTTGATTTGCTCATACATCAAGTCAAAGTTGTTGGCCTTCGGATTGAGAGCGGTAACGCCTTGTTCTTTACGCTGTTTTCTATCTAAAGAGTGATAATCATCTAAACAGATGACCGTCATAAACTCTTCACCAAACAAATCTGTTAAGCGGTGCAAAAATGTTGACTTTCCGCATCCAGAGTCTCCAGCAACACCAATTAATACCACGCGGTCCGGCTGAGTGGTCATATCTTCCCTCTAACGCAATACATAATTCTCAAAAAAGTTTTCAGCAATCTAGATTTACAGCCTCGGGTCAACCCATCCTGATATCGGGTGGCTTTATCACACATCATGAAAACATGATGTACGGTAATACTGTCCCTCCGGGAAGACTCCAGCAAGGCACGGCGTAAGTATTTACTACTAGCTACTAACAGTGGATTCTACCAAAATGAGATTGACGATACAAGGCTTAATGTAAATCGACTGATCCCATTCAGTATTTATGCTAAGGTAGCCCGTGCCTTTTGTGTGAAGAAAAAATGAAATTGACTCAATCATGACAGTTTTCGAGCCACGGCTTGCGTACCTTGAAAGGAGAGGGGTTACGGTTGGCTTAGCAATGGCAACCGTGAAACAAGACTGGGCATAGCTTTACAATGGTACGCTAATAGTGCTGTCTTAGGCTGATTCAGCCTGTCGAGAATTTGGCAGTGGAGTCTGCTTGTATTGGCACGGCACGTTTTAGCAACCTAAATGTAAGTCTGGTTTGGAGATATTGAAGCAATGTACAGTCCTAGCGCGGCTGCGAATTCCGCCAACACAACGGAATTCGGTACTCGTATGTTCGTTTATGAAGTGGTGGGTCTACGTCAGAACGCCCAAACAGAAAATCAGAACTACCCCATTCGCAAAAGTGGCAGTGTTTTTATCACAGTGCCCTATAGCCGAATGAATCAAGAGATGCAACGGATTACCCGCCTGGGTGGCAAAATTGTCAGCATTATGCCTCTCACTGCTGACAATGGTGCCAACGGAACAGCCGCAGCAAAAACAAAACTCAAAGCTGAACCAGAAGCTGAACCGAAGCAAATCCAGTCAGAAAAGAAAGGCAAGCCTATGACTCAAGCAAAAGCAAAAGCAGATATTCCCGTCAACATCTACCGTCCCAATGCTCCATTCCTTGGGAAGTGTGTATCGAATTATGAGTTAGTCAAAGAAGGCGGGATTGGCACCTGTCATCACATCACATTCGATATTTCGGCTGGGGATTTACGATATTTAGAAGGCCAAAGTATCGGCATTATTCCCGAGGGAATTGATGCTAAAGGTAAACCTCACAAGTTGCGGTTGTACTCCATCGCCTCGACTCGTCATGGCGATAACTTAGACGACAAAACCGTATCCCTCTGTGTTAGACAACTCGAATACAAGCATCCGGAAACGGGTGAAACCGTGTACGGCGTTTGCTCAACCTACTTGTGTAATCTTGACGTGGGAGCAGACGTAAAAATTACCGGCCCTGTCGGTAAGGAGATGCTGTTACCCGATGACCCCGATGCCACCATTATCATGATGGCAACCGGTACTGGAATTGCACCCTTCCGGGCATTCCTGTGGCGGATGTTCCTAGAGCAGCACGAAGATTATAAGTTCAAGGGTTTAGCTTGGCTAGTCTTCGGCGTTGCTTATACCGGCAACATCCTTTACAAAGAGCAGCTTGAGGAAATCCAGGAGAAAAACCCGGATAACTTCCGCCTCACCTACGCGATTAGCCGCGAACAGAAAAATGCTCAAGGCGGTAAGATGTACATTCAAGACCGGGTCGCTGAAAATGCCGACGAACTCTGGAACTTGATGCAAAAACCCAATACCCATACCTATATTTGCGGTCTTAAGGGTATGGAAGACGGTATTGATGCAGCTCTCTCAGCAGCGGCCGAGAAGCATGGAGCTAATTGGTCTGAGTTCCAAAAGCAAATGAAGAAGGAGCATCGTTGGCACGTTGAAACTTACTAGTGTCAGGTGACAGGAAATGACCACCCAAACCAGCACCTACAAGGGAGAGAGGGGGTTAGGGATGGGTGGAGAATTTCTGTTCAATTACACCCAGTAAGCTTTGACTACAACTTAATCTGCCAGTGGGTATCACTCACTCATTGGACTCAATAGCGCGTCTGTATCTTTAGGTTAAAAGCCAAAAAGACAGACGCGCAAATCTTTTCTGTGGATGGGTTATCGATTAAGCATCTATTAATCGGTTGATATGTAAATTTTTAACAACTCCGATTAACACCTTTGAGTCACTCTGTACGAGACTTTGAGCCAAGCAGCTTGCTTCAATCGTGAGAATTACGTTAAATTTAGTTAAGATAACGTTACAAGTCTAGGTCTGTCCGCTCTGCGATCGCGGAGAGAGCCTAAACTTGTGGCAAAAGCATGGATAAAGAGTAGCAGTAAAATTTTGAGTCAATGCATTTTTTTTAGTAGAGTTTTGATTTGCGGCAAATGCTTATTTAAGGCTCAATATCAGCCCACATGACCAGTATCTAGAGGCTAAATACAGATGAAAATTTCCTGGAGAATAATATTACTTTGGACTTTACCGGCTCTTGTTATTGGCTTTTTCCTATGGCAAGGTGCATTTTCTTCCCCGACGGCTGACATGGGAAGAAACACCGCCAGCACTCGCATGACCTACGGTCGCTTTTTAGAGTATTTGGATGCTGGGAGAGTTACGAGTGTTGACCTCTACGATTCTGGTCGAACAGCAATTGTAGAGGCGATTGACCCAGAACTCGATAACCGCACCCAACGCTTGCGAGTCGATTTACCGACTAATGCTCCAGAACTGATTGCCCAATTAAGGGAATCGAATATTACCCTCGATGCTCATCCAGCACGGAATGATGGAGCCATTTGGGGGCTATTGGGGAATTTAATTTTCCCCCTTCTGTTGATTGCTGGATTGTTCTTCTTATTCCGTCGTTCGAGCAATATTACGGGCGGCCCCGGTCAAGCGATGAACTTCGGTAAGTCGAGAGCCCGGTTCCAGATGGAAGCGAAAACCGGCGTGATGTTCAACGATGTAGCCGGAATTGAGGAAGCGAAGGAAGAACTACAAGAAGTAGTGA
Organism: uncultured Microcoleus sp.; assembly: GCA_964588805.1. GTDB lineage: Bacteria > Cyanobacteriota > Cyanobacteriia > Cyanobacteriales > Coleofasciculaceae > CAZPRJ01. Next base: position 1,952 of record CAZPRJ010000005.1, on the reverse strand, counting down.
CATTCCTCAAGCAACCCGAACGCTTTACCGCCGTTGGAGCCCGCATTCCTAAAGGGGTGCTACTGGTTGGCCCTCCAGGAACAGGGAAAACCTTACTCGCAAAAGCGATCGCCGGTGAAGCAGGTGTTCCCTTCTTCAGCATTTCCGGTTCAGAATTTGTGGAAATGTTTGTGGGTGTGGGTGCCTCCCGTGTCCGCGACTTGTTCAAGAAAGCCAAAGAAAATGCTCCTTGCCTGATATTCATCGATGAAATTGACGCCGTAGGTAGACAGCGTGGTGCTGGCATCGGCGGAGGTAACGATGAGCGTGAGCAAACCCTGAACCAGTTGCTCACTGAAATGGACGGTTTTGAAGGGAATACCGGCATTATTATCATTGCCGCCACCAACCGCCCTGATGTTCTTGACTCAGCTTTATTACGCCCCGGACGGTTCGATCGCCAAGTCATCGTTGACGCTCCAGATCTCAAAGGTCGCATCGGTATTTTAGATGTTCACGCTCGCAACAAGAAACTTTCACCGGAAGTTTCGATTGAAGCGATCGCCCGACGTACTCCTGGATTTACAGGGGCAGATTTAGCCAACTTGCTGAATGAAGCGGCAATCCTCACCGCACGTCGCCGGAAAGAGGCGATTACCATGCTGGAAATCAACGACGCTGTTGACCGGGTAGTAGCTGGTATGGAAGGGACACCGTTAGTCGATAGCAAGAGTAAGCGCTTGATTGCTTACCACGAAATCGGCCATGCGATCGTGGGCACCCTGCTCAAAGACCATGACCCTGTACAGAAAGTAACCTTAATCCCGCGCGGGCAAGCTCAAGGGTTGACTTGGTTTACACCGAGTGAAGAACAAGGGTTAATTACCCGTGCCCAACTCAAAGCCAGGATTACCGGTGCTTTGGGGGGTAGAGCGGCCGAGGAGGAAATTTTTGGACACTCTGAAGTCACCACGGGTGCTGGAGGTGATTTACAGCAAGTTACCACCATGGCTCGGCAAATGGTTACTCGTTTTGGGATGTCGGATTTAGGGCCTCTATCTCTAGAAAGCCAAGAGGGAGAAGTTTTCCTCGGCGGTGGTTTAATGTCGAGAGCAGAGTATTCGGAGTCGATCGCGGCCAGAATTGATGAGCAAGTTCGTCATATTGTGGAACAGTGTCATGAAGATGCACGACGGATTATGCGCGAAAATCGAGTGGTGATTGACCGCTTGGTGGATCTGTTGATCGAGAAAGAAACGATTGATGGGGAAGAGTTCCGTCAAATTGTGGCTGAGTATGCCCATGTACCCGAGAAAGAGCAGTACGTTCCTCAGCTCTAACATGATTTGATTTGCTAGAACAGATTAGCTGAAAGGGGATGATTGTTATCATCCCTTTTTTTTGTCATCAGGACTTACGCATTCGCCCCCCCAGGCCGCCAAATCTGGGGGGAGTTATCTTGTTCCCCCCAAAATTGGGGGGTTAGGGGGGCTAATTGACGGGTATTGCGTAAGTCCTGGTCATCTTAAATCTGGCAACATACCCAAATCAAAATCTCTGTAGGGGCGGGTTTAGAGATATTGTGGCTAGGAATACGACTCACTCTATTTCAAAACCCGCCCTTTCTGATATTGGTGTTGAGGGAAGGGTGGGTTTTGTATCAATGTTATCGGTTTTGTAATCAAGCCTTGTCGCTAAAGTGAGCCCCTACAATGTTAATGATTGGATGATGGTTCTTGAATTAACGCCTGAAATCGTTCGTCTTCTCGAACGCTGTCAAAATCTGAGTCAGTTTTTGCCATCTGCCGATATTCATCAGGATTTAGATTAATTGCCTGTTGTAGGTTTTCAATTGCCTGCTCGATATTGTCTTTTGACACTCCTGGCTATAAATAGGCGAGGATTCTTGGTTCAGCGAAGACCTTAAAACTATCTATCCGTTCGGCTGACGCTCACCAAAAGTCGGCGGGAAG
>CAZPRJ010000004.1:134885-186185 GCA_964588805.1 uncultured Microcoleus sp. | reverse complement strand
ATTCTACACCCAAAGCAAAGAGCAGAAAAGCAACTCCAAACTCAGCCAAAGATTTGATTAAATCTGCATCATTCAATAACTTTAAGCCAAAAGGACCTACAATCAATCCGCTAGCCAGATATCCTAACAAAACGGGTTGACGCAGCTTATTGGCAATATATCCACCCAGCGCCGATGCCCCCAAAACTTTGGTAAAATCCAAAATTAAACTATGCCCTTCTGCTGCCATGTTTCCCCTAATTTGGTAAGCTGCGTTTTCAATATAAGGCTAGCGCAAGGGATAGCTATAGAGAAAGCAAATTAATCTACAGGAAGATTTTGGGAATTAAAAGCCCTATAAATTTCACATCTTGCACCATGAGCAACTTGCCCCAAAGCAGCTTTGTAAGCCGGAGGCTTTCTAGCCCGCACGCAATACCTACGGTAGCGACCCTAGCCGCGTGAACGCAGAGAAATCAATTGATGCGGCTAATATCAAGTTCACTTAATTGCTTACGAATAGAAATATGTTTGTAGTTGAGCCATGCCGCTTGCGGCATAGCCCAACTACGAATCTATGTAATAATTCCCCTCATACACCCTATAATAAGACTCTTTTATTAAAGACCTCCCGCACGTTCTTCTACATCTAAGCAACAGTAATCCGTGAAGTAAATTCTGGTACCCCTTTAACGCCAGGTTGAAGTTGAAAAATTGCTCCGGCTCCATCACCTTCTCTAGAACGTTCGTTTCCTCCTGCGGTAGTAACGTAAAGTTCGCTGTAGTCAGAACCACCAAAAGCCATGCAGGTAACTTTCAAAGCTGGAAATTCAATGCGTAAAACTTCGTCGCCGTCAGATGTATAACGATACAAGTGTCCTCCATCCCAACGAGCCGACCAAATGTAGCCTTGTGCATCAACAGTCATTCCGTCGGGAACTCCTTCACTTGGAAGGGTAATAATATGATGTTCTCCATTGGTAATATTGCCGGTTTCTTTGTCGTAATTGAAGCGGTAGATAGTACGAGCGTCCGAATCGGTAAAGTAAAAATATTTTAAATCTGGAGAAAAACCCATACCGTTAGGTACTAAAAGGTTTTCTAACATGACATGAATCGAACCATCAGTATCTATGCGGTAGAGTCTGCCTTTATCATCTGGGGTTGCCATAGTACCCGAAAAAACTCTTCCCATCGGATCTGCGATCGCGTCGTTGAAGCGGGTGTGTCTTTCTGCGGGAATTTCGTTTTTTAATATAGTGGTTTTACCTTCTTCCCAGCGTTCGATGGTTCCTTTGGTTTTGAATAGCAGTAAGGAGCCATCAGCTTGTAAAGTTAAACCACCAACGGGTTCTCCAGAGTAAATTTCAGAGTGAATATCTGTCTGTGGATAGTAGCGAAATAGTTTTCCTCTCGGAATATCCGTCCAGTAAAGACATTGTTGCTGGGGATGCCAGAGGGGGCATTCAGCGTTATGATGTGGTGAATCGACGATAATTTTGGGTTTTATCATGGGTTGGGGAAAGGCATTTTCAAGAATTATCCCTTTTTTTTGCAACGCAAAGTACCGTATATAACTTAATTTTTAGGCTCCTAGTAAGGGCTTAAGCCCTTAATCGGAGGACTAAAGTCCTTACTACGAACTTAGTAGAATTAGTTTAGAAGATACTCAATCGGTACGTTCCCGTTTTTTTGGAAATACTAGAAGTTACTACTACATAATAAGTTCCATTTTCAGGTAACTCAACTCGATCGATCAAAGCGCTGTATTTACCATCTTTGGCATTATCTGAAGCTACTATTTCACCTTTAGAATTTAACAAAACTATATAGGGCGAAAACTGTTCGTAGTTGCTATCTGCACGGATACTAATAAGTTGACCTTTGCTACCTTGAAACTGAGAAACATTGTAAGCAGTACCATTTTTCAAAACGGGTTGTTGCTGTGTTAGCAGTCCTAATTCGTCTAAAGTATAGCTGGCTCTATCATTTCTCATTGCCAAACTATAACGACCTATATCTCCTGTATTTTTACTAGTAACTGCAATTGTGTAAGTACCTTTTGATGGTAATCTCACAAACATGAATGCATCATTCACACCATCACTGGTATTTCGATTACTTCTGACCGAAATCACATTATTATCCGAATCAAGCAGCATTACAACCGGATTTAAACTCAAGTTGCTGGAATCTCGTTTATCGTCACTTCCAATCATTCTAAGTTGAATCAGTTGATTTTCTCTACCTTCAAACTGATAAAAATCATAATATTTCCCTTGATATTTATAGTCATTTGGTGCGAGAACACCTAATGCTATCTCTACAAAGTTGATTTTCTGAAAATTAGGCTTCGAGGATGAAGTAATAGGCGATTTTATTGGGCTTTGCTGCTGTGGTGGAGTTGAACGACGAGGGGAAGGGATGGGAACTGGTTGCGGTTCTATTCGTTGTTGCGTCGGTGGTGGAGTTGAACGACGAGGGGAAGGGATGGGAACTGGTTGCGTTTCTATTCGTTGTTGTGTTGGTGGTGGTGAAGGTTGACGGGTAGGTGTTCGAGGAGTACGAGTCGGTTGTGCTGGAGTTGATTGCGTTGGTGGTGGTGAAGGTTGACGGGTAGGAGGAGTAGGAGTTGGTTGAGTTGGTGTCGGTTGTGTATTTGTTGGTTGAGTTGGTGTTTGTGTTGGTGTCGGTTGTGTATTTGTTGGTTGGGTTGGGGTTGGGGTTGGTGTTGGTGTTGGGGTTGGGGTTGGGGTTGGTGGTTGAGTTGGTGTTGGGGTTGGGGTTGGTGTTGGTGGTTGAGTTGGTGTTGGGGTTGGGGTTGGTGTTGGTGTTGGGGTTGGGGTTGGTGTTGGTGTTGGGGTTGGTGTTGGTGTTGGGGTTGGTGTTGGTGTCGGGGTAGTTAGAGGTGTACCTGTGACGCCAATAAGCTCGACAGGGGTATTGTTAGCAACGTATGTACTATTGTTTCCAATATTAGTATTTGCGCCATTTACGGAAGCAATCCCTCCCCCACCTTGAGTTGCCGTGTTACCAGTAATATTAGAATCGGTTATGGTCGCTGTAGCCAGACTCCCCCCAACGTAGATACCTCCACCAGTTGTGTTTGTTGAGTTGCCGCTAACCGTGGTGCCGTTGAGCGTCAAGTTACTCTCGTATGAGAAAATACCTCCACCACCAAACTGAGTTCCAGCAGCGCTGTTGTTGGTGATTGTACTATTGTTCACCGTTAGCGATCCTGCAAACTCGCTGGAAATTCCACCACCTCCAACAGAGCCAGCCGTATTATTGCTAATGCTGGAGTTGTTGATGGTCATGTTGCCCGAACTACGAAAGACACCACCACCGGACAGCGTGGCTTCATTGTTCGTGATAGTGCTGTTGTTGATGTTTACCGTGCCAGTGCCGTCGTCCTGGGCAATACCTCCACCTCCTGCAGTTGCGCTGTTGCCAGTAATGGTGCTGTTATTGATGTTTAGTGTGCCACTACCCCTGTGTCGAACACCTCCACCATATTCATAACCACTTAGGTTGCCACCTGTAATTGTCATACCATCCAGGGTGACATCAGCACTCCCACCGATATCAAACACACGGAAGCCATTGCCACCACTGACTGTAGTAGAACCGGCTCCCGTGCCAACTAAGTTGAGCGGTTTGTTAATCGTGATTGTCTGAGTATTCGCATAATTCCCTGCACCCAAGTTGATAGTTGTCGCCCCTGTAACAGTTCCCACAGCATTGATAGCATTCTGAATCGTTCCTGCTGGTGGAGTTGCACTTGGGTTGACTGCGTTGAGATTAATCGCGAGGTTGCCGTTGGTGATATTAATCGTTGAACCCCCTGACGGCGTAAGATAGCGGCCTGTCAGAGTCAACAATGCGTTATTAGTGGCTGTGGCATTGAGGGAATTATTTAGAAAAATGTCACCGTTTCCACCTGTGCCGCCTTCCGTCGAAATCGTGATGCTAGTGCCAGCAGTAAGGGCATTGGCTAGGTCAGTAATATTGATATTTCCCGTAGCACCGACGGGATCAAAATTCGGTAATGTACCTCCCGTAGTTGGTGCATTTGAGATTGTAATGTCGCTGGGGTCGAGTAACCAAGTACCTGCTAAACCGTTAATAGCCCCCGCATCCACGACAGCGCCTCTGGTATCTAAGCCTCTTTTTCCAGAGGTTTCAACAAATCCACCATTACCATTGAGTCCCCGTGCACTAATCTTGCCAAAGAAGCGAGTAGTGTCATCTGCCCAGGCAATGACTCGGCCTCCATTACCATTGCTTGTAGCATCAGCCCGAATTTCGGTATTACTATCTCCAAAGGTAAAGCTAGCATTCGGTACAGTACCTTGGCCTTGATAATTTCCACCAATTAATACTGTGCCACCGCCATTTACACCAGAGGCATCAATCTGGGAACCAATTAATCCAACTTTGTCACCCAAAACATTAACTTGACCCCCAGTTTGTCCGGAGGTGTTCAATGTTCCAGAGGTAATCGTTGTTCCTGGGGTACTTGGAACCGCAACCCCAGAGGTGAGAACCACTTGTCCCTCAGGATTGACGGTTAAACCTGTTGCCTGACTCACGCCACCACCTGTTACCAGTTGTGGCAATGAAGCAGGATTCATGTTTGAGGCGTTAGAAGTCTCATTGGGGTTAAATTCCAAACTTAATAAATGGCCAGGTTGTGAAACTCGCACTAAACTCGATCCAGGCACTGCCGCAACGGTAATATTTCCATCGGGTGCCGTGAGTGTGCCAGTGTTAATCGTGCTACCTCCCAGTAAAGAGAGATTTTGACCGTCTGAGACTGCCAAATTCCCCGCATTAATGATGCTTCCGGGTTGGTTTACATTAAAGGCAAATTGGCTAGGTTCTCCAACCAATGCCGCATAATTGTTAGCTCCAGTAGCATTGAACCAATTTCCAGCCCCAAAACCAACTCCTGTGGCAGTGGTTGCTGTAAATGAGGCAGGAACATTTAACTGGGCATTATTACCAAAAATAATTCCGGCAGGATTAATTAAATATAGATTAGAGTTACCGCCTGTGACCTGAATAAGCCCATTAATTAGGGAAGCATCACCTCCTGTCACCCGCCCCAAAATGTTGCGAATATTGGGATTGGAAACGAAGTTAGCGATTTCGTTAGGACTCAAACCAAATTGACTAAAGCTGTGAAAGAGGTTGGATTGGTCTCCAGAAAGTGTGCCGCCTGTAATATCAATTTGATTAGCATTCGGAGTAACAAATGTACCTGTACCGTCTTGTGCTGGTGTGATTGATTGCGCGTGTGCACTCATCGGTAAAAAGCTCAAACAAGCCACGAATCCGAGAAGTTTTTGAGCTTTTAGTAAATTGGCTTTTGAGTGAGAAAAGGACATACTATTAATTCTTGGAGAAAGGTTAACAGGGATGTTGATTTTGGTGGAGATGCCCTTCTGGAAACCAAACAACCTCAGACCCATCATGAACTATTTCTCGATGGATTTCATTCAGTATTTTTCGGATTTTACTGAATCTATACAGAAGAGAATAATTTTGTAATTTTATGGTATTGAATTCACGATTAATCGTTTAAGCTAGTTTATTCCTTCTTGTTCTCGAGAGTAAAAAAACTCATCATCCTAGGAATAAAAACTGCTTCATATCACTTCAATGTTTATTTGTCATCATGCCATTGAACTATATGCAATCAAGATGGGCGAACGCCAAAGCTGGGTTTTTGCAGGCTTCGGGCAGATGCGGCATCCAACCAATCCTCTGTTGCCTTCATTAACTACAGGTTTTGTGCATAAGGGGTAGAACTCTCAGAGATAAATGAACTTAAGGGGGATGACAGGAGATAATTGATTCAGTGCATTTTTCTAGAGAACTGGTATAAAGCTACACCCTAACCGGACTGTTGCTGCAAATCTCAAGCAATAATCAATCATGATGCTTCACAAGGCTATCACTGACTCGGTTTTCACAATCAAACTTGTACAGGATTATCTTGACCGATTAAAATGTTTAATTTTCTCTATTGCAACCATTCAATTTTACTCATTTAATGAGTCCTGTTATTAACTCATCCTGTAGTAAATATAAATACCTGTAGCCTAAGCATTATTCATTTCATGGTGGAGGTACGCAATTGCGTAGTTGGTTAGCTCATTCATCATTCAATCCTATGAAATTGCGATTCATCCCTAGAGGTTGGGGGCGATCTCTCAAGTCTCTTTTCGTACTTTTTTTTGTATCATTGCTTACGGTATTACTGTCGAATAGCCTTAATTGGACAAATGCACCTTGGGCTATATCTAAGGCAAATGCTCAAAGTGTAATGCCAGAGTTCATCGCACCTCAATCGTTTCCAGAAATTCGCGGGGTGTGGATGACGAATAATGACACAAATATCCTCCGGGATCGGCCTAAACTTCAAGCAGCCGTCAGTCAACTTTCACGGCTGAACTTTAACACCATCTATCCTGTGGTGTGGAATTCTGGCTACGTGATGTATGAAAGTCCTGTAGCTCAACGCATGGGCATTCAACCCTTTGTCTACAAAGGGTTACAAGGACAAGACATGATTGGCGAACTGGTGGAGCAAGCCCATCGTCAAGGTTTGCTGGTGATACCCTGGTTTGAATTTGGTTTTATGGCTCCTCCAACGTCAGAACTGGCATTAAATCATCCGGAGTGGATGACGCAACGGCGGGATGGGAGTCAAACTTGGATTGGCATGGCCGGTGAAGTATCATGGCTCAATCCATTTCATCCAGAGGTACAGCAATTTATTACCGATCTCGTGTTGGAAGTGGTGAGTCGATATGATGTCGATGGGATTCAGTTTGACGACCACATGAGTTTACCCAACGAATTTGGTTACGATCCCTATACCCTGGCATTGTATAAACAAGAAACTCAAAAGGATGCCCCCGCTAATCCTCAAGACCCAGAATGGGTACGCTGGCGGGCTGATAAAATCACAGCATTTGTGACCCAACTCAACCATTTAGTTAAACAGAGAAAGCCTAGAGCTATTTTCTCGGTTTCTCCTAATCCTTATATCACGGCTTATAACGGCCACCTACAAGATTGGGTAACTTGGGTACGCCAAGGTTTAGTGGATGAACTCATCGTGCAAGTTTATCGTCCTAACCTGCAAAGCTTTCTCGAACAAATTGGGCGTCCTGAAATTCAAGAAGCGCGGCAAAAGATTCCTACCGGAGTGGGTATCCTGACGGGTTTGAGAAATAAGCCCGTTCCGATGCAACTGATTCAGTCTAAGGTGCAAACAGCTCGCGATCGCGGATTGGGTGTGTCCTTTTTCTACTACGAAAGCCTTTGGGATGATGCCCCTGAACCCATCGCTAAGCGACAATCGGTCTTTCAAAATCTGTTTTCCTTGCCGACATCTCGCTTTGCCACTCGATAAGGAGGCATATTTTCTAGGATTTCGGAACTTGTCAACGATTGCAAAACCATTAATAAACAAAGGATGAAAGTGAGTGAAGTATTAACCCTTCTTTAATTTCATCCTTTTCCTGTTGAGAATATGGAGCGAATTGAGCAGCATGATTGCCTGGTTTAATCTCGCCACAAGGTAATTCCACCTAATAATCCATTGATATTGGGTACAACTTTGACATTAGGGGGTAATTCAATCGTAATTCTCTTGGCTTCACCCCCACCGATATATAGGTAATCGTAATTAAATAAATGCTCTAAGGAGGCGATCGCTTTAGCAATCCGACGATTCCATTTTTCTAGCCCAATTTTCTCCTGCGTCATCCGTCCTAATTGTTGCTCATAGGTTTCCCCTTTACGAAACCGATGATGTCCCATTTCTAAATTAGGAACTAACTTCCCATCCACAAACAAGGCCGAACCGAACCCTGTACCCAGAGTTAAAACCAGTTCTACTCCCTTGCCTACAATCGTCCCCAATCCCTGCATATCAGCATCATTGACTACCCGCACCGGCTTTCCTAACCGTTCCGATAGCACTGTAGCCAAATCAAATCCTTGCCAATCGGGGTCTAAATTCACTGCCGTTTTTGTAATCCCCCCACTCACCACACCGGGGAATCCCACTGAAACTCGCTCAAACGCAGGTTGTTCTGCGGCCAATTGCGTGATCGCATCAATTACAACATTAGGTTTAGGAGGTTGCGGGGTATTCACACGACTGCGTTCTGTTAAAGGATTGCCCTGTTGATCTAAAATGATGACTTTGATCCCACTCCCGCCAATATCTACGCTGAGGGTGCTGATTGATTCGTCTTCCTGAGTCATTTGAGGATTGATACTCCTGTTTGATGATGAATAGGGAAATTAGGAATTGGGAATTGGCTAGTAGCTAGCGGTACTTATTGAATGGATGTATTCAACACCTAGCTATTAGCTACTAACCCCTAATTCACTAAATTTGCATTATTTTTTGCTTGGCACGTTCTGCGCGAGCTTCAGCACTATCCATGACTTCAGTGGTTTTTTCCAGCATTTCTCCAGGATAATTTTCTAACACTCTTGTCGATAGAGAAACACGTCCTTTCCCTTCATCTAAATCCAGAATCATGGCCTTAATTAATTGTCCAATCTGAAAGACATTAGGGAGAGATTCAATAAAGTTTTGGCTGATTTGCTTGATATGGAGTAAACCTGTCATCCCCTCAAAATCAACAAATACACCGAACGGTTTAATAGAAACAATTTTGCCTTCTACTAACTGCCCGACCTCCAACTGAGCAAAACTCTCTGAACGGGTAGCTTGTCGTTGAGACAGTACAATTTTGTTGCGGTCGCGATCTAGTTCTAGAAATACGGCGGTCAAATTTTGTCCAATCAATGAATCTAAGTCTTCCCGGACACTCAGATGCGATCGCGGAATAAATCCCCGTAATCCTCGTACATCGACTGTAACTCCCCCTTTATTCACTCCAGCCACACGCACGGGCAGCGATTTGCCTTCTTCTTGTAGCTGTAGCAACTCATCCCAAAGCTGCTTAACTTCTAGCTGACGTCGCGATAATGTTATCTGTCCTTCGGCGTTTTGTTCCCCAATAATTAAGAAATCGAGCTCTTCGTGTAACGGGAGGACGTCAGACCAATCCCCGCTTGTTTTTACAGAAACTTCTTTGATGGGAACATACGCCAGAGACTTGCCACCGATGTCAACATAAGCGCCATCGTTTTCATAGTTGTGTACCTTGCCGCGTACAACTTGCCCTTGTTTAAATTCGTAATCATGCTGTTCTAAAGCTTTAGCAAAATCGTCCATCGAAAACGATACTTTGCCAGCTTGAGAACCTTTTGAGTCTGATTTCATGTCAATTAAATTGCGTAAGAAAAGAAGTGACTTCCTCGGTGAGAGTGAATGGGCTACAGGTGCTTGCTTCAAATAGATGCCAAAATCAGTTCTTGTCTAAACAGATGTTTCACTTGAGCCCAAGCATCCGCCGCTGCTGCTTTATTGTAGCTAGCCCGTTGGTCACAGAAAAACCCGTGGTCTGCCCCTTCATAACGAAAGATACGATGTAGCACTTGACTTTTGTTCAGTTGTGTCTCAATTTCTTCAACCTGTTCGACGGGGATGCTGGCATCATCCTTACCAAAAAACAGGTAGATTGTCCCTCTGATATCTTTCGTACGGGTGAGGGTAGGAGCCCCCCCACCAGGCGTCATCGTAGTAATTCCAGCCCCATAAAACGAAGCGGTCGCATCAATCTCTGGCAGAGTTGCGGCCAGGTAGGCTACATGGCCTCCAAAACAAAAACCGATACAGCCAATGGCATTCGGTTTCGCGGGTGTTTGGCTGATCAGATAATTAATGGTCGCTTGGATGTCACTAAGGAGTTCTTTGGCTGTGGTCTGCTCTTTATATTTTCTACCAATGATAATGTCTTGTTCGGTGTAACCCGTTTCAAAATCAGGAGCTTGGCGTTGATAAAGTGCTGGAGCGATCGCAACATAGCCTTCTTTGGCAATCCGCCGAGTTACATCACGGATGTGATCGTTGACTCCAAAGATTTCTTGTAACACGATCACACCTGGAAACCTCCCTTCTTTTGTTGGCCTTGCCAAATATGCTTCTATTCCTAGAGAGCCATTCCGGATTTTGACCGAATTAGTCGTAATATCTTGATTTACCATAATAAGGTTGATTGGATGTGCGTTATTCTCTCTGCACTAGAGTAACTATTTTTGTGGTTTGATCGGGTTTCTAATTTAAACCTGATAGCTTCCTAATTTTAGCGTTATGTCGCTCATGTTCTGGGGTTTTTTCAATATCTTTTCGTTTTAATTGATTAATTTATTTAAAGCTTTACTGAGTCAGTACTATTCATACAAAATTCTTTTTGTCAGGAATCCTCATCCCATCAAACTGACGAAAACATCAGAAAAAATATTTTTAAAATTTGATTAGAGGCTTTGTAGAGAGCGCATAAAGTTATTGCATTCTGTTAAAAAAATATATTTCAATTAGAGCTAAGGCACTTTATCCATGAAAAAGTTAAAATAAAATTAGAGGTTTTCTCAAATGTGAGGAAAAGGGTTCTAACCAGAGAGATGAAGTCTAGGAGTTAGGAAATGCAGCATCCAGCCCTTAAAGTCTAGTATTAATATAGCCAATAAGTTTTTCTGACCACCTGTTGATGATGCGTAGGAAGAGAGCGATTGTTGATCGTCCTGATTTCCACAAGAATCAAGGGGTAGGTCAGAATAGACTCTATACCTAGGCATCATTGTATTCATGATTGACGGTGCTGATGATTTCATTCTCCCCTGTATCGGTTGACCCAAGCGCTTTGGAGACACTGTAATGGTTCAATATCATATTCAGCCAGATAGCGAAATACCGGCCTCAAAGCAGCTATTCGACCAAATTCAATTTGCGATCGCCTCTCGGCAATATCCCCCCGGCCATCGCTTACCCAGTACGCGACAGTTAGCGATGATTACGGGTTTGCACCGTAACACGATTAGTAAAGTGTATCGGCAGCTAGAAGAAACAGGACTCGTGGAATCACAAGCGGGTTCGGGGATTTATGTCAAGGCACAAGGCCACGAAGGCGGTGCTCAACGTCAATCTCCCATTCTCAGGCAGTATCCTGAAGCGTCTAAAATCGTCCAACAGAGCCTTGATGACCTTTTAGCACAAGGCTGCTCCCTCAGCCAAGCACGAGAATTATTTTTAGCAGAAATTGACTGGCGGCTGCGGTGTAGTGCACGAGTGTTAGTCACCGTCGAGTCGCGAGACTTGGGTGCTGGAGAGTTGATGGTGCAGGAGTTGGAAAAATCCCTCGGAATTCCTGTTCAGTTGGTGCCGATGGAAGAACTCGCCCAAGCACTAGAACTCACCAATTCTGGGACAGTAGTCACCAGTCGATATTTTATCCGGCAAGCCGAAGCGATCGCCGCCCCTCGCTCGGTGCGCGTCATTCCCGTGGATATCTACGACTACGGTAAAGAAATCAAAGTGGTACAAAGCTTACCTCAAGACAGTTGCCTAGGCTGCGTCAGCATCAGCGCAGGAATTCTCAGGGTGGTAGAAGTGATTATCCACAGTCTGCGCGGAGAGGACTTACTCCTGATGACGGCACAGGTGAACGAAACATATAAACTGAATGCCCTGGTTCGTAGTGCTCAGACGATTATTAGCGACCAAGCTAGTTATCAAACCGTCAAAGCAGCAATTTTGGCGGCTAGAGAGGATATTATTCGTCCGCCAGAACTAATTTGCAGCGAAAATTATATCGGCAGCAAATCGGTTAATTTGCTCAAGCGTGAATTGGGTTTAGGCTAATAGATGTCTGACTGAATCCATCAAACGTGGCATGAGGAGCAGGAATAATGACGAATGAAGTACAGCCAACCTTGGGCGTTAAGGAGAGCATTGAGCAGCGTCGGGCGGCGCGGTCATTTCGCAGCGATCCCATTCCCGATGCAATTCTAGAAGAAATTTTGCGGCTGGGTGTGCGATCGCCATCTGGTTATAACCTCCAGCCTTGGCGCTTTGTAGTGGTGCGAGAGCAGGAGAATAAGGATAAGCTCAAAGCCTGTGCGTTTAATCAGCAACAGGTGGGTGAAGCAGCAGTGGTATTGATTTGTTGTGGCGATCGCAAAGCCAGTGACATGGGCAATATTAATGCGGTGATTGAACTGGGTAAAGAAGCCGGTGCAGTCAATGATGCCTATGCCGATTATATGCGCTCTAACATTCCACCATTTTTTGAGAATCATCCCTCCTTTGGGACAATGGAAGCCTGGACAAACCGCCATACGATGTTAGCCGTTGCTCATTTGATGATTGCAGCCAAAAGTTTAGGGGTTGATAGTTGCCCGATGGAAGGGTTTGTAACCAGCCAGGTGAAAGAAGCGTTTCAGATTCCCGATGAGGTAGATATTTGCTGCTTATTAGCACTAGGGTATGCCGATGAACCATTTAAGCAATATGGGGGACGGTTTGATATTAATCAGGTTTATTTCGGTGAGAGTTATGGGCAGCAATTTGAGCTTTAGAGTAACAAATGTTAGCTATTAGTAACTAATGCCGGCTTATGACCTCTACCACCATGCAGTTGTTCAATCACTCAAGGCAGATGGCTGGACAATTACCTATAACCCCTTGTACATAGCCTATGGTGGTAGGAACCTTTTTGCCGATCTCGGTGCAGAGCGTGAAGCAATTGTTCTTGGCTTTTATCCAGTGGAACTGCGGCAATATACCGACTTTGCCATACCTTAACTCTGGCAATCAGACACAGCATTACAACCCACTGGATAAGCAGATTGATAAGTACTAGAACGCTTCCCAAACCAACTATAACGATTATCGCGAACTTGCTCATAAACGCGATCGCCCATCCATTTCATCCCCGGTAGAGCACGATAAGCAGAGATAAAGATATTCCCGGCTGGCAGCAAATTGCCAATCTCTTCTGCTGCATCACTTCCTTGCCAGCGACGTTCGGGTGAAGCTGCATCAATCAAAATCATGCCCATTTCGCAATCTTGGGATGTGACTCCAAAATTTTTCAACGCTTGTTCATCCTGCATCGAGATGTAATCGAATAGTTGACCTTTATCTAGGTTTTCTAATACCTGTACCAACGTGGTGCAGAGATTGCAGTTGCCGTCGTAAATAACGTGATATTTCATATTCGCTTGCTGATGAGGGCAAAAATTACAGTATATCTCTATTTTTAAACAAATATCATTGTAATTTCATCATTACAAAGAAAGAAAAGCGTGGCTGCTAAAACAGACATCAAAACTTCATCAAGCCGACATCTGGCTGCCATATAAGCGTTCGATAGTTAAATCGTGAGTTTTGCGATCGGGAGTCTGCAATAGATTAGCTCGCTGGAATATTGGTGCATCATCACGCCACTTCGCTCTAATAAAATCCTGAGTAATGTACCAGGTTTGCGTAACAAGCAGAAGTGAAGCTGATTCTTAAATAAGAGGGTTCTCAAGCAAGACACTAAGCATCCAGCATTTGCCTCAAGGGGTACACAGAAAATGAAAACCCAATGGAAAAGATTACTCGTAAAAACAACAGTTTGGTTAGCTGCTGAGATTATCCTCAACTTGCTAGGACTTGATAATCTAGCGGATTATAGTGAGTTTGTTTACGAACACGAAGTTACAGTCCTTAGTCAACTGACTCAGCAACCAACTCCGAGTAATATTTAAAGACTTAAGCGAATTCATCCATAGTCATACTTCACATCCAAAAATTAGTCAAATATCCATTGTGAGTACCTCTCAGTTTACATAGACAAGTACAGAACTTACTGTATGAATCGTTGAGGATTGTTAAGGCGATAGCGGAGGACAAGAGAAAGATTAGCTATTTTTATGCATTTTTGTGGAGAATTCAACGATTCAAAATTCTCGCCTTTAATCTGGAGTCAATTCCCTTAAACTTAGGACAAAAGTACAGTACTGATGCTGTGCGAGTTTGCTTCTTTGCTGACAAGCGTATCCATTCAATCAGCTTCATACGAGAAGTACTATAAACTGTTCAACAGCCCTTATTTCCGCATGGACATGAGTAACCCTCTCCTGGATATCCGTCATCTATCCATTGAGTTTTTGACAAAAAAAAAGGTCATACAAGTTGTTAAAAATGTTTCCTTGACTCTGGCTTTAGGAGAAACACTTGGAATTGTCGGAGAGTCAGGTTCTGGTAAATCTGTAACTTCACTGGCGGTAATGGGATTGTTACCCAAAAATGCGCGGGTGAGTGGAGAAATTTTATTTCGTAACCCTCCTGTTTCAGATGCTGCCAACCCGGTTAATTTACTAACACTTCCTGAGAAGCAAAAGCGGTTGTATCGAGGTGGGTTAATCTCAATGGTTTTTCAAGAACCATTAACATCTTTGAACCCCGTTTATACTTGTGGTCAACAGGTAATAGAAGCGATTTTATTACATAATCAAGTATCGCATAAGGAAGCGTATAGAAAAGCGATCGCATTATTTGATGAAGTCAAATTACCCCATCCTAAAGAGATGATAAACCGCTATCCTCATCAACTTTCAGGAGGACAGCAGCAACGGGTAATGATTGCCATAGCACTCAGTGGCAACCCTGCTATTTTAATAGCTGATGAACCGACTACAGCTTTAGATGTAACGATTCAATCAACAATTTTGCAATTACTGCAAGAATTGCGAAATGCACGATGGATGTCCATTCTTTTTATCACCCACGATATGGGAGTGATTGCAGAAATTGCCGATCGCGTGGTAGTTATGTACCGAGGTCAAATAGTAGAAACAGCCAATGTTTATGACCTATTTGCTAATGCTCAGCATCCCTACACTCAAGGATTATTAAACTGTCGTCCTCGTACCGATCAAAGACTGAAGCGCCTGCCAACTGTTGCTGATTTTATGCAGGTAAGGACGAATGCAGCCGGGGAATTAGAAATTATTCCTCAAACCCACAACCCAGTGGAAATAGATGCACTCTTAGCACCTGTTTCTAGTCAGGCAATAGTAGAACGTTATCAATCCTTGCAACAGCAGCAACCTATACTATCCGTGCGCCATCTCACTAAGGAATTCCCAAGACGAACGGGATTATTGGGGAGGAAAACGACTTTCAAGGCCGTTGATGGTGTGAGTTTTGAGGTTTATCCTGGTGAAACATTAGGTTTGGTAGGAGAATCGGGTTGTGGTAAATCAACCTTAAGTCTCTGCCTTTTACGCTTAATTGAACCAACTTCTGGGGAAATTATTTTTGATGGAGATTCAGTTTTAGAACTTGATGCTAAACGGTTACGGGCATTGCGCCGTTATCTGCAAATTGTCTTTCAAAATCCTTATGGTTCTTTAGATGCCAGACAAAGTATTGGTAATGCAATTATGGAACCGATGGAGATTCATCGCCTTGGAGGTTCGCCACTTGAACGTAGGCAAAAAGCGATTGAATTACTAGAACGAGTTGGACTCGATGCCAGTGCCATGAATCGAATGCCTCATGAATTTTCTGGAGGGCAAAGACAGCGGATTTGTATTGCTAGGACTTTAGCTTGTGAGCCACGATTTATTATCTGTGATGAATCGGTTTCAGCATTGGATGTTTCAGTACAAGCACAAGTCCTCAATCTGCTCAAGGATTTGCAACAAGATTTTGGATTAACTTATATTTTTATTTCCCATGATTTGAGTGTGGTGAAGTTTGTGAGCGATCGCATTATGGTCATGAATCAAGGACGGATTGAAGAAATAGATACAACCGAAGCGATTTATCACCATCCTCAGCGAGATTATACACGTCAACTGATTGCCGCTATTCCTGATACGAAATTATCAGATATTCAAGAAAGACAATTACGCCGTTCTGATGCGATCGCTAAAAAAACAGACGCTGTATAAATTGTAAAATAATTGGCGAGGAGTCAGAAGTCAGGAGTCAGGAGTCAGGAGTCAGGAGTCAGAAGTCAGGGGTCAGGAGTCAGGAGAGAGGAAATTTGTTGATTTGTCTTTTTTCTCCCCCGCTCCTCTGCTCCCCAGCTCCCCAGCTCCCCCGCTCCCCTGCCCCCTGCTCCCCCGCTCCCCTGCAACATTCTCTGTCAGACTAGGTGAGTTATTTAAGGTGACGCTCGACAGATAGGCGAGGACAATAATGCAGAGAATTTCGGCACTAGGGTTAGATGTGGGAAGTAGACGCATTGGTGTAGCGGGATGCGACGGACTAGGTTTAATTGCCACAGGTTTAACAACCATTGAGCGCACTTCGTTTGACCAAGATGTGCAGCAATTGCGATCGTTAGTTGAACAAAGAGAAGCTCAATTATTAGTCGTGGGTTTGCCTTATTCCATGAATGGAACTATCGGAACCCAAGCTAAAAAAGTGCAGAAATTTGCCAATCGATTAGGGAAAGCCCTACAGTTACCTGTAGAGTATGTGGATGAGCGTTTGACTTCTTTAGAAGCCGAAGAGTTAATCAAGGCTCAAAAGCGATCGCCTTCTCGAAATAAAGGTCTAATTGACCGCAAAGCAGCCGCGATCATTTTGCAACAGTGGTTAGATATGAGGCGTTCAGCGAACACAGGGATGAGTTCTTAGCCCCTAATGCCCCATTGCTACACCTCGCCTTTCAACCACCCTCGCCAGAGTGATAACATAGAAAACTGCTGGATTATTATCAACTATAACGATCAATGAGTCTGACCCAAGAGCGCAAACACGAAATTATTGATGGCTATCAGCTCCATGAAACCGACACCGGTTCGGCTGAAGTCCAAGTTGCCATGCTCTCCGAACGCATTAGTCGGTTGACCGAACACCTGAAAGTGAATTCTAAAGACCATGCTTCTCGCCGGGGATTATTACAAATTATTGGTCGTCGGAAGCGCTTGCTAGCCTATATCCGTAAAGGAGATAAGCAGCGCTATCTCAATTTGATTCAACGCCTCGGTATTCGCGGATAAGCTTATGGCGACTGAACCATCGGATGCGAAAAAAGGCGGTGACTCCTCCGACGATAATTCATCCAACCGAAGTGAGCAGCGCCTACCCTTTGAGCCGCGCACCAAGCGCAAAAAAGCGGCTAAATCCCAACCTGCGCCAGCAGCCAGCGAAAAAACGACGAAGGTAGAAAAGTCCACTTCTGTTTCTACAGCTTCTAAAGCGACGAAGGTAGAGAAGCGAACCTCGGCTTCGCCAGCGTCGATGGCCATTCCTGATGCAGTGAGCAAGCGGATGGTGCGCCGGATGGCTCTATTTTGCGGTATTCCTTCTGTTTTGGGCATCGCTACGTTTTTTGTGAGCTATTTTTTAGTCACACAAATGGGGATAAAATTACCCAACGCAGCAGTGGTTCTTGTGAGCATGGGATTTTTTGGCTTAGGCGTGTTGGGATTGAGCTACGGCGTTCTCTCGGCATCTTGGGATGAAGATGAACCGGGGACTAAGTTCGGCTGGCAAGAGTTTAAAACCAACTTCGGGCGGATGACAGCAGCATGGCGTTCGGCTGGTCAAAAGGATTAGTTGTTTGTTATTTGTTGTTTGTTGTTGGTTTGACTGGAAAATAGGAGCCAGAAGTCAGGAGTCAGGAGCCAGGAGTCAGAAAATTTTTAGTACTGCTTGGTGAAGGCTTTGTTCGGATTCCCAAATCACAAATAACCAATAACAAATAACCAATAACAAATAACCAATATGATTGTTGTGATGAAAATCGGCTCTCCAGAAGCCGAGATTTCCCGCGTTAGCCAGGAGTTGAGCGAATGGGGCTTGACACCGGAGAAAATTGTTGGTAAGCACAAAGTTGTCTTTGGCCTTGTCGGGGAAACGGTTGATTTAGATCCGTTACAACTTCAGGAAATTAGCCCTTGGATTGAAGAAGTCCTGCGGGTTGAGCGACCTTTTAAACGTGCTAGCCGCCAGTTTCGACACGGGGAAGCGTCTGATGTGACGGTGCCGACACCGAATGGTACGGTTCACTTTGGGGAACATCATCCGGTGGTGCTGGTGGCTGGCCCTTGTTCGGTGGAAAATGAGGAGATGATTGTGGAAACGGCACGTCGAGTTAAGGCGGCCGGTGCTCAGTTTCTGCGGGGAGGCGCTTATAAGCCTCGGACTTCGCCCTATGCGTTTCAAGGACATGGGGAGAGTGCTTTGGGGTTGCTGGCGGCGGCACGAGAGGCAACGGGATTGGGCATTATTACCGAAGTGATGGATACGGCGGATGTCGAGAAAATTGCTGAGGTAGCGGATGTGCTGCAAGTGGGTGCCCGCAATATGCAGAATTTCGCACTGCTGAAAAAAGTAGGGGCGCAGGGGAAACCGGTGCTGCTGAAGCGGGGGATGTCGGCCACGATTGATGAGTGGTTAATGGCGGCGGAATATGTGTTGGCGGCGGGAAACCCGAATGTGATTTTGTGTGAGCGGGGAATACGGACGTTTGACCAGCATTATGCCCGGAATACGCTGGATTTGGCAGTGGTGCCGGTTTTGCGATCGCTGACTCACCTACCGATTATGATTGACCCAAGTCATGGGACGGGAAGGGCGGAGTATGTTCCGGCAATGGCAATGGCGGCGATTGCGGCAGGGGCGGATTCGTTGATGATTGAAGTGCATCCCAATCCGGCTAAGGCTTTGTCTGACGGGCCGCAATCGTTGACACCGGAGCGATTTGACTGTTTGGTGGAAGAGATGGCGGTGGTGGGTAAGGCGGTGGGACGTTGGCCTGAGGCGGCTGTTTTGGCTTGATGGGTTTTAGGAATACGTCCAATTTGCCCACAGATTCACGAACCCCTTGTTGCTAACGCTGAAAAAGGGGATTGAGGGAGATAACCCCTCATGAAATCGTGAATACGGCATAAGTTAGCGCAAGATAAACACCCTCGAACATTTCCCTAGTTCGAGATAAATGTAAGGCTTTGGAATCTCAAAGAATAGGGTAAATCCTAGACACAATTGCACTAATGCCGGAAGGGACTTTTAAACTCAACACGAGAGGATTATATCCAATGATTCGTGTACCAGTAGTAGATTACGACAACAAACCGGTAATGCCCACCAAAAGCTCAAGAGCGAGAAAGTGGGTTCGTGATGGAAAAGCAATAGGTAAATGGTCAGATGTGGGCATTTATTATGTCCAACTTGTTAACCCAACAGGCGTTGAAACCCAGCCCATTGTAATAGGTGTAGACCCCGGCAAATCCTATGCCGGAATTGGCGTACAATCTGCCAAGTTTACTCTAGCTAGATTCCACCTAATCCTGCCGTTTGGACGGGTAAAATCTCGGATGGAACAACGTAGAATGCTTCGACGTTCTAGACGTTCCAGACGGATTAACCGTAAAGTTCCGTTCAAATTCAGAAACCACAGACAAAAGCGATTTTCTAATCGTAAACAGTCCAAAGTTCCACCATCAATCAAAGCTTCTCGCCAGCTAGAGCTAAGGGTTGTTAAGGAATTATCTAAAGTATTTCCACTAACAGCCATTGGTTATGAGCGAGTTAAGGTTGACATAGATAGAACTAAGCGGAAGACCGCTAAGTCTGGAAAGGGCTTCTCCCCCGTGATGAATGGTCAACTTTGGGCTATCGCTCAAATGGAGACAATAGCACCCGTATTTGTTCGGGAAGGGTGGCAAAAGGATGGCAACGGAACGTCTCAAATCAGGAAGCAATTAGGACTGGAAAAGGACAAAGAAAACAAGGGCGAAGCTAAACCCGAAACTCACGCCGTTGATGGTGTAGCGTTAGCTTGTGGATACTTTGTTCAATACAGTCGGCACATTACCGCAAATACTCAAGGGTATATCTGGAAAGGTGAGGTAACTGTAACTGATTCAGTGTTCCGAATCATTACCCGTCCTGGTGCTGTGAGACGTGGAAAGGAATATGGTTTCTTCCGTCGTCAACTACATTTCGAGGTCAGTAATAAATCTGGAACAAGAAAACGCAAAGGCGGAACAGTTACACCCTTTGGATTTAGGGTTGGCGACTTGGTTAAAGCCTCAAAGTCAGAAGAAGTATTCGTTGGATATATTGGTGGATTTACCAACACTGATAAATCCCAAAAAGTCTCAGTCTACGATTATTCGTGGAAACGAATCGGTCAGTTTACACCAAGTAAAGTGAAATTGCTAAGGAGAAGCAATGGCTTATGTCTTGCATGAATATTTGGGCAGCTCCGTACCGTTCGGCTGAGCGCTCACGTCGAAGCCTGCGCTGCCCCGCTGTCCCTCCCTCCTTGTAGCCGTTCATTCTTGCCTGACGGCTGCGAAAATCCGTCTGCTGAAGAAGGGGACTCCCGCGTTCCTGTTGAAATCTGGGGCTATACAAACAAAACCCGCCTGCGCGGGTTTCAATCTTTATAGTCCGCGTCGGCGGACTTTGTTTTTGTCGTCGCGATTTCAATCGCCAAGTATTTTGACAATAAGTTGAGTTTCAACCAGCTTTTCATAGAGCAGCCAAGATGCCTACCCCACAAGAAAAAGAAAAATCTCTAGTAATATCATGTCGCCTAAACAGTTATCATTTCCTTCTGACTTGCAACCTTCCTCCTTCCCTATTGTACATCATTTAATAAAAACTCCCGTCGATGGCAAGCTAACGGTAAAGGTTGTTCCCACGCCTAAAGTACTCTCGAACGTAATTTCACCTTTGTGTAAATCAACTGCTTTTTTGACAATACATAATCCTAGCCCTGTGCCCGAAATTGAACCGACATTGGAAGCCCGTTCAAATTGTTGAAAAAGTTTCTCTTGATAGTCTGGTGGTATACCAATGCCGTTGTCTTGAATACAAAAATCTATCTGTTGTTGATGGCTCGTTATTTCTAAAGTAATTACACCCGCTTCAGGGGAATATTTAATAGCATTCGTCAATAAATTGATCAGAATATGGTACAACAGCTTTTCATCTAGTTCTGCAGATAAATCTTCTTTTGGGCTTTTAAGCGTTACGGTATGTTTATCACCGAGTGCAGGTTCTAATTCTTCTACTAGGTTGTAGCAAAAGCGAATCACATCCAAGGGTTTGGGATTGAATGCAACTTTACCAGCTTCTGCCTTTCCTAAAGTCAGGACATCCTCTAACATTTGATTCATACTGTTAACTGCATGATGAATTCGCTCAAAATGTTTAGCTTTCTTCTCCTGCGTTAACTTATGGTCATGATATTGAAGCATTTCTGCTGACCCGAGTATCGTCGTGAGGGGAGTGCGAAACTCGTGAGATGTCATCGAAAGAAGCTTAGTTCGTTCTAGATTTAGAGCTTCCGCAGCCGCTAGAGATTGGCTGATTTTTAACGACTCTTGATGTTTACTCAATGCCATCTTAATCGCAGCATGTAAATCTCTTTCTTTAAAGGGTTTGATGACATAACCATAGGAACCTGTTGCTTCAGCTCGCTCTAATGTATCGTCATCGGCATAGGCAGTAGTATAGATAACAGGAATATTAAATTGGTCACGGATCTGAGCAGATGCTTCTATGCCATCGATATTACCTTTGATGACAATATCCATCAAAATTAAATCGGGTCGAGTGTCATTCGCATATTGAATGGCAGCTTCTCCAGATGAAACAATACTAACCACTTTATATCCCAGTTTTTGCAGCTTTTTAGATAAATTTTTGGCAATTAAGAGTTCATCTTCAACAATTAAAATACTGGGTTCTTTTAGGTCTGCCATGATTCTATAACCTCTTTTGATATTGAAGTTCTGAAAACCTTAAATGAAAGGTTGTACCGTTAGTTCGATCGAGTTCAATCGTTCCTTCTAATTGTTCAATTAAGGTGCAGACGACTTGAAAACCCATCGATTCAGTATCTTGAAAATCTAAATTTTCAGGAAATCCGATGCCATTATCGCTAATAATGAGATGAATTTCTTGATTTGAGTGTTGATGGCATTCAATAACAACCGTTCCTTCCCGATCGTCAGGAAAGGCGTGTTTCATAGTATTAGACACTAATTCATTGACAATCAATCCACAAGGAGTTGCTGTTTCAATATTCAGGTAGATTGACTCAGAATTAAGCTGTAATTGAATATGTTCTTCATTAACATTATAAGAATCAAATAAATTAAAAACTAAGCCCTCTAGATAATCACTTAAGTTAATTTGAGCCAAATCTTGAGAACGATATAATTTTTCATGAATTAAAGCCATTGAGTAAATACGATTTTGACTTTCAGCGAATAATTTTGAGACTTTAGGTTCAGATATCGAGTCAGATTGAAGCTCTAATAGACTAGAAACTACATATAAATTATTTTTTACACGGTGATGAATTTCTTTCAGTAAGACTTCTTTTTCTTTGAGGGAATTTTTGAGCCTCTCCTCAGCTTTTTGTCGCTCTGTAATATCAATCCCTACCGAAACACAAACTTCTCCATTTTGGTACTTCTGGGCAATAATTAAATAATTACGATAATTACCATTCAGGATGATAGTAATGCTACGAGAATCAGTCTGGATAGAGCTATCAAAAAATTGATGTAAAAATTGAACAAATTCTTGATTTTCCTCAAGATAACCTACTTTTTGACCAATAAAACGTTCTGGCGGTAAGTGGTAACAAGAGGCTAAATGGTGATTGACTCCAAGGTAATGTAAATCGGAACTAATCCAAGAAACTAAACCAGGAACAGCATCTAGAACTGCTTGTAATTGAGCTTGTGCTTGTCGCCATGCCTGTTCAGTTAGTTCACGTTCTTTTGCTAATGCGATCGCAGCAGCGGCCGAACTCAACAAACTCACTTCTAAGGGTTCCCACGCTCGTGCTTCTAAGCAACTATCAAACCCAATAAATCCAAAAAATTTTCCACTGACTATTAAAGGTAAAATGACAATTGACAGTATTCCTTGAGGTTCTAAAACTAGACGTTCAGATTCAGGGAAATCGGCTACAATTCCCTGGATAATATCACCTTGATTTAAAGCATCAAACCAACGAGGAAAAAAGTCATTATATGACAAACTC
This sequence comes from uncultured Microcoleus sp., assembly GCA_964588805.1. Lineage (GTDB taxonomy): Bacteria > Cyanobacteriota > Cyanobacteriia > Cyanobacteriales > Coleofasciculaceae > CAZPRJ01. The sequence goes on along the minus strand of CAZPRJ010000004.1, from coordinate 163,248 downwards.
TGCAAAACTAAATTTTCAATTTCCGAAGAAATTCCCACTGCACACCATTCTGCTTTCTGGCTCATAAATAACTGGCCAGTAGCATCTTGATGGTTCTCAAATACATAAATTCGGCTAGCGTCTGAAACTGGGCCTAAAATCGAAAAAATTTCATCATATAGCCTCTTATCTACTGGGGAAGCTAATAGCCTACGCTGCACCTCTACTAAGGCCGTTAAATAGCGATCGCGCTTTTCTAAAGATGCCTGGGTTCGTTTACGTTCTGTAATATCTCTACAAACACAAATCAGTCCCACACCATCAATTAAAGTCAAAGAAATTTCTTCAGCGAATACTGAACCATCCTGTTTCTTAGCTATAGCTTCTCCTCGCCAATGCCCGGTTTGTAAGATAAGGGGAAAGATGTTTTGTTCAATTCGGCTTTGTTCTTCGGGATAATAAAGCTGATCCCATTGTTTACCTAGTAGTTCAGCCGGGGTAGTGTAGCCAAAAAGTTCAACATGAGCTTGGTTTAAATAGATATATTCATTTTTTTCATTCAAAATAGCAACCCCATCAATTGCCGCTTCTACGGCGGCTAATTGCTGCTTCAATCCTTGCTCAGCTTGCTGACGGCGTTTGTCGTTACGATAAGCTTCAATAATATTGGCGCAAGTTGATAGAAATGGCTGGAGATAATCAATTAAATCTTCCTCATAACCCCCTGGACGGTTAGCAATACCAACCATACCAAGTAATTTATTTTCATTGTAAAATGGGAGTCCCAAAAATGAATTGAGGGGTGGATGCCCTTCCGGTAGTCCTCCCCGCCTAGAGTCAGTTTTTGGGTTATTAGAAATCACAGGTTTACCAGTGACAATCACAGCACCAAATAAAGTTTGCAGATTATGAAACTCCATACCTTGAGTTGCATTTTTTTCATAGTATTTTTGCATTTCCTCATTCCAGGCAATATTAGTAATCGCATGGGCTTTGAGGTAAGCCATACTACGCATTTTCATGTAAGCTTCCTCAATGTAAGGTTCCCCATTATCGGAATAAAAAACCTCACCAATGAAGCCATATTCACTATTGGTGATCGTCAATAAATTATCCAATAACCCATTAAATAAATGATGGGCGTTTGCATCTGCAATAAATTGAGATTGGGCAGTACTGATTGCTTTTAATAATTGGTTTCTTTGTTGAAGTTCTTCCTCGACTTGCTTGCGCTGTGTAATATCAATCCAGGAACCAATAATCTCCAGAGGATTGCCTTCGGTATCTCGCACCAGCTTGAGTTCATCTCGTATCCAAATATAAGTACCATCTTTATGCAAGAAACGGTATTCGTGAGTGTGATGCCCACATTCAAATAACAGAGGATAGTCCGTCAAAATACGAGGTTTATCCTCTGGATGAATACGCTGAATCCACCAATCTTTTTCAACGAGACATTCCTCAGGCTTGTAACCAAGAATGGTAAAAATAGTTTCACTCACAAACGTTGGAGCTTTATCTTCATAAGCTTTACAGCTATAAATAATCGTAGGGTTAGAAGACAGAAGGTATTGTAAACGTTCCTGAGAAGAACGTAAGGCAACTTCAGCTTGTTTGCGGTCACTAATATCGCGATGAATAGTGACAATGTGAGTTAATTCTCCTTGTTCATTACGTACTAAGGAGCTAGAACATTCGGCAAATCTAATCGTTCCATCTTTGTGAATAAATTCTAATTCCTGACGGCTGATTTCTGTTGCCAACAGAGTTTGTAATTGTTCGGTAAAGAGTTGTTGAGAATAGGGGGTGAGAAAATCAATTAAGCGATAACCAACTAGTTCCGTCTCCGAATAACCTAACTGCTCAACAGTAGCCGGATTAGTTTGCCAGATCACTCCATCGAGATCGAGAACATGAATCGAATCGGGAGCTGCTTCAAACAAAGAACGAAACCGGGCTTCACTCTGCCATAACGCTTCTTCAGTCAGCTTCCGCTCAGTGATATCAAAGCTAATGCCAAAGTATTGAGAGGGTTTGCCATTGTGATCTAAAGCAGGAACAATAGTGGTATCAACCCAATAGAAACGGCCATCTTTTGCTTGATTTTTAACCTCACCTTTCCAGACTTGACCGTTAGCAACTGTTGTCCATAAATTCTGAAAAAAGGTTTGATCGTGATAGCTAGCATTAAAAATAGTATGGGTTTGCCCAATGAGTTCTGTTTGGGAATATTGAGCAATTTCACATAATTTATCATTGGCATAGGTAATAATGCCATTGGCATCGGTAATGGCTACAATTGCAGACTGATCTAATGCAAATTGTTGAAAGGCTAAATCTTTTGTCCGTTGTTGAACTCTAGTTTCTAGTTCTTCATTGAGTTGTTGCAGTGCTTGGGTTGCGCGTTGCCGTTCCAGTTCTGCTCCTGCCCTTGCTCCAAAAATGCGTAGAATTGCCTCACAACGCTGCGGTTCAATCAGGGGCTTGTTGTCTAAAATGCATAGAGTCCCAATCGCTTTACCCTCACTATCCATCAGCGCCACTCCCATATAACTCTCCGCTTGAAGAATTTGTATCCCTAAAGCGTTGGGAAATGTTTGCTGAATTCCTGACGAACAACTATAAAATCCTTGCTCTTGGGTTAGTTCGCACGGGGTTCCAGCGATGGTGTAATTGAAATTGGGCTGTAATTGATGGTTAGACCAAAAAGCCAAGGTTTGGAATTGCTCATCAATCTGTCGTGATACCAAGGCATGACCACAACCTAGGGACGATACTAAGTGATGAACCAACTCTGGAAAGAAGTCCTCTCCCGTGACATTAGCAGTTCCAGCCACAAGGTTTTGTAGTGCAGCCTCAGCGCGTTTGCGATCGCTGATATCTTTAGCTAAAATCACTCGGGCTTGTTTTTCTGCCCAAGTAATGGCATTAGAGTTGAGTTCAACCTCAATAATCGTGCCATCGCGCTTGCAGTGTTTCCCTATGCCTGAATAAGGTAGGTGTTCAGTCGATTCCGCTACGATGGGCAGTGGTGCGATTTTATCGCTTGGAAGCTGGATATCCGCAATCGTCATGGAGAGAAACTCCTCTCGCGAATAGCCGTAATGAGCAATGGCCGCCTGATTCACCGCTAGAAATGCCATTGTCTTTGTGTCATATACCCACAATGGACTAGGGTGTAATTGAAACAATTGGCGATATTGCGCTTCCGAGTCTCGTAAAGCGGCCTCTAATTTTTGACGTTGGGTTAGTTCGTCCTGGAGTCGATGGAAGGCATTGGCTTGGCGAATAGCGATCGCAATTTGTACCGTCAATTGCTCTAAAAGACTCAGTTCACTGTCCTGCCAACGACGAGGTGTGGAACATTGATGCACTACTAACAATCCCCACACTTGGGGGGTAGAACCTTCAGCCTGAGATGCGTCTAATCCAATCGGCACGGCCAGATTGGCTTTAACTTGATAATGCTCTAACAATTGCAAATGACATGACGTTAAATTTGCCTGCTCAACATCATGAATTGCCTGTTTCCAGTCCTGAAAAATAGCTGGAGATACCTGTTGTAGATAAGAATCTGTAATTTGATGGGTGAACATAGATGTCCAGCCTACTGCTACTGATTCGGCAACTACTATGCCACTTCTATCAGGTAAGAACTGATAAATTAAAGCGCGATCGCACTGCAATAAATGCCGAATTTCTATCACTGTTGAATTGAGAATTTCTTCCAAATCAAGCGATTGACAAATACGAGCAGAAATTTTTGCTAATAAGTATTTTTGCTGTGCTTGTTTTTGCAGCTTTACTGTGCGCTCTTGGACTTGTTTTTCTAATTCAATATTACGATTTTTAAGAAGTTCAAGTTTTTCTTGTTGCAGATAGAAAACTTCTTGTTGTAAGACATCGATAACATGATACATTTCCATTGGATCGAGGGCTTGCAACAAGCTAGTTTGTGTCACAATGCCGATTAATTCTCCCATCGGGTTTGTAACCACTAGCCGCTGTACGCATCGTTCTAACATCTGCTGATGTGCTGCCCACAATGACTCCCCTGGATCTAAACAAAATAAAGGGGAACTCATCACCTGTTGAGCACAAATAGCCAAAAAATCTAGCTCCAATGTCTGAAACTGAACGATATCTCGCTCTGTAACAATTCCAATCGGAATAAGCGCCTGGTTGGGTGTTTCTTGAGTAATCACCACACTACTCACGCGATGCATTGCCATCAATCGCGCCAATTCCATCACAGAAGTAGAAGGAGAAGCATGGATAACTGAAGCATTCATCACTTCTCCCACCCGCCGCCACCGCAGTAAGTCTCCGGGTTGTAAGGTATAGCGGATACTTTCCGGCGTCACTAAACCCACGACTTGATTGTGTTCATCCACAATCGGTAAGTGGCGAATATGATAGTGACGAAATAAATTGAGAACGGTAAAAATATCCTGGTATTCAGATGCACTTAAGCGAACTAAATTACGGGTCATGACATCTGCTACTTTGACCCCTTCGAGACTCATTCCTATCGCCGCAAATTTAACAAAATCCCGCTCAGTTAATAGCCCAACTAGTTGCTTGCCTTCAACCACCAAAACACAACTAGCTCGATTCTCATTCACCAAGCTGGAACTCGATGATAAATTGCAATTCGCAAGGCTACAGGTACTTTGTACCTGGTTCATCAAAGTGATGACTTCTACTAAAGGCGTTTCTGGTATAACTGTTAAAGGATGTCGGTCAATTGCCGCTTGGATTGATTGTACACAACAAGATAAGTCTTCACGTTGCATGAGATTTCCTGAAACCTGAAATGTTCAGATCGTCTCTTTCGAGCCTAACGAAGGAACCACCGTGTCGAATAGGGTATATTCACGGAATTTGTTGAGTACAATGTGAGTCTGACCCGCATGGGTATCCCTCTCATACCAAATCTGGGTTAACTACCCTTTTTTTGATGGGGATCACAGGATGTCTGAAAAGTTATTGTTGACACGCTTATCCACTGTCCCCCCTAAATCCCCCTTAAAAAGCGGGACTTTAAGAACATTCTGCCCCTTTAAAAAGGGGGCTGGGGGGATCGAAGCAACTTTTGACACTTCTCAGACATCCTCTAAGGCAGATGGCAGTTAACGTAGTGTTCTGCGTAGGAGTAGGCAGAGGGAAAAGAAGACTTAATCTGAAAAGGGAGTTATCAAGCTGGATAATTAATTTAAGCCTTACCACTACCCATCAAATACAGTAATGCCATTCGGACTGCAACACCACTTGTAACCTGTTGAGAAATGAGGCTCAACTTGGGGTCATCCATTAAATCTGAACTAATTTCTACTCCCCGATTAACCGGGCCAGGGTGCAACAATTTAACGTCAGGTTTGCAGAGTTTCAGGCGATCGCGTGTAATCCCATAATGTTGATGATATTCTCGCAAACTCGGCAATAGATGTGCACTCATCCGCTCTTTTTGCAACCGTAAGGTCATAACAAAATCAGCGTCTTGCAAAGCGGGTTCAATTTCCCAATGCAAAAATAACTTTCGATCTAAAATTTTCGATTTGGGGTGTTGAGTGGGGAAATCGTCCCAGCTTTTGATTTCTCCCTCTCCCATTTGTGCAAACCACTTCGGCAGTAGAGTTGGAGGCCCAGCGAGATGGACTTCTGCCTGACTTGCCGTCAAACTCCAAATATTAGAACGTGCCACTCGTGAATGCAGAATATCTCCCACAATGGCAACTTTTTTGCCTGCCAAAAGTCCCAAACGGGGATATTCAAACTCAATCAGAGAACAGATGGTAAATAAATCCAGCAGCGCTTGCGAAGGATGTTCGTGCTGCCCATCCCCAGCATTGAGTATACCCACTCGCACACCCAGGCGGTTCATTTCCTGAGCGATCGCCTGCGGGACTCCTGCTTCTCGATGGCGTATGACCATCATATCGGCTCCCATCGCCAAATAGGTCTTCGCCGTATCGAGAATCGTTTCCCCCTTGGTCATCGAAGAGGTTCCCGGTGCAAAGTTCAGCGTATCGGCCGATAATCGCCTTGCTGCCAGTTCAAAACTACTGCGAGTCCGAGTCGAAGGTTCAAAAAACAAATTAGCAACCACTTGACCTTGCAAAGCTGGCACTTTTTTGGTTCGGGTCGAGAGGACTTCCCGAAAGCTAGCAGCCGTTTGCAAGATCGTGTCGTATTCAGCAGGTGTGAAGTCAGCCAACCCAAGAACGTGGCGGCGTGTCCATACAGTAGTAGCCATAAACCTAGTTTAGAACTACTCGGGAGTAAAAATATAGCGATCGCTCCAGTTTCACTTCCAGTGATGGGAGTGCCGTTTAGGCAAAACGGTCAGGCTTTGAATTGGAAAACATTTAAAGCGACCGAAATCAGCGATAGAAAAATCATAAACCCAACGGCATCCAACATCGTGGTGAGCAATGGGCCACTAATCAAGGCCGGATCAAGTTTAAATCGCTTCATCGCCATTGGCAGTAATGTCCCTAGCGTGACGGCGACAAAAGTATTGATGGCCATCACAGTGCCTGCTACTAATGCCACCCAGCGTTCTTGAGGGGGAGCCCAAATTAAAGATAGAGTCATCATCGTCACAGCCAAGGCCAAGGATGTGCCGAATCCGGCGAGAATTTCTTTACGCAAAATTTTAAACGTATCCTTGGGAGTGACTTCCCCAACACCGAGTCCTCGGATGGTGACGGTTAAAGCTTGAATACCCACCGTACCCCCGGTATTAGAAAAAATAGGCATGATTACGGCTAAAACGGGGACGAGGGCAATCGTTTTTTGAAAGGGTGCGATCGCGCTAGCTGCCCCGATATACAATCCCATAACTCCAATTAACCAAGGTAAGCGCTTACGAATAGTAACTAAAGGGGGGGAGAGTGCCGCTTCGTCACCTCCACTTACCCCTGCCAATTTTTGGAAATCTTCTGTTGCTTCTTCTTCTAAGATGTCTATAACGTCATCAATAGTGACAATTCCCACTAATCGGTCTTCACGATCAACGACGGGTAATGCCAATAAGTCGTAGCGCTTCATGAGTTGGGCGACTTCTTCTTGGGGCATTTCGGTGCGAGCTTTAATCACGCGATCGCTGGCAACATCACGGATCAGGGCGTCAGGAAGCGAAAACAATAGCTGTCGTAAGGATACAACTTGAACCAGCTTACAGTTGTCATCGGTCACGTAAGCATAATAAATCGTTTCCTTATCCTGGTCACTCAGACGGATTTTGTTCAGGGCAGTCCCAACGGTTAAACCTTCGCGCAACTGCACGAATTCCGTCGTCATTACCCGTCCGGCCGTGCCTTCGGCATAGCCTAAAATCAGTGCCGTTGCTTGTCGTTCCGTGGGACTGAGGCGTTGTAGCAACCGCTTGACAACTCCAGCCGGTAATTCATCAAATAATTCCGCCCGATCATCCGGACTCATCGCCTCGACAACCTGAAACACTTGAGTATCGTGCAGGGAACCAATCAAGTCTTCTTGGATTTCGGGTGGCAAATATTCAAACACATGAATCGCTTGCCCTTTGTTGAGAATGCGAAATGCGATCGCCCGACGTTCTGGAGACAAATCGGCAATAAATTCGCCCACATCCACAGGGGCTAATCGATTCAGCGCTGACTTCAGTTGGTTTAAATCGGCAACATCAAACAGTGTATTGCGAACCTCTTGAGTAAGCATAAAACCTCCTATTCCTCCCTTGTGCCAGGAGAGAAGGCTCATCTAGCACTCAGGAGATTAAACAACATTCAAGTAATGGACTTCGATCCATAAAATTGACAACTGTAAAACTGGTAATTGACACAACTACCAGCAGGCACCTCGTCCAAATAACATTCCTATAAGAACGATTGGGTTATGAGTCATGAGATACCTTTTCAACTCCTTCAACCTAGAATTTAATCGTTTTCTTGAGCATGGCGATCGAGGGATCGCTACGCTCAACTATTTCTCAAAGCTACGGTAGAAATCTAACCGTCATTACCGCAAAGCACAAGGTAAAATCCCTTGTACCGTTGCTGAAAAAGAGCGTTGCACCCAAACTTAGTGTCTTAACGACTTGGCCGTTCAAGTCGATAAATTCGCTAACAATATTAGCCTTGCTTTCGCGCTACCTACAGCGATAGTTATGGCAGCTATTAAATCAGGGATAATCCCTCGCAAAATTACGGTCTGCCTACAATCCCAATAGGAGAGTTTATAGTCTTGTGCAGTTTCCAAGTCGTTAGTAACAATCGACTGCACTTTCTTCATCTCATTAAATAGTACATACCACATTATTCCTAACATCATCAGGACGAGCGACCTAATTGATAAGCCTCCGCCAAACTGAACGCAAGCGAGGAGTAAGATAGGAAACAATGGGGTTGCAAGACTAGATCCTGCAAGTTGTACTATTGATTGCCCGTGATTAGCCAGACGTAGATTCTGGACGATTATCACCCCAACTCGCACTATCCCAGCTAAAGAGAGTACTAGAGCTGTAAAGATGTGCAATGCTGTTAAGATAGCTCTATTTATGAATTTTTGCCATTCTGTCCAATTTAGCACTCTTCCTATGAGTCCTGCTTGCCCCATTAGTTTTGAGTCTTTAGTCTTTGATTAATAATGGGCTGATTAAGGGTTCATCATGAATGAGCAACTGTTGGCTCAACCTCGGTAACATTTGAAACACATATTGTTGAATAGGGTGACATAAAAAATGGTCAAAATGAGAATAATTGGTGATGTAGATTACTGATAGCGCTCACTTGTATTGAGTTGTCGAATATTAGTAATCCCTACAGTTAAATCGAGCAATCAATAAGAAGTTACACCCATTATTCTTCCTTGACCAAGTATAATTAGTCCGCCGATTAGCTTAACCCTTTAGTAGAGAGCCATGTCAGTCATTTAGAGAACTAAGCCAAGAGTGACTTTCCCCAAACTCAGGAGGAGGGGGGAGATATGGATCTAAACTTCGCTCCGGCTTGAACCGCCAGAAAACAGCACAGTGCAACAGTGCAAGACAATCGCCCTGAATCAACATTTAACCTCCTTACGCTCCCTCGCGCTGGGAGCCGAGGTTCCCTAAGCGTTCAGGAGCTTACTACTACCAATGGATGGACTTCGGTCCATAAAAACCACAGAAATCTGCACTGATATCGTCTTTAGATATCAGTAAATCAATAGTAACCCCTATAGGTTCCTTTTCTCAATTGGGAATTGAGAGTGGGAAAGGAGCAAACAGTTGTCCAATTCACCCTAAACCACTTACTGTTCTCCCTATATCAACCTCGTCTATGACAGATTTTTTAGCAATGAACTCTCTCAAAAAATATTTAACACCCCTGGCCACTGCTTTAATCGTCCTCAGTCTCAGCAGTTGTGACTCGTCTCCCGACAACCCCCAAAGCCGCACGACAGATTCACCTCGTCCTAATACGACTCAAACCGCTTCCCCTATTTCCCCTGACTCACCCCCTGCAACCCCTACCGTAACGCCGCAGAAAACCCCTGCCACCAGTCAATCGGCAAATACGACACCTCAAGCCGCCAATACGATTACTCTCAACATCTACAACGCTGATAGTCAGTGCCAAAATCTAGTTCCTGAAAAAGTAGCGGTTTCCGCCGATAATCCCGCCGAGTCAGCCGTAGGAAACGTTTTAAAACAAACGGACTCGGCCGATTTTGAGTTGGCGGGGTATCGGGTTCAGGTTAACCCCAACAATGGTATTGCTACCATTGATTTTCGCCTATCGCCTAATTCCCGGCGTCAGTTTGTCTCCTTATCCAGTTGTGAACAGTTTGCCCTGTTTGGGAGCATCCGTAAAACCTTAACGGATAATTCTCAGTTGAAGATTAAGGAAGTTCGCTTTACAGAGCAAGGACAAGAAATTGTGTTGTGATCCCGTTACTATTCTTAAGGTTTAGAAACGGCTGGACAGTCTTTGAGATACCATCGCCAGGGTAAATTCACTCCTTTGGACAGCCCAATTCGGGTAGTTTGTACCAAGTTAGGGACAAATTCCGGCTGACGGTGTTCTAGCCACACAGGTTGACCGGGTTGTAATAAAATCCCATTGAAGCTACGGTCTATCTGTAAGATTTGGCAGAGTTTACCAGGACCGGCTGCCAGTCGCTGAATTTTGGCATCACTGCACGGCTCAAGCCCACTGGGTATAGATTCTAACTGCAACGCACGAATTAAGACAGCGCTGGGGACTTCCTCGTGATCTGTCACAATGTTGAGGCAGTAATAGATTCCATAAATTAAATAAATATAAAGGCAACCCGCCGGCCCAAACATCATTGAGTTGCGATCGGTTCGACGCCGATAAGCATGGCAAGCAGGGTCATTGGGTTCGTAAGCTTCAGTTTCGACAATGGTTCCCCGCAGCAGAGTTCCATCCGCCCACTGACGCACGAGTGTACACCCCACTAAGTCAGGTGCTACTTCAGTGGATGGACGGGCAAGCCATTTCGATTCTACAATTTGAGCTGATAGGTAAAAATTCATCGAAAACCAATTCAGTCCGTATCTATAAGAGGAGGTTATCTAACCGATGGATATCAAACTTGTTTTAATCGTACTAACGGCTGTATTTACAGTGTCGGCGTTATTTTTTGGCACACGCAACGGATTTTATGATTCAGACAATTATCACGGTAACGGCTCTGCCCACTAAGTTTTCTGATTCTTTTCGTCTCATCCATCAGCCAGTAGCTCTTTCGAGCTAAAAACCTACCCTTGACGATATAGACTAATCGTTTTTGGGAGGTAACAATCACCAGCTTCAGTCCTTCCTTGGACTGCGTTGCCTGAGTCATTCCATCCTAGAGAGTTGCCAATCTCTAGGTTCTGTTTGTGTATTTTCGACCCCAAAAGCTCATGCAACATTAACCGCAGCGTTAGCCCATCGGGATACAACAAGCCCAAAGGCATAGCGCGAGAGTGTATCGTTACTTTTTGGCGAAGCACTCTCGTGTTAGGGAAGCTTGACTCCAATGAGGGAAGTCGTTGGTGCTGCCTTTGCCATTTGTTTCTAAATCGCTCCTGAGTCGAGAAAGAAGCGCTAGGTCAAGGCAAACGGCTGATTGTTGAGTGTTCATTTGTCAATGATCGTAAGCCATTAACGCCCAATGCCATCCTATACTGAGGACGATCAATTAGCTTGTTTCCCCTATGCGGTGGGTCATAATGCCGAGGGCGTTTGTCTATTAGTGCAGATGGGGCCGCACCGTATCCTCCTCGACTGTGGACTCGATAACATTTCGCCCTTGGTCACTGATCGAAAGCCACCTGCCGATTTGGTTCTTTGTAGTCATGCCCATTCTGATCATGCTCAGGGGTTGCTAGCTCTCCATCAAGCCTTTCCCCAGTTGCCGATCTACGCCAGCGAGGTCACCACTCAACTATTACCCCTAAATTGGCCGGAGTTACCCCCTCAAAAGATTCCTAAATTTTGTCAGGCATTACCGTGGCGATCGCCCGTTGAATTTTTTGAAGGCTTAAGTGCGGAACTCTTCCCGTCCGGTCACTTACCGGGCGCAACGGCTTTTTTGCTGACCTACACTACACCGCAACGAACCTATCGGCTGTTTTATACGGGTGACTTTTTCCTCTCCAATTCGCGGCTAGTCGAGGGATTATCTATTGAATCCTTACGAGGATTACATCCTGATGTTTTGATTGTCGAAGGCAGCTATGGTACCGCGCGACATCCTCACCGACGGCAACAGGAAAATCAGCTAGTGGAGCGGATTGATCGGGCTCTAGCACAATCCTACTCTGTTCTACTGCCAGTGCCGTCCTTGGGTTTAGGTCAAGAAATTTTAATGCTCCTGCGAAGTCATCACCATTTCACAGGTCGCAACCTGGATATTTGGGTCAGCGGTACTGTTGCTACAGGTTGTGATGCCTACTTAGACCTTCTACCCCACTTTCCCACTTCAGTACAAAACTTTGCTCGCCACCAGCCTTTATTTTGGGATGACCGGGTGCGGCCTCGTGTCCGCCGATTGGATGAGCAATATCGAGCCTCAATGGGTCAGACTCCTTGTATTGTCCTAACGGACGAAGCAACAGATGTGAGTGTGTATTGGCACAAAGATGCTAGCCCTCCGATTATTTTGCGACCCGAATACCCCCGATACCCTGCCAAGGATATCTATGAACTGGTGGATGTTGAAACCTATCTTTTGGCTCAACATGGCGATCGCCTGGGAACCACCCAATTAATTCACAATCTCCGCCCTCAGCACGTTATCTTTGTTCACGGTTCTCCTACTTACCTCTCTGATCTCACGGGGTTAGAGGAACTACAAAATCGCTATCACCTCCATTCTCCATCTGCAGGAACTTTAGTAGAATTACCAATTGGCGAAACCTTTATCCAACCGGCAGCCCCCGCAGAAGCTAACTATGAGGGAGAACTCACGGAGTTGGGAACTGTGGTGACAATTACATTGCCTGAGGCGATCGCCGCCGATCCCCGTTGGCAAGATTTTGCGGATACGGGTTTGGTTGAAGCGCGTTGGCAAGGGGAAGAGTTGGTATTGCGGGGATTATCCCAACGGGAACTGCTCACCCAAGCCAATAACAGTCGAGTCCCCATGAATATCGACTGCTGCGGTAACTGTCGCCATCAACGGGGACAGCGTTGCTGGAATCCCGCTTCTCCTCTCTACGGCTTTAAGATTACCCCAGAAGGCTACTGTCCGGTTTTTGAACCAGCAGAACCGTCTACGGAAACTTAAACCCGTTGCAACATTGAACCCAGTGTAGATGGTTCCACACTGGGCTAGATATCGGATTGTACAAGTTTTTCCGCAATGAGTTTAATCTAAAATGGCTTAGCCTTTGGCAGTTGAACGGAAATATGCTGCGGACTTAGACAATCCTGGGTTTAAGTTAATTCGCGATTGTTCTCTATGCTCGAGCATAGCCAATCACATCGTTCAATGGACCAACAAACAACTTTTTTAATGTCTAACTTAGTCGGGATTGGAGTCTTGAGAGCGTGGATGAATTTGCTCGGCCTCTGGACAATCATCCGAAACTAAAGGTTCAAAGTTGCCTCGAGGGACAGAAGCTAGTTTCTGGGTTACAGAACCAATGCTTTCTAGACGAACCATTTCTTCCCAAGAACTGATTTCATCTTCTTCCTCAGTTTCGTAACGAATCGTCACTAAATCTCCTTCAATATCCACAATCCGGACACGTTCAATCCAACGTTGCTGGTCCCGCAAGAAAACACAGACCTCACGACCATCGCAACAAAGTTGATAAATCTTGCGGTGTAGCATATTTGGCTTCTCCTGAGCAGATAACTCGTTCAATACTTGTTGTGAAGCAAGCAGTTCCTAAAATTGGGGACACAGCTTCCTGGTTAACTATTGATGAGGGGAAATTAGGTTCTCCCCATGTTCAAAGGTGAGATGCTTTTATTTTTTTCCATTTTTGACTCAAACATTTGGCTTGCATCCAATGGCTATCTTGAAAGTGACTTTAGTACCTTCAACGCTGGAAAGCAACCAGGTGAATGTTTATTCGAGTGCATGAGTGGTTAGGAAAATTCGGTGTAAGGCAATGATGGAGAGAAATTCTCCCTGTAAGTGGATGGGGAATTTTAATACAGGATTGTCGGCAGGGAGCTGCCATTTTTGTAAGAGACAAATGAATTCCGTCATTGCGACTAGCGCATTTTTCCAGGCCCAAGTCCTGGCTTGCTTAGGGTTATCAAGGATGCTGGTAAGTACCAGACATCACCCATTGTGACATAATCCTCACGCTATCTGCCTAGCATCAGGTAATACTCTTACAATTTTGCTAAATGTGAATCAAGAAGGGTAAGCCCTCGACCAGAACAGCTCAGAACTTTGTTCCAGTGAGTATGCCGTGTACTGCTACTGGGGCAAATGCTAACCCTTAAGGGTGCTCACTACCATTTGAACCCAACTCTGAGTCCACCCATGACCACTTCCTTCCCTAGCCTTGTGCCTGGTTCACTCCTGCTTCTTCTGTACCTTCTTACCCATATCCCTGCCTTAGATTCCCCACTAGTAGTAGTACTAGGTAGCTTGGCAATGAATTGGAGCTTAGCTTCTGTTTTCAGGCTGTTAAATTCCAACGTCCGACTCTTGAACTTTGGTGGATTCTATGAACCTTAGAGTCACGACATACTGAGATTATTATTTTTCACAAAATTTGAAACTAAGCAAATCAAGGATAAGGCAGGTAATCCTATATCAATGCGTTGGCAAAAATCTTTAAAATTTTTGAGTTTATTGTTCTAGGGAGTGCTAGAAGCCAAAGTCATCGTGTAGTTTCCACTCGCCTCTCGCTGAATTTGCCCGGAGTTTACAGCATCATACAGAGCGTTCAGCGCTTCTAAATCAGATGCCTCGTATCCCTTCATTTCCAGGACTTGGCGGATGAGACCTTCAGAAGCCACACTCAGACAACCTGTTCGGAATGCTGATTGGACAAGTGTACGAATCATGGAACCAGAGTGTTGTTAGACAGGGGAGATTAATAACACTATGGCCTTCTTTGAGCCTCTTGACATTGATTTCGGTCAGGAGATAACTGTGATTTTGCTCACTTTCCTACGGTGATACAGATTACAAATTAGGACTCATGCAGGGAGTGAAGGGAGGGAACAAGCCTGTATTACGTTTCTACTTTATCGGCTGAGGGAGAAACTGCCCATAATTTGTAATGACTTTCCATTGCTACACTAGCCCACCCACTATTAAAAACTGGTGAAGCTTAGGCAGTTTTGGGTCTAGAGTTTGTTAAGGTTTCAGGAGTAGGTAGCTGACTCATTTTCGCTTGGAGAGGGAAAGACGTCTGTGTGCGCGATCACAACAAAGCATAATCAATACAAAACAATGATTCTGACCCACTCTGAGGCTCAGTCTCGCCTAGAAGTTGTACCCGAACGGGGGGGAATCATTACTCAATGGAATCTTCGAGAGCGAGATATTCTCTACCTTGATGCTGAACGATTTGCTCAACCTAACTTGAGTGTGCGAGGCGGGATTCCTATCCTATTTCCGATTTGCGGCAATTTGCCGGATAACACCTACACCTACAACGGGAAGCAATATCAGCTTAAGCAGCATGGCTTTGCTCGTGATATGCCTTGGACGGTAGTGGAATCACTGGATACGACAACGGATGCGGTCAGTTTGACCCTTGTTCTTGATAGTAATGAGCAGACTCGCGCTGTTTATCCGTTTGATTTCCAACTAACCTTCACCTACCGACTTACAGGTAATACACTGGAGATTCTCCAGCGTTTTACGAATCGGTCTACTGAACCGATGCCATTTTCCACTGGCCTACATCCCTACTTCTACACTTCGGATAAAACTCAGCTAGAGTTTGAAATCCCAGCCTCTGAATATCAAGACCAAATTAGCAAAGAGGTTCATCCCTTCTCAAACACCTTTGATTTTACCAAAGAGGAGATTGATTGGGCGTTTCGACAAATTTCGGGGAATGTTGCCTGTGTGACCGACAAGGGACGGGGGCTAAAATTTACACTTCGTTACAGTGACATCTACTCTACCCTGGTGTTTTGGACGGTCAAGGGTAAGGATTATTATTGCCTGGAGCCTTGGAGTGCTCCCCGCAATGCCATGAATACGGGTGAACAATTGACTGAATTAGGGGCTGGAGAGAGTTATGAGGCATCGGTTAGCGTCGAAGTAGAATTTTTGTAGAATTAATCTCTACATTTTTGATGATCTTGTGCTAAAGTAAGGAACAGTGTGCTTAAATAAGCACTTCGGGTCGCTAGCTCAGCGGTAGAGCACTCGGCTTTTAACCGATTGGTCCCGGGTTCGAATCCCGGGCGACCCACTTAAACCGAAAATAGTAAACTATTATACAAACCATAAGGAAGGCTTATTTTAGGATTCGTAGAGATAATTGCCTATAAACTGATAAAGTATCTTAAGATTGTCCTAAGAATTAAAGCTGACAACGAATCAAAAGTTAGGAGGACTACTATGGCGCTCGTACCAATGCGACTGCTGCTCGATCACGCGGCCGAAAACGGTTACGGCATTCCTGCGTTCAACGTCAACAACATGGAGCAGATCCAAGCAATCATGCAAGCTGCCCATGAAACCGATAGTCCTGTAATTTTGCAGGCTTCTCGTGGCGCTCGCAAGTACGCTGGCGAAAACTTCCTCCGCCACCTGATTCTGGCTGCGGTGGAAACCTATCCCCACATTCCCATTGTCATGCACCAAGATCATGGCAATGAGCCTGCAACCTGCTACTCTGCCATCAAAAATGGTTTTACCAGTGTGATGATGGATGGCTCGTTAGAAGCCGATGCAAAGACTCCAGCAAGCTACGAGTACAACGTTGATGTGACTCGTGAAGTGGTGAAAGTGGCTCATGCCATCGGTGCTAGTGTTGAAGGTGAACTCGGTTGCTTGGGTTCCCTAGAAACTGGTATGGGTGAAGCAGAAGACGGTCACGGATTCGAGGGCAAACTTGACCACTCTCAACTCCTGACTGACCCCGACCAAGCGGTTGACTTCGTTGAGCAGACCCAAGTTGATGCACTTGCTGTTGCGATTGGTACTAGCCACGGTGCATACAAGTTCACACGTAAGCCCACCGGTGAAATCTTAGCCATCAGCCGCATTGAAGAAATTCACCGCCGCCTACCCAATACCCACTTGGTGATGCATGGTTCGTCCTCGGTTCCCGAAGACCTACTGGCAATGATCAACGAGTTCGGTGGTGCCATTCCTGAAACCTATGGCGTACCGGTTGAAGAAATTCAAAAAGGTATCAAGAGCGGTGTTCGTAAAGTGAACATTGACACTGACAACCGTCTAGCTATCACGGCTGCTGTACGCGAAGCTCTCGCTAAAGATCCCAAAGAATTTGACCCCCGTCACTTCCTGAAGCCTTCGATCAAGTATATGCAGAAGGTGTGTGCTGACCGCTACCAGCAATTTGGTACGGCAGGGAATGCTAGCAAAATTAAGCAAGTCTCTCTGGAAGAGTATGCCGCTAAGTATGCCAAGGGTGAGTTGGCTGCGGCTGTTAAAAAGGCTGCAATGGCTTAATCATGCTTCGTTATAGTTAAGGGGGCAAACGAGCCAGTTTGCTTCAAGGAAAATCTGGGTAGCTATTGAGGCTACCCAGTTTCTTGCTATAGCAAAAGGCATAAGGCAGAGGGCAGAAGGGTTATTACTGGTACTTGGACGTTTCAGCCATTAAATCTGTCCTAACCTTTATGGCGACAGCTCTATTTAGGAATCGAATGTGATCTGAGTACTCATCCTAACTTGATGGCATATCTCCGCAGGCCGATATCTTTGGGTAGACGATTTAGTTTAAGTAAGAATGTTAACTTGGCATTAGGCAAGTCCAAAGTAATGAGGGCAGTGCTAACGATAGGACAACAAGCTCCTAGTTTGTGTACTCTAGGAGCTTTTCATATTTTTTAATAGGAGTCGGGAGTTAGAAGGGAAAGATAAGGGAGAATTGATAGCACCAAAATCTACCCCGCACCCCTGCACCCTCGCGAACCTCATGAGGCAAATTAAATACAGCAGTTTACCAAGGATTGCCAATCAGAGTGAACGCACTCCAATAATAAGGATGGGATAGATTTTTGTTTCCTAAACGTGCTACAGAATCAGGCAACGGAACCTGTCCCGAGTCAGTCATCACCATTCCTTCCTGCAACCGCACTTCACCCTTGAGCATAGCCAATTGTGCTTGGCGTAGTGCCTCAGCTTTAATCGGAGCCTGTTGTAATTGGCTGTAAAATTGGGTCATGAAGGCTAGGGTGCCCTCATCGCTGACGTACCATAAACTCCCTAGAACAGATTTGACCCCAGCTTGCACGGCTAATCCGGCAAATCCTAGCTCAACCTCATCATCCCCTAGTGCGGTGCGGCAGGCACTCAACACCAAGAGTTCTACAGGGGGGTTATTCCACCCCAATCGGCGTAGTTCGTCTAATCGCAGTTTTTTATTCCATAACTGGATGTATGAATCTTGAGGTTGACTGAGGTTATAACTGGCATGGGTGGCTAGATGAACAATGGGATAGGGAGTTGCTTGACGAGCAGCTTTAAGACGGGAGAAGGTAAACGCCTCATTGAGATAAGATTCTCCATCACTCAACTGAGAAATGATCGACAATTCTAGGGGTACAGCCGGTAAAGACATTTGCTTGGGAAAGCGGGATGCCCCCATTGCTACGACAGAAGCATTCTTGACGCTGGTGTAACGAGTATCCGTGAGATTCAGGCTAGGCATTAAGCCAACACTGTAGTGTTCAATGACAAACTCGTTGCCATCATGAAGCGCGGCCAAAGGGATACTGCGTAATCCCGTGTCCATAATGTAAACGAGGTTCTCAATTTGCCGATGCTGTAAGTCGGATTCTAAGGGAGCCACAAGCCACTGATAGAGTTGTTGCGCTGGTGCAAAAAAATCTTTAGGGTTGAGGCGATCGCTCACTGTGCGGCGAAATTGCTTGACTACAGGCATCACTTCAGCGCGAGTCGCATTCAGTGAGTAACGAATCGGTTTGCTATCGGCTGTGATTAAAATTAATTCCAATCGATCATCAGGACTAGGAGTTATCGCTCGTAATAACGATGATTGCGCTATCTCTGTAGATTGGGAAGGAAGATTGGAGTCTGAGGCAGGAACAGAGGTAATCGTCGAGGGAACAAATACAGCATAAATGAGCGCAGGTTTGATGCCCGTGGCGCTTTCAATTTGCCTAAGAGTCTGTTGTGCTTGTGTGAGAGTTACGGTAGCTGTTTCGCCCAATCCCAACGCTTCGGTATAGTCACGGCTGAAGGAATCATCTAAGGGTAGAGGATTGATCGATTGACTCTCTAGTGAGGGATAGGGACGAATTAAGTTATCCTGTCTATCTGTGCTGTCAGTGGGAGTAGGGAAGCGATCGCGCAACGGATCGTCGAAGTCAGGCAGCAATGACACAGGCGGATTGACGCTAATAATCCGAATATTCCCCTGTGTCGTAGTAAAGCGAAACGAACGCAAAGGGGCGATCGCAAATTCACCACTCGTAATCGCGCCTGCCGTGCCATTAATTGCCGCATTCCCCACATCAAACGGGATGATGCCATTCCCTCCATGCCGAATTGTGATGTCGCCCCCCTGATTACCGCCAACCGTGGAAATGCTAGCCGCTAAATTATTGGCCGCCGTGAAGGTATCGGTGGCGCGGAAAAATCGTTGAGTGGTAATGTTAACCGTACCTCCACGAGTACCCCCTTGGGCATTAATCCAGCTCACTTGAATATCACCTGAAGGGTCAAGAGTCACATTCCCTCCACGTCCTAAAGTTCCACTAGTATTAATTTGACCTGTGATAATTTGAGTACCTGCTTCCACCCACAAAGAACCCCCATCGATCGCACCCGATGTATTGAGATTCCCCGTTATAATTTCCCCTAATCGACTCAATAGCTGGATATTACCCCCATTCCCGATCACAGAACTGGTGTTAAGTGTCCCAGCACGGGTATTAATGCCGCCTCCTCCCTGGTTTTCCACGAGTAGATTTCCGGCAACGACATCTCCTAAAGTAATATCACCGCTACTGGAGTTCGTTAAACCTGCCCCCGTACCCAGCCTCAGGATTGCATCCCCAGTACCCGCATTCAGCGTTACCCTAGGAGCAACCCGAATCACTGCCTCTCCCGGTTCCCGATAGGCGTTAATCACTCCATTAGCCAGGGTTTCATTGGCCACTAAGATGAGATTGCCGTTATCGGTGGTGATATCCGCGTTGAAAAAAAGACTTCGCCCCGCCTGTAGGGTAAGTGCCCCGCCATTACCATTAGGGTTATTCGTAATAATCGGGCTTTCTACCGTAATATCATTATTCGCTTGGAGGATAACATTAGTGCCTGTATTGGTGACTGCCGTAATCGCAAGGGGATTAATATTCACACTTTGGGCTGGATTGTCTCCAAATCTCAAGCCGCTCAATCCCCCAGAATTGAATAAATAGGCCGCATTGGCACCAGAAGCCCCGATAATAATGTCATTGCCCACTGCTGCCACAGAGCGGCCAAATTCATCTCCAGTTCCAGAAGTCGGACTCGCCAACGTTTGGATTAATGTGCCAGTTGTAGTATCAAATAAATAGGCAGAACCCGGATTAGTAATTTGATTATCCCCATCGGCTCCAATCAGGGCATAGGTTCCGACTGCGGCAAGTGAAAATCCAAATAAAGCTTCGATTTGGGGATTGGGGTTATTAAACGTCCTCAACAGTTCTCCGGTGGGGCTAAACAAGTAGGCAGAACCTGCATCTACTGCTCCTGTATCGTCTCGTGGCGCTCCAATCAGGATGTTGTTTCCTACCCCTGCCACGGTTCGCCCAAAGGTGTCAAACTGGCCAGGAGTTGGATTATTGAATGTGGTGAGTAATTCTCCACCTGGGTTAAATAAATAGGCAGCCCCAGCATCTAGCACTCCATTGACGGTATTTCGGGGCGCTCCAATTAAGAGGTTATTCCCGACGCCAGCCACAGAAACGCCGAACTCTCCTCTTCCGGAAGCGGGAGGGGTGGGGTTATTCAATGTGGTGAGTAATGTTCCGTCTAAGTTAAATAAATAGGCAGCCCCCGCACCCCCATTATTTAACCACGCTCCAATCAATACATTGTTCTGGACGGCTGCCACGGAAATCCCGAATTCGCCACCGGGTACACTAGGGGCTGGGTTATTAAAGGTGGTTTGTAGTTCTCCGGTGAGATTATATAAATAGGCGGCACCGACTCGGTTAAAATCTCCGGGTGCGCCAATTAACAGGAAGTTTTCTCCTACACCCGTTAAGGCAAAGCCAAATTCGTCTCTAATATTGGGATTGGGGTTATTAAAGGTGGTAATCTGCCTGCCTTGGCGATCGAATAAATAGGCAATTCCTACTCTCTCGGCTCCTCCGACGACGGCAAAGGGAGCACCGATGGCAATTAAATCTCCGACTCCAGCGACGCTTAGGCCAAATGCATCATTTGTAGTATTGGGATTGAGGAAGGTGGCCAAGGGAGAGCTGGTGTCTCGAATGGTAATCGATTGGGGGTCGATGAGCAAGGTGCCTGGTTGGCCGTTGACGGCGCTGGCATCCACTGCCCCTGCAAACATGAGTAAATGGCCTGAAACTTCTACTAACCCACCATTACCGGAGTACATTCCCCCTCGAGCGCTGATACTGCCATAAAAGCGCGTGAGTTGGTCTGATTTTATGATTATTTCACCACCATTGCCGTGGGTGAGAGCATTCGCGGCGATCGCAGAATCTGAACTAATCAGTGTTTGCTCGGCGCTGGGCATCGTATTTCGCCCTGGATAGTCTCCCCCAATTCGCACGGTTCCTCCCCCAAGGGTTCCAGAGGCGTTGAGGTTCGCTGTAAATAGGCCAATCTGATTCCCCAATAGGGTAAGATTCCCTCCTGAGGCAGTCGGATGGGAGGTGTCGAGAGTGCCGGATACAATCACCGTTCCCGCCTCACTAGAGATGGGTGTTCCTCCAGAATTGAGTCGTACTATTCCTGTAGGAGAAACGCTGAGCCCTGTCTCTACATTGGGGGGGACTCCTGCCAGTAAAGTGGGTAAATCTAGGGGGGTAATCGGCAGTACCTGCCCTTGGGGGTTGGTTGGGGCTTGAATCTCCAAACTCAGTAGGCGTCCGGTTTGGCTAATTCGGACTAGATTCTCTCCCGGTACGGCTGTGAGCATAATATCCCCACCGGGTGCCGTTAGTTGTCCGGTATTAATGACACTCCCACCCAGTAATGTTAAGTTCTGCCCCTCGCGGACTGTAAGCTGTCCCCTATTGACAATAACGCCTGATTGTGCAGTATCGAAGCTAAATTGATTGGGAGTGCCGATTAAAGTGGAATAAGAATTATCACCGAATGTATTTAACCAATGATTACTACTAAAACCAATCCGGGTTGCTGTCGTGGCAGTAAATGAGGCAGGAACATTAAGACGGGCATCCTGGCCTAAAATGATACCTGCGGGGTTGATTAAAAATAAGTTGGAATTGCCACCCGTAACTTGAATTAAACCATTAATAATAGAGGGGTCGCCTCCCACGACTCGCCCCAATATATTATGAATTTCAGGATGAGCTAAAAAGTTGGCAATTTGACCCGAATTCAGTCCAAATTGTTGAAAACTGTGGAAAAGATTGGTTCCATCTTGAGAACGAACACCCCCTTGGATATCAAATCGATTATTTTGTTGAGTAATAACGGTGCCAGTACCATCCAAAGCAGGTGTGATGGACTGTGCTTGTAGTGGCTTTTGGATAATGGCAGCAACAACGTTAAGGGCTACAAATGTTAGCCTACGTTTATTCATTGTCCTCCGATGACTAGAAAACTTATGACTAAAAGCTCCTAGCCTTCCGCCATCAATGAAACACCTTAAAATACATATCTGTACTAGTGCATCATAATTTTTAAATAACGTCAACTGATATGAAGGTATGTGGCCGCAGCCGGACTAACCAACAAAAATTCAACAAAAAACGCTAAAATGTTCACTATGAACTCATAATGCAATTTAATAGCTTCTACTCTTCATATCTATTTATTTTTGTAAAAAATTTTAAATTCGTTGAATTTCTCTGCTTGAGGTAGAGTTGCCAGCATCGACTGGAATTAAGCAGGAAATTGAGCTTGCCCGAATTTCGGGCTTAGTGTTGCATTCGCAAGTTTTGATGAAGACCGAACGCCTAACAAAAAACCTCTTATGGGGGGTTTCCTTACTCCTTCTCATTATTACCTTAACTAGTTGTGGATTCAGTCAGAATTCACAAGACGGTATTACTGTCACATTGAGTGGATGGCAAAGCAATCCTAACGAAAAACAACTGCTAGAACAGGTTTTACGAAATTTTGAAACCCAGCATCCCAATATTAAGGTCAAACACGAAATTATCAATGACCAATATATGGATGTGATTAAAACTCGCTTGATTGGCGATGCTGCACCGGATGTGTTTTATTTAGATGCATTTGAAGCTCCTTTATTGATGAAATATGGAGTTCTAGAACCTCTCGATTCTTATATTAATGGCGAGTTTAATCTCAATGATTTTAAGCCCCATTTATTGGAAGCATTTAAACTGAATGGGCAAACCTTTGGCTTACCTAAAGATTTTTCGACGTTAGCTTTATTTTACAATCAAAAAATCTTTCAAGATGCTGATTTAGAACAGCCACCGCAAACCTGGGATGAGTTACGGGACTATTCAAAACAACTCACAGTAGATCGTAATCGAGATGGCAGGAATGAACAATATGGTTTGGGAATTTCTCCTGAACTTGCTCGTCAATACTTTATGATGCGTGCTTTTGGAGGGCGTTTAATCGATCGCCAAGAAAATGCTGCATTTTTTACAACCGGAAGTTTAAAAGGATTGCAATTAATTGTTGACCAATATCGTCAAGATAAGTCATCTGCTCAACCTTCTGATTTAGGTTCTAGTACAGGCAGTGAACTATTTGGACAAGGTAAAGTTGCAATGGTGATTGAGGGGCCTTGGGCAATTCCTTACTTGCAAGAAACATTTCCAAAACTAGAATTTGCTACCGCAGAAGTTCCTACAGTTAACGGCAAAAAAGGAACAATGGCTTACACCGTTGCGTATGTTATGAATAAAAAAACCAAACATAAAGAAGCCGCTTGGCAACTGATTTCTTATTTAACCAGTCCAGAAGGAATGAAAACTTGGGCGAAAGAAGGGCTTGTATTACCATCACGCCAATCAGTTCTAGAAGAATTAGGCTATGTTAATAATCCTCTCTACGCTCCCTTTGTCAAAGGTGCAGATTATGCCACAATTTGGCAAGCGGGAGAAACACTGCCCACGATTTTTACCCATTTCAATAATCAATTTATTAGCGCTTTAATTGGAGAGCAATCTTTACGAGATGCGATGAGAAAAGCTCAACGTTCAGCTAATAAAGAAATTCAAGCAGCCCGGTAAACTAAGAATTTAATTCATAAGGGAGTTGCCATGATAAGGGTGTGGAAAAAACAAGCTATCCGAGAAGCGATCGCAGGCTACTCATTTATGTTACCAACCATTTTAGTAATGGGTACTTTTGTGGTTGCTCCCATTAGCTATGCTTTGTTTTTAGCATTCAACAAAGTCCGGATTTTAGGAGAATTTAATGTTCAATTTATTGGTATAAGAAACTTTACTCGGATGATAGTGGATGAGCGGGTTTGGATTGCTTTAAAAAATACGGCTGAATATGTCAGTATTGTGGTTCCCATCCAAACTTTATTAGCTCTTACTTTAGCCATATTGCTGAATTCTAAGATTAAAGGCAAAAACTTTTTTAGAATTATCTTTTTTCTCCCGACTGTTACCTCCTCAGCCGTGCTAACCTTAATTTTTATGTGGATTTATAACTCTAATGGATTACTCAATCATTTTCTAGATGTTTTAGGTTTACCTACATATAACTGGATTGGCGACCCTAATGTAGCTTTAAAATCTATTATGCTCATGAATATCTGGTCAACCGCACCGTTTTATATGGTGATTTATTTAGCCGCCTTGCAAGATATTCCCGAATCCCTTTATGAAGCTGCAACAATTGACGGGGCAAATCGCTTCGATCAATTTATTTCAATTACTCTACCGTTACTCAAACCTGTCACCTTTTTTATCGTTGTAATGGGAGTGATTGGCACCTTTCAGCTATTCGATCAATCTTACATTTTCTCTGCCGGCTCGGGGGGGCCAAATAACTCAACCTTAACCGTAGTACTACTGATTTATCAATACGCCTTTAAGAGTTTAGATATGGGTTATGCGGCAGCACTTGCCTTGATGCTAGCGGCTGTGATTATGATCGTAACACTTATTCAACGTTATTTTTTCAAAGAAAGTTAAATTCTCTAGTAATTCTTAGTTTGATGAAATACACTTGCAATAAAAAAGTTAGGAGTTAGGAGTCGGGATTAAGAGATATCTATCGAATTAATGAGAAAGGAGGTTGAGTTTGTTGAAATCATTCGATTGGCCGAAGTGTCTGCTTTATTTAGGTCTAATTTTATACGCTATTATTACTTTTGTTCCCTTTGCTTGGGCGCTTTCGGCTTCCTTCAAACCCCTTTCAGAAATTATGGCAGGAGGAAGTAATTTTATCCCCCATGATTTTACTTGGGATAATTACCAAACTATTTTCTTTAAAGAACCCTTATTTGGGCGATGGTTGATTAACAGTATTGTTGTAGCCGCTTTTGTCACAGGTTTTAATATTTTATTCAATTCAATGGCAGGCTATGCTTTGGCAAGAATCCATTTTCTCGGACGAGGGTTATTGTTCTTTGTAATTTTGGCTGTATTAATGGTTCCGGGGCAAATCACCTTAATTCCTAGTTATTTGATTCTCAAAAATTTAGGTTGGTTAAATTCTTATCAGGGGTTGATTGTTCCTAATATTGTGAATGCTACCTTTATCTTTATGATGCGGCAATTTTTTATTAATTTCCCTAAAGAATTAGAGGAAGCGGCGGCATTAGATGGATTAAATCGATGGGAAGTTTTTATCTCTATCGTGTTACCCTTGGCAAAACCAGCATTAGCAGCCCAAGCTATTTTTATCTTTATGGGCGCTTGGAATAATTTTTTAATGCCTTTGATTGTTTTATCTGACCCAGAAATGTTTACTTTACCTTTAGGTCTAAATACATTTAAAGGTCAATATATCAGTTATTGGAATTATATTATGGCCGCTTCTATGGTATTAACGTTGCCCGCACTGGCAATTTATGCATTTTTTAATCGCTACTTTATTCAAGGTGTTACCTTCACGGGCAGCAAGGAATAACAAAACTAAAGGTTTTTAGGTTATAGAGTGGGAAATCTTTAATCTGAAAATAAGGCAGATGGCAGGAAGTAGAAAAAATTAGGATTTTTAACCTTACCCTTGTCCTTAAGAAAACTTTACGCTAGGATTCAACTTGAGATAGGATTAGGCTGCACGCCTGTAAAGCTCATTCTCATAGCGGAGGTCAACGCGGCCATAATTTGTAAAGATTGACCGAAGAGTTTATCCCTTTGAGGCTTAAAGCAATTCTGCGATCAGGAGGCTGTTTAGTTGAACAAGATTTCTAAGCAGCATACGACTATTTCCATCTCTAGCTTGCTGCTCGTTGTTGCTACTGGTTTGATGTTAGTACTCCTGTGGCAGTTACGAAGCTTGCTTGTGGCACTAATGATTGCAGTGGTGATTGCAGCAACACTTGCCCCTATCATCGATACTGCCCAAAAACTACGAATTCCTCGATGGCTGGCTGTGATCGTGGT
The DNA here is from genome assembly GCA_964588805.1 of uncultured Microcoleus sp. GTDB lineage: Bacteria > Cyanobacteriota > Cyanobacteriia > Cyanobacteriales > Coleofasciculaceae > CAZPRJ01. The sequence goes on along the minus strand of CAZPRJ010000004.1, from coordinate 136,894 downwards.
TTACTTAGGTTTGATAGCGATTGTCATGGGTGTAGGGCTCTTAATTGGCCCAACAGTCTTCCAACAAATTGAGCAACTTATCCTCAAGTTACCCTCTTATTTGGAAGTGGTGCGATCGCTTCTCGAACATTGGGCGATTCAGCTAGGAATGACAGACGCCGAATCCATCAGCCCGATTCGTCAGTTATTCGATACCCAAGCACTGACTAGTTGGGCAATTCGTACCAGCCAACAGCTAATCGTACGTTCTTATGATGTTACCCGAGGCATTTTAGGCGGATTCTTGATACTAATTCTGGCCTTGTTGCTTTCCGGTTATATATTGTCTGGCTCTGACCCCTTAATCAAGGGTATCGTCAGTTTGTTTCCTCACCCTTGGAATCAGCGCCTAGAAGCACAAGTGATACCCGTCTCTCGACGGATGGGGGGATACATTCAAGGGCGAGTTTTAGTATCAGCAATTTTAGGGATTACCATTACCCTGGTGTTAACGGTTTTAGGGCTTTCTGATTTTGCTCTAGGTTTAGGTGCCATTGCTGGCTTTACTAATCTAATTCCCTTTTTAGGGCCGATTTTAGGAGCGATTCCAGCTCTCATTGTAGCGATCGCGCAGGGAGGACTAACATTTTGGTGGGTGCTACTTTTGTTTATCATTATTCAGAATGTGGAAACTTACGTCCTAGACCCCTTATTGGTTGGGAATTCTGTCAATGTACATCCCTTATATCAACTTTTGGCCGTATTAGGAGGGACACAAGTTTTAGGCTTAGTGGGCGCATTAATTGTCCCACCTTGGGTTGCTGGCGCGTCAGTACTTTTGGAAAATTTGTACCTCAAACCCAAGCGACAGGCAGAACAGGCCGAGGTAAATCTCCCTCCTCCTACTACCCCAAACACAAATGCTCTATCGGTCAATCGCTGATAAATTTGTTATTGGTTGAAAAGCCAGTCACTAATAATTCAATAACACAAAATTCCACAAACACAAAACTCACATCATCAATCCACTTTGCCTACTCTTGATAGGCTAAGGAACAGCAAAACAGCTTAATAACCAATCACTAATAATCACAAACTAATTTTTTTTATGAATCGCTTTTCACGATTCCCATTTCTAGTCACCTTGGGTGTACGCATCTCTACAGTGGCCTCAGTGTTGATTGCCATAGGTTTCGCGATCGCTTGCGGGTTATTCCTCGCTCCGGTTTTAGCTCAAACTCCAGACAAGGAACCCCCTCCTGCTCCTATCATTCTTGATGGACGGCAACTGTTTGAAGTGAGTCAGTCTGGACGCTTTAACCCACAAAAACGAGCCGAGGATGCTAATGACCTCCTCCGGGAAACGGTTCAGAATGCAGACTCTCCTGTGTTAGTAAAGATCGAGGAAAGCCAAAATCTACCCGTCATTAAAGTTGATGGGGCTCACTTACTCACGGTTACTCCAGAAGATGCTCCACCCGGACGAACCGCGAAGGAGCAAGCGGAAGTTTGGGCTGGACAGTTGGAACAAGCGATTCAATTGGCACAAAAACAGAGGAGTTCTGAGTATATTTACCACGCTTTGCTGATAGCGGCCGGGTGTATCCTCCTAGTGCTCACTTGTAGTTACGTATTAGGTTGGATTTGGCGCCATTGGTTACAGCCAAGACTCCCCCAAGAAATGACGGATACAGATACAGATGATTCTCGCCTACATCTCAATGCTGAGGTTGGCATAAAAATTATTCTGGCTGGTATTCGTCTAGCCTTGTTTATATTTGCATTCCTGTACATCACAAATTTATTTCCCCAAACGCGGGAACTGAGCGCGAAGATTACCCAAACTATCTTTGGTAGTTTAGTTTCCAAAATTATTCCATTGGGGAACGAGTCCTATTCCGTTCTAGACTTGTTCATTCTGTTTGGGCTATTTGCTGGCGTAGTGGTGTCGGCAGGAACGGTGAAAAAGCTACTGCGATCGCGCGTTTTGGGCTTCACCGGTTTAAGTCGTGCCGCTCAAGAAACCGTTG
>CAZPRJ010000004.1:74679-134875 GCA_964588805.1 uncultured Microcoleus sp. | reverse complement strand
CCACCTACGGCATCATTTTCCTCGGTACGATCATCGTACTCCAACTGTGGGGACTTGACCTTAGCTCTGTGACTATCCTTGCCAGCGTTGTTGGTGTTGGTATCGGCTTAGGTTTGCAAGGCATTGCCAAGGAATTTATCAGTGGTTTAGTCCTGATTTTTGAGCGCCCTATTCAAGTCGGCGACTTTGTAAATGTCGATGATTTAATGGGAACTGTAGAACGCATCAGCGTCCGCAGTACTGAAATTCGTACTCTTGATTCCGTCTCTATCATCATTCCCAATTCTCGTTTTCTGGAAGCAGAAGTCATCAACTGGACTCATCACAGTTCAGTATCTCGATTAAAGCTGCCCGTCGGTGTTGCTTACGGCTCAAATCTGAATGTGGTACGTAGTGCTTTAATTGATGCGGCTAAAGAACACACTGATGTTTTACCTGAACCCGTTCCTAAAGTATTTTTTAAAGGATTTGGTGAGAGTTCTCTCGATTTTGAACTATTGGTTTGGATTGCAGAACCCCCCAAGCAATTCCGCATTAAGAGCGACCTCTATTTCCGCATTGAGGCAATTCTACGCCATCGCCACATTGAAATTCCTTTTCCACAGCGAGACCTGAACGTGCGGGGACAAATTCCATTAGAAATTCCGCCCGATTTAGCAGAATCCTTTGCTCAGCTTTCGCAAAGTCTAGCAAAGTGGCTGGAGTATCAATCTAATAATGGCACTCCTGATGGTCGCGGCCACAACGGGGCGCTAGACAAAGAACAGTCTCGCCATCAATGAAAAGCCATAGGTGAGCTAAACTGTTGCGCTTACAAATTGCATTGTGACAGTTTGCAACAAGCCTGCTCTCTTAGTGGATTTCCTCCGGATTGAATTTTGAATTGCTTATCTATGGTCAAAATACTGGGCTATCATTTGAGAAATACCTCGATAATCAGGTAGCCAATAACTCACATCACGCTGTCCAGTCCCATTTGCTTCACCCGGTAAGGTGAGCATTTCCAAGCTGGAGCGGTCTATTTTTACCGCAAAACCCGTTAACGCCAATAATTCTTCGACACTCAGATTACTATCGAGATTGGATTGAACCACTGAAAGAATTTGGGGAAACCGAGCAACAACGGTAGGATTGAGCGACTGTTCCATTAAAGCTTGCATCACCATTTGTTGTCGTTCAATCCGACCAATATCCCCATTCTCATCATGACGATAACGCAGCAATTGTAACGTCTTATCTCCATCTAAATGTTGTCTTCCTTTTTTGAGGTTGATATACAAGTGCTGAGAATCGTCTTGATATTTCATGTCTTTGGGAACATCAATAGTCACGCCACCGATGGCATCCACCAGTTTTTCCACTCCCTCAACATTCACTCGGATATAACGGTCAATTTGAACTCCATTGAGCAATTCACTAACCAACCGAGCACTGGCGGCCGGGCCTCCATTAATATTGGCAGCATTTAGCTTAATCACACCAACCCCCTGCATCTCAACTTGAGTATCCCGAGGAATCGAGAGGACAGTCATCGTTTCAGCGTCCGGGTCAAACCGCACTAATAACATCACGTCTGATAACCCATCAAAGGAGTTCACCTGAGCGTGATAGCTTAAATCTCGGCTGTCTTGAGGGAGATTTTGCAAGTCTGAGGTCAAAACGCTCATTCCCATCACCAGGACATTGACGGGTCGGGTCAACTGAGGCAGGCGCAAATTGCCACCCGTTAGACTGCCACCCCGACCAAATATGGCGGCTTCTTGAGGCGTTAAACGCCTTTGTAATAGAGGGGTTGAGGAAAATGAGATCGCTAACAAAGCACCGGCTGTCGCTGCCATGATTGCGATGCCAGCAAAGCCGAAGCTTAGCCAGAAGACTTTTTGGGAATTAGAGCGTTTTGACACTGGAGTGCGTTGTGAGTCAATTTTATGACGGGTCACTGGTTTCTTAACACAAATACTGGCGGTTGGGTTGTAATGCTACATCTGATGGCAAAACGTAAAGTTATTAAACGTTTGCTTGTCCAATAAGATTGACTTTTGTAGCATTAGATACAGAAATAATTATGTTTTTCTATAATTAACCAATGTTCGGGTGTTAGCCAGGGGGCGATCGCACAACAGGAATGCTAGCGCTCCCCTACACACGTTTTCACCCGATTTGACATCCATCAAGGAAATATGAGATGAGACTTGATACACATCAACCCGGAGTGAATCTACCCCCGTACTTGCACCCCTACAATGGGTCTAGCTCCACATATTCAGATTTAACGAAACTAAATTCAACCTGGGTGAAGCTTCGAGAAGCCCCCAGCCCCTATAGCCATGATGAAGCATTGCTTTTGTGTCAGCAATCAGACACCGAATGGGTAGCTTGGGTTCCAGATTATGGTGAAATCGTTCTCGATCACTATCAATTTCAAGCCCTTGGATAAGTTTGTGAGCGATTGATTAGGGCGCTACTGGCTCTGGTTAGAATATTGCCTCCCCATAATATCCCACTTGGATCAACTCCTTGAGGGATATTATTTGAGGTAATTCAGTTATTGTCTGGGCATTGGGTTCAGTCAGTTCAAGATGAGAACGCCAGAGCAAACCGTCAAGCTTCTTGATTACCGCCGAGAGAAGGCATCAGATGCGATTGTGCCTAAACCCGCTGTTCTCTCAAGCTCAGGATGGGACAGTATTTATCTTGAACTCCATCAGCAGCCAAAGTTTGAAACAATCGAGCATCAACATACCATGCATGTGATTGCTTATGGTGTTTCCGGTTCCCCACTAGGAGAACGATGGTTGGATGGAAAACTTACAAGAGAAACGCGGAGCCAAGGTGGCATTGCTATCATCCCAAAAGGTATTGCCCATCGCTGTAATTGGAATAGTTCAGCCCAGTTTATGGTTTTGGCAATTGAGCCTGCACTTCTATTCCAATTCGGTCAAGATTGGGTTAATTGCGATCGCATCGAACTCATCCCTCATTTTATGACAGAGCAAGATGCACTGATACAAGGTATCTTCTGTGCGTTGAGAGAAGAAATAGAGTCTAGCAAAATCGGTGGTTATTTGCTGATTGATAGCCTCAAAACAACATTAGCCATTCACCTATTACGGAACTATTGCACCACCCAACCTAAACTCTCTAGCTATGCGGATGGATTATCCTGTCTCAAGCTGCAACAGGTGACGGAGTATATCAATGAACATCTCCATCAGGACGTAAAGCTAATTGAGCTGGCAGCGATCGCTCAGATGAGTCCCTATCATTTTCTACGCTTGTTCAAGCAAAGTATGGGTGTAACACCACATCAGTACATCTTACAGCGTCGGATTGAAAAAGCTAAGTATCTATTGCAGCATAGCGAACTCAGCATTGCAGACGTTGCAGCCAGTGTAGGCTTCTGCGATCAAAGTCACTTTACCCGATATTTCAAGCGTATTGTTGGCATTACCCCAAAGCAACTTCGGTAAGGGAGTACCCTTCATCTCCCAGCCCCTTCTTCCAAAGAAAGGGAGAAAGGGAAATACTTCAAAGTTCTTCTCCCAAAAGGAGAGGGATTTAGGGTGAGGGCTGACAAAGGTGATATGCTCCCCTCCAGTAAGCTTAATCGCAAGAATTTACTAAAATCCCGCAACTTTTTTCTAGAGTCCTGAGTAGCTCACTTTCTAAACTATTAGTAGTAAGTTCTACTGGAGAAAGATGATGCAAATTGAACCAACTGCAATTATTCCTACTAGTTTACCTATGGATATGACTTTTCCTCTCTGGGGTTTAGTCATATTTATTATGTGGACAATTTTTGTTGTTGTACTTCTGCTGATAGCCCGAATTCGGCATTTATCAGCAGGTGGTTCTGTCAAAGATTTTGGAACACCTAATGACGAAAGTTTGCTGTGGCGGCTATTTCGAGTACAATCCAACTTGATAGAAAATCTTCCTTTGTATATAGGAGTTTTATTCCTCCTTACAGTTCGAGGTGTCAGTGGAATAGTTGTAGATTCGCTGATTGTTGTCTATATCGGATTTCGACTTTTGCATTCAATGATTCACATTGCTGGTATCGATCCAAGATTTCGGCTTTTCAGCTTAGTGATTCAGTTAAGTTGCTTAGTTGGCTTAACTGGAATGGCAATTTTATAGCTGCAACTATCTCTATGACTGTTAAAATCGAGAAAGAATTCATAGTCAGTGAGCTAAATGTCTTATGGCATCCACACTGGGTATTATTCATAGCAATTCTGATATTTAGGATGAACCCCCGTTTTTGTTGGGACTCGCGTACCAATGAAAACCTTGCTTCGTAAAAATCAGTAAGAATTTAGCGAACAGATGAGTATAGAAGAACTCTCAATCAATCGCCTGACAATTGATGAATGGGAAAAAGCACAGGAAAGCATTACATTATTTTGGGATACAACACCTAGCCAAGCCACTATCATCAAGTTTCTGAGCAATCCTCAAAACATTCTGTTATCCGCAGAGCTAGACAATTCCCCCGTTGGTCAAGTTATTGCTTATATTCTTGAATGCTGGGATAAAGATGAATCAATGTTATTTTTGTATTCAATTGATGTAGCAGAAAATTACCAGCGAAAAGGAATTGGAACAGCATTAATTGCAGCCGTTAGAAAATTGGGTCGAGAACAGGGTTGCTCTGAAACCTTTGTATTCACGAATAAAAGCAATCCTGCCGGTATGGGGTTGTATCAATCTACGGGCGGTAAAAAATCAAACCCAGATGATGTTGTGATGTTTGAGTATGATTAGTTGCGAGAGAGTGACTTAACTTCAACGTGGTTACATTGACAAGTACACCTGTTTGAGCAGCTTCAAATACCCGTTGTATCAAGCATGATTTACCGCACTTATTTTCCGCGATAGCGAAGCGCTGCTGCGAAGCGCAGATCGCCATTATCGCAGTTTGTAGAATTTTTATGGTTCCGAGAAGGGGATAACTTACCCAGAACCCAGTCCCGTTTGCTGCCAATTGGTGCAATGGAATTGGTCATCAATTTGCAAGAGGATGCAATCCCTCTGTTTGATTGCCATAGCCAGATACAGTGTGGAAGTACACGCGGCATTAGGATATGCGGAGTACATTCTCAAAGCTTCATCATCGAAAATGTTCGCAAAGTTTGCTTCATGGGTGTGCATTTTAAGGCAGGCGGAGGTGTTCCATTTTTTGGGCTTCCTGCTGGAGAATTGCACAATCAAATCGTATCGCTTGATCAATTGTGGAATCATCGTGCTGATGAACTGCGCGAGTGCCTACTCGAAGCTTTAACCTTAGAAACTCGCTTCCTCATTTTGGAACGCTTCCTCCTCACGCTGATGGCACAGCCGTCCAAACACCATCCAGCCGTTGATTTTGCGCTACGTGAATTTGGGCGATCGCCCGTCCCTACAGTTAAGACAGTGACGGATAAAATCGGCCTGAGCGATCGCTATTTTGGTCAACTCTTTCGTGATGCAGTAGGGCTAACGCCCAAGTTATTTTGTCGCGTTCAGCGCTTGCGGCAAGTCCTTGACTTGCTGGCGGTCAAAGAACAGGTCGATTGGATGGATGTCGCTTTAACCTGTGGCTATTTCGACCAAGCGCACTTTATTCACGACTTTCGTACTTTTGCCGGTTGTACTCCTACCGCCTATCTCGAACAGAGAGGCTTTCATCCCTGCCATGTTGTGCTGCCCGATTGAGGTTAATGTGTCTCAATGAGTTGTGTCTTTTATTCCTACCCAGTCAGTTTCACGGTAGAGGATTGTACCTGCGGGGGGCGCACCTTAGCGTCCAGTAAGTGATCGAGAATGGTATCAAGATTGTTGCAAAAACCAGCGTGTACCTTAGATGTTTGGATGATTGTGCTTCGCGGTGCAACCAGCCAATGAAAGCGCTCTCGCTGCGGGAGTTGGCCGATAGGGCCGGATTCCTCTCCTCCAGCACAAATGATGGGGATAGCTGCTAGGTGGTTGCGAACTACTTCCATATCCAAGGTTGGATCGATCGCCATTAGCCGTTCCTCATTGAGTTCGATGCGAGCTTCGAGGAATCTTCGGGCTGCACATGACACGATTACTCCAACATTGACAAACTCTTCCCGTTCGACTCTGGGAACAACGCGGATGATGGCGTAATCATACATAAAGCGATCGCGCACGAATAGCCTCCTCTACGAAAATATGCGGTGATTCTAGCCGCTTCAGCAAATATTCTATATAAGCCTCTCGATGTTGGGTCTTCTCACTAAACGGAGATTCAACCAGCCAAGCATCAGGTATCAGTTGAATAATGTTGTTAATAATATCTGGCGTCAAGCGCTCAGTCATCTTTGAGTCTACCGCTTGCAACTCACTGGCCAAGGGGAGTAGAACGTGATCTTTGATTGGAGGGAAAGAGTCTAAGCTGCGATCGCGGTAATTTTTCCAAGTGTAGTGGAAGTAGAGCGTTGCACCATGATCGATCAGCCAAAGCCGCCGATGCCAAATCAGCATATTGGTGTTGCGCGGTGTGCGATCGATGTTTGTCACGTAAGCATCGAGCCAGACTACACAAGAGGCCAGTTCTGCATCGAGTTTCTGGGCGATTGGGTCAAATGTCACAGAACCGGGGAGGTAGTCGAGTGCGAGGTTCAGACCCCCACTTGCCCGGATTAAATCTTGAATTTCCGGGTCAGGTTCAGTGCGAGCCAGTTCCGGGTCAAGTTCAATGAAGACGATCTCCGGCACCAGTAGACCTAATGCACGGGCGATTTCTCCGGCTACTAGCTCGGCAATGAGAGATTTGATGCCCTGGCCTGCGCCCCGAAATTTTAGGACATACATTCCATCATCATCGGCTTCCACGATTGCCGGAAGCGATCCACCTTCGCGCAAGGGCGTGACATACCTCGTAGCAGTGACTGTTCGCACAATCGTCTTAGTTAAACTTTCTACATTAATCTGCCACACTCATCGGTGGCAAGTCTCCACCCGATTAGGTCAATTTTTTACAATCCTTCTCAGTCCCTGATACGCCACAATACGAGGCCACACAATCAAGAGGTCGCTTTTGATGCAATCACTACAGGAATTTCTTAGAGAAAATCAGAACGGTGATATTTTTGCGATCGCCCATAAGGGTGCGCCTTTGGCTATCGCCCAATACATTGAAAGTCATATTGCTGAAAACTGGCAGTTCCTGCTTCAGAAGCATCACGAGAAGTTGTTGCGTGCATTCAACCGAGCCGGTGATATGGCCTACGGAGCCTATTTAAACTTCCTGTTTCGACCGATTCACCAGCAACTTAAACAGATTGGATTACATCCTGAACCCAGATTTCCTGGCGATTTCAGCATATCGAGAGAATGGGGTAATCCCGAGGAAACTGACCAACAGCGTTGGATGTGGAGCACTCTTAAGTCAACAACAGGAGAAGCACTAGGAACAATTGTTACTATTACGTTTCACGACCACACCCAGTTTCGCCTTCCCCATGCGCCTCAGATTATTGCTTTAGCTGAAACCAGTAAAGAGGATGTTGTCGAGGTACTATCCCATCGTTGCGCTGACTTCAAGAATGCGATCGAATTCAACATTGAATATGCAGAGTACCTGCGAAGCTTAGAATGACATGAACCACTAGCTGCTGACTTCTATTTTCCTAGGAGGTGCAGAATCTGGCGTACAATACTTGGTACGACGAAAGGCAGTTTAGAAGTAACAGATAGATTCTGGCTTGACTGGGCAAGTTTGATTGGTGAGCCTTCGATTGTTATAGAGACCAAGGTGAGTCAGGTTGGTCAGCGAGGACAACGGTTGAATGTCCACTATTTGATTGTGGGAGAGTCCAAGCTCTGTCAAGTTGGTCAGCGAGGATAACGCTTTGATGTCCGCTATTTGATTCTGGAAGAGATTGAGGTCAGTCAGTTTGGTTAGGGAGGACAACGGTTGAATGTCCACTATTTGATTTTGTGAGAGTCCCAGCTTAGTCAGGTTGGTCAGAGAGGACAACGCTTTGATGTTGGCTATTTGATTGTTAGAGAGATTGAGGGTAATCAGGTTAGCCACAGAAGACAACGGTTTGATGTCCACTATTTGATTGTTAGAGAGACCGAGATAAGCCAGCCGGGTTAGGGAAGACAATGGTTTGATGTCCCCTATTTGATTGCCAGCGAGACCAAGGCTAATCAGGTTGGCTAGGGAGGACAACGGCTTGATGTCTGCTATATGATTTTCGCCGAGCAGGAGTTCAGTCAGATTGGTCAGAGAGGACAACGGTTTGATGTCCGCGATTCGATTGTTAAAGAGGTTAAGGTAAGTTAGGTTGGTCACAGAGGACAACGGTTTGATGTCTACTAGGCGATTGCTACTGAGGTTAACGTAAGTCAGGTTGGTCAGAGAGGATAACGGTAGAGTATCCGCTATGCGATTGCTGCCGAGGCTGAGGGTAGTCAGGTTGGTTAACGAAGATAACGGTTTGATGTCCGCTATTTGATTTTGGTAAAGTCCGAGTTCAGCCAAATTGTTCAGGGAAGACAACGGTTTGATGTCCTCTATTTGATTGCTACCGAGACCGAGGCTAGTCAGGTTAGTCAGGGAGGACAACGGCTTGATGCCTGCTATTCGATTGTTAGAGAGGTTGAGGGTAGTCAGGTTAGTCAGGGAGGACAACGGTTTGATGTCTGCTATTCGATTATTAGAGAGACCAAGACCCCTCAGATTGGTTAAGGAGGATAACGGTTCAATGTCCCTTATTTGATTGCGGCCGAGGTTGAGGGTAGTCAGGTTGGTTAGGGAGGATAACGGTTCGATGTCCGCTATGCGATTGCCCCCGAGGTTGAGGGTAGCCAGGTTGGTTAAGGAGGATAACGGTTCGATGTCCGCTATGCGATTGCCCCCGAGATTGAGGTCAATCAGATTAGTCAGGGAGGACAACGGTTTGATGTCCCCTATTTGATTGCCGCCGAGATCAAGTTTAGTAACCGTTGAAAGTTGGGTGTCAGCCTGCTTACAGTCTTGAGTCTCTGCTCTTTGCAACAGGGCATCAACAGTATGCCTGGTCTGTTCGCTCAAATTAGTTTTATTTAAACACCAATCAACAAAGCGTTTGGGGGTGAGCGCTTCCTCCTGTGCAATAGCATTGACCGGGAAACACGCTATTTTGAGTCCAAGTGTTAGCGCCACCAGTGGTCTGAGTCTGGGCGACCAGAGGATGTACCCCAGGGAAATGCTCTGCGGCTCTATGTTGATGTTCTTTCCATCACTCATGTCAGATTTAGCCATTCAATCTTTCCTCTCAATTTGCCTCAAGTTTCTTGTGGTTGCACAATCAAACTGTGATGTGCAACCACAACAAAGATGAGCAAGAGCAAGCTGCCCACGCAGAAATGGTGCAAGAGGTAGAAGCAGCGCCCTTTGGTATGAAAGAACAGTAAAGTTGACTGAACTAGGCGCTCACTAGAGACTGTGCTAGCCGTTTCAACATCAAACCAATCATAACTGTGTAAATCCCGATTCGTTCATCTCGGGTAACAACTTATAATCCTTACTCAAGCACCGATATTGATTCAATCACCTTTCATTCCGCTCAATAATCTAGCGCTTAAGTAACACCTGAAAACCTGCTTCACTACGACAAATGATGTTCACTTTGGCTGTACGTAACTGTTGAATCACACCTGAAAAGTTTTCATTGCTCAAACATTAGAAGGATATGCTTTTTATGTCATTCTCTGTATGCAACTGTGTCATATCTCCTCTATGTTTAGATGAAGTGATCGACTAGTTTCAGTAACTTTACATTGTCTTTAGAGACAGCCTCTAAGCTATCTTGTTTCAATGTCTCTGGTCTGTTCCATCTGAGCTCGCTGAATTGATTGACACAGAGCACAGCAAGCAGAGTTGAGAATAACTGGCTCTTTTATTAGGCCGTCACTGAGTTGTGGCATAGAAGATTGAGGATAATCTGGCGATGCTGATGTATTAACTCTCTGTTCCATTGTCGGTGTAGCATCAACATTGCCTACCTGCATGGGTGACACGTTTTCAGCTTGAGCTGCATTATTGGTCACCAGAACGAAAGCTATAGAGCCAGAGCAACCTAACACTGTTAGCAGGTCTTTGTTCATAACTTAACTCCATGAAGAATAAACTATTGCACTGGTAATATAGTGCGATCAACTCGAGAACTGTTGAACCCGGATATAAATCTTTACGGTAAATTATACAACGATATTTAGAGCAGGGAATTAGAGTAGGAATCGTTTTTCTTGATAATGATTATCATTCCAAGAAAAACGTGTCAGCGATCTCTGCTGCTCACTTCCCTATTTGTAGTCAATTAATAAATTGTGATTCAATGTTTTGGGTATCTGGAGTGTCGATTATATACAGACCTTGCAGCTAGAGAAATCAGGCAATCAAGTAATTAAAAGTATGGTTATAGTAAGCAAAAGTTACCAAGCGATGAAACAATTTGTCAGAAATTAAATTAATTAGGATATTGTCTGAAAAGAGTGACTAAAACCCAACCTCAAAAAATTAAAAATTCCCGAAACTGAAACAAGCTTTCTCAGCATTCCTGCGTCTGTGCGCCATCTCGCCATCTTATTGAATAACACAGCGATCGCCACAACTTAATAAGAACCCCACCTGTTGATAGATGGAGTTCTCAGAAACTCAAGCAACCGTTGCCGTCGTTTCAGAGGCTGTCGGTTGAGATGAAGTTACTTCAGGAGTTAGACGCCCTACCACTTGCTTGACAAATCCCTGCAAAAATGCTGTCCGTTGATTTTGCTGAAACACCAACTGTAGTTTCTGTCCAAGTCGCTCCAGATTGAACGCTTGTCCACTGCTTTGGCACTCTTCTTGTTCTTGGAAATATTCGATCAAACTTAAACCAGCCAATCGAGTTAGATAAGCGGCGCTAACTCCCTGCATTGCACCACCGGCAACATAGGTAAACGCATGTCCTTTAAGAATACTGCTGATCGCTTGCGTGGAAAGCTCGACGACACCTAACTTTAGCATCAAACTCCCCAAGGTTTTAGCCGTGGCTTGGGCTTGTGGCAATGAAAATTTTTGCTGATAAATTGCCCCTAAATCGGTGACTATTTGAGCGCTAATGGCTGCGGTTGCTAACAAATCGAGGGCAGGAACTGGATTGGCAAAAGCGGCGGCGGCGGCCACCCATTGATACTGTTCAATAATGGGTAAGGCGCGATCGCGTCTGACTTGGTTCAACGCGGCTTTAACCTCAGTTTTCAGCATCATTACAGTTCTGAGAGTCGTTGCCCAGACTAATTTTTGTCCTTCTTGAGTGATAATGTTGCTTAATCGCTCAGTCAAAGTGGTTACGGCGGGGGTTTGGGCTTCCATCCACTCTTGCACCGAAGCATCCGATTGATGTTGACGGACTTTAATCGGAGAAGGATTGGATGCGATCGCCACCACATCCTCTGCCTCCAAGCGTCCTACCATGCGTTGCCGTAACTGTTGCAGTACAATGGCTCGTTCTGTGGGTAAATATTGGTCTTGTTTATTCAATACCAGCATCACACGCTGATTAGCGGCTTTGAGTTGCTGCAAGGTTTGAAATTCGCTATCAGTCAAATCTCCGGCTGTGACAAATAACACTAAATCTGAATTTAGCGCAATCGATCGAGCCGTTGTTTCTGCTGTGGCATCGGTATCAGTTCCCACAAACAAAGCCGGTGTTTCCTGCCAGTTCAAGGTTTGCGGAGGCTGAGATAAGCCGTTAGACTCTAGAGCTTGAATTAACTTGGTTTTCCCGACACTCTTACCACCGGTGACAGCAATTTGGATATCTTGTCGGTCTAACTGTGTGGTCAATTGTGTAAGCTGCTGTTTGAGCTGGGAAATAGCTGGGTGATTTTCTGCTTCTGTTTGTAACTGAGTAATTAAAAGTTCAGTTTGCGCGATCGCTTTTTCCACCGTTTCCCGATCTACAGGCGACGTGAGGGGCGTCAACTCGAGGTTTTTGGCTCTTTTCTGTCCAAATACCCATAAACTTGTGCCAAGGGCGAGTACTCCCAAGAGACTGAACTCACCGAGTTGCCCAACCGAGTGATGAAAACTCTGCAACAGCCAGAGTGACAATGATAAACCCACTCCTCCCACCAAAATAGGTCGCCGTAAATTCACAGCCATTTTTCTCTCCCAAAGCTACTGACCACTACATTGAAGCAAAACGCATTGTAGGTTACACTCTCTCCATCCTAATCCTAGGTGAGACAACTCTCCTATACTCAAAATCTAGCTTGAAAATAGGGGGTCAGGAGGTGTAGGGGCGGGTTTTTTACCTAGATATCTGCTTTTCCCACCCATTAATCCAATAAACCAGCCCGTACAGGAGTTAGGAATGTGTCTGTCTTTTTCTCCACCGTACCCTCGCACCCTCAATAATTAAATTAAATCTATAACCCAATTAGTTTTTTATTTTCAATGGATAAGAGAAAATTAACCTCTATTTCCTTATTTACAGGTGCCTTTGGCTTAGATTTGGGCTTAGAGCAAGCAGGATTTCACACCATCAGTGTTGTGGAAAAAGATGCTGATTGCACAAAAACTATCGCTCTCAATCGTCCCCACCTTCATCAGAGTGCTATCTGCAGAACAATAGAATCAGTGAGCGCTCAAGACTTGTTAGAGGAAGGAGGAAGAGTTTTAGAGATTGGCAGAGCTTTACAACCTGGGGAAGTTGATTTAGTAACGGGTGGCCCTCCCTGTCAACCCTTTAGTACAGTCGGTAAACGAGGTTCAGTACTCGACCCTCGCGGTAGTTTATTTATGGATTTTATCCGCATTGTTAGAGAGGTGCAGCCGCGTTTCTTTATTATGGAAAATGTTAGGGGATTGTTATCAGCTTCTATCCGGCATAGACCCATTAACCAACGAGGAAAAAATCATCCGCCGCTTGACGCTTCAGAAATGCCTGGTGCTGCTTTGAAGATTGTGGTAGCAGAAATGCAAGCACTTGGATATAGCGTGGTTTACAATCTTTTAGAAGCCGCAGATTATGGGGTTCCTCAAAATCGAGAGCGTGTAATATTTATTGGTTTTCGAGATAGTGAAACGGTGACATTTCCTCTCGCTACTCATAGTAAAGATGGGATATATTTACCGAAGTGGCGGACTTTGAGAGATGGATTAAGGGGATTAGTTGACCCCAAGCCAGAATTTATTCCTTACTCTGAAAATCGCCTTAAATATCTCAAGCTTTTAAATGCTGGGCAGAATTGGAGATACTTACCAGAAGAATTGAAACGGGAAGCAATGGGAGGTGCTTACAATTCTGGGGGTGGTAAAGTGGGGTTTTATCGACGGCTATCTTGGGAAAAACCTTCTCCTACCATAACGACAAGTCCTCACCAAAAAGCTACGGATATGTGCCATCCGTTAGAACTCAGACCGCTAAGTGTTCGGGAATCGGCTAGAATTCAAATGTTTCCTGATGATTGGTGTTTTTATGGTTCGGTAACATCTAAATACAGACAAATTGGTAATGCTGTCCCTATTCTTTTAGCAAAAGCCATAGGAGATTATCTTTATAACTTAATTCAAGGAAACAAGCCACCTGGAAAAGAACTGGTAGAGCAGCTTTCGCTTTTTTCTTTGTAGGAATATAGTAGTAACATCGTTAAAGATATGCTTTGTTACAAACCCCAGTGTCTTACAAAAACCCCCTACCAAACTATATCAATGGGGAGTGGTGCATCTCCCAAGCTACTCAATTTCTCGATGTGGTAAATCCCGCCACGGCCGAGGTACTCACTCAAGTCCCACTTTCACCTAAAAGTGATGTAGAAGCAGCAACCCAAGCGGCGGCGGAGGCTTTCACCCACTGGCGACGCATTCCACCCACGGATCGCATCCAATACCTATTCAAACTCAAATTCTTATTAGAAGACCACATTGAGGAACTATCCCGCACGATAACCTTAGAATGTGGGAAAACCTTTGCAGAATCAAAAGCTGAGTGGCGAAGGGCGATTGAAAATGTAGAGGTTGCTTGTGGAATTCCCATGCTGATGCAGGGGTATAACTTGGAAGATGTAGCGCGTGGAATTGACGAAATCATGATTCGTCAACCAGTGGGAGTGACGGCAATTATTGCCCCGTTTAATTTTCCGGGAATGATTCCCTTTTGGTTTATGCCTTATGCGATCGCCTGTGGCAATACCTGCATTATTAAACCCTCCGAAAAAGTTCCATTAACTCTACAAAAAGTATTTGAACTGCTGGAAAAAACAGGTTTACCCAAGGGTGTGGTCAATTTAGTTAATGGTGCGAAAGAAGTCGTTGATGCTATCTTAGAACACCCAACAATTCGAGCTATTAGTTTCGTCGGTTCTTCTCCTGTTGCTCAATATGTTTATAGCAAAGGGGCAGCAAATGGTAAGCGAATGCAATGTCAGGGAGGCGCAAAAAATCCAATTATTGTTCTTCCCGATGCTGATATGGAAATGACGACTCGAATTGCGGCAGATAGTGCTTTTGGTTGTGCGGGACAGCGTTGTTTAGCGGCCTCTGTTGCAGTTACAGTAGGGGAAGCTCGTCATCATTTTACCGAAGCGATCGCCACAGCAGCACAAACACGAATAGTCGGCTATGGTTTAGATGAACAGGTGCAAATGGGGCCGGTGATTTCATCTCAAAGTAAAGCCCGAATTGAAGGATTAATTCAACAGGGAATCGATACAGGAGCCAAGGTATTAGTTGACGGACGCAATCCCCAAGTTTCAGGTTACGAACAAGGCCATTTTATCCGTCCGACAATTTTACAAAATGTAGACCCCAATAGTGAAATTGCTCATACAGAAATTTTTGGGCCAGTATTAGGGTTAATTCACTTAGAAACCATTGAAGATGCGATCGCACTTGTGAATAGTGGTAAATGGGGAAATATGGCCTGTTTATTTACAAATAGTGGTGCAGCAGCGCGGCAATTTCGTTATGAAGCCGAAGCTGGAAATATTGGAATTAATATTGGAGTGGCTGCACCGATGGCATTCTTTCCGTTTAGCGGTTGGAAAGACAGTTTTTATGGTGATTTACATGGTCAGGGAAAAGATGCAGTAGAGTTTTTTACACAAACAAAAGTCGTTGTTGAGCGTTGGCCTAAAGCTTGGTCGCGTCAATTTTAATTGTTTTTTCGGGAGATAAGGTTCGCTGAATTAATCTTACAGAAACGAAGGAATTGTACCCTATGAAAGATGTTGGCTGATGCTGATCTGTAGTACATAGGAACAGAAAGCACACAGACAAAAAACTATGGCTGACATTATCGAGACGGCTAACCAAGCAGGTTCATTCAAGACGCTAATTCAAGCA
Source organism: uncultured Microcoleus sp. (assembly GCA_964588805.1). GTDB lineage: Bacteria > Cyanobacteriota > Cyanobacteriia > Cyanobacteriales > Coleofasciculaceae > CAZPRJ01. The sequence continues at coordinate 119,547 of CAZPRJ010000004.1, read as the reverse complement.
ATAGAAGCGGCTGATCTAGTTGATACCCTCAAAAGTCCGGGTCCGTTTACTGTTTTTGCACCTGTTGATGCAGCGTTCGAGAGAATGCCAGAGGGAACGCTTGATACATTAATGCAAGACCCTCCCAAGCTCAAAAAAATTCTCATGTATCATGTAGTCTCGGGTGATGTTAGGAGCGATAATTTGATTGAGATTGATGAAGCCCCCACGGTTGAAGGTTCAATCGTGGCTGTCGATACCTCCAACGGCTATAAAGTGAATCAAGCCATTGTGATGACTCCTGATATTCTGGCAGATAATGGTGTCATCCATGCGATCGACTCTATCCTCATGCCTGCAATCATGGAATACTGATTGTTTATGTTACCAAACGTTGCGTTGAAGTCCATTCCTTCTGAAGTTAGGGGATGTTCTTACGTCTGCAACGCAACGCGAGAACAATAGAGTTAAGCTAATCGGCATAAAACATTGCTTTATCGAAGAGGTCAGGCAGAGGACTCCAGGGCAGAAGGCAAAAGGCTTTTATAAATAAGAGTTTTTATCTTATCACCAAGGGATGCAATTTAGAGACGTCTAAGCTTAACACCAATTCTTGTAGAGTCCTGCACTGAATCGATTACCCCCTGTAGCCCTCAGAACTCAAGGAGGACGGCAACAACAGGGGGTTTAATTGTGTTACTGTATACGAAAAAATGTAACAATCTAACGGTACTTGTTTCCCAGTTCATCTATCGAATGGTATATTTTTGAGTACAGTGAAATCAATTAGATGTAGTTAGAAATTCCTAGCAAGTCGCTATACAGACTACTCATTTGAAAGGTGTACTTATCCTTACTTATTACCCAATTATGTGAAGCTTTTATGAGGTAAATATCTCGCCTATAGAGAATGTTTTCTATACAGAACTTTATATTTAAACGGTTTTTAGGTTAAGCAAATATAAGATTTATCATTAAATTAGTAGAAATTAGTCTATAACGAGTAGGGCAGGACGGCAATAAAGCTACCCTTCATCCTTCAATTAAACTCTTGCCATATAAGCATTTTGAATTTTGTATCTTATATTCCCGAATTGGTACTAGCTTGGGGCAATTCAAACCTTAATCACACAAGTGCTTTTTTTAACAAGACTTATTAATTCAAGTTTAGCTCTACTAATAGTTGTATAAAGACTCGATTAAGTTTCAGCGCTATCTGTTCACAAAATCGCTCCTTCTAGTTAAATCAACGTTAGTGTCGTTGAATCAGGATAAGTAGCGGAAAATGAAAAAAATTTCTGTCATTGTTCCCGTCTACAAAGTCGAGAAATACATAGCTGCCACCATACAATCCGTTCTGAAGCAAACTTACAAAAACTTTGAACTGCTATTGATTGATGATGGCTCCCCAGATCGAAGTGTAGAAATTTGCCAACAATTCACCGACCCTAGAATTAAAATTATCCGTCAGAAGAATGGTGGAGTCGCTGCGGCTCGCAATACTGGTATTCGGGAAGCTCAAGGAGAATATATTGCTTTTCTCGATGCAGATGACCTGTGGTTGCCTCAAAAGCTGGAACAACACATCAATCACCTAGAAACTTCCCCCGAAATTGGAGTGAGTTTTAGTCGATCAGCTTTTATTGATTCTCTTGGAAAACCTTTAGGAATCTATCAATTATCCAAGCTAAAGAATATTACCCCACTAGATATTCTTTGTCGGACTCCTATTGGAAATGGTTCCACGGCCGTGATGCGACGGGAGGTACTTGAAGCCATCCGATTTCAAGCCAATCGTGAGGGTGTGATGGAAGATTGCTACTTTGATATTGATCGCCAATTGCAGCCTTCTGAAGATGTGGAATGTTGGTTACGAATTGCTGTGCAAACTCCCTGGAGGATTGAGGGTTTGAGTGAACCCCTAACGCTGTATCGAGTCAATCCAGAAGGACACTCCGCACAGCTTTTGAAAAAACTCAAGTCTTGGGAAACAATGCTGAACAAAGTACGTGCTTATGCTCCTGATCAGGTTGCTCAGTGGGAGAAACCCGCGATGGCTTACCAACTCAGGCATTTAGCACGTAGAGCAGTAACTTTAGAGGCCGGCTCAACAGCAATGGAGTTAATGCACCGCGCCTTGCTAACTTATGCACGTATTCTTTGGGAAGAGCCACACCGCACATTGTTGACTTTATCAGCTACCTATTGCCTCTGGCTCATGCCAGGTTCTTTCTACGAGAATATGCAAACCTTTGCTATGAGTTGGACTGGAGCGCTCCAAAAACGCCGTATCCTTCAAGAGCGTGTCTGATAAAGCCGCATCATCGGTGAGGAATTGAGTCTGAAGTTGGAGCAGTTCGCAATTATCTCCACACGTACGTAAGTTTTGAACAAGCAATAGACCTAGAATAAAATACGCCACAACTACAGCACCCACTGCGATTACAAGCAGTCCTAAAGTCAATAAAATGGACGGCATTGAGGGCAGTTTATTGACTAAGATTTGAGGTTTGAACTCAGCAGTTATTAGCAAGTCTAGTTACTTCCAATATAATCTTTCTACCAAGTTGCTTCGCTCCACTTTAACAATGTCAATATAACCTCAGACTCATTCACCTCCCGGTCGCACAATCAGGAAGGGACTCAGGAGGAATTTTCTCGCCTGAATTGGCAAGATTTTGGATTTGACGACGGTAATCAGTAAACTGATCGCGAACTTCTGCATTCGGTGCGATCGCAATCATTTGATTGAGGAGGTTGAGCGCTTGTTTCCAGTTCTGACTACAAACAGATTGACTTAAATTTTTACCCAGCTCTTCCAATGTTGGTTTGCGTGGTGCTGATGGGTCATCCAAAAATTGAAAGGATTTAAAAAAACCTTCAATACTTTTGGTTAAGCTTGATTCTTTATCCGTTATTACGCCGATTTGATACAACCTTTTATTGACAATAAAAGCTCTCCATCTGAAAACAACACCTTCTCGGTCTTGCATTTTAATTTCCCTTCCTGGATAATTTCTCAAACGGAGATTACTTTGACTCACAATCCTAACTCCATCTCGTTTAGCTACATTAGGGTCAACTTGGGGGAGTAATTCTTTCACCTCTGGAGAATCTAGAGTAATGGCTTTAGGAAAATCTGAATAGGCAACTAGATAAAAGGCTTCAGGGCGAACAACAGCAAATACATTCACCGGGATAGAGCCTGCTCGGGTATTAACAGGGGTTTTATCTTGCATTGGTGTACCCGGCATCAATATCCTAAATCTACCTTCTTGAGAAGAAAATGGTTTCCAAATTGATTGAGCGATTAAAACTGATGGTCGGGACGGTGGAGAAATGGAACGATGGGGAGAAAGCGCTAAGACTTCATCTGATGGCAACTTAGGACTTGCATCAACCTTTTGCCAAGATGGATATCCATATCCAATCAATAGAGATGCTGTGATAAAAAAAGGAATAAAATTTTTGTTGTTCATCAATATCTACCTCTGTGCTACATCATTGGGTATAGCATTGTGAATTTTAGAAATGGCTGAGTCACCCGACAAGAGACCCAGGATGGCCAACTGCCAGAAAGGATTTAATAATCAGCGTCCTAATTTCTCCAAGAACGATAAAATAAAAGTTTGTTCATTATTGCAGCTAGCATCCCCCTCTCGATAGAAGAAGACGAGTAGCTGGTATAGGGGCTGGTCTTGCCTTAAGAGCAGCTAGTAGAGAAGGGGCTGATCGCCCAGCAAGCATCCATCTGAGCCTAAAACCCATTATGACTGATTCGATTCGCTTCCTCATGTGCTCTCCCAACCACTACGACGTGGATTATGTAATTAATCCGTGGATGGAAGGGAATATTCATAAATCATCTCGTGATCGCGCCGTCGAACAGTGGCACAAACTTCACTATATCCTCAAAGACCGAGCGCTCGTCGATCTGGTTGACCCTCAACCGGGTTGGCCGGATATGGTATTTACGGCGAATGCCGGTTTAGTCTTGGGTAAGACGGTAGTCCTCAGCCGCTTCCTCCACAAAGAGCGTCAAGGCGAGGAACCGCACTTCAAACAATGGTTTGAAGACCAAGGCTACACCGTCTACGAATTGCCTAAAGACCTTCCCTTTGAAGGCGCAGGTGATGCCTTACTCGACCGGGAAGGGCGATGGTTATGGGCAGGTTACGGGTTCCGTTCCGAACTCGACTCCCACTCCTACCTAGCTAAATGGCTGGATATCGAAGTCGTATCCCTACGGCTGACGGACGAGCGATTCTATCACCTTGATACCTGTTTTTGCCCCCTCACCGGTGGCTATCTCCTCTACTATCCTCCCGCCTTCGATGCCTACTCCAACCGCTTAATTGAAATGCGAGTCGCACCCGAAAAGCGAATTGCCCTTGAAGAACCGGATGCTGTGAACTTTGCCTGCAACGCGGTGAACATTGACCGAGTTGTGGTAATGAACAAAGCCAGCGACGGACTCAAGAAGCGTCTGACGGATGTTGGGTTTGAAGTGGTAGAAACCCCTCTGACTGAATTCTTAAAAGCCGGAGGCGCTGCCAAGTGCCTAACCCTGCGTGTGACAGAACCCGTTCGCACCGAAGTTCATGCCAATGCACCGGTAGAAAGCCGCATTGTGCGGATGGAGGGGCATTTACTCGATTCTGGACTGATTAGCCGAACTCTGGACTTGATTGTAGAAAATGGGGGCAGTTTCCAAGTTCTCAATTTCCATCTAGGAGAGCAACGACAAAGTACCTCCCATGCCGAAATCAAGGTTTCTACGCCTTCCCATGAGGTGATGGAAGAGATTATGACCCAGCTTATCGATCTGGGTGCAGTATCTCCGCCTCAATCTGTCTGTGATACCAACTTGGAACCTGTGACTCAAGATGGTGTGGCTCCCGATGATTTTTATGTCACGACGATTTATCCAACTGAAATTCGGGTCAACGGCGAGTGGATTAAGGTACACAATCAACGCATGGATGGTGCGATCGCCTTGACTGAAACTCCAGAAGGAACAGTTGCTAGCTGCAAATTACTGCGGGATTTGCAAGTCGGGGAACAAGTCGTTGTGGGTGTGGAAGGAATTCGCACGGTACGCAAGCCAGAGTCCCGCGAACAGCGCAATACTCAAGAATTCAGCTTCATGGCTTCGGGCGTGTCTAGCGAACGTCGAGTGGAGTTGGTTGTTGAACAAATTGCCTGGGAATTGCGCCAACTACGCGATCGCGGCGGCAAAGTAATCGTAACAGCCGGCCCTGTTGTGATTCATACGGGTGGCAGTCAACACCTAGCTCGCCTGATTCGTGAAGGTTACGTCCAGGGGTTACTCGGTGGGAATGCGATCGCCGTTCACGACATCGAGCAAGCCCTGATGGGAACCTCTCTCGGTGTGGATATGAAACGCGGCATCCCCGTTCGCGGCGGCCATCGCCACCATTTGAAAGTGATTAACGCCATCCGTCGCTGTGGCAGTATTGCGGCAGCAGTTGAGCAGGGGGTCTTGACAAGGGGCATTATGTATGAATGCGTCAAGAATAACGTACCCTTCTCCTTAGCGGGTTCCATCCGTGATGACGGGCCATTACCGGATACGCAGATGGATTTGATTCAAGCCCAAGCCGAATACTCTAAGCAGCTAGAGAATGCTAACTTGATATTGATGCTCTCCACCATGCTGCACTCGATTGGAGTCGGAAATATGACACCGGCTGGAGTGAAGATGGTGTGTGTGGATATCAACCCCTCAGTGGTGACCAAATTAAGCGATCGCGGTTCAGTCGAATCCGTTGGCGTCGTCACCGATGTCGGTTTATTCCTCAGTCTGTTGGTACAGCAATTGGATAAATTGACGAGCCCTTATCACGTTGCCGTTTAGTTGACTGGGGAGCTCAGGTGCGGAAGTGTCAGGGAGATTAAATTATCATTCATGCTCCTCCGCACCCCCGCACCCCCGCACCCCCGCACCCCCACACCCCCGCACCCCCGCAAACTATCCCCAAAGCCGACGCCGAGGAGTTCCATTCAGGCGTTGATGAGTGTCGGATAGTAGTTTGGGAATATCTAACTGTTCCGGGCATCGGGGTAGGCAGTCACCACAACTAGTGCAACGATTTCCTTTAACACCAGGAAACCAGTGACCGGCATTTTCAAACATTTGATAGCGGTATTGGCTGAAGTCTGTCATGTCATAAGCGACAGTCAGATTTCGCAGCCGTAAAATTTCTGGAATATGAATGGTTTCTGGGCAAGGTAAGCAAGCATAGCATTGACTACATCGGTCGGTGCCTAAGGCATCTCTCTGTTGAGTTTCTAGCCTTAATAATGCTGCTTCTTCCTGGGGTGATAGGGGTTCGTTGCTGCTGGCAAGCTTTAAAGGTTCGACAAGTTCATCGGGGTTCGCTGGGCCAATACTCAGTGTAGTAATGCGGTGATCGCTCAGACAAAATCTATAATTCAGTTCTAACGGCGAGAAAGGATGGCACAGTTGTTCTAGCTTCGGAGGTGGGGTGTAAAGGCGTCCTCCCTTATCGGCTGGGGAGATGATGAAAATACCCATGTCTTTGCGATGGGCTAATTCTATTGCAGCAGCATTGCGCTGAAAGAAGTAGTAGTAATGAAGATTAATAAATTCAAATAAATCCGTGTTAATTGCCGCTAGAATCACTTCTAAGGGGGCGTGAGTAGAAAAGCCGATGTGATGTACCTGGCCAATGGCTACTGCTTCTTGTAGGGCTTGCATGCAGCCATTGGCAGACTCAACCCAAGCAAGATGCTCCCAAGTATTGATGCCATGAATGGCTAAACAATCTAAATAATCAATCTGGAGGCGTTCTAGGGATTCATTAATCCACTGACGCATTAAGCTAGCATCTGGCGTCGGGGGTAACTTGGTGGTGATGTATAACTGTTCACGAGATACCGATAGTCCCGTTTTTAAGATATTACCCAGATACTGTTCGCTCTTCCCATAACCCCTGGCTGTTTCTATGTGATTAATGCCACAGGCGATCGCATACTCTACAGTTTTTTGAGCGTCTGACTCACTCGCCAAGCAGCGCATGGTTCCTAGGGAAAACACAGACATCTTGAGATCGGTTTTCCCAAACCGTCGATAATCCATAGGTTTAGACAATTCTATAGATAAGGGGGCTGGTAATGAGCTAGTCGCTAGGAACTGTTCTACTGGTTTCCTAACCACTAATGACTAACCCCTAACCAATCCCCTCACTGACCTCACTTGAAAGTGACTTAGACTCCCATGAGTTTCAGAGACGAAGATAAAATCTGGTTTACTCTGGGTTCAATACCAGCGCTATTTTCAGATTCGACCTTCGGACTCTTGATGTGGAGACTCCTAGTTCTAAGATTAGGATTCTCCTCCACCAGTTTTATATCCCCGACGTTGGGTAAAATCTTCCGGTCGAATATTCGATACAAACTCCCGAAAGGCACGCCGTTCCTCTTCGTCAGCGTCTCGGTCAACGGGAATCGAAGCATCCGCAACGACTTCTTCCATGACCCAGATAGGGGTGTCCGTCCGGAGGGCGATGGCGATCGCATCACTAGGACGTGCATCAATCTCTTTTTTCGCTTCACCCTGACGCATACATAAAATGGCGTAGAAGGTATTGTCCTGAAGTGAGTGAATAATCACTTTCTCCAGTGTCATATTCCAGCCTTCTATCAGATTGACGATCAGGTCATGGGTGAGAGGGCGGGGAGGGGCTTGTTTTTCTAAAGCGCCGATAATTGCTTTTGCCTGGTCTTGCCCTATGTAAATTGGCAGAGCGCGTCGATCCGAGGAGTCTTTGAGCATTACAATCGGACTCTTGGTGATGGCATCTATTGCAATTCCAGCAACTTTCATTTCAATCATGGACTTCGCCTCTAAAACACGGTCAGCATCGCGGGCATCAAAGCAGAGCAGTAAACTAATAATAGAGGGCTAGACTAGAATAAACCTGCTCGGTTTGTTTCTAATCGCCTTGCCCATCAACTATTCAAGTTAGCCCTTGAGACCTACTTTAAATCGGGATCAACAAGGTTGTATTCTCCAAGTATGCCCCAGTCTCAGGATGTTTGCTTTGGGAGTTCACGAAAAAAACATACGGTAGACTGGAGAGTTTCCCCATTACAGCGACCTTGTATTTATCGGAAGGAGTTGAAGATAAACGGTGTTTACAGGATTAATTCAAACCCTTGGAACCCTTCAACCACTTGAGGCCGATCGCTTCGCTGTCACCTGCCGCAAGGACTCCTCTGAGGTCATCTTAGAAGATTTAGCCATCGGTGACAGTGTTGCCGTTGATGGCATTTGTTTAACGGTTGAGGAATTTTTAACTCATGGCTTTGTAGCAACAGCTTCTGATGAAACATTGTACCGCACAACTCTAGGCAATCGTGAGCAAGCCGCTCCCTATGTCAATTTAGAAACCTCGCTACGGGTGGGTAGCAAGCTCGGTGGTCACTTTGTATCAGGGCATATTGATGGCATCGGTTGCTTGCAAGAATCGAGACAAACGCCGAATTCTTGGGAGATGTGTTTTACTGCACCCACTGGCTCCACCGAGCGATGGTATCGTCAAGTAGCTCGATATCTGGTGGCTAAGGGTAGCATTGCCGTTAATGGTGTCAGCTTGACGATCGCAGAGTGCGACCCTGAAGGGGGTTGGTTTAGAACTGCGGTCATTCCCCATACCTATGCTCAAACCAACTTGAGTCACTTACAAATTGGGAACTGGGTGAATCTAGAGAGCGATATCCTCGGTAAATATGTAGACAAACTCTTAGGTCATCGTGTTTCTGGATCTGACAGATTTGATGAAATTTCACCTGCTTTTTTAGCAGAACATGGATATCTCTAGGGTAGGCATTAAGTGAATCAGCATAAAACACTGCATCATCTCTTCTCCCCCACTCCCCTGCTCCCCTGCTCCCCTGCTCCCCCGCTCCCCGCCTAATCGTTACTATTGTTGTTTGACTCTTGGACAATTTCGATTTGATACTCTGCCGTTATATCCTGTGGTTCTACAGAGAATCACTGTATCCCATTTAATCCCGCCAACTTTTGCACCTCTCATGTCAACATCTGTCAGGTTGGTATTTTCTAAGATGGCATCAGAAAGGTCAGCATCTCGGAGGTTGGCACCGGACAGATTAGCGCCTGAAAGATTGGTGTGTCTAAGTTGTGCCACCTTCATATCAGCATTAGAGAGATCAGCACCCATCAAATTGGCATAGTCAAAGGCAGCATACTTGAGTACGGCATTGGTTAAGTTGGCACCGCCTAAAGTCGCACCCCTTAAAGCAGCACCCCAAAGACTAGCACTCGTGAGGGTTGCACCATTGAGGCTGGCCTCAGTCAAATTCGCACGGGTGAGGTCGGTACTAGTCAGGTTGGAATTATTTAAGTTGGCACGCATCAAATCAGTGTGCCGCATTGTTGCTCCAGAAATATCGGTATTAGAGAGGTCAGCACCTCTCAAATCACACCGGAGACATCCCTTCGTAACCCGGAGTTCGTCAAGCTGTCTAAGATTCTGAGCTTGAGTCGGTGTTGTGAATACCAAAGGCGCTAAAACCAAACCAATCGTGAGAAGACGAAATTTCATATTGTTACTATCAGGTCACTTGAAAAGGAAGACTGGCATGAAAACATGAGTGTTTCAATAGGGGATTGAACTTCAACTTTGGCTCGCATTGGTCAATTCAATTCCCTTACTTGAACAATCGATGGCAGGATTGCACCAACTCTTTACTCCCGGAGGTTCCAGCATTAAGAGGAGCTATAAAATATGCGATCGCGCACCCTAACAGCCGTATCTGGAAAGTCACTAAACACCCCATCAAGACCTAATTGGAAAAACTGCTCGTATTCTGCCTCAGGGTTGGCCTGGTAGTCGAGCGCCAGATATTGCTGTTCATTGCGAAATGTCCAGGTATGCACCTCTAAGCCAACAGCACGAGCTTGATCGATTAAAGGGGTCGGAGGTTGCAACCAATTGTCCTCACTGGTGGGTATCAGTAACTTTTTATCAGGGCCAATTGCATCGGCATATTGGGTTAGCTGCTCTAATCCGGGAACAGATGTTAGCTCGGCATAAGTGCGAGAGTCACCATTTACTATAAAATCATAAGGTCGCTGTCCTCCTGCTGCCAACAACTGCACCAAAGGTAGAGCAGTCATCTGATTGAGTTGTTTGAGGTTTTCCACTTCAAACGACTGAATGAAGACCGGGTCATCTTTGCTTTTATAACCGTTGGCTTCCAAAATTGCAACTAAAGGCTCTTCTAGAGAAAGAGAAATGGACTGGAAATAGGTGGGATGCTTTGTTTCTGGATAAATGCCGATTTGGCGACCTATTTGAGTACTCTTTTTTTTTACTAAATCGATGATTTCTTGTAGCGTCGGGATAGGAAATTGTTCCTCGAAGGAGTGACTGCGAAATGGTAACCGTTCCTTGACTCGAAGGGTTTTAATTTCTTCTAAGGTAAAGTCTTCTGCAAACCACCCAGTCACTATCTTACCATCAATAATTTTTGTGGTTTGGCGGTTAGCAAATTCTGTTGTGTGGCTGACATTGGTAGTTTGAGAAATATTATTTTCATGACGGGCAATAAGTACACCATCTTTTGTGGGAACAATATCCGGTTCAATATAGTCAGCTCCCATTTCAATGGCTAACTGATATGAAGCCAGGGTATGCTCGGGACGATAGCCACAGGCTCCTCGATGTCCGATAATAATGGGGGATTTACCCGAACTCATTCTTACTCCAAACCACTAGCTAAATTTTAGCTAATGGTTAGAAGTTAACTGCAAGGTTTAGGTAAAGTTTTAGAGAAGCGTCACACACTCTTGATGGGATTGGACAAGAGGTGTTAGGCGTGAATGATATTGATTTGTGCCTGTAAGCGCTCTAGTAAAGAAGCGCTGATAGAATACGGAAATCAGGAATTGGAAGAGTCTGATGCCGTTTTTGTTAGCTTTATGCGTTTAGATAGAACCCTAAATGACAGTTGTGATGGATTAACTTAGAGCTCTTCACTGTGTTTGCGTGCGATCGCTCCGCCATTGTAAGCCACTGACCATTCTCCGTTGATGCTAAAGCACAGATCAAATCCCAAGTTGTGCGCTTTGATGGCATAATAGCGATACCCAATCATTAAAGCATTGCGTAAGGCTTCACTGAAGCATTCAACTCGGAGTGTGCGATACTGCAATAAAATTCCTAAGCTATTTTTGACTTTGTAGGTATCTATTACTATTTCGCAGGGCTGTAGCGCTTCCCTGTGAAGCCCATCTAACGAATCAAGCCATAAGGTAATTACTCGCTGGTCTAGTTGGGCGTTCAGGGTTTGATTATCCATAGGTCAAGCAAGAATCTTTCAGAAGTTAGCTACGTCAGTATTTTGTCATCTCTCTTTTGGATGATATTACAAAAACTTAGGCTTTGTCTCTAGGGGAGCGCTCACTGTGCAATTACTCTCAAATGGAATCTTCCCGAAAAAGCGCAAATTTTGCCTAATTTTGAGCGATCGCTGATTATTTTGGAGTTTATGCTTCTAGCCTTAATATTTTGGCGTTATACCGGAAAAAACTATTTCTCTGTACTCAGGAAAATGCATCCAAAAACAACATCGCTTCTGTATCCACTGATGTCTCACAGAAGCGATATATGTTTGAGTAGGTAGCGAGTACCCTAACGTTAATCTGAGGGGTTAGAGCCTCTAAAGCGTTAGCGATTGCGGATCGGTTTCAATCAACTTCGCTAAGTCTTGTAAGAATGCTGCCGCATCAGCCCCATAGATAATGCGATGGTCACAAGTAATATTCACCTGCATCTGACGGCGTACCCCCATCATGCCATCATCTGTTGCCACCACTTGGGGACGGGATGCACCAATTGCCAAAATTGAACCTTGTCCAGGTGGCAAAATAGCATCAAAGCGGTCAACTCCAAACATTCCTAAATTCGATAAGGTGAACGTTCCTGAGCTATACTCCTCCGGTTGCAACTGCTTGAGACGAGAGCGTTCTACCAAGTCTTTCCATTGACGCGAAAGAGAATAGATATCCACTTGGTCAGCATTTTGCAAGACCGGTGTAATCAGTCCTCCATCTGCCATGGCGACGGCTACGGCAATATTAATGGCACTGTGATGTTGAACGCCCTGTTCGGTGTAACTGGCATTCACCAACGGATGCTTTTGTAAACTAACAGCCACTGCTTTAGCCAGCAGGGCGGTCATGGTAACACCTTTAGACTTGATTTTTTTGTATAACTTGTCTAGCTCATCCGTCGTAATAGTGTAACCGACATGGAAAGTAGGAACTTGTAGGCTGGCTACCATGTTCCGTACTACTGCATTTTGCAGCGTATTGAACGGGAGAAGCTCGCCTGCAAGTCCACCAACCGGAACGGAGGGAGTAGCCGTGGGTGCCGATTTGGGGGTTGCTGAGGCCGGAGTGGGGGCAGAACGGGGGGCAGAGGTTGGTGCGGTAGGTGCAGAGGCCGGAGTGTTGACTTTGCCGACTGCGGCTTCAACATCTTCGGCCACAATTCGTCCGTGAGGGCCACTACCGGTTAAATGGCTTAGATCGACGCTCAGTTCTTTCGCTAGTTTACGAGCACGAGGCGAGGCGATAATTCGTCCATTGCGTCGGCTGGGGGTGTCACTCGTTGGAGTAGGGGCTGCCACGACTTGTCCAGGTGTCGGGGTAGGTTCCGTATCATTAGAGGCAGTGGTAGCCGGAGCTTTTTGACCGGATTGAGCCGCTTGTTGCTTGACTTGCTCGATTTCGGCTTCCGTTTCTGCTAAGAGCGCGATTGCAGCACCGACAGCCGCCGTTTCACCAGCAGGTACTGTGATGACAGCTAGATAGCCTTCATAGAACGATTCAACGTCCATATCTGCTTTATCCGACTCAACCACCACCACGGTTTCGCCTTTTTCAACTTTGTCACCTGGGGATTTCACCCAAGAAACGATCTTGCCTTCGGTCATAGTGGAACTGAGGGCGGGCATGAAAACTTCGTGGATCATGAGGTGGCTTTCCGAATCAATTGAGCTAAGGCGAACATGAATTTTTGCCAGATTGCATTGTAGCTTGAGGAATGACTCTAGTACCGCTAGCGGCATTCAAAATTTACGCATTCAAAATTCAAAATGTTTACATGGTAAGCATTTCGTTGATTTTGAATGGTAGCTTATTTCCGCTACGCTGTACTAGAACTTTGGAGTCTTCACAAATCGACAGCTTGTGAAGCCTGTTGCCAGACTGGACGGTTAAAAACCGCCATCACAGTTAGGGGATTGGCATAGTCAGTCAATCAATCGCTGACTCCTTACTCCTAACCGGAAACCCTGCGTTTTGAACGTCGGGAGATTGGCGGCTAGTTCCCAAGGAGAATTAGAACCCTAGAACGCATTTCTAACATTTAGCTGTCGTAATCGCCAAGAGTTTCATGCATACAACTTGGATCTGAATTTCTGATCTCGGAACATTGCATTCCTTGGATGTGTCTTAATTTATAGAGTGTGTCTCTTTTGTCATTCAGCAGCCAGACTGCTTAGTACCATGTTGGGTCAGTTGAACTATTCATTTGTGCTGATTGCCAGTGCGGCAGTGACCTTAACGGCTTGCAATCCTGTTGGTGTTGAGCCACAGAATGCCGTAGAAAATCCTTCGCCTTCAGCACCAACCGCGACCCTTGCTGTCCCCTCTGAAAGCCCGTCAGCCGTTCGTCAAGCGAACCAAACCCTTACTCCCACAAGCCGAGACAACTACAGGCCGGTTTCATCCGATCAGATGGCGAGGGTGAGGACTTTTGGGGGTGACGAGCCTCAGGCGATCGCACTTGAGGCTTTTGGTAACCCTGAGGCCGGTTCGCCCGAAGGAGGTTCGCAAGCAGTCAACGTCGAATATCCTCAAAGCGATCTTGCCGTTGTCACCATTACTCAAACCAATATTGCCGATGATTCTGTGAATTCGATTCGGTATCGCGTCGAATTAGCCCCCAGGCCAAAAGACTCCCAAACTGACAAGCAGTGGGAGATTGTTTGGGCAGGTTCCCAGTTTATCTGTCAACAAGGGCGGGGTCATCAAGAATGGTCGCCAGAACTTTGTTCGTAGATACCCCTGTTTTGGGGAGTACACCCTCTAGGATCGTTCTGGATTGAGCAGGTCTATTTAGAGATCACCGCGAATTTCTTCAACCACTCCATCTCGTAACAAAATTTCAACATTCATTTTGCGGATCAGGTTATCTCCAAGTTCAACACGGAAATAGCTTTCCATTTGTCCTTGGTTAACTTCCTGATCGAGTTCGAGCATCTGCACTTGTTGCAGTTGCTGAAGTTGTTGATTTTTTTGCTCGAGCAGTTCGCTTTTCTTTTGGTTAACCTGAATTTGAATATTTTCGATTTGTTGGGAGACTTGGGGGCCAGGCGGCTGCACAGATTGCTTTTGAATTTCTGCGATCGCCCGTTGCCCTTGCATATCGAGTTGTTGCAATTGACCGTCAAGTTGGTTGATCTGCGCCTGAAGTTGCTGCTGAACCTCTTCCTTCCATCGGGGCGTCACGATCGCTTTAATATTAACCGGTCGCTTTAGCAGTAAATTTGACTTAAGTTCGTCCATATACGTTGGTTGCGTTAGGTAGACTTGAAGCCGTGACCCGTCGAGAGCCGCCTATCATCCAGTTTCAAACAGAGTTCAGACTCCGCCTAAAGACCCACCACAAGTAAAAAATGGGGGTTTGAAGCTCCCGATGAGTACGACTTAAGGGATCACTTGTGCGTTGGAGGTTGATCAAGTTGAGAGAGTCGCCGCACATCGCTGACCCATCAACAGAGTTTTGACCTGAATCAAGCAAACATCCCGATAATAATATCGCGATAGCGTTCCGTAACAACGGGGCGCTTGATTTTCAAGGTCTGAGTCATCATGCCATTTTCTTGAGAAAAGGGTTCTAAAATCAGCTTAAATGGCCCTATGCGGTCATCGGGTCGATAGCCAGGGCGATTTTTGACTTCTCGATTGAGTTCACTCCGGAATAGGCCGTGAATCTCTTTACTATTCAGGTCGATGGCTGTCCGGAACTCGGATGAGGAAGTATCGGGTTGATCCGGCACAGATAGGTAAAGATTTTGTGCCTGTGCCCATTGTTGCAACGCTTCTAGATTGGGAACAATCAGGGCTCCGAGCGATCGCTCATCTTGACCAACTAGCATAATCTGGTCAATGTAAGGGCTACGCAAACAAGCATCTTCAATAGGTTGGGGTTCTATATTTTCACCATTAGTTAAAACAATGGTATCTTTCGCCCGACCGGTCAATACCAGGTTATGGTTTGGCGTCACCCATCCTAAATCCCCCGTATCAAACCAACCATCTTGATCAATGGCTTTAGCGGTGGCGTCGGGCTTGTTGTAGTACCCTTGCATGACTTGGGTTCCGCGCACCATGACTAAGCCTCGCTGTCCTTGAGGGAGAGGCTGGCGAGTTTCGGGGTCAACAATGCAAATTTCTGTTTCGGCTAATGGCGGGCCAGAACTGTAGCGCAGATTACGCCAAGGACGCCGCACATTAGTCACAGGAGAGGTTTCGGTCAATCCATAACCGACTAATACCTCTACACCAATAATCTCAAAAAAGTCATCTAGGTGTCTAGCCAGAGAACCCCCACCGCTAATGACTTGATTGATTTGACCACCGGTCGCCTCACGGATTTTACGGTACACTATCTTGTTAGCCAGTTGATGAATTGGCCAGAGGGTAGCCGCTTGAATATTCGCTTTAAGACGTTCAATCAGTGATGGCTTGAGGTTATCTAAACACAATCCTTGGGCTAAACGCTTGGCTTCAATGTAACGTTGACTCCAACTCAAGAAATTTTTGACTAATCGCTGTTTTTTCAGGGGTTGTTCCCGTAGCTGCTTTTGAACACCTTCGTAAATCGATTCCCACAATCGGGGAACACCAACCATAAGCTGGGGTTTAAATTCTCTTAAGTCTTTTTTGACTTGGCGGAGATTGGTGTAAATTTGGGTGCAACCTTGGGAGAGAATAAAATATTCAACTGAACGCTCATAGGCGTGCCAGGTGGGGAGAATGGATAAAACGCGATCGCCCGGTTTGGGTGTTAAGACTGCACCGAAGGTTCTCACTTGATGTAACAAATTATCATGAGTCAGCATCACCCCTTTAGGTTTACCGGTTGTCCCTGAAGTATAGAGCAGGGTAGCCAAGGTATTCCGGCTGTGGGCGACAGGTTTGAGGCTGTGGGAATTCCCCAATTCCATTAGTTGAGAGTAGTTCAAAATTTTCCGATTACCCTGTGCAGGTGGGGTTTCTTCTGAGAGGAGAATCACTACATGCAAGGGCATAGAGGCGAGGCGATCGCTTAAATTTTCTAGTAAAGCTAGGTTTTCTACAATTAACCCCACACTCCCGCTATCTTCTAGAATATAAAGCAATTCCTCACGGTCAGCTTGGGCACTACGCACAACATTAGCTGCCCCGGCGGTCATGATGCCTTGATCGGCAATCATCCAGCGAGGACTGTTGTCGGCAAATAAGGCAATTCGAGTGGGAATTCCTGTTTCATTACATTCCCCTTGAAAACCCAGCGCCTGCAACCCAGAGGCAAATTGTTGAATTTTTTGATACAACTGGGCAAAGGTAAGTGTTGAAGGCTTAGCACCATGTGTTCCCACTGCATGGGGGTCTTTTAGGGCAATAATATCTGGAAAGCGAGTGCTAGCCAGTGGCCATATTTCTGGTAGAGACTGGACATCGGAATAGTCGGCAGCACGTTTGAGATTGGCTCGTTCTTGTTGAGTGAGAGGGTTAGCAAAGCGGTTATTCGGCATCACTCTATCCCCTTTAATAATCGGTTCTTGTGTTTTTACCATACTCTTGGGAGAGGACAGAATAGATCTTTTGAGGGGACAGTATTGCTTTTGTCCGTATCGCCATCGCCACTCAAGTCTCTATTATGTCCATGTTGATGGATAATTGATTCGCTCTTACCCATCGATACTTACAAAACTTTAAGGAAATGTCTGTGAAATACAATCAATGCATTACCAAATTGGGGCAAAAAAAGACTGATAAACCGAGCAAAATTCAGAGAATGGCTCTTAGTTTGGTGCTAGCTGCTAGCTCAACGGCTGTTTTAGCAGGCTGTAACCAAAATACACCAGTCGCTGAGTCTCCGGTAATCCTGACTACACCCTTAGCGACGAGTCCCACACCCCTATCCCCTTCTCCAGCGACGACACCTTCACCCTTAGCCGCTAGCCCTAGCCCTAGCCCCTCCCCAACCTCAGCCTCACCTTCTCCATCTCCAGTCCCCACAACTCCTGGGGCTGTTGCCAATAATCCCAAGATGGTTGAACAGGCAGAACAAGCACTCAAGACTCTTTATACTCAGCAAATTGGCGCTCCTGTTGAGTCGGTTAATTGCCCTGACAATATCAAGTTTCAGGCAGGTAATGCTTTTGAATGTCAAGCAACTGCACAGAAAGTTAAATTTACTATCCAAGTGAAAATGGAGAATGATCAAGGCCGTTTTGATTCTCAAACTAAAGGGATTTTAATTCTGCCTAGAATTGAAGAGTTGCTCGAAAAAACGGTTAAAGAAAAAGCTAAAATTGATGTGAATGCTGACTGTGGAGGAAAACTTCGAGCAGCTAAAGCCGGAGAGACTTTTACCTGTGAGATTAAGGATAATCAGGGTCAAAGCCGGAAGGCTGAAATTACTGTGAAAGATGAAACGGGCAATATTAATGTCAAAATCTAGTACATTACGGGCAAAACAAGACTACTATTCAAAATCACTGTAAGGCTTGTAATGTAAGAATTTTGAATGAGAACTCTTGCGACGTGGCTCTGCTCAGAGGATTGATTTGCTATACCAATAATTATGAGCAGACGAACAAGACGCAGATTTGAGGGCGTGCGAGTTCCATCGCCAGGGCTACGCCAATCCCTCTCTGTTTTCCGGTACAGTGGACGAGCCTTAGAATTGGTATGGACGACTAGTCGTACTTTAACCATTGCCCTGGCAATTCTAACCCTGGTGGCAGGTTTGTTACCTGCTGCCGTCGCGTATCTGGGAAAGTTAATTGTTGATAGTGTAGTGGTGGCAGCGAATTCAGGAGTGGCTAGCGATCGCTGGATGGCATTGGCGTATGTGGGGTTAGAAGCGCTGGCCGTCATGTTTCTATCTGCCGCACAACGAGGGCTGAGTGTGTCTCAATCCTTGCTGCGGGTACTCTTGGGACATCGGGTGAATGTCTTGATTTTAGAAAAGGCGCTAACCCTTAATCTTACCCATTTTGAGGACTCCGAGTTTTATGATAAAATGACTCAGGCTCGGCATGAAGCGTCTTATCGTCCTCTTTCGTTGGTAACACGCACCTTTGGATTGATTCAGAGTGCGCTTTCGCTGATCACCTATAGCGGTTTACTCCTCAATTTCTCGGTTTGGGCAGTACTCATCCTCGTCATTGCTGCCATTCCTCCATTCATTGCTGAGACTCGCTTTGCTGGAGAAGCCTTTCGCATTTTTCGTTGGCGATCGCCTGAAACTCGACAACAGCATTATTTAGAAACTTTAATTGCTCGCGAAGACTACGCCAAGGAGGTGCAGCTTTACCAACTGGGTTCAACCATGCTGCAACGTTACCGCAATGTCTTCCATCGAATCTACCATGAAGACCGAGATTTAACTATTCGTCGGGGGTTTTGGGGTTATGTGCTGGGTTTATTGAGTACGGCCACATTTTACGCGGCCTACGCTTGGATTGTATTAGAAACTATTTTCGGTCGTATTTCCCTAGGGGATATGACTATGTATTTGATGGTATTTCGGCAAGGGCAATCTACATTTAGCGGTGCCTTAACATCGATTGGTGGGATGTATGAAGATAACCTCTATCTCTCGAATCTTTATGAATTTTTAGAGCAAAAAGTCCCTAAATCCATCGGTAAAGCGCGTCAAGGTTTAATTGCCGGGGATGGAATGCGTTTTGAGAATGTATCGTTTACCTATCCAGGCAGTGTAACGCCTGCGTTGAAGAATATTTACCTCCACTTAAAACCGGGGGATAAATTAGCTATTGTCGGTGAAAACGGTTCAGGAAAAACGACGTTAATTAAGTTGTTAACTCGACTGTATACCCCTGATTCTGGGCGCATTCTTTTAGATAGATTGGATTTACGAGAGTGGGATATTGATGTGTTGCGCCGCCGGATTGGTGTTATTTTTCAGGATTTTGTCCGCTATCAGTTTACAGTGGGTGAGAATGTGGGTGTGGGGGATGTGGATTATTTAGAACACCAAGAACACTGGGAAGATGCGGCGGAAAAAGGGATGGCACGACCGTTTATTGAGTTAATGCCTGAAAAATTTAAAACTCAGCTAGGTCGATGGTTTAAGGGGGGACAGGAACTATCAGGAGGACAGTGGCAGAAAATTGCTTTATCTCGTGCGTTTATGCGGACGGATGCAGATATTTTGGTACTCGATGAACCAACGGCAGCGATGGATGCAGAGGCGGAGGTGAGAATTTTTGAACACTTTCGGACGATTACTAAAAATCAAATGGTTGTTCTGATTTCTCATCGTTTCTCGACTGTACGAATGGCAGACAAAATTGTAGTGATGGTGGAGGGAGAAATTACTGAACAGGGGACGCATGAGGAGTTGTTGGAATTGGGGGGACGTTATGCGAGGTTGTTCACGCTTCAGGCGGCGGGGTATCAGTAATCTTGACTCACCCAAGAGGCATCAGGAGAGCGAGTCGCACCATTGGGTAAAATGAAGCCAGTCGAGGAGTCAAAGGCTTTACCCAAATCTTCGTGTTCTTCGTACCAGCGCTCGAGTTCTCCGGTGAGGCTGCGGTTACGTTCTCCAGTTTCCCAGCCTGGAGGTGGGTTCACTATTAACTCTCCAAGTGCTGTTCTTTCCAGTCTCAAGTCTCGGTTGGCTGCGGCTAAAGCAGTAACTGTTCTTGGGTGACATATAGCCCGATCGCCTTAGGCAACTCAATCAATAAGGTTTCAGTTTCTGGACTAGTGGGTGTCTGTACCATCTTGACCTCTTAATTCATTCGCAACACATCGCTAATCGTTTTCAATAACTCCTTTGCTGCATAGGGTTTATATAAAAAGTTCTGGATACCAATCCGACGCGCCTGCGCTAACTTATCATTGGATACTAGTCCACTCACTGCCACAATTTTGATATGAGGTTTAATTTTCCGCAGTGTACGGATAGTGGTTAAACCATCCATTGAAGGCATCATCAGGTCAATCAAAACCACACTAATTTCTTCTTTATGCTGGGCATAAACTGCCAACGCCTCAATCCCATCGCTAGCGGTTAGCACTCGATAATTATAAGTTTCTAGAGAAGTTTGAGTAATCTGACGGACTGCCGCCTCATCATCAACTACAAGAATTAATTCTTCCTGTCCTTCAGGCATCTCGGAGTCTTCTACAATAGGTGCTTGTGTCTCTTGAAGTGCTGGCAAATAAACTTCAAACTCTGTCCCTTGCCCTAACTTACTCAACACGTTTAAAAAACCGCCATGACTTTTAACAATACCCATCACGGTAGAAAGTCCGAGTCCCGTCCCCTTGCCCATTTCTTTGGTCGTGAAAAACGGTTCAAAAATCCGGTCTAATACTTCTGTGGGAATCCCTATTCCTGTATCTGAAACCGTAATAACAATATAAAAACCAGGTTTAGCATCAATATTTAAGCGAGCAGACTGTTCATTTAAAATCAAATTTTTGGCAGTGATACTCAAAATTCCCCCATCGGGTAGGGCATCACGAGCATTGACACAAAGATTCATCATCACCTGATGCAGTTGGGTAGCATCCCCGCAAACTGTCCATAAATCAGGCGCAACATCCATGTAAATTTCAATTGATTTGGGAAAGGTTTCTTTGGCAATTCGCTTAATTTCTGCGATGATATGCCTAACTTGGACTAAAGTGCGATCGCCACTCACTCCTCGGGCAAATGAAACCACTTGTTTGACTAATTCTGCTCCTCGCCTTGCATTATCTTCTAAAATTTTCAGCCATTGCTGAGTATGTTCGTCACTCAGCTTTAAGGCCAATAGCTGCACCGACATTAAAATTGGCGCGAGGACATTATTCAAATCATGAGCAATACCACTAGCTAACGTCCCAATACTTTCCATCCGTTGAGCTCTGAGAAACTGGGCTTCGAGTTGCTTTTTTTCAGTAATATCGGTATTGACAATCAGAATAGATGTTGGTTGTTTCTGCTCATTTTGTACAAGCGTCCAGCGACTCTCGACAATAATTTCTTTACCTTGTTTTGTGAGTTGATGCAATTCTCCATACCAACTTCCTTCTAAAACCACAAGCGCATACACTTGTTTAATTTGAGGCAACGTTTCGGCTTTACCTAACAACTTATTTGCATCTTGGCTTAATACTTCCTCCGCTTGCCAACCATACATTCGCTCAGCGCCCTTGTTCCAAAATAAAATTTGGTTTTGCAGATTTTGCACTAAAATGGCATCGGTGGCAATATCCAACAGTTCGGCTTGTTCTCGAATTTTCTGCTCAGCTTTTTTGCGTTCGATGGCATAACGAATAGAACGCTCTAATAAAGGAGCTCTAATTTGACTTTTATCTAAATAATCCGCAGCACCTGCTTTCATAGCTTCGATATCAATTTCATGGTCGCCTTGCCCCGTCAGTAAAATAATCGGAGCTCTACAACCATTGGCTACTGCTTGCTGCAAGAGTTCCAAGCCATTATGTTCACCCAAACGATAATCGAGTAAATAGATATCATGTTGATTTTGACTCATGACTTCTAAAGCCACATTCCAAGTACTTGCCCATTCCAGCTCAAAACGAGTCCCCTGGCTTTCAGAAAGTAGATCGCAAGTTAGGATATAATCATCTTCATCATCGTCAACGAGCAGGACTTTGACTGAAGAATTGCCCATTTTCGTCTCCAAGTTTTTTGGGTAGTCATTTAACAATTTCAAATTCATACCTCCTTGAGGTTTACATAACCTGAATTCAGGTGCTAAATATTATGGAATAGTGGTTTATTGAGATGATAGTTTGAGGAAAAAAATAACTAATAAAGTACAAATTGTGATACTAATTTCGTCTGCTCAGAGCTTGAGAGACAAGATTACTCTAAGTTAATCAGCATCTAACATTGGATCATCCATTCTCCGAGAACTTCCCCACGAACCTGATGATGCATATTAAATGCACATTAGCTTATCTCTTTCAGCCTAGCCTACACCTCAAGGGAATACCCTTCACTTTTAAGTTGAGGTTGGGGCAATGGTAGGATGACGATGAAGGTTGACCCCTGACCGAGGACGCTTTTTGCCGTAATATTACCGTTATGACGTTCGACAATCTTACGGCAAATGGCCAAGCCCATACCGGTTCCCTCATATTCGGTGCGAGGATGCAGGCGATGGAAGGCATTGAAGATACTCTCAAGATACTTCTCATCAAAACCAATACCATTGTCTTCTAACCGGATTTGACAATGGGTGGGTAGAGCCGAGTTAGTGTTTGATTGCTGAAGTTTGGCATGAAAAAGTTGGCTATCAATCTTAATCTGAGGTGGCTTATCCTTGGGGTGAAACTTTAGGGCATTGCTAATTAGGTTTTGCAGTAGCTGATGCATTTGTAGAGGATCGGCCTCAACAGTTGGGAGTTCACCCACTTCTATTTGTCCTTGAGTTTGCTCGATACGAACTTCTAAATCGGATAAAACGTCTCGAACCACATCATTGAGATTAACCAGTACAAACGGTTGAGCTTTAGTGGTAATTCGTGAAAGCATCAGCAAATCATTAATTAAAGCCTGCATCCGTTGGGCGGCATTCTGCATCCGATCAAGATAATCGTAACCCTGATCGGGGAGGGCTTCACTATATTTCGCCTTCAATCGATCGCCAAAAGCAATAATCTTTCGCAGAGGTTCCTGCAAATCATGGGAGGCTACATGGGCAAATTTTTCTAATTCAGTATTAGAACGAGTGAGTTCTTGACGTTGATGAGTTTCTTGTTCTAAAAGTTGAGCTTGTGCTAAAGCAATACCAATTTGATCGGCTAGCTGACTCAAAAGTTCGGTTTCAAAATTCGTCCATTGCCTCGGACTCGTACATTGATGAGCAACCAACAAACCCCAGAGTTTATCCTGCAATAAAATCGGTACTGCAACCTTAGATTGAATCCCAAATTGTTGCATAAATTCCTGGAAGCAGCAAGGCACCTCTGCCGTTTGGATATCCGTTAGCGTGTAAACTCGGCCTTGATCATATCGGCTTAAATACTCTGAAGTTAAATAGCCATCTGTTATATTTCGACCTAAAACCGAGGTGCAGTTGTCAGCGACGGCTTCTGTAACTATTTTGCCAAATCCCTGTGGCCACAATTGAAAGATTAAAACGCGATCGCTCGAAAGAATCCGTTGCACTTCAGTCACCGTCGTTTGCAAAATTTCCTCAATATGTAACGACTGGCGAATTTTCAGCGTGACTTCTGCAAATAGTTGCGCCCGCAAATTTTGGCGTTGTAATTCTTGCACTGCACGACTCGCTTCTAGGAGACGACGCACCCGTTGACGCAAAACAGCCCAGTGAATCGGCTTGGTAACAAAATCTACCGCACCGACTGCAAAAGCGCGATCCACTGACTCTTGGTCTTCTAGGGATGTAATCATTAATATGGGCGTGCGATCGCTACCGGGAAGGGCTTGGATTTCGGCGCAACAGGTGAACCCATCCATCACAGGCATTAGAGCATCGAGCAGCACCAAATCCGGCTGTAAGCGAGTGTAAACCGCTAAACCTTCCTCACCATCCCCCGCTTCAGCTACCCGATAACCAACTTGTTCCATCGCATGACGTAGCTGAATTCGCATGAATCGATCATCCTCCACAACGAGGATCAGAGGAACATCTGTAGGAGTGTCGATGGTGTTCATGACTCAACTCGCTCACGTTCAATTTGCAATGCTGCTTTCACTTTTTCATATTCAGCCTTTAACTTGGATGCAGTATCGCCTCCCGCTTCAGTATGCCCAGCCCGAGCCAATGCTTCTAACTCTTTACAAAGATTAGAAAGGAATGTCGCGCCCAAAGTCAGACTACTAGCCTTAAGTGTATGTGCGCTCACTCGCAACTGTACCGCATTCTCTTGCTCTATCGCCGTGGCGATCGCATGGAGGTGTTTTGGTGCATCTTCCAGGTAACAATCAATCATTAATCAGGTAAAGCAGACAAACTCAGCCTTAATTAGCGTCCTTTTTTTCAAAAAATAAAGAATATATTTTTAAGCATTACGAATTACTGGATAACTTTACATTTCCTTCACGATTGTTTTTGAGATTTTATATACTATAGGGGTGTTGCTTTTAAGTCCATGTTACACTTATGAATTGGTGCCAGATTAAATATCTGGAAAGGCAGGAATAACGTGTTAACTATTGAGCATCAGGACAAAGTTTTTCGATTGATATACGGCTAGCCCCAGTATTCAAGAAATACTGTTGATATAACTTTAGAGAGCCAAATATTATAGCGCTACGAATCTACGTATTAGTAGCGTTGTAATTTTGATTCAATATAGGCTTCTACACTAAGCTCTCTTTTTATTACCTTTAGATATTAAACAACGGAGCCAAATTATGACCAGATTTGATGTACAACATTTACAAGCAGAAAACCTGAACCTGAACAACTTGGAGATAGAATCCATTCATAAAATGGGTCAAATTCAATCTCATGGTGTCTTGTTGGTTTTGGAAGAACCCGACCTAAAAATCTTACAAGTTAGTCAAAATACATCGAAGGTTTTTGGGATTCCTGCCCAAAATTTACTCAATAAAACCCTCGATGAATTATTTGATACGTTCCAAGTAGACCGTCTGAAAGCGGGATTATCATCGGATGAATATTTTGATTTCGTCAATCCCACTAAAGTATGGGCAAAGCGAAAGGGTGATGAGTACGTTATCTTTGATGCGGTTTTTCATCGCAATGGTGATAATTTTTTAATTCTAGAGTTAGAGCCTTCAAGCACTCAAGAAAATATTCCATTTCTTAGTTTTTATCACCTAGCCAGGGCTTCCATTAATCAACTTCAAGAAACCGCTAATCTCCGAGATTTTTGCAAAATCATCGTTAAGGAAGTACGGAAAGTCACCGGATTTGATCGGGTGATGCTGTACAAGTTTGATGATGATGGACATGGGGCTGTAATTGCCGAAGAACGACTCGATACGATGGAATCTTACCTCGGTTTGCACTATCCCGAGTCGGATATTCCCAAAGTAGCCCGGAAATTATTTACTTCTAACTCAATTCGATTAATTCCGGATGCGGACGCTCAACGGATTGAAATTGTCCCGGCTCTTAATCCGATTAATCAACGTCCCCTTGACCTGACTTTATCAATTCTCAGAAGTGCCTCTCCCTGTCATATTGAATACTTGCACAATATGGGAGTAGGGGCATCATTAACGATTTCTTTAATCAAAGACCAAAAACTTTGGGGGCTGATTGCTTGCCATCACAAAACCCCTAAACATGTTTCCTACGAACTGCGAAAAGCTTGTGAATTTTTAGGGCGAGTCATCTTCTCAGAAATCTCGGCTCGTGAAGAAACAGAAGATTATGATTATCGGATGAGGTTGACTTATATTCAATCCACGTTAGTGGATTATATGTCCCAAGAAGAAAACTTCATTGATGGTTTAGTAAAACACCAGCCTAATCTTCTGGATTTGACTAATGCTCAAGGCGTAGCCGTGTGTTTTGGCGGAAATTACACGCTGCTGGGTGAAACCCCGTCAGAAGAAGACCTGAATTTTTTAGTTCAATGGCTGAAAAATAACGTTGATGGCGAAGTTTTTTACACCGACTCTCTGCCCCAAGTTTATCCAGATGCTGAACGATTCAAAAATGTAGCGAGTGGTTTACTGGCGATTCCCATTTCCAAGAAAAATTATGTACTTTGGTTCCGACCAGAAGTGATTCAAACCGTGAATTGGGGTGGCGATCCCAATCAGGCGTTTGAAGTCAATCAAGCAGGGGGTAATGTGCGCTTGTGTCCTCGCAAATCCTTTGATTTGTGGAAAGAAACGGTTCGCTTAACGTCTTTACCTTGGAAGCAGGTGGAAATTAAAGCTGCCTTGGAATTGCGGAAAGCGATTATTAACATTGTCCTGCGTCAAGCCGATGAACTAGCGCAATTAGCCCATGATTTAGAGCGTTCCAATGCTGAGCTGAAAAAGTTTGCTTATGTTGCCTCCCATGATTTACAAGAACCCTTGAATCAGGTGGCTAATTATGTGCAGCTTTTAGAGATGCGCTATGAAGAGCAGCTTGATGAAGATGCGAAGGAATTTATCACCTTTGCAGTCGAGGGAGTGAGCTTAATGCAAACCTTAATTGATGATGTGTTAGCTTACTCTAAAGTGGATATGCAGGCAATTGAATTTGAACTGACGGAGGTAGAAGAAGCGTTAGACCATGCCTTAAGTAATTTAAGGCGGCGTATTTCCCAAAGTGGTGCCGTCGTCACTCATGACCCCTTACCTACGGTCATGGCGGATAGCACCCAGTTAATGCAATTATTTCAAAATCTGATTGGCAACGCCATCAAATTCCGCAGTGAGCAACCCCCAGAAATTCATCTGGGCGCACAACGACTCGAGGATGAGTGGCTATTTTCGGTCAGGGATAATGGGATTGGCATTGACCCCCAATTTAGCGCTCGCATTTTTGTCATTTTCCAACGCCTGCACACCCGAGATGAATATCCAGGTACAGGCATGGGGTTGGCGATTTGTAAGAAAATTGTAGAGTGTCACCGAGGCCGAATCTGGGTAGAGTCTCAACTGGGTCAAGGGGCAACATTCTACTTTACCATTCCAGTTGGAGGACGTGAGCGTGAGCGTAGAAGCGGACGAAAGACACAAAACAATCTTTTTGGTCGAAGATAACAAAGCCGATATCCGCTTGATTCAAGAAGCCTTGAAAAATAGCTCACTACCCCACCAAGTGGTGACGGTTAGGGATGGTATGGATGCGATGGCTTATTTACGCCAGGAAGGGGAGTATACGGATGCTCCCCGCCCTGACCTGATTTTGCTCGATTTAAACTTACCCAAAAAAGATGGTCGAGAAGTCTTAGCGGAAATCAAAGCAGACCCGAATCTGAAACGCATTCCCGTGGTTGTACTTACAACCTCCAAAAACGAGGATGACATTTTTCAGAGCTACGATTTGCATGTCAATTGCTACATCACTAAATCCCGTAACCTCAGCCAACTGTTCAAAGTGGTTAAAGGAATTGAAGAATTTTGGCTGGAAACGGTTACTCTGCCGTCGGAATGAAGGCCAACCCGATAGCATCTCTATTAAGATGCCATCACTTGCGTATCAGAGCGGAGGGGGAGCAACCGGGAAAAGATGCCTGCAAGCTCAGTGAAAATTTTGTTGATTGAGGACAACCTGGCTGAAGCTAGATTCTTACAAGAGGTTCTCAAACAAGCCAAATCTCAACAGTTTAGTTTAGTTCATGTCAAGCGATTGGGCGAAGCTCTCAATCGACTCCAGGACGATAGCTTTGATGTAATTTTATTGGATTTAACTTTACCCGACTCTCAAGGATTGGCCTCTTTGGCTCCCTTAAATGCCTACGCTCCGGCATTACCCATTGTCGTACTCACCAATATGAACGACGATGAATTGGCTCTGGAGGCCGTGCGACAGGGAGCACAAGATTATTTAGTCAAGCGGCAAGTGAATGGAGGTGTACTCGTTCGTTCCTTATGTTATGCGATCGAGCGTAAGCATGCTTTGGAAGGATTGCGGGAGGTGAATGAAGCCTTAGAAGTTCGAGTGCAAGAACGCACGGCAGAGTTAGTAAAAGCTCAGGAAGTGAATCAGCTTAAAGCTGAATTTGTTTCCATGATGTCCCATGACTTCCGCAATCCTCTCAATACGATTCTCCTCTCTGCCGGACTCCTTCAAGACAATCCCAAAAAATTAACCCAGGCGAAAAAACTGATTCATTTGCAGTTAATTCGTTCAGCCATTAAGGATATGGCTCGGTTGCTGGATGAGGTTTCATTAATTGGTAAAGCGGATTTAGGCAAACTTTTATGCCAGCCCACTTTACTCGATTTAAAATCATTCTGTCGTCAGTTAGTCGAAGATTTACAACTGACTCTAGACGAGAAGCAGATGACTCTGGTGTTCACAAGTCGGGGTAAATTCAGCGAGGCATTATGGGATGAAAATCTACTGCGGCATATTTTGGGTAATTTGCTGATTAATGCGATTAAGTATTCACCCACTGGTAGCACTGTACACTTTAACTTGATCGGGCAGGAGAATAGCGTAATATTCCAGATTCAAGATTGGGGAATTGGTATTCCTTTAGAAGACCAAAAACGGCTGTTTAAACCGTTCCATCGAGCGAGTAATGTTGGGGCAACTCCTGGCACTGGCTTAGGGCTTGCCATTGTCAAAAGTTGTGTAGAAGCTCATGGTGGTGAGATTATCGTAAACAGTGAAGAAGGAGTGGGTACAACGTTTACAGTTATGCTGCCGTTTGATTAAACCTAGCATTCAATTTAAAATGAAGAAGAATAATTTTGAATTTTGCATCTTTAATTTTGAATTGGAGCGAAGCGACTTGACTTCCCTAATCCCTCTTATCTCCTAGGTTTTCCGGCGGCAACTCCACAATTTCAAACCAATATTTCCCTAAAGTTTGCATAACTTCAATTAAAGAACTAAAGGTTACAGGCTTAGTAATGTAAGAGTTTGCCCCTAGGTAATAACTACGGTGGATGTCTTCCTCTGCTTTCGATGTCGTCAGGACTAAGACCGGAATTTGTCGTAACTCAGGGTCAGCTTTGAGTTCTCGCAGTACCTCACGTCCGTCTTTTTTCGGCATATTTAGGTCTAACAAAATTAATCCGGGACGGGGTGCACTACCCGGTTCCTGATACTTACCCCGATGGTACAGATAATCCATCAGTTCCTCGCCATCTTCAACACAGTGCAACTGATTGTCTAAACGGCTTTCTGCCAAGGCTTCGCGGGCTAACATACAATCATCGGGATCGTCATCTGCCATCAAAATCATCACAGGGGATCGGCGTCCTTTCACGTTACGGTGTCTCCTTGGCGTTGCTGAAGAGGTAATGTTATGAGGAAAGTTGACCCTTTTTGGGGAACGCTCTGTGCAGTAATGCTACCGTTGTGGCGTTCAACAATCTTGCGGCAGATGGCCAAACCCATTCCTGTCCCTTCATATTCCCTACGACTGTGCAGGCGCTGAAAAGCATTGAAGATGCGATCGAGGTATTTTTCCTCAAAACCAATGCCGTTATCTTGGATAAAAATTTGGCAGATTGGGGTACTGCTGTTTCCAGGTGTGCGTCGCTGTTTTTTGGTATAAAGCTGTTGACTGTAGATCTGAATCCGGGGTGGCTGGGCTTCTGAAGAGAATTTTAAAGCGTTGCCGATGAGGTTTTGTAGTAGCTGGCGCATTTGGATGGGATCGGCTTCTAGAGTAGGCAGTGTACCGACTTCTATCTGTGCCTGGGTTTGTTGAATGCGAACTTCTAAATCCGACAACACTTCATTCACCGCTTGGGTCAGATCTAATGGTACAAACGGCTGTGCTCGGGTCGTAACCCGCGAAAGGGTTAGTAAGTCGTCGATTAAGGCTTGCATCCGTCCAGCCGCATTTTGCATCCTCTCCAGGTAGTCACGGCCTTGGTCAGTCAACACCTCACTATACTTGACCTTAAGCCGATCGCCAAACGCCTGAATCTTACGCAACGGCTCTTGCAAATCATGGGAGGCAACATAAGCAAACTCTTGCAATTCGGCATTAGAGCGAGTAAGTTCCTGACGTTGGCGGGTTTCGCGTTCTAAACGCTGAGATTGGGCTAAGGCCAGTCCAATTTGTTCAGATAGTTGTTGCAATAATTCAGTTTCAAAAATTGTCCACTGTCTGGGACTAGTACAGTGATGGGCAATGAGCAAACCCCAGAGTCGAGGGGAGTTGGAGGAGGAAGCAGGGGAGATTGTGGTGCTATCAAGCTTTCCTTGTCCTGCTTGTCCTTCCTCTTTCCAGTCATCGGTCATCAAAATCGGCACCACTAACTTCGCCTTAACGCCCCAAGGCTTGAGAAACTCCAGCAAGCAGGGAGTCACTTCAGCATAAGCCTTTTCCACATCGGCGATCGCTCGAATTTGTCCTTGCCGATAAAGTTCCTGATACTCAGTGGGGAATACTTCTTCCTCAAACGTCATGCCCAGAATTTGCGGCCATCCTGGCCGCACGGCTTCGGTTACAGTACATCCTGTACCATTGGGCCATACCCGATAAAGCAACACCCGATCCACTTGCAGAATTTTTTGTACTTCCGTGACGGTTGTTTGTAGAATTTCATTGAGCTGCAAAGATTGGCGAATTTTGAGTGTAATTTCGGCAAACAGTTGCGATCGCCGATTTTGCCGCTGCAATTCTGCTTCCGCCTGCTGGCGTTCCATTGCCGTGGCCAATGTGTTGGCTACGGTTTGCAAAAAGTGAACATTCTCTTGAGTAAACGTGCGCTTTTGGCTTGTATGCGCCCCTAAAACCCCAAATGGACGGTTAGAACCAGGGATGACGACACTCAATCCACTAACCACGCCATGTTCATGTAACAAAACCGGGCCACTAAATCGGGTTTCTGTGCGTAAGTCTTCAACAAGCACCGGCTGATTCACCGCTAAGGTATAACCCGCTTGGGAATCGACATGAGTTCCAATCTTGACACGACCCATTAACCCTTGATGCCAACCCACACCTGCCCGTAACAATAAAACATTTCTCTCAGGCAACAACTCCAAGACTTTGCAATACTCAACCCCCAAACTTTGGGCAACTAACTCAGTGGCTTCGTTCATCAACGCCGATAAATCCTGACTCGCTAAGGCGCGTTGGCCTAATGTGGCGATGGCGGCCTGTTGTTGGACACGGGTTTCTAAGGCAGCTTCTGCCTGCTTGCGTTCGGTAATGTCGGTATGAGACCCTGCCATGCGTACCGGTTGCCCTTGGGCGTTCCAAAGTGCCTGTCCGCGATCGAGAATCCATTTATACGTCCCATCTTTGCATCGAATTCGATGCTCACTAATATAAAACGGTGTTTTTTGAGCTAAGTGGTCTTGAATGGCTTGAGTTACCCAACCGATATCATCCGGATGCGCCCGTGTTGACCATTCATCTAAATGGTGAGAAATTTCTGAGTCTGTATAGCCCAACATTTCCTTCCATCGCGTGGAGAAAAACACCTCATTGGTTACTAGATTCCAATCCCAAATGCCGTCATTATTCCCCCGCAAGGCCAACTGCCACCGTTCTTCACTTTCTTTGAGGGCGGTTTCAAATCGTTTTCGTTCAGTAATATCACTGCCAATTCCTAAAAATCCTGTAATGTTGCCTTCCCCATCTCGCAAAGCAGTAACGGAGAGTAACACTGGAAAGCGCGAGCCATCTTTACGAATGTATGTCCATTCCTGTTCGTCGAGTCCACCTGTGCGAGCTTTGGCCACAAACGTTTCAAAACCCGGTTGGATGGGAATGCCTAATTCTTGAGTTAATTGTTGCGATCGCTGTAAGATTTCTTGGCGGTCATGAATCACCAGAGGCGTTTGTTTGCCCACAATTTCTTGGGCGCTATAACCCAACAAACGCTCAGCCGCCGCATTGAACGTGCAAATGATGCCATCCGAAGTGGTAGAAATAATGGTATAGTTAGCGCTGTCTAAAATAGCACGCTGTAACTGAGTGGTTTCCCGTAGCGCTTCCTCGGCTTGTTTGCGCTCGTTAATATCTTCAAAATAAACGGATAATCCCTGCTCACCTGGGTAAGCATGGACAAAAAACCAGGTATTGAGAGGGAAATAGAATGCTTCAAATTCGACGCTGACTTGTTCTCGTATAGCCCGGTGATACTCTAGATAGAATGTCGAGCCGATCGCTTCAGGAAATTCATCCCAAATACATTGACCGAGAAGTTCTTGGCGTTGGCGTTGCAACAGGTGTTCGGCCTGCTGGTTGACATAAGTAAAGTGCCAGTTGTCATCGAGAGCAAAGAAAGCATCGGTAATACTTTCTAAAATTTTAGTAATTT
This sequence comes from uncultured Microcoleus sp., assembly GCA_964588805.1. GTDB lineage: Bacteria > Cyanobacteriota > Cyanobacteriia > Cyanobacteriales > Coleofasciculaceae > CAZPRJ01. Next base: position 87,322 of record CAZPRJ010000004.1, on the reverse strand, counting down.
GGTTGCGTGCAGCTTGCTCTCGTTGTAAAAATTGCAGGCGTTCTTGTTCGGCTTGCTTAAGTTGGGTAATATCCCGTGCGATCGCGTAAATTAATCCATCCTCAACGGTGGAAATGGCTTTCCACGCCAGCCATTTATAGGAACCATCTTTGCAACGATAGCGATTTTCAAAGTTAATGCTAGGTGTACCGACGGTTAGCTTTTTTACTTCCGTGAGGGTAGGTTTTTGGTCGTCTGGATGCACATAATCTAGAAAGGGACGGCTTTGCAGTTCTTGATGGCTGTATCCGAGGTTTTTTTCCCAGGCGGGGTTCAAGCGTTTGAAATAGCCATCGACACCGGCAATGCAGAGTAAATCCAGCGATAGGTCAAACAAGCGTTGTAATGTAGAGCGCAAAGCATCACGTTCTTCTTCAGCTTGCTTGAGTTCGGTAATATCGCGAGTAAAACAGCGTGTATGGCTAAACTTGCCATCTTCCCAGGCAACGTTGGAGTTAATCAAAACATGACGAATCGAGCCATCCTTACATCGTAGCCGCGCTGGATAGTTGCTCAACGTTTCGTTAGCCGTTAGCCTGCACAGGATATCGCTAATAATAGGGGGATCGGCGTGAAATTCAGCAATAGGGCGACCGATGTATTCTTGGTGAGAGTAACCCAAAAGGTCTAATTCAGCTTGATTTGCCCAGAGGATAATGCCATTGGCATCAACGCAATGCAGACCCGTTGTACCATTCTCTAAAACATCAAAAAGTTCTCGCTGTCTCCCATGCAATTCTTGTTCCAGATTTTGCCTTTGTTGCGTTGCCTGCTCTAATGCTGCTAGTGTTCGTCTTAGCTCTAATTGGGCTATAACTTGGCGGCTGAGTGTTTTTAAGGCAGTTAATTGCTCAGGAGTGAGTTCTCTGGGAGTATGGTCAATGACGCAGAGGCTACCGAGTGTATAACCTTCGGGTGTGATTAGAGGTGCGCCTGCATAAAATCGAATGTAAGGCTCAGATATTACTAAGGGATGGGAGGCAAAGCGTGGGTCAGCTAACGCATCCTGAATAATGAATACTTCATTATGTTCCAAGGCATGGGCACAGAAGGATAGTTCGCAAGGAAGTTCTGTGATAGATAAACCCACGCTTGCTTTAACCCATTGGCGGTTTTGCTCAATGAATGTAATCAGGGCAATAGGGGTTTGGCAAATTTGGGTGGCTAAATTTGTAAAATCATCGAATGCCTCTTCAGGAGGCGTATCAAGAATGTTGTACTGACCAAGAACCTCAAGTCTTGCTGTTTCATTATTGGGCATTAGATCTTTCATGCGGTTGAAACATACTTTTTTTAGTAGCCAGTACTATATAAGACCGATATGATGGAAATAATGTAGTATTTACCACCTTGCATATTTAGTATATTTCACTCTAGCGGGTCAACAGCCTGAAGCTGGATGAAACCAAGAGTTTAATGGGAAGTCTTTAATGAATTCAGGTTTAACAACAACGGTTGTTGGTGCCAATCAGCAAGAGAGTCGGGATAGTTTTTCGATTACTTTTGCACCCTTATCCTTAGCCGAAGTCTATGGTCTAGCCGATGATGCCGCCAATGGAGCAATTGTAGTGATGAGTGGCACGGTTCGCAATCAAACCGAGGGTCAATCGGTTGTAGCTCTAGAGTATCAAGCTTATGAACCGATGGCGCTCAGGGTGTTTGCCAAGATTGCGGCTGATATTCGCCAGCAGTGGAGTGATGTGAACCGAGTTGTGATTCATCATCGTATTGGGCGGTTACAAGTTGGGGAAATAAGTGTATTGGTGGCGGTAGGATGTCCCCATCGTTCAGAAGCGTTTGCAGCTTGCAAGTATGCTATTGATACACTCAAGCACAATGCACCGATTTGGAAAAAAGAGCATGGGGCGAATGGTTCTAGTAGCTGGGTGAGTATTGGTGCTTGCGAACAAATGGATAATGAATGCTAGCTCATTATAGGAGTTAGGGGTCAGGGAGTCAGGGAGTCAGGGAGTCAGGAGTCCGGAGAAAAGATTTGCATCTGTATAACTACGCACACAGCAAAGAATGAACATCCTGATTCCCTCTGCCTTATTTTCAAGTTAGATCTGAGAAGGGGTAAAAAATAGGGCATACGTGAGCAATTTCCCTGGTAGATGCGGATACTAATAATAGTAGGGATTATGAGGGTGCATCCCACCGCGCAGATGACGACGTAAGTTTTACACTAAGCTGGACTTACGTCCTTGGGGTGCTGATCGAGCAGATTCATAAGTAGTACACATAAAGTCTGTACTGAATAGAGATAGGGGTTGGAGCCGCATATTACACAAGCCTTAAAAAAATATGACAGTTTATAGGCTGAGCCGAGAGAGTAATACCAGCCAGTTGACACAAAACAATGTGTGGACGTGGTTTGGCTGGCTGAAACGATGGGTTCGCACAATTTTTCTAGGACAGGATGAGCAACAAACGCCTTTAAAAGTCATTGAGCGAATTGCATCTCATGATGATTTAACTGTTCTGGTTTCCGTCGAACGAGATGCACCAGGTGCGGTAGGAACTTGGTATATCTACCGTCGGGAAAATCCTCGTGTCAATTTACTGATTACTCTCGATAATCTAGCCGCTATTAGAATTGCTTTGCGAAAAGCTCGAGCAGGGAATGAACTGTCTAATTTTGAGCGTTCTTTAATCTCGCACGACCCCATTATCCGCACTCATCGATTTAGTATTCAGTGGATTGTCAAACTACAAAGTTCTCGTACTGTTTTTAGCTTAATTGGAACTTGGGATGCTGACCTACAGGGGAATAGTTTTGACCCCAATGCAGCAGCGATTACAATCTTTAGGATGATTGGACGTGAAGCTTTGAATTTACCCCCCATTCCGGGGGTGCAATGGCGAGCAAGAATGGCTCATTTTCCTTGGACTGATAGTGTAGAAAGCTATGCCAGAGCTGTGATTGGTGATTATCATAAAACCCACACTCACAAAGTTCTGTCACTTCCGATGCGAAAGTAAAATGCATAACGATAAACTCCAGCAAGCGGCAAAAATTTAACCGCTCTTTGTGAAATTTTGAGCCTGAAAAACTCCATTAAAGTCAAGAACCTAAGAAAAATTAGAAATGGCTCGATCAATCAACTCAGAAAGGAGTTTTTGATCAGGCTCAGGAATCCCCTGCATCGCTCGTTGGCGAATTTCGGCCGCAATGGGAGGTAATTCTTTTTCCAATTCCTTACCCGCATCGGTTAACCAAATTCGCCAAATTCTGCGATCGCGGGAATCTCGTTCTCGACGAATTAATCCCCGTTCTTCCATTCGGTCTAATACTCCCGTTAATGTCCCCCCAACTTGCTGGAGTCGTTCCCCAATCGCGGACGTGGCCAATCCGTCTTCTTGCCACAGGCAACACAGCACAACCCAATGAAATGGAGTGAGTCCAAATGGGTCTAATCGCTCCTGAAAGGTGCGACTAATCAGCATTGAGAGTAGTTTAATACGATAACCCAGACTTTTTGGAGCCAGAAATTTATCCCATTGCTCCAACTGATTGCGATTAGCGGATGAAGAAGGCATGAAGCAATTCTTATTGACTAGAAGATTAAGACTACACTAACACCCTCTAGTCTGACCTCTACCTTAATGAGCTGCCACACCTCCACCCGCCCTCACTTTCTTGCAGAATAGAAGGATAAGACCACTAAACAATAAAGCAAAACCGACGATATAAAACCCATCATTAAACGCCTGTACAAAAGCTTCACGGCGAACGATATTATCAATAGCGGCGATCGCTTGATTGTGAGCTGTTGCAGCATCACTTCCTCGGCTGATGAAAAATTGCGTCAGTTGGTCAATTCGTTGTTGAGTTTCCGGATTATATAAAGAAACAGACTCTCCAATTCGATTGGAGTGAAATTGCTCACGACGTGACAACAATGTAGACAAAATCGCAATCCCAATTGAACCGCCTAAGTTGCGAATCATATTAAATAAACCCGAAGCCGAACCCGCTTGTTCCGGTTCGATTCCCCCAGTTGTAATCGCCGTTAGAGGTACAATCATCAGAGGTTGTCCTGCCGCACGCACCAATTGTGACCAGCGTAATTGCTCGATACCTGTCTCATGAGTCATGGTTGAATTCATGAAACAACTCACCGCAAATAAACTAAATCCCACCGCCGCTAAAAATCGAGCATCAAACCGTTGCATGAGCTTAGGCACAAAGGGGATAATAAACAACTGTGGTAATCCAGACCACATAATCACTTCCCCAATTTGCATCGCCGTATAGCCCTGAATTCTAGAGAGATACAAGGGTAAAATATAAATCGAACCGTATAACCCTAACCCCAAACTCAAAGCAGCAATACTGCCAATCCCAAAATTACGACGCAACAATAAACGTAGATTAATAAACGGCCGTCTTCGGGTTAACTCAATCCATAAAAATGCCGACAAAAAGACGGCTGCAACAATCGCCAACTGCGAAATTTCTGCAGAGGCAAACCAATCTTTACGATTGCCTTCTTCCAGTACAATTTCTAACGATGCCAAACCAATCGCCATTGTGATAATGCCCCACCAATCCCCCTGCTTGAGTAAATTCAGTTGTAGGGGTTGGCGAGGAATGGCATAGACAATGGCACAAATCATAATGATGCCGGGAAATATATTCAAATAAAAGTTATACTGCCAACCCAGGTTATCCGTCAGCCATCCTCCTAAAGTTGGCCCAATTGAGGGAGCAAAGGTAGCCGTAATTGCAAATAATGCCATCCCTACGGGTTGTTTTGCTGGAGGTAAAGTGGTGAGTACGATAGTCAAAGCCATCGGAATTAGGACACCCCCTGTAAACCCTTGTAGTGCTCGAAATCCAATCATCATCGGTAGATTTGTAGACCAAGCACAGCAAACAGAAAAGAAGATAAATAAGCTGGTATTCACTAATAGATACCAGCGCACAGAAAAGACTCTGGACAGCCATCCAGTGAGCGGAATCACCACAACTTCAGCCACTAAATAGGCCGTTGAAATCCAAGAACCTTCTTCTAAAGTAGCGCCCAAAGCAGCCTGAATTTCTGCCAAAGAAGAATTGGTAATTTGAATATCCAAAACTGCCATGAATGCGCCTAACATTGCCCCCATCAAGCCAACCCAGCTTTTGAAAGAAACGTCCTGAGGAGGTATAGTTTGCTCTGGCTTGGAAGTAGCTTCTGTATTTTTCATGGGATAATTTTCAATCCGGCAATTTAGATGTATGCTTCTGTATCTATAACTTCTTTAAAATAATGCCTACAAATCTTCTGCAAAATTTGTAGGCATCACATGAGGTAGGTTAGCATAAGCTCAAGCGCATTTAACTTGCACATTCTCAATACAGGATAAAAGCCCTCAAATCCTCACCCCTGCTCCCCCGCCGCCTCAACAAACAAATTAAATGCGTAACTGTTTACCAGATATAGAAGAGTCCTGTTAAGAAGTTAATCCAATATTGAAATTGTTTCAATATTTAGAATATTGTTTCTGAAATAGCCATTCTACCTGCCCAAATAACACAAAAGAGAAGAATCATTGTTGATTAGACTAGAAATGAAACTGGACTTAATCTCCAAAGTTCGTGTATACAGGGCGAATTAAACGCTTTAACCGCAGTAATTGCTGATTAAATATTAAAGCCGCAACAATACAACAACCTCCTCCAAGCATCATAGTGATTGGCGCACCGATTTTGCTAGCTAAACTGCCTGCTGCTAAATTTCCCAGGGGTAGAGCACCGAAAAAAGCCATCATAAATAAACTCATCACCCGTCCCCGCTTATCATCTTCTACCACCGTTTGCAGAATCGTATTGCTTGATGCAGTTTGCAAGACATAACCCAAGCCAACAATGAACATCATGACTAAAGATAGCCATAAGACACGGGAAAATGAAAAAATAATCAAACCTATTCCAAAAATAATCGGGGAATAAGCAATCAATTTCCCTAACCCCAAAGCATTTTGTCGAGAACTTAAATAAATTCCACCGGTTAACGCACCCACTCCCCCAGCAGCCATCAGAAATCCTAACGTTTCTGCTCCACCATGCAAAACCTGGCTTGCAAAGATAGGAATCAAAGTAGTATAAGGCATTCCCGCAAAACTCAACACCGCTAAAAGGACTAAGATCGCCCGAATAGGGGGAAACCTAAAAGCATAGTGAAATCCCTCACTCAATCGTTGCCAGACATCACTAGTATGTGGAGTGATTGGATGAGGCTTGATCTTCATCGCCAGTAACCCAGAAATTACTGCAATATAGCTCAATCCATCAATCAGAAAGCACACTCCTACACCCACACGAGCAATCAAAAGCCCAGCCATTGCCGGCCCAACTAATCGTGCTCCATTAAAAATTGAAGAATTTAGGGCGATCGCATTTCCTAAACTCTCTTTCTCATCAATAATCTCAATAACAAATGCCTGACGGGCAGTTGCATCAACCGCATTGATACATCCTTGAAACAAACTCAATGCGATAATATGCCAAATATTAACAATGCCAGTGAGCGTCAAAACAGCCAAGGCTAATGAATGAAACATTGACAGGGTTTGAGTCATAATTAAAATGCGGTGGCGATTCCAGCGATCAACAATAATTCCTCCTAAAGGTGCAAGTACAAAAGTAGGAAATTGGTTACAGAACCCAACAACGCCTAGCAAAAAAATTGAGTTCGTTAACTGATAAACCAACCAGATGGTGGCAATTCGCGCCATCCAAATTCCAATCAAAGAAATAGCTTGCCCTGCCAAAAAAAGCCGAAAATTTCTCGACTCTAGCGTTCGTAAAATCGGCTGCAATTTCGATACACCAAAATTCATACTTCCCAAAAATATTCAATTCCCAAAAAACCTAGAAATAATATTAATGGGGTTATAAGTAAATTTCCTGAGTCTAAAGAAATGAGTCAAAAGATGTATTATTTATCCTAGAAAATAGGACAATAATAGTAGCTTAAAAGGCAGCTTATCAAAAATAAAAATTTTTCCTCTGCCTTTTGCTATAGATTCTAGTTAGATGAAATTATTGGTGTTCTACACTCACAACGGCTGACATCCCTGGCGTAATTCGAGATTCGTAGCCTTGTATACTCTCAGGATTAAAAGTAATTTTGACTGGAATGCGCTGCACGATTTTGGTAAAGTTACCCGTGGCATTATCAGGCGGTAATAAGGCAAACTCAGAACCTGATGCCGGTGAGATACTATTGACACGTCCTTTAAAAGGATGATGTGGAAAAGCATCCAGTTTAATTTCTACCTCTTGCCCAGGTTTGATATCTTCTAACTGAGTTTCTTTGAAGTTGGCCACAATCCAGTTATCTCCCTCCACCAGAGCCATTAAAGGAGTTCCTGTTTTTACCCGTTGCCCAACTTCTACGGTTTTGCGACCCACTCGACCATTACTCGGTGCCACAATGTTGGTATAGGATAACTGGAGTTGAGCATCTTTGAGAGAAGCTTTAGCTTGGTCGATCGCCGCTTGTGCCGCTTCATACTGAGCTTGGTTCACCCGCGTTTGTTGATTCCCGGCCGCCGCCTGTTGCAAATTACCTTGCGAGGCCGTGAGTTTAGCGCGAGCACTAGCTACACCCTGTTGAGCTTGGGCAAGTTGAGATTGTGCTTTTGCCACACCTTGTTGAGCTTGGGCAAGTTTGGCTCGAGCTTGTTGTACGCCTTGTTGGGCCGTTCTCTTTTGAGCTTGGGCAACTTCATAAGCCGCTTTAGCTGTATCTAGTTGCTGACGAGCAATGGCTCCTTGCCGAAAAAGAGTGGCGTAGCGATTGTAATCGGTTTGTGCCTTTTGTAAGGTGGCATTCGCTTGCTCGACTTGAGCTTGTGCGGCGGGAATTCCGGCTTCTGCTTCTGCAACGGCTGCTCGAGCTGTCGGCAGTGCGGTGTTGGCCTCGGCAACGGCGGCTTTTGCCGTAGAAATGGCAGCGATAGAGGCTTTAACATCTCCTTGCGCTTGGGTGGTTTTCGCTTGAGTAGTTTCTGCGGCTAAGGGAATGGTGGCTTGTGCTGCATTCGCCTGCCGTTTAGCCGCTTCTAAGGCTGCTTGTGCTTGCTGGGCTTTGGCTTGTAAGTCGCGAGGGTCAAGCTTGACTAACAACTCTCCTTGGTGTACGAGTTCGTTATCATTCACCTCAATTTCAGAAACTGTACCATCAATACGGCTACTGACTTGGTGAATGTGACCGGCAACGGCGGCGTTATCCGTTTCTTCATGGGTGGAGGCGTAGTGCCACCAGTTGTAGCCAAACCCACCGGCTACAACTGCACCAATACTTGCGATCGCCAAAATCAAGGGTTTGCGATTTTTCTTCTTCGGGGTGGGTTGAGTCGCCTCGGATTCTGGAGATTCCACAACGGTGGGGGTTTCTGAGGAGGTTGGAGTTTCTAGCTGATCGGTTGTTGCCAACTCTAAGCTGGGTTTTTCTTCAACTGCGGTTGAACCCCGTCCGTTTAGGGAGTGATTGTTTGAGGTTTCTGGAGTCGTCATTATTTTTGATTCCTTTAATGAATGGGTGAATGTGATTGAGTGAATGATTTAATAAGCAATCGTTTATTTAGAGGGCGTAATAATTGGTTGAAAATTCAAGAAATTCATGACTGATAAGCCTTTTACTCGTGGTTAGAATACTGTCGGCAATTTAATTAGCGTACGTAATATCAAAGTAACAAAACTTTATCAAAAAATCTTCCTCCACTTGATAGCGGAAATTTATGGCTTAGGAGGGGTTTAGGAGAGATTCCCAATCACCTGATCGATGAGTTGCGACAACCGCTCCCGTTCAGAAGTGGAAATCTCGGTCATCGCCTGCTCAAATAGATCTTGGGCGATCGGAGGTAAAACGTCCTGCAGTTGCTGCCCTTCTTCCGTCAGCCAGATGCGACAAATGCGACGGTCACGGGGATCGCGTTCTCGACGGACTAACCCTCGTTCCTCCATCCGATCCAATACTCCTGTTAATGTCCCTCCTACTTGTTGCAATCGCTCTCCAATACTGGAGGTGGCCAGGCCATCTTCCTTCCACAAACAGCACAGCACAACCCAGTGAAACGGAGTCAGTCCAAACGGTTCCAATCGCTCCTGAAACGAACGAGCGAGTAATTGAGAGAGCAGTTTAATCCGATAGCCCAAGTTGTGGGGGGCTAGAACCTCCTGCCAAGGTGGTAAGGGTCTGCGATTTGCAGAAGTGGAAAGCATGAAGTTGAATTACTTAGTGTCCGTACTATTATGATATCTGATTATTACTAGTCCTGACAAGTCTCCAGTTATTGTAATGGCTGTCGTGTACATCTAAGTAATAGGCGTGTTGAATGTTACAGAAAGTGTGGAGAAATGCCTCTACCTAAAAACAACCTAGATCCCCGACTTCTAATCCCAATTGATTCACTCTAGGGTTTTCACAAAGAAGTCGGGGATCTGTCGGACAAAACCAAAATTGTTTGCATAAGTAGCCAGGTTGCCAGAAATAAGTATTATAAGCACAAATCAACAGGCCATTGCATCTCCTATGAGTACCGACAATTACTCAGACTATGAGTATCAAGTTGGGGGAAGTTTACCCTTAGATGCACCGAGTTATGTGACACGGCAGGCGGACTTGGATTTGTATAACGGATTAAAGGCGGGAGAGTTTTGTTACGTGCTCAACTCCCGGCAAATGGGTAAATCTAGTTTGCGGGTACGTACGATGCAGCGCTTGCAAGCGGACGGGATAGCTTGTGCGGCGATTGATATTACGGCAATTGGGGCTTGGGGGATTACTCCTGAGCAATGGTATGCCGGGGTAATTGATTGTATTGTCAGTAGCTTGGAGCTTTATGATCGGTTTGATTTGGTTAGCTGGTGGACGGAGAATGATTTGCTGCCGAATGTGCAGCGCTTGAGCAAGTTTATTGGCGAGGTGCTGCTGGGGTTGGTGCCGCAAAATGTTGTGATTTTTGTGGATGAAATCGACAGTATTCTCAGCTTGGATTTTAATATTGATGACTTTTTTGCTGTTATTCGGGATTGCTACAACAAACGGGCGGATAATCCGGATTATCGACGGTTGACGTTTGCGTTGATTGGGGTAGCGACTCCTGCGGATTTAATTCAAGACAGGCGGCGCACACCCTTTAATATTGGTCGGGCAATTGAAATGACTGGGTTTACGTTACAGGAAGCTCAACCTTTAGTAGTGGGGTTGATGAAAAAATCCAGTAATCCTCAAGCGGTACTGCAAGCGGTGTTGGATTGGACGGGGGGGCAACCGTTTCTCACACAAAAAGTGTGTAAGTTGATTTTAAATGCGGAGTCGAAGATTCCTGAAGGGCGTGAGGCGGAGTGGGTGGAGGAGTTGGTACAAAGGCGGATTATTTCTCATTGGGAATCTCAGGATGAACCGGAGCATTTGAAGACAATACGCGATCGCATTTTACGACGCGAGCAACGGGCAGGTCGGTTGTTGGGATTGTATCAGCAGATTTTGACCTCCCTAGCCCCCCTAACCCCCCAACTTTGGGGGGAACCGGAATTTAGCCCCCCTAGCCCCCCAACTTTGGGGGGAACCAGAGAAGGGACTGAAGTTCAAAGTCCCCCAGAATTGGGGGATTTAGGGGGCGAGAAAGTCTGGTGTAGACACCGAAACCCTTCTCTGGGAAGAATCGGAGGGGGGATCGCAATTGATGATTCTCCCGAACAAATGGAGTTGCGACTGACGGGGTTAGTAGTTAGGGGTGAGGGAAAATTAAAGGCTTATAACCGCATCTACCAGTCGGTTTTTGACTTGAATTGGGTTGAGAAGGAATTAGCGAATCTGCGACCCTATTCTGAAACGTTTAATGCGTGGTTAGCTTCAGATTATGAGGATGAGTCGCGCTTGTTGCGAGGGCAGGCGTTGCAGGATGCTTTGGTGTGGGCGACGGGGAAGAGTTTAGGGGATAAGGATTATCAGTTTTTGGCAGCGAGTCAGGAGTTGGATAAGCGGGATGTGCAACTGGCTTTGGCGGCTGAGAGAGAGGCAAAGCAGATTGTAACCGAGGCACAACACAAAGCTGAATTGGCGTTGGAGGAGGAAAAGAAAGCCAAGCAAATCGTAACGGAGGCGCAACGGAAAGCTGAACTCACTTTAGAGGAAGAGAGACAGGCGAATCAACGATTAGCAGAGGCGCAACGGAAAACTAAGCGACAAATGGTGATGGGGGCAAGCGTCCTCGCGCTGTCGGTACTTGGGGCAATCGTGGCGGTAATTGTCGCAGGTAATGCTCGTCATGAGCGGGTTGTGGCAGAGTCAGAGCGCGATGAAGCAAGTTTAGCACTGGTTTCTGTCGAGTCAGAACGGGATAAGGCACAACAAGAAACTCAGACGGCAACCCAGCAGAAAAACACGGCACAGAAAGCAGCAGACATAGCCAAGCAAGAGCAACAAAAAGCGGAAGCAGCGAGGCAAAATGCAGCACGGAAAGCGCAACAGGCAAACCAGAATTTAGCGACTGCACAACTCCAGCAACAGCAAGCGGAAGCGGCAAGGAAAAAAGCGGCGCAGGATGCTCAACAAGCACAAGAGAATTTAAAAAATGAGAAGAACAATCTAGAAACAGTTCGTCGAGATGTTCAGCAAAAAAATCAGCAGTTGGCAAAAGCAAATCAAGAGGTTCAAGCGGCGACTCAAAGGGTAAAGTCTGCTCAGGTAGAAGCCGAGAAAGCCAAGCAAGTACAACAGCAGGCAGAGAAGCAAACTGTAGAAGCACAACAACGACTTGCCCAGGCTAAAACTCAGCTTAATGAAGCGGAAGTCGCCTTAAACGAAGCACAAAAAGGCACCGAACTGGAACGAGCAGGGAGTAGTGCTTTAAAACAGTTTGAGTTTCAATCCATAGAAGCCTTACTGGCAGCGATGCAGGCTGGACAAGGGTTGAAAGCGCTGGTTAAAGATGGTCGTCCTCTAGAACAATATCCAACTACAAGCCCACTGTTGGCTTTACAGACTATCCTCGACAACATTCAAGAGCGAACGCAACTCAGACATCAGGGCAGTGTCACTAGTGCCAGCTTCAGCCCGGATGGACAACGCATACTCACCGCCTCACGGGACAATACCGCCCGGTTGTGGGACATCAAGGGCAATCTGGTTGCCGAACTCATAGGGCATCAGAGCAGTGTCTGGAGTGCCAGCTTCAGCCCGGATGGACAGCTCATTGTCACCGCCTCAGATGACAACACTGCAAGGTTGTGGGACATCAAGGGTAATCTGGTTGCCGAACTTACAGGGCATCAGGATGTTGTCAGTAGTGCCAGCTTCAGCCCAGATGGACAGCACATTCTCACTGCCTCAGAGGACAAAACCGCCCGATTGTGGGACATCAAGGGTAATCTGCTTGCTGAACTTACAGGGCATCAGGGCTGTGTCGGGAGTGCCAGCTTCAGCCCGGATGGACAGCTCATTGTCACCACCTCAGATGACAAAACCGCAAGGTTGTGGGACAACAAGGGTAATCTCTTAGCCGAACTTACAGGGCATCAGGGCCGTGTCATTAGTGCCAGCTTTAGCCCGGATGGACAACGCATACTCACCGCCTCATTAGACAACACTGCAAGGTTGTGGGA
>CAZPRJ010000004.1:0-74579 GCA_964588805.1 uncultured Microcoleus sp. | reverse complement strand
CGGATGGACAACGCATACTCACCGCCTCATTAGACAACACTGCAAGGTTGTGGGATATCAAGGGTAATCTCTTAGCCGAACTTACAGGGCATCAGGGCCGTGTCACTAGTGCCAGCTTTAGCCCGGATGGACAACGCATACTCACCGCCTCATTAGACAACACTGCAAGGTTGTGGGACATCAAGGGTAATCTCTGCGCCGAACTCATAGGGCATCAGGATGCTGTCAGTAGTGCCAGCTTCAGCCCGGATGGACAACGCATACTCACCGCCTCATTAGACAAAACTGCGAGGTTGTGGGATATCAAGGGTAATCTCTTCGCCGAACTCACAGGACATCAGGATGTTGTCAGTAGTGCCAGCTTCAGCCCAGATGGACAACATATTCTCACCGCCTCAAAGGAAACCGCAAGGTTGTGGGACAACAAGGGTAATCTCTTCGCCGAACTCACAGGACATCAGGATGTTGTCAGTAGTGCCAGTTTCAGTCCAGATGGACAGCTCATTGTCACTGCATCAGATGACAACACTGCACGGTTATGGGACATCAAGGGCAATCTGCTTGCCGAACTTACAGGGCATCAGGGCAGTGTCGGGAGTGCCAGCTTCAGCCCGGATGGACAGCATATTCTCACTGCATCAGATGACAAAACCGCAAGATTGTGGGACATCAAGGGCAATCTCTTAGCCGAACTCACAGGACATCAGGACAAGGTCAGGAGTGCCAGCTTCAGCCCGGATGGGCAGCGTATTCTCACCGCCTCAGATGACAACACTGCAAGGTTGTGGGACATCAAGGGCAATCTGGTTGCCGAACTCATAGGGCATCAGCATGTTGTCTGGAGTGCCAGCTTCAGCCCGGATGGACAGCACATTCTCACCACCTCACGGGAGAATACCGCCCGGTTGTGGGACATCAAGGGTAATCTGGTTGCCGAACTCACAGGACATCAGGATGTTGTCTGGAGTGCCAGCTTCAGCCCGGATGGACAGCTCATTGTCACTACCTCATTAGACAACACTGCAAGGTTGTGGGACATCAAGGGTAATCTGCTGGCTGAACTTAAGGGGCATCAGGGCAGGGTCTGGAGTGCCAGCTTCAGCCCGGATGGACAACGCATACTCACCGCCTCAAATGACAACACTGCAAGGTTGTGGGACATCAAGGGCAATCTGGTTGCCGAACTCACAGGGCATCAGGGCAATGTCTGGGAGGCCAGCTTCAGCCCGGATGGACAGCTCATTGTCACCACCTCATCTGACAAAACTGCGAGGTTGTGGGATATCAAGGGCAATCTGCTGGCTGAACTTAAGGGGCATCAGCACAGTGTCTGGAGTGCCAGCTTCAGCCCGGATGGACAGCTCATTGTCACCACCTCAAAGGACAAAACCGCCCGGTTATGGCGTGTTAAAAACCTAGATCAGCTACTAGCGCGAGGCTGTGACTGGCTTCAAGATTACCTTGCCACCCATCCTGAAGAACTCAAAAAACTGCCGGTGTGCCAACGCTAGTGAGCCCAATTCAAAATGATGCGATCGCATTTCTTGATTCCTCCACTCAGACACAATGGAGGTAGTGGCAGGAGAAAGAAGCGACCATGACAACACAACTTCCAGATCAACACATTTCTATCAAAAACCAGCAATTTATCCTACCGGGTTGTTACAGTTGGCAGCAATTCAAAGCCATTCAAGCCGTCATGGCTCAAGTGCCTGGTGTACGATTATCTTATCTGGATGGGTGTGTGGAATTAATGACAACGGGTGAAGACCATGAAACAATTAAAAAGTTTCTGGCGATTCTTATCGAAACTTACTTATTTGAAAAGGGTATTCGATTTATCCCTGTCGGTAATGCCACTCGTGAATCAGAAACAAAAGGCGCTTCCTTCGAGCCAGATGAATCCTATTATATCGATACGAGAAAAGAACACCCCGACTTAGCAATTGAAATTGCTCTAACCAGTGGCGGCAAAGATAAACTCGAAAAGTACAAGCGGTTTAAAATAAGTGAAGTTTGGATTTGGGAAAATAACCAAATTGCAATTTACCGTTTTTCTAACGATAACTACACACAAATTTATCAGAGTGAATTTCTCCCAGATTTAGATTTAGCATTGCTGATGCGTTGCGTATTGATGTCGGATATCGTGGATGCAAGAACAGAATTTATCAAGAGAATTCGATAGAAATGATTAACTGAGTGGGAGATTTTACTCAGTATGCTGCAATAATTCATATTCACCAAGAAGTGCGATCGCTTCTTAAGATCAACTAGATTAGCGCTCACTCCCTATTACGTGGTTGACTGACAGAACTTCTCAGCCAAAACTCCGAAAGCCCTCACCCTAGCCCTCTCAGAAGAGTAGATTGGCTCCCCTCGCCCTTTGGGAGAGGGGTTGGGGGTAAGGGTATACAACTTTTGTCAGTCAATCAGCCCTATCACACCTCAGGTTCAATCCCAGCCGCTCTTAATTGCGCTGCCAAACGTTCAGCTCGCTGTTGCGCTAACTCCTTCTGTTGGCGTTCCTCTTGCCGTTGCTGATACAACTCCACATAATCCACAAACTTTTCGCCATTCGGTGCATATAACTCCAACCCCTGCTCACCCATCTCAAACCGCACCCCCAAACGAGGACTCACCCAACCTGACATCGCTTCAACTACATCTAACAATCCATCAGTCCGTAACCATCCACTCAAATCCTTATCCCGTGGATTGTATAAATAATATTCCTCCACACCATAACGGTTATAAAATACTAATTTCTTATCCATCTTGGTTTGAGAGTCACTTTCTGAACGCACCTCAAACACTACTTGGGGTGCTATATTATCCTCTAACCACTGCCTGTAAGACTTGCGCTCATTTTTCGGTCTACCAAATACCACCATCACATCAGGTGCTTGGCAGAGATTAGGCTTTCCCTCCAATGGATACCACAACAAATCTCCCGCAACAAACACATTATTATCATCTTTAAAAATTGCATCGCAGCCACCTTTAATGGTGGTAATCCATTGGTATTGAATTGTACTGTCCGCCATTGGCTGACCGTCATTTGAGGGATAAATAATTTGTTCAGTAGTAATTTGCATGGCGATTCTTAGAAAATGCGGCTACTGAAAAAAACACAGCCATTTACTATATTAGTATTATTTTCCTTACCCAAATTCTTGTTGGGGTGGGTTTAGGAATAAGGCTTGTTCACTAAACCGATAACACTGATACAAAACCCGCCTTTATGTATGTCTGTGGGGCTGGGGCGGGTTTTGAAACAGACTCTATCGTAAACAGCAAAAGTTATCGCTCGCGCCCACCCCTACAGAATTTTTAGGTATAGAGTCAAACCGTTGTAGTATTGCTCTCAGCAGCTTTAATTAAAACAAAAAGTATCGCTGCGCCATTGGTAAAACCGTTGCAGGTTCACAAATCAGCAATTCCCCATCTGCCCTCACTTCATACGTTTCTGGGTCAACTTCCATCTGAGGTAAAACATCATTTAACTTCATATCTCGCTTGCTTAATTGTCGTGTATTAGACACAGCAACCGCCGATTTTTGTAAACCCAATTGCTCAGAAATTCCCTGTTCTAATGCTGCTTGAGAAACAAAGGTAAGAGACGTTGCGCCAACAGCACCACCAAAACTGCCAAACATCGGACGCATATGAACCGGTTGAGGTGTGGGAATACTAGCATTAGCATCACCCATTTGCGACCATGCGATCGCACCGCCTTTAATCACTATCTCCGGTTTCACGCCAAAAAATGCAGGTTTCCAGAGGCACAAATCCGCTAACTTCCCTGCTTCCACCGAACCCACATACTCAGCAATTCCATGGGCGATCGCAGGATTAATCGTATACTTAGC
This sequence comes from uncultured Microcoleus sp., assembly GCA_964588805.1. Classification (GTDB taxonomy): domain Bacteria; phylum Cyanobacteriota; class Cyanobacteriia; order Cyanobacteriales; family Coleofasciculaceae; genus CAZPRJ01. The sequence continues at coordinate 70,707 of CAZPRJ010000004.1, read as the reverse complement.
AACATACCGCTTCGCCCGGAAATTATCTGACCTCTCCCCCTGCCCCTCTCCTGCGAAGAGAGGGGAGTCATTCTCCCCCCTTCCCTGGTAGGGAAGGGGGGTTGGGGGGGTTAGGTTCCCCCGTTGCACCTTCATTTTGTGCGCCGTCTGCCAGGTGCGAATAATCACCTCGCCCACTCTCCCCATCGCCTGGGAATCCGAAGCAATCATGCTAAATGCACCTAAATCATGCAAAATATCTTCAGCCGCAATGGTTTCGCGGCGAATCCTCGACTCAGCAAACGCCACATCCTCTGGAATTCCTCGATCTAAGTGATGACACACCATTAACATATCGAGGTGTTCTTCCAAGGTGTTGAGGGTGTAAGGGCGAGTTGGGTTAGTGGAAGAGGGCAACACATTCGCTTCACCGCAGACTTTGATAATATCTGGGGCGTGTCCTCCACCTGCACCTTCCGTGTGGTAAGTATGAATCACGCGATTTTTGAACGCAGCGATGGTATTTTCCACAAACCCTGCTTCATTCAAGGTGTCCGTGTGAATGGCAACTTGAACGTCAAATTCATCCGCAACACTTAAACAAGTATCAATAGTAGCGGGTGTGGTTCCCCAATCTTCGTGCAACTTCAGCCCCATCGCCCCAGCAATGACTTGTTCTCTCAATCCTTGAGGTTGAGCACTGTTGCCTTTGCCTAAAAATCCCAGATTTACCGGGAAAGCGTCTGCTGCTTGTAACATCCGGTAAATGTTCCAGGGGCCAGGCGTACAGGTAGTGGCATTCGTGCCGGTTGCAGGGCCAGTTCCGCCCCCTATCATAGTGGTAATGCCCGATGCGATCGCCACTTCAATCTGCTGGGGACAAATAAAATGAATATGGGCATCAATCCCCCCAGCCGTGAGAATCATCCCTTCTCCGGCCACCGCTTCAGTACCCGGCCCGATGATGATATCAACGTTGTCCTGAATATAAGGATTTCCCGCTTTGCCAATCTTGAAAATCTTGCCGTCTTTAATCCCAATATCAGCTTTCACAATGCCCCACCAATCGAGAATTAGGGCATTCGTAATCACCATATCAACGGCACCATCGCTATTGGAAATCGGGGATTGTCCCATACCATCCCGGATTACCTTCCCACCCCCAAACTTTACTTCATCGCCGTAGGTGGTGTAATCTTGTTCCACTTCGATGAACAGTTCCGTGTCAGCTAGACGGATGCGATCGCCTACCGTTGGCCCAAAGGTTTCCGCATAAGCCCGACGATCCATTCTATAACTCATAAATTCCCCTCACACCTAATAAGATTTTGGATTTTGGATTAAACTATCGGCGCTGTCACACCCATGAGTGACAAAAATCCATCCTCCATCCTCTCATCTCCCCCTATATATTTTTGAGGAGATTCTTACAGCTAGCTATGAATTTTAAACCCCTCAAACGTTATAGGAAAGCCATTTCCTTCTGGCGAAGCGCACATCACCCCTACATTCAATGTTGCCACTGGGGTGAGATAAGCAAGGCGTAGCATCGTGTACTGTTCTCCATCCAAAGAATAATGCACCTCGACTGCCGTACCCCGGCGAGTGACACGTACCCACAGTGAAGGGGGATTTTCTGGCATAGGTACAACTGACCAATCAGAATAAGTTCTTGTTACCACAGCGCTGACTTGTTGTACACCGTTGACGTACTCAATACCACACTTTAACCAATTGGCTTCATCCAAACGTACCATGATTCCTGCTTGGTCGTATAAGTCTTGATATTCACCAGTAATTTTGACCTCAACAATAAAATCACCCGTCACCGTTTCATAAAAAAAGTGACCATTATCTCGAATAAATCCGTAGTGAGTCTCGCGCCAGAAGTCTGTTTTTGCGCTGGAAGTGATGGAGATTTTATCAGCTTGAACCTTCCAGTTACCGGGTTTATTATACCATTCCATCGTGTTCTGAGAAATTATTTAAAGTTAGACATTTAAAGTTAGACATACAATATACAAATATGCAACTACGGTTGCATAAATAGCTGAGTCATGTAATAAGTATTCCCTTGTCTCCAAATGCCAATACCCGTTTGCGTGAATGCAGGACGCAGAATATTTTCGCGATGTCCTGGACTATTCATCCAACCTTCGATAGCTAAGGGGACGGGTTCAGAAGCATTAATACTTTTAAAGAGGTTTTCACCTACAACTCGATAAGAAATCCCTCCAGAACGTACCCGATCGCGTAAAGTACTGTTATCTGAACCTGTGTGACTAAAAAAATTATCTTGTGCCATTTGTCGGCTATAGTTGCGAGCCACTTGTGCTAATTTTTCATTATTTTGAAGAGAATTTAAACCCTTTTGTTGGCGGATTTCATTAATACGTTGTTGCACCATCTTTTCCATATTGGCTGTAGATGAAGATTGCGCTAAAGGTTGAGAAGTTGACGGTGTATCAACAGGTGCATTGTTTGGGGATAAAGGTGGAAAAATTTCTGTAAGAGGTTCACATCCCATGAGTATGAAACTAACAAAGATGCTAATGAGCCAAAATTGGTTCCACCGCTGATCAGAATAACTAGCAGCTTGAAAAGGTCGAATTTTCATTAACAGTCAGTGTTTGTAGACATTATCATCAAATCAGCAGGAAATCCTTCCCTATTAGAGGGAAGGAATAACTGTACATCGAGTTGATTGTTGATTATTACTTAAAAAATACAACAACCAATCTCTAACTGTAAAAACTTAGTGAGGAAAATAGAGAATGATGCGGGACGTATTAGGGAAACTACTAGCGATTGTTTCTGGAGCGACTCCCCAACTGGGAAAACCTAATCGCTCTGTACGATTGTCTGCTTTTAAAACTAGCAAATCATCAGTTTTTAAGAGCTTTGAAATTTTCTTCACTACATTACCTTTAACTCGACGAATGGCAGTATCAGGACTTAAGTTTAAGGATTCTAAATTTAGAGGAATACGTCGAGAACCTTCCTGAAGTTGTATGAGGTATAGTGAGGCTTTGAGTTCAACCGCTAGAATGTTTGCTAGTTCTATGGTTTGACTAAAGTTAGAGGTCGCAATTTCGTGTTCCGAAAAGACTAAAAACACTCGACTTGTATTTTGAATGGGTTGAAGAAATCGCGAAACCAAAACGGGTACAGTTGCACGATTAACGATTTTATCAATGACGCTGCCAAAAAAGTTTTCCCGTGTTGTGGAGTATCCTTTCCAACCACAAATGATTAAATTTGCATTTCGTTCGGCAGCCGTTCGCAATATTCCCTTATCTACTGAATCATCAATTCGTCCAACAGGTTCAACAGGCGTTACAGCCGCATGGGCAATCGTTTCTGCGGCCATTAAAAGCTGATTTTGTTGTGCTTTGGCATCGGCTGAAATGGGGGCTTGAGTATCGGTTAAAATGTGAAGTGGGAGTAACGTTCCTCCTGTATTTTTAGTCAAGATTAAGGCAAGTTGTAGTAAATTGTCTTCAGTACTAGGATTAGCAACAGGAACTAAAACTCGCTTACCAAGTTTCTGTTTTCCGTTTTGGCTAGGACTTGATGTATCTAATTTCATCCCTGCCCCCCAACGAGCTGTAATCCAAGGAGAGGCAATACAAGTGACTAAAATCATGGCAATAATGCCATTTACAGTGGCTTCATTAACCAGTTTAATTTCATAAGCAACTGTAATTGCGGCTAATGTAGAGGCAGCCTGGGCAACCGACAAGCCAAACATTACCATAATGTCGGGAAACTGAAAGCGAAATAACTTACCTGGCCCCCAAGCCGCTCCATATTTACTAATTACTTCAGCTAAAATCATAACCCCAGCTACTAGCAAAGAACGGGGGTCTTTGATGAGGATTTTAGGGTCAATTAACATCCCTACTGAAATCAAGAAAAAAGGGACAAACAATGTATTGCCAATAAACTGAATTCGATTCATTAAGGGACTCAGTTGAGGAATCAGTTGAGTAATGGCAATTCCGGCTAAAAATGCCCCAATAATCGGTTCAATTTCAATGATTTCTGCTCCATAGGAGACAACAAATAATGTCGCGACAACAAAGGTAAATTCTGCTCCTTCATCATGCCCGAAGCGCCGAAAAAACCAACGTCCAATTTTAGGAACGCCCCATAGTGTAGCAAACGTATAGAGACTGAGAGCAGGTATTAGAAACAACCAAAAGCTTAAAGAAAGACTCCCTTGATGAGCTTTAACAACAACAGCAAGAACCAGTAATGCTAAGACATTGGTAATTAACGTGGCTCCTAATGTGGCTGTCACAGCCGGCGATCGCATAATGCCCAGTTTACCCACAACAGGTAGGGCTAAAAGTGTATGGGATGCAAAACACGAAGCCACTAATATAGCGGCTAACCAACTGTACCCTAAAGCGAGCATTGCCACCGTACCTAACACCATCGGTAGTGCAAAGGTTGCTAAACCGAAAATAGCAGCTTTATCAGCATTATATTTAAGGTCATCCAAGCTTGTTTCTAACCCGGCCATGAACATGAGAAATAATAATCCCACTGTTCCTAAAAGAATGATGGTGCTATCTCGTTGCAAAAGATTTAATCCATGTGGCCCTACGACGACTCCTGCCAAAATTAAGCCAACAATACCCGGAAGTTTGAACCGTTCAAATAATAACGGTGCCACCAGCATAATCGCCATGATGGTTAGGAAAACTGGAACTGGACCAGTAATGGGACCTGAGAAGATTGAGGGGGTTAATCGCTCAGTCAGTAAATGTCGCCAGTTTTCTAGGTTAGACCAAAGGGTTTCCATGCAGTTTTTAGGGGCTAAATACTAGAAGACGCAGTTGTTCTTACTCGCTGAAATTCTGCCATGAGTATAACCACTTTGGTTCGAGTAAGTACGAATAACTTAGAATACCAGAATGAATCCTAAAAATCCTTGCCTCTTGGGAGAGATAAATTATTAACACACGCCATTCCTGATGCTATAAAGTATTATTAATTAGAAATTAAAATTTAATCAAGTGTATTACAAAAAACTGTATTACAAAATCCTTACTCTTGATAAAGCCTCCGCTTAGGTTACTAAGCCGTCACACATTTAATTTGCATATAGTCAGCAGCTAAGTTAGCTGTCAGTATTTGCATCAGTTTAATTAAAGGAGAAAAAATGCTCAGTCGCTTCTATAGCCACTTTATCGACTTACACAACCATCTCTAGATATGAAATTACGCCTAGCTTCCCAAAACATTAGAGCGCTTTTTCTTTAACAACCACATTATCAAAATTCACAACCACGCTACTTTCACTATTGCGCGATGTTTGCAGAGCAATTTTTCCCGAATCATAGGATGTATCTCGGAAGATTCCCACTAACTGGTCATTTACAAAACCCATCATTAAATGACCTTGGCAAACTACTCTCAAATGATTCTGACTATTCCAAGTGTTAACACTATCAATTTCCTTGGGGCCGACCTTATCATTCCACTGATTATCAACATATTTCCCCATCACCACACTTCCATTACCATTAATCTGCAAATAGTAAAAACTTGGATTTTTCCCCTCATGCAATCTAGCTATTAAGCCAAAATAAAGATGATCAGAACCATTATTTTTTTGGACATCGGCTGAAAAATCCATATCTGAAAAGGTTTGGCCTCCCCAACTCGACCAACTCAAGTTTTTTTCTTGAGGTGAGATTTGTAATAGGCTCTCCTCTTTAAAGGCTGCACCCTCAGCTAATGTCCAATGGTGAGGAGAAGTAAAAGTTTCCTGAAGCGTTATTTTTTCAAAAACACTCAAATCGAATTGAGATTGCCATTTAGAATAGGCAACAGTTTGCAACAATAAAAATAGAATAGCTGCTATTACATAAACGACGTAGACATAAGAAGAGTGTCTTGTGCGCTTGAGTCCCTGAACCAGTCCCACAGTTCCACCCAATAAAAAACCTAGTAATAACCAGCCAATCGCAGGGTTATTAATTCCAATTCCTGTAAAGGCATAGGCTAAGTAATCAATGAAAAAAATAAAAGTTGTTCCAATAGATGCAAAAATATTAATCACCCAAAAAGCAAGAGTTCCGATGAGCCAAATTAATGAAGCGACAAATAGAACTAGGATTAAACACCCACACCCTTGATTATCTACATTACTCATGATGCTATTATGCTATTTTTTTTATAAATAAAATTGGTTTTTTTATGGTTATCTCAGCCAGCGCTTGGCAATAAAAATGAATCCCACTGCAAATCCAACAATAAAAGCGCCCATCCCTCCAGACACCCATTGTACAGGTTCAATAAAGTCAAGAAGATTTTCAGGAGGAATTCGCATGAATGGAAAATGTATGACTTCGGGTGGGTAATATAAGACCCAATCTTTTAAAACATTAGATGCATTTCCTAAAAACGTCCGAAATAACCATGATATTCCACCGATTGCGAGTCCCATTCCCACTGTCCAGCTAATAATTGGACGTTTTTGCCAAGGTAAGGATGGAAGAGTTTTAGAGTAAAGTTTAGATGAATAAATTTTTGCTGGTAATCTAGAAAAAGGTAAAAAATTAAGCGTTTTTTGAGAGAATTTAGATGAAGAAATTTGGGTGGGAGGGGCAAAAGGTGAAACTGGGGTAACAACTCGCTTCGGAAATTTGGCAGGAGAAGTGGTACTAGGATGTGTAACGGTTCGGGTTGAAGACGGTAAACTTTTAGAGGTTAGAGGAGCAAATATATCGAGTCCATGTTGCAGTTGGCGATCGCACCAATAACACCGACCATAGGTTTTGCTATAGTAATGACTCTCTACCTTTCCACAAATGGTTAAATCTTCAATCGCTAAAGACAGTGCTTTACGCCATTCCCTAGCTGTGGGTCGTAAATGAGGGCTAGTATGTCCTTCATTAAAGCATCGAAGAAAGCAAAGCTGAACTTCTGGATGTACAATTTCTAAGGGAATCGTCCAAGGCCCTGGTTGAATTAAACTATTGCGAGCATAAGGCCAAAACCCCCGACGCAAAAGTTCAGTAGGTTCTGGAGATTCCCCTGTTCCCATCCATTTTCCTTTAAAGGGTTTATCTCCAAATAATAATAAATAGATAATAACGGCTAATCGGAAATAATCATGGACTTGAGTTTGATGAGTTGTCCGAAAATCTTTTCCCAGTAATTCAACGGGGGTAAACCCCTCCGAACCAACTAAACAGGAATAAATTTGACCGGTATGGGGATGATGAACTTGAAAGGAATCCGTATCAATGATAGAAGGTAAAGCTCGGTTATTAACTAAAATATTTTGGGACTTGATATCTCCTAAAATATAACCTTCAGTGTGAATTGCTTCGATAATTGAAGCAATATTTAAGGCTGTTGTATGCAAAAATCGCCAATCAACCGCAAGATTGAGTTGCTTGCGTCGTTTTGAACTGTAGACATCAAGGAGTTCTCGCGCATTGGCAATTTCAGGCATTAAAAAACCTAAAATTGTCCCCTTCTTGTCTTTGATTAAGTCTTTTGGCCAAGCAAAAGAGCAGTGATTGAGATGAGAATTGGGGTCATTGGGTGGATGTTCCACCATAACCTTGAGTTTTTCGATACGATCCTGTTCAATCGAGTGATAAATTTTAGCTAAATAGCTACTGTTATTGGTTTGCCAAACTGCTCCCTCCCCACTGCTAGCAATCTGCTTCGTTAGGGATATAGACTGACCCGTACTGACGCAGGTGAGGAGGTTCATGGAATTTACACTTTAAACAGGAACATATTACTTTAACGCCTATCGTAGAAGCATAACAGTAAGGTTTTATCATCATCTGTACGAGTGTTGAGCCGTTCAGATTCTAAAAATTTTTGGATATATTCATCATCTTGCTCTGGATCGGGAGTTTCCTGTAAGTACTGCTCTAATGGCTGAAAAAAGGGTTGAAACGGAGTCCAATTACTCATGGTAACGGCTACTTTCTCTAAGCCATCAGTTGAAGCACAAATAAATCTTTGGTTGCCAGAAAGAACATTCACTTGCATCTCTTCTAAGGCATTGGGTGAGGTGACAAAAGTGGTTTGATTGACGAATTCTCCTTTATCAGGTTGAAAAATTAATTGTTTTTCTTCGCCTTCTAATCCCACGACTATAAAACCATCTCCAATTTGCATGGCTGCCAACCAATCAGGGGTTGCCAAAAAGACTAACAATGTGCAAGCTAAGTCATCAATAACATAATTTTCTTGGTTAGCTTGTTCTTCCAATGTGATTAAGACTTCTTCCAGGATTTTGGAAAATAGTTTTTTCGCTTCTTGGTCATTTAGAGGTTGCGACAAGCCTTTATCTTTTTGGGGCGATAGGGCAATTTCCCGAAAAATTGCCATCACTTGATAGACGGCTAATTTAGCGCCGATTTCAGAATATTTTGCACTACCAGCCCCATCGGCAACGGCTCCCACAATGACCTGATTGTTATTGAGTAAACAATAACTGCCATAATCTTGACAGGGTTGCTGCTGCTTTTGATGACGAGTTCCGACACAGGAACGGACAACGGCTCTCCAAGCCATGTATTTTTCCTTAATCTATGTATTAATCTGACCCCATCCTACAGGGGGTAGGGGTACAGCTTCTCCGATTTTGCCACTAGAAACCCGTTTCATTGAAGTACTCAGCCAGACAAATAGTGCGCTAAAATCAAGCCCCTTGAGGGTAACGGGTGGACGTTCGGGGGGAGTAATTTGTCGCAGGGTATTCATATCTGCGCCTTCCACCGCCACGGCAAAAAAGGAGAATTTTCCACTGTTTTCACCTTCTCTGATGCGTTGTGCAGCATGGTTCCAGCTATCGGTTGGTGCGCCATCAGTGATCAGAAATAGCCAAGGGCGATAGTACTGAATTCCGTTTTCTCGATAGGTGGCTTTGCGCGTTTCTAGTAAATTTAATGCATAATCAATCGCTTGTCCCATCGGTGTCACCCCATCCGCCAGCAAGGTGGGAGGGATAAAGTTATCCACCGTAACGAAATCTTGCATTAATTTCACGGGGCCAAAAGTAACCAATGCCACTTCTGCACTGAGGGTGGCCTGAGTGTCTTTGAGTAAATCTTCTTTAAAAACCCCTATTCCTCGATTTAGTTCTTGGATGGGTTCGCCTGCCATTGATGCAGAGGTGTCGAGGAGAAGAACGACTGGGCAGCGATTTTCAGGGTTTTCAGCAAATTCCGGTAATCCTACGGGCATCGAAAGCTCCTAGAACATGAAGGCTCGAATTCTAGTTTATGGATGGCTTGTACAGCTCACCTATACTCAAACATCAATGATTTTAACAAACTATTAAGCTTATTGATGGAAATGGATAGAACTCAAGAAGAGACTTATTAATATTTTGTAAATTCAAGGCATATTTAATTTTTTACAAATGTCTTTAGTCCTTTTGACATAAACCACTAGATTAACTGGACTAAAGTTGCGTTAAAATTTAGTCCAGTTAATCACTTCCCTTGGTAGGATGGAAAACTTATCACCTATTCCTAACCAAGGGAAAAAATTCCTGCTACCGTAAAGCAAGTTCAGACCGTAATCTTAGTGCCAAATCTTGCTCGGGATAAACCGCTAGCATTGTTACTTTTCGTTGGTTAAGAAACAGCCCACCTAGTGCCCCTAAGCCTGCACCACCTAGAATTTCTTCAGTAGCGATCGCCCGATCACCCGTCAATGCAGCTAAGGCCGCAGCCGCCCCTGCCCCAATCGCCGTACCCGTTAAAACGGATCGGGTATTGCCACGCTTGGTTACTTCTTCCATTCTCGTCACAACATTTGAGGTGGCGTTAATGGAGTAAGAATTAGACTGATTATCACCCGAACGACTGTATAACTTGAGTTGTTGGGCTACGAACTGAGTTCCTCGATAAGTCGGTCTGAGTTCGCCTTCAATTTTACTGCCTTCAGGAATGACAACTCTGCCATCATTGCCCCTGATATCTCGTGCCACTGTTAGAGTTAATGGCGCTTTTTCATCAGGCATTAATAGGACTTTTTCTTGATCATATCGAACCGAAATAGAAGTCCCAGCAGGCACATATTGACTGTAATACTCGGTACGAGGATAGCGGGGATAACGAAACTGCGCGAAGGCAGGTGAAGTGGTGACTAAAGGAACTATTGCACTACTCGTAAGGGTGAGTGCTAGCAGTGTAGCTGTTCCAGATTTTCTAGAATTGAAGTTAAGCATGAAATGTCTCTCGAATTCAAGCAATAACTGATACCAAGTGACCGCATTAATGTGTCACTTGGACAGTGGTTATGAAGGAATAGGTATTGAAAAATGGGTTTGGGTAAGGTGAGCGATCGCAACTTGACGATTGGCGAAAATTGCAAATGCGATCGCTGTTTGGTATGAGCCTTCGCATCACTTGACCGATACCCGAGCAAAAAAGTTCCTGTCTTATCCAGATCTTGTTGAAACTAACCTGACCTATTGCAAAGAGAATTCATCCGATTGATTCACCCATTGGGGTGATTGTAATTTATTGAGATGTGAACAGTTTTATTTATTTTTAAAATGAAAAACTTTTAACTTATACCGAATCGAAAAGTGATTGTCCTTTGTGAAGCAAGATAAAAAATTATAACTTTAAGGAGAAGCCCAGGACTTCCCCTTATTATTTTCTATTATTAAATTATTTTCATTCAATTTGCTTGAAATCAAACAAATTAATCCACAACAGGAAATATTCTGTTAGCCATGATAACCGGCTTATTTCTATACTCTGTCTCCATTGTCTTTTGCCAATTTAAACCTTGAGTAAGTTTGTAATCTTCGTCAATATCAGAAACAACAAATTGGCGAACCATACCTGTAATTACAACTTTTGTTCCAGGAGATATAGACTCGGTAGCCCTGGGATTTAATACCAATAAATTTTTACCACCGAAGAACTGCTCATCATCTAGCGTAAATGCAACCGGATCGAACACTTCTTCAACTTCTGCCTCTACTGCAACAGGTTGGTTGTAAAATAAGCCAGGGTTGCTCGTAATTTCATCAGGTTCTGGTGCTAAAGCAAGGGACTGAGCAATAATGACAGGTTGATTTTCATACTCTGAGTAAGTATCAGGCGACAAATTTAAGTCAAACTCTCTAGTAACCGTGGCAATATTAAATTGCCGCACTTCTCCTGTGACTTGAATATCAATGTCCTCTGGGGGCAGCACAAAAGGAGTACCAGATGCATTGATAACTAAAATATTTTCACCCCTAAAAAGTTGATCATCACTAATTGTGAAAGCACTCGGCCCTATTTGTCTAATCACTTCATTTCTAACTGTTACCCGACGGCCAATAAGCTGATTAGTTTTATTGGCAACCTCCTGAGCGGTAATATTGCGATCAGGTGCATCAGCGCGAGGCCCTCGATACTCACAGCCTAGAAGTGTAGTGCTAAGTAGAGCCAGAGTGATCGCACCAAGACGAAGACCTTTACGATTAAGAACATGGATGGGCAAATATTGATTCAGCATGAATAAATTCCTCAGATAAACAATGGTACAAAGCTGGAGTTAAACGCAAAGTTATATAGCCCTTTTCTCTAGGATAGGGGGGATAGGGAAACCCTGACTTATTTTAAATTCAAAACGCACAAATAAACTTTAATTGTTAATCAACCATTATTAACAAATTGCCCATATACCAAATTACTCAAGCCTACCTGTGAATTATAATCCTGAGGGGTAAAGAGTCATCCAAGCAGACAACTCTTTACCCTTCCCTTTCTCTAAAAGACCTTTAATCCAAATGTAAAAGGAATTTTTTAAAGCGGTCTATTGTACAGGATTAACATTATATATCCCGTCAGCCAAGACTGCTGGTTTTTGCGAGTAATCTCGTTCTAACTGTCTTTGCAAACCTGCATCCCAAGAAAATTCATAATCCCTTTCTAGTTCAGTTTTCACAAACGGACGAACCTGACCGGTAATTACAACTCTTTGACCTTCACGGATGGTTTGAGTGGGTGCTTTCCAATTCAAAACTAGTAAATTACTAGTTCCTAATCCTTCCTCATCTAGAGTAAATGCATTAGCACCGAAGATTTCTTCAATTTCACCCTCAACTGCAACTTGTTGACCATAGAATCGGCGTGGATTAGCTTGTATCTCAGCCGGATCAGGTGCTAAGGCTAAGGATTGAGCAACAATTGCAGGACGATTTTCGTATTCTGCATATAAAGTAGGGTCTAAATCCCAGCCGTATTCTCTCTCGAAGTCAGCGAGTATAAATTGACGAACCTGGCCTGTTGCTTGAATCTGCATATCATTAGGTGCAACAAAAGGCTGGCCTGAAGCATTCATAATGAGAATTTCGTTACCGCCAAATAGGTTATTATCATCATTAATTGAAAAAGTATTTGTACCAATCTTTTCTTCAACTTCTCCTCGGATTGTTACAGTTCGACCTAGCAAACTAGTCGTATTATCTGTGACTTCATCGCTAGTAACATTCCGATCCACTGTCTGAGCAACAACCGGGGATTTACTATTTGCAAATGCACCAAAAAATAGGGCTAAAAATGCCATAGCCATGGCACCTGTCCGAAAATTTTTCTTGGCCGTTAGTCTGTTAGGTTGTTGAAGCATATTTAGCCTCCTCTATTCTGTAGTCAAATAGAGTGTGTCTAGAAAATAGTATTGTTAGGTTTAACAATTTTTCCTATTCCTAATAGTTCACTCCACTATTCGCTTTTCGTTTTCATTTCAGAACAAAATAGAAGGAATTTCCTCCCTCTCGAGGAAGGGTCTTCCCTCTACCAATGAGGAGACATTTAAAACTTAACGAGAACCTGCTAATATCAACTCAATTTTGAGGTTGACAAAACACCCGTTTTATCATCATTATTCATCACGGTGTTAATGAGGGATACCCATAACCTCACCGTTACCTTCAATCACTTCACCAATGGTATAAGCTACAACATTTTGCTCCTCAAACCAGCTTCTAGCCTGGTCTGTTTGTGAAGGCGGTACAACTACGACAAAACCAATGCCCATATTAAAAGTGTTGTACATATTTTCAGCACTCACCTGACCCACTTGGGCTAACCACTGAAAAATCGGTGGAATCACCCAACTATCAGGTTCAATCCGAATCGATTGTCCCACACCCAAACAACGGGGCAGGTTTTCCGGTATCCCCCCTCCAGTAATGTGCGCCATCCCATGAATATCAATCCCGGCACGACGGGCTTCCAAAATAGGTTTGACGTAAATTTGAGTCGGTGTTAAAAACACTTCACCTAAACTTTGCCCACCTAATTCTTGTGGGCGAACATTCCACCTCAAAGTCCGATCATCGGCATTCGTTGAGGTGCTCACTGTTTCTAACAGCGATGTCATCACCGGAGCCTCAGCCACAATTTTCCGGACTAGACTAAAACCATTACTGTGAACACCCTGGCTGGCCAACCCAATCGCCACATCCCCAACCTGGACTTGAGACGTATTGAGCATTTGGCTCTTTTCCACAATTCCCACACAAAACCCGGCCAAGTCATACTCTCCAGGTTGGTAGAAACCGGGCATTTCTGCCGTCTCTCCACCTAGCAAAGCACATCCAGCCAAACGACATCCTTGTGTAATACCGGCAACCACCTGGGTTAACTGTTCTGCATCAAGCTGACTCGTTGCCAAATAATCCAAGAAAAACAACGGTTCAGCCCCAGAAGTTAAAACATCATTGACACACATAGCCACAAGGTCAATCCCAACAGTATTGTGACAATTAAGGTCTTGAGCCAGCTTGAGCTTTGTGCCAACGCCATCCGTTCCCGATATTAAAACAGGTTCCCGATATCCTGCGGGTAGCTCAAAACAACCACTAAAACCACCAATCCCACCTAAAACTTCAGGCCGGTGGGTGCTTTGCACCATGCTACGGATTCGCTCTACAAATGCTCGGCCTGCCTCAACATCGACACCGGCTTCTCGATAATCCATCGGAACAATCAGGGTTTGAGTTAAAGATGCAGGTTGTATTTTACAGGTTGCTGGGTACTTTACACTGAGCAAACCCAACCGATCAGTATTTTTCGCTTAAGTCAGTCTTTTTTACTTAATACTCTAACCTTTAATACACTAAATGATTGGTTTTCTACAGGAGTGGAGAAGAGAACGATTATTATCTTCGTCATAAAATCCCCATGGACAATGTTAAGTTTTGTTAATATTTTGCAAATTTTCCGGAAAGAGTAAAACGGGGAAAACCCTTTATAACCTGAGGTTTTTAGGCTTTTCCTAAATTTTAAGTTTTCATAACTGGGTGTATTACTCCCAAAGATCCCTGATCCCCAAACCCAAAACTTCATGCTAGTCTGTTGCAGTTCAAAGGAAACAGGGCGAACACGGAACGAGTACGAGTTAGTGGGGGCATCGTGATTTTCACAGCCAAACAACCAGCAACACACAATCTCGAATTCCAATTAGCTTTTGACAACGGACGTATGAATCAACAACTTTGGAGTGGCGTTAGTGCTACTCTCCTGATGACAACCCTGAGCCTGACAACATCTGCTCAAGCTCAACAATCAACTGGGCTTGAGTACTCTGCTCAAGGCAGCTCATCTGTAACCCAAGTACCGCAGAAACCAGAAACTGCAACCCCTGCGGTTAAGCAGTCCTTCCCTCAGCCAGAAGAAGCCGTGAAAGTAGGGCGGATTCAGTCTGAGATTGAGACGGCCACCCAACAAACAGAAACCATTGCCAAAATTCATGCCTTTGAATTAGCAGGACGGCAGGCTGTAGTCCTCTATGTCCGCAACATTCCAGTCCTAACGTTCTTGAGTACTCCTTCGCCAGCGATAGAACAAACCCAAGCAGAAGATACCTCTGCCCGTTCTAGGAAGAGAGCCTCTCACAATCAGCATTTGCAGGCTAGAGCATACAATGCCGGTACACTGGAGGGAGGCCGGCAGCACAACGCCGCAGTGGATGAAGTAGAGCTAGAGACTAACCCTGTTTGGAGAGCCACAACCGTTGCAGCCAGGCTCAATCAGATGCATCGGGACAATGTTGATGCTAGCAACATCGTAGTCCGTTGGAATGACGAGGACAAAGCCTTTAGCATCGAAGTGAATGGTGAAGAAATAGCACAAGTTAATAACACAACTATCCTTCCGGATACCACTCGTAACCTCGCTCAAGACGCTCTACAAGCCACAAACCGTATGCGCCGCTTAGTGGGTAATGCGCCACCATTGCAGAAGATTGCGGATATGCCCCAGCCCCAAAAACCTCCAGTACGGGAGGTTGCCTTCGGGCCGATTCGCATGGAAATTAGAGGCATGGCGTCTTGGTACGGGCCAGGCTTCCACGGCAATCGCAGTGCTAGTGGCGAAATCTACAATCAAAATGCGTTGACGGCAGCCCACCGTAACCTACCGTTTGGTACAAATGTACTTGTTACGAACTTACGGAATGGGCGTTCTGTGGTAGTGCGAATTAATGACCGAGGCCCGTTTGTGAGAGGTCGAGTTATTGACCTGTCTGCGGCTGCTGCCCGAATGCTGGGAATGATGCAAACGGGTGTTGCACCAGTATCGGTACAGGTGATTGATAATTCCCGTGTCGCCTCTGATAGTTATTAACTCGATGAGTATCGCCTAATAGAACACAGGTAGGGTTCTGGGTGGGGAAGTTGGGTATCTGAGGAGAAAAGATCGGTAAAAACGTTTTTTCCTGATGCCTCTCTTCTTCTTCCCCTCCCACTCATCTTGATCAGGGACTTGGCTTTTGAGTTTAGAAGCGAGTGTTAAGAATAAGCGCTCTCATCGCTCTGTAACATCGAAAACTCTGCCCTACCAAGACTGGTAGGGCTTTAAAGCGTTTAAGCTAACATCAATCTAAAATCTCAAACCTAGAATCTCATGCGCCTGTTTACGACAATAGCGGGATTGCGCTGCTATTTAGAACATTACCGCAACGGCAAGGATGTGGCTCTTGTTCCCACAATGGGAGCCTTACACGCCGGTCACTTTAGTTTAATTGAGCGAGCAAGACAAGAAAATACTCTAGTCATTGTCAGTATTTTTGTGAATCCCCTGCAGTTTTCACCATCCGAGGATTTGCAGCGATACCCACGTCAGTTAGAACAGGATCGGCAGCATTGTGAACAATTGGGAGTTGATGCAATTTTTGCCCCAACGGCAGTTGAGTTGTATGGCAAGAATGTGTCTAGCTCAGATTGGGGTACTCAAGTGACTCAGGTGGTTCCTCCCCTAACGATGACCTCGGTGTTATGTGGACGCTCACGCCCTGGTCACTTTCAGGGAGTCGCAACAGTGGTGACGAAGTTACTGAATATCGTACAGCCTCAACGTGCCTATTTCGGGCAGAAGGATGCACAGCAGTTCGCGATTATCCGACGGTTAGTGACGGATTTAAATATGCCAGTGGAGATTGTGGGTTGTCCTATTAGGCGAGAGGAATCGGGGTTAGCATTGAGTTCACGCAATCAATATTTAACCCCTGAGCAAAAGGTGCAAGCTCCGATCTTATTTCAGGCTCTACAAGACGCTCAGGCATTGTTTATTTCGGGTGAACGAGATAGCGTGAGTCTGATGGAAGCCGTCAAGTCAAAATTGGCTGGTGCAAGTGGGCTTAAGGTAGAGTACATTGAACTGGTGCATCCTACAACCTTACAGCCGTTAGACCAAGTGGATGACTGTGGATTATTAGCGATCGCGGTACAGTTGGGAACTACACGTTTAATTGACAATGTACTCTTACAGCAGCGTCGGCCAATCGTAGCCATTGATGGCCCGGCCGGGGCGGGTAAATCGACTGTTGCCCGTCAAGTATCTCAGTCCCTAGGATTGATGCATCTGGATACGGGTGCCATGTATCGTGCTGTTACTTGGCGAGTCTTACAAGAGGGCATTGATTTAGAGGATGAACCGGCGATCGCTGAACTAGTCAGTCAGTCCCAAATTAGTCTGAGTACCGATGAGCAAAATGGCTCAGCATTACATGTTTGGATTGATGGTGAAGATGTAACCCATGAGATTCGTACCCTAGAAGTCACCCGCTATGTTTCGGCGATCGCCGCTCAAAGTTCAGTTCGTCGAGAATTAGTCAAGCAACAACAGCGGTGGGGCAGCAAAGGTGGCATTGTCATGGAAGGTCGCGATATTGGCACCTATGTTTTTCCCGATGCCGAACTCAAAATCTTTCTCACCGCCTCCGTCCAAGAACGAGCCCGACGACGCCAACAAGACCTAAAAAACCAAAAGCTACCACAGGTGAGCTTAGAGCAGCTAGAACGGGAAATTCAACAGCGTGACATCTACGATAGCACCCGCGACTTAGCCCCCCTGCGTCAGGCGGCTGATGCCATTGAAATCGTCACCGATGGGCTAGATATCCCTGAAGTCACTGAACGCATCGTCAGTCTTTACTATCAGCGATTATCCGCCTCGACTTAAAACATAAGACGCCTCTCTCCAACTCACCCCACAAAAAAACCCCACTGACTCAGTAAGTCGGTGGGGGCAAGATCTACTTTCCAGTCTGATAGTTACTTATCTCTCAAGCCACTCCTTGTTATGCAGTTTTTGCAGTTTTTGCAGTTTTTGAGTGGATAGCTTTCTCCTGATAGCGGATTTGGGCTTCTGTGTTGAGGATAAAAAAAACCCGCTGGCTAGAGGTCAGCGGGGAAGGCATGTGTTTAGCTTTACTAGTTGTAAACTAGGTAGACCCCTTGGCGATACGGGGAAAACACTGAACTTACTCGTTCAAGAATAGAGAAGCCTCTAGGGGAAATTCCGGACAATCTCAGAGACAACTGAGCAATTGTATCCGTAAAGTTACGAATTATTACGGTTTACTTACACCCCCTCTGTTTTCTTTTTTCTATCTAAGGGCAGATGACAAAATTATTAAATGCTTTGATAAATACTTGCTAACGTAGCAGTTTTATGCTACTTTTATGACTTTCTCAATCAATAAAGTTTTATATCCTCTAAGAGTAAAAATTTTTGAGGAGAACCATTGATCAATTCAAATTTAGTACACTGTCCATTAACTTTTACTGGGTCGGCATCAAGTGAAACATTGATATTCAATGCTTTCCTGAAAAGCCTACCGATTTAATTAAATTGATGCTCTACTAGTTAACAATTTAGTTAGGTGAAATCACTGATGCACCACCGTCCAAAACGGCAGACTCTTCCTGTGCAGCTTATCCGGCAAAGGCGAGGAACCATTGCGTCTCTTGTATTCGCCGGTTTATTACTTCTACTTTTGCCGACCCGAGTACTGGCTCAAGATACACAAGCCTCAGGTGGCTTTCTGGGCGCGATCGACAGTGCCTTCTCCGCCATTGTCAAGGTGATGTCGGATATTCTCTTCTTCGGCATTGGCGGTTTTCCGTTTATTGTACTTTGGCTGATAGCAGCAGGCTTTTTCTTTACGATTCGCTTGGGTTTTATTAATATCCGCGCTTTTAAGCATGCGATCGATGTAGTGCGTGGCAAGTATGACGATCCGAACGAAGAAGGACAAGTCTCCCACTTCCAAGCGCTGGCGACTGCCTTATCGGGTACGGTGGGATTAGGCAATATCGCAGGTGTTGCCGTAGCCATCCAGCTTGGCGGGCCGGGAGCCATGCTCTGGTTGACCCTTGCAGGTTTCGTGGGCATGACCACTAAGCTTGTAGAATGCACGTTGGGACTGAAGTACCGCATAGAAAAACCTGATGGCACAGTAGCAGGTGGACCGGCTTACACCTTATCTAGAGGCTTATCAGCGATTGGGTTGGGTTCGCTGGGCAAAGGGTTAGCAATTCTTTTTTGCATACTGACTATTGTGGGTTCAATGGGTGGAGCGAATATGTTCCAGTCCAACCAAGCCACCGCAGCCTTTACCCAGACATTTCCTCTACCCGGTTGGTTGATTGGTTTGGTGCTGGCAGCCTTAACGGCTGTGGTGATCATTGGTGGAATTCAGCGTATTGCAGCCGTTACCGAACTGATGGTTCCAGCAATGGCAGTCCTTTACATCGCCGCTTGTCTGTGGATTGTGTTGATGAACCTGCCCGCACTGCCAGGAGCGATCGGCACGATTTTTAGTGAAGCCTTCGCCCCCAAAGCGATTGAAGGTGGAATTATTGGTGTGATGGTGCAAGGAATTCGGCGCAGTACTTTCTCTAACGAAGCTGGGGTGGGTTCGGCGGCCATCGCCCACTCAGCAGCCCGTACAGATGAACCCGTGCGCGAAGGAATCGTTGCCCTCCTAGAACCCTTTATTGATACCATCGTCATTTGCAACATGACCGGAATTATGCTGGTCATTACGGGGGTTTATCAAAATACGGGTGAAAGAATCGACGGTGCACAGATGACCTTAAGTGCTTTCGCCACGGTTACAAGTTGGTTCCCCGTTATTCTCACGATCGCCATTTTCCTATTTGCTTTCTCCACGATTATTTCCTGGAGCTATTATGGCGAGATTACTTGGCAGTATCTATTTGGTCAACGTACCGTTATTCTCTACAAGCTGATTTATGTCGCTTGCGTTTTTCTGGGCGCAGTTGTAAAACCCGGTGCGGTGATTGATTTTAGCGATCTAATGCTTCTGATGATGGCAATTCCTAATCTGATTGGATGCTATCTGCTCTCTAATCAAATGGCCACAGACTTGAATGATTATATGGAACGGCTCCGTTCTGGGCAGATGCCAACCTACGCCGAAAAGCTAGCCATGCAAGGAGTATCCCAAACAGGGGAATAGCCAAGCTGCACAAACTTGGGTACAGGGTGGGCAGCACCCACCCCTCTAACCCAGACTTCAACCCCAACATTATTCAACATGAGGAAGTTTGACACTCCTTCTTTTAAAAGGCGATGTTGACTTAAATTGAGCATAATACAAACTAAATTGCCAGAACGTCTTGAGGGCGTTGAAGAGAGGATTTTTAGGTTGTGAAAATTTCCCAAACTCTGAATTTACGTTGGGATTGGTGAAGGAAGAACGTATCATTTTTGAAGTCCTGTTTTCTACTCGCACTGCCAATCTAGAAATACATTTATAGAGGCATTCCAAGTATTGGCTTTATAACCAGTATGAATAGAATTTCTAGCGAGGAGTAGGTACAGATTCGCTTAATTACTCTAGTACAGTTATCTATTGACATTATGAGCTGGCTCAAAAAGAACAATGTGCTTGTACCGATTGATTTCTCGGACGTGTCTTTTACAGCACTGGCTCCGGCTCTAGAGTTTGTGGAAGATATGTCTCATCTGCATGTCATTCACGTTCTACTCCCCTTGAGTGTGGTCGATCCAGGAGCAATATGGCAGACTGTTACCCCAGAGTCTCGCCAACACCATGCAGAATCTGTGCTGAAAGACAAGTTGAATCAGTTGGGATATTCAAACCTGTCGATTAAGGTATCAATTGGTGTTCCCAGTCATGAAATTGTAGATTATGCTCAGGAAAACAAGATCGAGTTAATTGTGATGCCCACTCACGGCTCCACCGGTGTGAAGCGTGTTTTGATGGGTTCAGTGGCAGAGCAAGTGGTTCGACTTTCTCCTTGTCCGGTGCTGTTGCTGCGTTGAAAGTCAGGAGTCAGAATTCAGGAGTCCGGAGAAAAGATTGTCATCCTTGGTTGTAAAGGGAGTTCATGCAGAGCATTGGTGCAAGACCTGAACTTAACAACGGGGACGATACGATTTAAATTGGCCTATCGGTAACTGGACTTGGTGACGTGGATGAACAAAGCCTAGTACCTCTTGCCGATGCCAAGTGAGTGTCAACCCATCCATAATGCCCTCTAACCAACCCTGATGATTTTGAAACAGCCAGGGTTGTAAATCTCGCAGGGGCATTTTAACAACGGATTCTGTGGGTAAGCTGCTGAAAATTTCTAGGGGAACGATGAATCCCAATGTTTTCTCTTTATAGGTGATGAATGCTACCTCAATCCCTATTTGCCAGTGGCGGCGATGGGCGCGGGAATGAGTAGTGAATTCAGCAAGAGAGACTTGGCGGCAAAGAATACTCATAGTAAAGTTATTCTTTTCTCTCAAATACTGCACCGGAAAAAATGCGATTACCTGCCCTAATTTTTTAGAAGTTAGGTTCTTAAAATTCTTTGCTTAACCAAGCTTGCTAATAAATTTTTGGCATTAACCTGAGCACATCGAGTGCAATTCAATAAAATTTGAGAAAAAACCTGTCAATTTATAGACCTGTGTAGAGTGAAGGGTATTGGGGAAGCATGAAGATTTTGGTACTGGCCTGGGAATTTCCGCCCCGTATTGTTGGGGGGATTGCTCGTCATGTAGCGGAGTTATATCCAGAAATTGCTAAGTTGGGGCACGAAGTCCACTTAGTCACGGTGGAGTTTGGGGAAGCACCGCTCTATGAACTTGTGGATGGGGTTCATATTCATCGGGTTCGGGTTGCTCCTAGTCATGATTTCTTTCACTGGATTGTGAATCTCAATGAGAGCATGGGGCTACATGGGGGTAAACTCATCTTGGAGGAGGGGCCTTTTGATCTCATTCATGCTCATGACTGGCTGGTGGGAGATGCGGCGATCGCACTCAAGCATAATTTTAAGGTGCCTCTGGTGGCAACCATTCACGCCACAGAGTTTGGTCGTTATAACGGTTTGTATAACGAAACCCATCACTACATTTGTGGTAAGGAAAAACTCCTGGCCTATGATGCTTGGCGGGTGATTGTTTGCACCGATTATATGCGGGGGGAAGTGGAACGGGCTCTAGATACGCCTTGGGACAAAATGGATGTGATCTACAATGGCATCCGGCCCGAAAAGAAACGCCGTACTCCGGAGTTTGACCATTGGAGTTTCCGTCGCCGCTTCGCTGATGATGGGGAGAAAATCGTTTACTATGTGGGTCGTATGACCCATGAAAAGGGAATTTCGGTACTAGTTAATGCTGCCCCAAAAGTACTGGGGGAAATGCACGGCTATGTCAAATTTGTGATTATTGGGGGTGGCAACACCGACCACTTGAAGCAGCAAGCTTGGGATTTGGGGATTGGCAGTAAAGTTTATTTTACGGGCTTTATGTCCGATGCTGATTTAGATAAATTTCAAACTGTAGCGGATTGCGCGGTATTTCCTAGTCTTTATGAACCCTTTGGCATTGTGGCCTTAGAAAGCTTTGCGGCTCGGGTGCCGGTGGTGGTTTCAGATACGGGAGGGTTCCCGGAGGTAGTGAGACACACCAAGACCGGAATTACTACTTTTACCAACAATCCCGATTCTCTAGCTTGGGGCATTTTGGAGGTACTGAAAAATCCTGGTTATGCTCAGTGGTTGATTGATAATGCCTATGAGGATTTAGAGCGCCGCTTTAGTTGGGCTAAAATTGCCAAGCAAACTGAGACGGTTTATGAGCAAGTGGTGAGTGAGCGATCGCAAGTGATGTGGCTTTAATGGGCCGCTGTTTGACACAACGATGATTTGTCTCTAATTGGGTCTACAGTCCTACCCTCTTAAACCCCCACCCCCCTAATCCAGTCTTGGGTTCGGGGGGACTTGAGAAATGAGGGGAAAGAAAAGTATTTATTACATAATTTTATCAAATAGGCATAACTTTTGCTGAATCGATGCACTCGATTTGTAGTCAGTATTCATATTACTTATTGAGAACTATTTTTACTAGCTTAAGAAAATACACTAGTTGATTTATCAATGTCAAGCTAGTAAAAAATATTTTTGTTGAGAATCTATATCAACTTTATAGTAAAATACCATCTCAGATTTAGGGCTTACGTAAGAACGCCACATTTAGCTAGGGCGCACGCACAGTGCGGCCTTAGGAATAGTGGTTCAAACTCAGTTTACGTAAGTTCGGAGATGATCACTCAGACCTAGATATACCTGATTGGTACTTCTGGTGCTGTTTGGCAATGGTAACGACAATCCATACTGGAGCTTGAGAAAAATTTTCATCTATGACTTGCCAATAGCAAAGATGTGTAATAAGCTTATCAACACTATCAATAATCAATATCAATAAGGTTAATGCTAGTTGGTGTTGACTGCAAATTGATGGATAGATAGGTTCTGAAGGAGCGAAAATGCTCATAAATAGACGGAATTTGTCTAGTAATGCCAAGACAGGTTCAAGGTTTATGCCTATTGTTTGTTGAGAAAGTTTCCTATCATTTTCCTTTTGTTAGGAAAGTACGAAGCTCTCTAACGCCGAAAACTCCCTAAATTTCCTAACTGGTGCCACTTCAGCCTGTGGAGTGCTTCACCCAAACAGATGTGTAACTCGACTGCTCTATTGCAGGTAAGTTGCGCTTGACTGTTTGACCTCGCAATTCAAAATGGTGCATTTTCATGGATACTCTTAAGGCAATGGATACTCTCAAGGTAATACTCACTGATTTGGGTATTCCCGAAGAGTTACTTCACAAAGACGCTTTACTGCGCGAAGATTTACAGCTTGACTCTGCTGAGACAGTAGAAATTTCACTAGGGCTGAAACGTAAGTTAGGAGTCAATGTGAAGCTGGAAGGTAGGCAAGATATAACCCTGGCTCAAGTTTGCACAATGGTTGAGATGGCGATGCCTTCCGCTTCTATGGGAAGTAAACAATCCGCTTAAAGCGAGGGTTTGAAATGTTGTCTTGTGAACCCAAATGTACAGATAGGGTTATGGGAATTGGTATTGATATTATTCCCATTCACACCGTTGCCAGATGGATAGACCAATACGATCGCGAAACCTTGAATTTGTTGTTTACGTCTGGCGAGATAGACCGTTGTCAATCTACTAATAATTCTTATCAAGCTTATGCCTTGTGCTTTGCGACAAAAGAAGCTGTGGGAAAAGCTCTAGGTACTGGATTATCGGGCATTGATTGGAATGAAATCGAAGTAAATATTACCCACGATAAGCTAACCGTTCATCTACACGGAGAAGCAAGTAACCAGGCAAAAAGGCGTGGGGTAAGCGGATGGCTAGCGACGTGGTGCCAGTGGGATAACCATGTGTTGGTTCACGTCCTCGCGCACTAAACCACAAGGCTTAGAGGAACATTGTATGGACAGTATTTCTGAACAATTACCCGATCGCTTCAATGTTGCAGCCTACTTTATAGAAAGCAACTTGATGCAGGGACGTAGTGAACAAACAGCCTTTTACCATCAGGGTGAAACCTACACTTACGAGCAAGTGAACCGCTTTGTCCAACGCACGGCTAGGTTACTCTCTGAGCTTGGTTTGGAGCGGGAAAACCGGATGGCGATTCTATTGCCTGATACTCCCGAATTTGTCTTTGCCTTTTGGGGCGCTATCTGGCTCGGTGCTGTACCAGTTCCCATCAATACAGCTTCTACCGTTGACGACATCCAGTACATTCTGCACGATTCACGCGCCAAGGTTTTATTAACTACTCAGGAGTGGCAAGAAAAACTAACTCCCATCCAGTCTCAATTTTTGCGTCACGTTCTGCTAATCGATGGAGAAAACCCATTCAAATCCCTACTGACTCAGCAGGACGAACAATTCCCTCACGCTGAAACCTCTCGCGACGAACCAGCGTTCTGGCTTTACACCTCTGGCAGTACAGGACGACCTAAAGGTGCAATTCATCTTCATCGCAGCATGGTAGTTTGTGCAGAACGCTATGCTAAAGCCACTTTAGGCTTGCACCAAGAGGACATCGCCTATTCAGTTGCCAAGATGCCTTTTGCTTATGGCTTGGGGAATACTCTGTATATGCCAATGGCAGTTGGTGCAGCCGCCATCTTATCCGATGCCAGCAACGCCTTTGATATCATCAACGATATCCAGCAATACCGACCCACAATTCTGTTCGGCATACCCAGCGTTTATGCAGGTATCCTCGCCGTACATGACATTGCACCCTTAGATACATCTTCCCTGCGTTTGTGTGTATCTGCCGCCGAACAACTCCCTAAACCGATTTGGCAAAAATGGCGAGAAACTTACAACCAGGAAATTTGTGAGGGGATTGGAACTACAGAGTTTTTGCACATTTTCCTCTCCAACCCAGTAGGAGAATGCAGGCCAGGCAGTTCCGGTCGTCCTGTTCCTGGTTATGATGTCCGAATTATTGACGAAAATGGCTTCCCTTGTGCTGCTGGCGAGATTGGTGACTTGCAGGTCAGTGGTGAAAGCCTGATGCTGGGGTACTGGAACCGACTGCGGGAAACCCGAAAAGCTATTTACGGAAACGCAATGCGAACTGGGGATAAATACCTGTGCGATGCTGACGGCTACTTTTGGTTTATGGGACGCAAGGATGATTTATTTAAGGTGAATGGTCAATGGGTATCACCTTTAGAAATTGAAGATGTCCTGCACCAGCATTCCCAGATTCTTGAAGTTGCAGTCACACCAGATTCTAATGCAGGTGAACAGTTAACTCAGATTGTGGCTTATGTCAGTCTCAAACCCGGACAAACACCGTCGTCGGCATTAGAAGACAGCATTCGTAAATTTGCCAAGCAGCGATTACCTCATTTTAAAGCACCAAAAATTATCTACTTTGTTGAAAAATTACCCCGTACTTCCACGGGGAAAATTCACCGTAAATCATTACAGGCTATTCCAGTTTAAAAATGATGTTAAGACGTAGAATAAGTTGGTATTTAGGCGGGGCTATAGCCTGATTTTCAAATTTTTTTGGCGTTAAATCTATTTGTTATTGAATAAACCATCCCAAGCAAATAAAAGCATGGTAGCTGAATTAAAGACGGAAATAAAGTATCGCGAAACGTTCGTTCCTGTAAAAAGAGAACCGATTGCCGTATTGCATAACTTTCTTCAGGAGGGAATTTTTTCCAATTATGTTCTGTATGAAGGGAAAAATGAGGTTCGTATTGCTGGCAATGAGCTAGTAAAGGTATCGGTAAAGCAGGATTATATTTCGCTCAACGGTATAGGCAATACTTACTCTGAACCCGTTAGCGATCCTTTGAAACAAGTTGAAGAGTTGCTGAATAGTTTACCGATAGAAAATTGGACGGCTTACGGTTATGTTGCATTCGATGTAGCTCGTTTTTATTCGTCCTACTCCAAAGCGATTCAGCAGCCACTTCTCTATTTTTTGATTCCCGAAACAGAACTAAGATTCACAGAAGAAGGAGTTTATATCAGAAGTACAAAGTCATTAGAGCGAATCCGAAATGTAGTAGAACTTGACAACCAAATACCTAATTACGTGCCAGCGCCTCTAGCGGTTGATTGTAGCGATCGCGAAATTTACCAGAACCGCATTGAAGCATTAATCGCAGCGATTCAAAGCTCCAAGCTGCATAAAGCTATTATTTCCCGCTCTATGAAAATCAAGGGCGATCTAGACGTACTCGGAACGTATGTTGTCGGAGCGAAAGCTAACAATGCAGCACGTTCATATTGCCTAAATATAGGTGATGTCCGTGCTGTTGGCTTTAGTCCAGAAATTCTTATGGAAGTCGATGAAAGCGGCTTTGTTTTAACGAATCCGCTAGCAGGAACTCGACCTAGAGGTGAAAGTTTAGAAGAGGATATGCATCTCAATGATGAACTGTTCACCGATGCGAAAGAGGTGAAAGAACACGCACTATCCATTTGGTTAGCGCAAAGCGAAATCGCCTCACTTTGTTTACCGGGAACTGTTCAAGTTTTTAATTTTATGGAGGTCAAGAAATATCGATGTGTACAACACCTATCCTCTCGTGTTGGCGGTCAACTTAAGCCAGGAAATACTCTATGGGGTGCGCTGAAAGTATTATTTCCAGGAATTACAGTTTCTGGGATTAATAAAGAACAAGCCTTAGAGTGGATCGACCGTTTGGAAGATGAACCAAGAGGACTTTATGCGGGTGGCATTGGGTGGGTTGATAGCAGAGGTAAGGCCGATTTAGCGATCGCCATTCGCTCTGTTTATCAATACGGTGACTGTATTTACTTAAATGCTGGAGCAGGTATCGTCGCCGAATCCGTACCGGAAAACGAATATATCGAGTCAGTCAACAAAATGAACACCATGCTGACCAATTTGGTGTTGAAGCCTTCTGAGAAATGAGCGAATTAGCAGAAGCCAAACTAATCAGTCATGGAATCGAAATTGTGAAAATAAGGCACATTCAAGAACTTTTAGAGCGATCAGGGGAGCATTTTGAAATGCAGTGTTTCACCACAACAGAACGCAACACACCCGCATTAGGTGCAAAACGTATCGAGTACCTTGCAGGTCGATTTGCCGCCAAAAAAGCAATACTCAAAGTTCTCGGCATCGAAAACAACCCAAATATTTCCAAGCTTGACATTGAAATTCAACGACTCCCCAATGGTGAACCATCAGTCATACTGCATGGCAAATGCCAAGCCATTGCAGAAAAACTCGGTGCTACAAAATGGTTACTGAGTATCAGCCACACCTCAACCTATGCTGCCGCGAGTGCGATCGCGCTTTGCGCGGTGCCAGAGGCAATCGCCCTTGCTTCAAGTTTAGGGCAACAGGAGTACCGAGCCAGTCATCAAAAACCTAACCCCCTTCCCTGCCAGGGAAGGGGGAACAAGAACTCCCCTCTTAGCTAACAAATTTATTCCACTTCCCTCTCCTTGTAGGAGAGGGTTAGGGAGAGGTTCTTCCCATCCCGATCGCACATAGCAGGAGTTCAGCTATCATGAAACGCCCAGTCGGTATTCGCTCACTTGCACTCAGCTTTCCTAGCATCATTCGCACCAATGATTATTGGAGCGAGAAATTTCCCGAAATCGCTGCTCGAAACAAACCAAGACGAACAAGAATATCTAGATCTACTGAACTGACCTCCAACACCAATGGACTCGATATTTGGTCGCAAGAAGTAGCCCCGTATCTTCCCAATCCATTTCGAGGCAGTGTCGAACGGCGAGTACTCGATACAGATGAATCAGCGCTGACACTGGAGTATCAGGCGGCAAAAGATGCCCTCGATGCAGCACAACTTTCTCCCGAAGAAGTCGATTTAACCATTATTGCCTCCCTCTTCCCAGAACACATCGGCCCTGGCGGTGCTGCTAACCTCGCTCATCAACTCGACTTGCGCTGCCCTGCCTGGAATCTTGAATCCACCTGTTCGAGTGCTTTGGTAGCACTTCAAAATGCTTGTGCGCTGACGAAAGCAGGAGAGTACCGTAATGTACTGGTAGTTGTCTCCCATATTGGCTCTAATTCTGTAGACGAAGAAGATACTCTTTCGTGGTCGATGGGCGACGGTGCCGGAGCCTTTGTGGTCGATTCGCTCAAACCCAATCAGGGAATTTTGGGCAGCAAAATCGTTCCTACTAGCGCTACCTGTGGTGCTTACTCCTATGAACTGGTAACGGATGCACAAGGTCAACCTCGGATACGTACCCGAACGGGCGAGAATGCAAGTATGCTGGCTGAAACGGCTGTAGATTGTGTCCGTAGCTGCTGTGAAGGTGCGATTGCTGCGGCTGGCATAACTCTAGACCAAATCGACTTTTTTGCGTTCAATACTCCGACGGCTTGGTATGCCAGTGTCTGCACGAGGGCGCTAGGAATCGATCCGGAACGCACGATTAATCTCTACCCTCGCTATGCCAATATCGGCCCTGTATTTCCCATTGCCAATTTGTATCACGCTGTACAAGCAGAAAAAATTCGCGAAAACGACTTAGTTCTCGTCTACACCAACGGTGCCGCAGCTACGGCAGCAGCAATGGTGATGCGCTGGGGCGATGTGGCACTAGGTTCAGTTCCCACTCCCCCGCTTGGTGTGACTCAGGAGGAGGAGAAAATTCAGTTGGCAATCAAATCAGAAGAACTTCCTACTCAGACAGTAAGCTTTCTCTCCAGAGAACAACTCCTCGCTGCTCATCCAGAAAAACAGCAGCAGATGCTAGAAACTTACCTTCTAAAATGTTTAGCCAACTCGTTACAGCTTCCTATAAGCCAACTCAATTCTCAACAGTCACTTGCTACATGGCTTGATTCTTTGATGGCTCTCATCCTCAGAAGTCGAATTGAAACTGATTTACAGGTGCGAGTACCGATGGAGAAATTTTTTGGTGAAAGTACTATCGCTCATTTGGCTGCACAACTACTCAATCAATTAACGCTGGTCAATCTGATAACAACAGAGCCAATTAATGCTGGTGAAATTCATGAAGAACGTGAGAAGTTGAGTCTGTAACCTTTAGCTGAACTATACAGAAATTTTTTTACTAAGCAAATGGGTGAAAAGAAACACAACAGGTTCAGGGCGGGTTTTGAATATAAAAAATAGGTTTTTGGCAATCCTTATCGCTAAACCCGCCCCTACAAATTTATTTTTTTTGTTTATTTGCTTAAAAATTAACGAATCTGGTTCGTAGCGCAACGCACAATTTTCTGGAATAAATATGGAGCTACATTCACTTTTAACCACTCTCTCCAATAAAGGCATAAAACTTTCTGCTAACGGCAGTTCACTAGAAATTGATGCGCCTAAAGGGGTAATCACTCCAGAACTGCGGAACTCTTTAGCAGAGCATAAAGCAGAGATTCTTAAGTTACTGCACCAAAGCAATATAAGTGTCAGTTCTACTGCTCTACCAACTATTGTGCCAGCGCCAAAACAGCGCTATGAACCTTTCCCTCTGACGGATATGCAACATGCCTTCTGGATAGGTCGCAGTGGGGTATTCGAGTTAGGTGATGTGGGCAATCATGGTTACTACGAAATTGAAGGTAAAGACTTAAACCTGGAACGCTTGAATTGGGCGTTACAGCAATTAATTCAGCGTCACGATATGCTCAGGGCTGTGGTGTTACCGGATGGCCAGCAGCAGATTCTGGAGCAGGTGCCTCCTTACCCGTTTGAGGTTTTAGATTTAATAGGGCAAAATGATGAATTTGTCAAGTCTCAGTTAGAGGCGATTCGGGAACGAATGTCTCATCAGGTGTTGCCTGCTGATCGGTGGCCTTTGTTTGAGTTTCGAGCCACCCGTTTGGATGAAGGGCGCGTTCGATTGCACATCAGCTACGACTTGCTAATTTTTGATGCCTGGAGTCTGTTTCGTCTATTTGAACAGTGGTTTCAACTGTATCAAAATCCTGAAGTTGTACTGCTACCGCTTAAACTTTCATTCCGGGATTATGCTTTGGCAGAGCAACGTTTACAAGAGACTCAACTGTATCAGCGATCTGCGCTGACGCTCGAAGACTCGCTAACGCTTCGCTATTGCAGCAGCGCTTCGCTATCGCGCAACTATTGGTTAAGCCGCATAGATACTCTTCCCCTAGCACCCGACTTACCCCTGGCTAAGAGTCCCCATCAACTTAAACAGTATCGCTGCAAGCGTTATGAGAGTGGCTTAGATCGCACTCAATGGCAGCAGTTAAAGCAACGTGCTGCTCAAGTCGGTTTGACTCCCTCTGGCGTCTTACTTGCCGCTTTTGCCGAAATCATCACCGTTTGGAGCAAGAGTCCCCAATTCACTCTCAATCTTGCCCTGTTTAATCGGTTGCCTCTGCATCCCCAAGTCAATGAAATCTTGGGAGGCTTTACCTCTGCAACCCTCCTGGCAGTGGACAACTCAGCCTCTGAGTCGTTTAGCCAACGCGCCATCCGCCTCCAGAAACAACTATGGCAGGATTTAGAACACCGCTACTTTAGTGGAGTGCAGGTGATGCGGGAACTGGCTCGCAGGAAAGGAACGGCTACCAGTACCATGCCTGTCATCTTCACCAGTACTTTAGGCTTCAGTTCGCTAGGACAGGAAACCTTAACCTTCAGCCATTTTGGAGAGTTAGTCTATGGCATCAGCCAAGCATCTCAGGCGTGGATGGATATTCAAGTATGGGAGGAAAAGGGAACGCTGACATTTAACTGGGATGTAGTCGAGGAACTCTTCCCTGAAGGTTTAATTCAGGATATGTTCGAGGCGTATTGCCGCTTTCTCCAGCAGCTAGCTACCTCCGATTCAGTTTGGGTTGAGACAAGGCGAAATCTTATACCTCCGGCACAGTTAGCGCAACGGGATGCTATCAATGCTACTGACGCACCCGTTCCTGATACGCTGCTGCATGAGTTATTTACCGAACAAGTACAGCGTCGAAGAAATGAGCTTGCCATCATTTCGCCTGAGCGTAGCCTAACCTATCAGGAATTATGCGATCGCTCCAATCAGGTTGCTCATCGACTGCGGAAATTAGGGGCAACTCCCAACCAACTGGTAGCCGTAGTGATGGAAAAGGGATGGGAGCAAATTGTTGCAATTATGGGCATTTTAGCCTCTGGTGCGGCCTATGTCCCCATCGATCCCGGACTCCCTGAAGAACGTTTTTCGTACTTGCTAAGAAACAGTGAAACTGATATTGTTCTGACTCAATCTTGGCTCAATGAGAAACTGTCTTGGCCTAAGTCAGTTCATCGGTTGTGTATAGACAGTGAAGACTTAGCCGAAGAACATAACCAGCCTTTAGAGTCAGTCCAGACACGAGAGGATTTAGCTTACCTGATCTACACCTCCGGTTCTACAGGCGTTCCGAAAGGGGTGATGATTAACCATCAGGGTGCCGTCAATACCATTATTGATATCAATCAGCGCTTTGGCGTGAGTCCAACTGACCGGGTGTTGGCGCTCTCTTCCCTCAGTTTTGACCTGTCGGTTTACGATATTTTCGGCACATTGGCAGCAGGGGGAACGATTGTCATCCCCAAAGCATCGTTCGAGCGGGAACCGAGCCACTGGGAAGAGTTGATAGTACAGCACAACGCCACTATCTGGAACTCGGTGCCAGCCTTAATGCAGATGATGGTGGACTATGCCCAGAATAACTCTGAAGCTTTGGCAAGTCTGCGGTTGGTCTTGTTGAGCGGAGATTGGCTACCCCTAACTTTACCGACTCAAATTAAAGCCCTTGTCCAAGATATTCAAGTGATTAGTTTGGGAGGTGCTACTGAGGCGTCCATCTGGTCTATTCTCTATCCGATTCCAGCAGTTGACCCAGCTTGGAAGAGTATTCCCTATGGTCGTCCCATGACAAATCAGCGTTTCTATGTACTCAATCAGGCGCTAGAACCTTGTCCTGTTTGGGTTCCAGGGCAGCTTTACATCGGAGGAATCGGGCTGGCGTTGGGTTACTGGCGGCAAGAAGCTAAAACGGCGGCTAGTTTTATTACCCATCCTCGTACAGGTGAGCGATTGTACCGCACAGGTGATTTGGGTCGTTTTCTCCCCGATGGAACGATTGAATTTCTGGGTCGAGAAGATTTTCAAGTCAAGATTGGTGGATACCGCATTGAGTTAGGGGAAATTGAGGCAGTGCTGGTGCAGCATCCTGCTGTGGATAAAGCTGTAGTCACCGTAGCGGGTGAACAACTGAATTCCAAGCGGCTCGTAGCCTATTTGGTTCCCAACCAGGAAATTCCTACAGATGAATTGCGCCGTTTTCTACGTGGGAAGCTGCCGGAGTATATGCTGCCATCAGCCTTTGTATTTCTAGACGCTTTTCCACTGTCGGCGAATGGTAAAGTAGACCGCCGTGCGCTTCCTACTCCAGACGGTTTGCTTCAGGAATTAAACGTTCCTTATGTACCTCCAAAAAATGAAATAGAAAAAACGATTGCTAGGGTTGTTCAAGACGTGATGCAGATAGAAAAGGTAGGAGTTAATGATAACTTTTTTGACTTGGGTGTGAATTCATTACTAATTATAAAAATTTACAATAAATTGCGAGAAAAATTGCCAGATGAGGTACAATATATTTCGTTGATTGATTTGTTTAACTATTCAACAATTTGTGCTTTGAGTAAGCACTTGAATTTTTCCCAGGCTCCTGATTTACAGCAGCAACATACTAACTTGGAGCAGAACATCCAGCAGGGAAAAACTCGCCTGAAGCAAAGATTTCAAAAATCAAGACTAACGACTCGCTAAACAGTCATGTCGCTTGGTTTCAAAATAGGAAATTATAAAATTAATTGTCCAGCTCAGAATCTCAATGAGTGGTAGTTGTTAGCCAAGTTACCGTCTACAAAAAGACAAAGTAATGAACTTCAAACATAACGGATTAGAAATTGCAATAATAGGTATTTCCGGACGTTTTCCAGGCAGTGGTAATATTGCTCAGTTTTGGGAAAACTTGGTCAATGGAACAGAGTCTATTTCAGCTTTCCCAAATTCGGAAACAAATGTAGAGTCTAATGGTGTTAATCAAGAAATAAAAGCGGCTGCATTACTAGACGATATCGAGCAATTTGATGCTTCATTTTTCGGCTTTAATCCTAGAGAAGCTGAGATTATTGACCCCCAGCATCGTCTCTTTTTAGAGTGTGCTTGGGAGGCTCTGGAAAATGCTGGCTATGACTCTGAACGAGAAGAAAGACCGATAGGCGTGTATGCGGGAGTAGGGACAAGCACATATTTGCTTTATAATCTTTTCCCCAACAAGGTGAGAGAAACACTAGGATACTTCCCCACTCTACTTGCTTATGATAAAGATTACGCACCCACCCGAGTTTCTTACAAATTAAATCTCAAAGGGCCGAGTGTTAGTGTTGGAACAGCTTGTTCGAGTTCGTTAGTTGCCGTTCATTTCGCCTCTCAAAGTTTGCTCAGTGGTGAATGCGACATGGCTTTGGCGGCTGGGGTTTCAATTAAAGCTCCTCAAAATGAAGTAACGCTGTGTCCGGAAGGTATTGCTCCCGATGGACATTGCAAAGCGTTTGATGTTCGTGCCAATGGGACAATTGGCGGCAACGGAATTGGTGTGGTTGTCCTCAAGCGATTGGAAGATGCGATCGCAGATCGAGATTATATTTATGCCGTTATTAAAGGTTCAGCCATTAATAATGATGGTGCGGCAAAAGTTAGCTACACGGCTCCGAGTGAAGAAGCACAAGCGAGAGTCATTCGAGCCGCTCAAATCATGGCTGAAGTTGAGCCAGAGACAATCACCTATATAGAAACTCATGGAACCGGAACTTCTCTGGGTGATCCAATTGAAATTGCTGGATTAAAACAAGCCTTTTCAACAGATAAAAAAAGTTACTGTGCGATTGGCTCAGTGAAAACAAATATTGGGCACTTAGATGCGGCGGCGGGGATTGTAGGCTTGATTAAAACAGTGTTAGCTCTCGATAAAAAATGGCTACCTCCGACGCTTAACTTCGAGACACCCAATCCTCAAATCGATTTTGAGCATAGCCCGTTTTATGTCAACACTAAGCTTACAGAATGGAAAACTAATGGTACTCCCCGTCGCGCTGGAGTAAGTTCCTTTGGTTTTGGTGGAACCAATGCCCATGTCATTCTCGAAGAAGCGCCACCTGTGCAACCGTCTGCAACCTCTCGCCCTTGGCAAGTGCTGATGTTATCTGCCAAGACGAGTTCAGCTTTGGAGACGGCGACAACCAACTTGGTTGAACACCTGAAACAACATCCTGAGCTTAACCTAGCTGAGGTGGCTTACACCCTACAAGTTGGCCGTCGGGCTTTTGAGCATCGGCGAACAGTTGTTTGCAAGGATGTTGAAGATGCACTAGTCGCATTGCAAGACCCTAAACGAGTTCTCAGCAGCATTCAGGAGACGGGTGAGCGTCCTGTTGCCTTCATGTTCACCGGACTGGGAACGCACTACATTAATATGGTTTGGGAACTGTACCAAGTAGAGCCGACCGTTCAAAAAACAATCGATCGCTGTTGCGAGTTGCTCAAACCTCTGCTGAATCTCGATCTCAGAGATGTACTGTATCCAAATAGGAATCAAGCTTCGGCAGGTTCCCAACCTATCAACTCGAATAAAGGGACACCTCAATCGGGTATCGATCTACGCAAAATGCTGGGTCGTAACGCACAACCCATCGATGCAGCCACTGAAAAACTGAATCAAACTCATCTTACCCAACCTGCAATTTTTGTCATCGAGTACGCTCTCGCTCAATTGTGGATGTCGTGGGGAATTCGTCCAACGGCGATGATTGGCTACAGCATCGGTGAATATGTGGCGGCAACTTTGGCGGGGGTATTGTCTCTGGAAGATGCTCTGACTCTTGTGGCAAAAAGAGCGCAAATGATTCAAGAGTTGCCCGGTGGAGCCATGTTGGCGGTTCCCCTTTCAGAGGAAGAGGTACGTCCCCTCCTAGGAGAGAAACTATCTTTGTCGGCGGTTAACGGGTCAAAACTATGTGTCATTGCCGGAACCCCAGATGCTGTGGATGAATTGGCTTCTCAGTTAACTGAAAAGGGCTTGGCTTGCCGACGTTTGCAAACATCTCATGCCTTCCATTCCCAGATGATGGAACCTATTGCCTCTTCCTTCACTGAACTGGTAAAAACCATCAGCCTCAATCCACCGAAAATTCCCTACATATCAAATGTTACAGGAACTTGGATTACAGCAGCCCAAGCTACAGACCCGAGTTACTGGACACAGCATCTATGCCAGCCGGTACGCTTTGCTGCTGGGGTGAATGAGTTATGGAAACAACAGCAACCGATTTTGTTGGAAGTGGGGCCAGGACAGACATTGAGTAGTTTGGCATTACAGTGTTTAGAAAGCGAGCAGGTGGCAGATAAAGTTGTGCTACCCTCTCTTCGCGATGCCTATACTCAACAGTCAGATTTAGCGTTTTTGCTCAATACTTTGAGTCAGTTGTGGTTATCGGGAATTCAGATAAATTGGTCAAAGTTCTATACTGATGAGCGGCGTGAGCGTATCCCATTACCAACGTATCCCTTTGAGCGCCAGCGCTACTGGGTTGAGCCACCACAGCCTTCTTCAGGGGGACAGTTGCAGCCAACGCCAACAGTT
The DNA here is from genome assembly GCA_964588805.1 of uncultured Microcoleus sp. Lineage (GTDB taxonomy): Bacteria > Cyanobacteriota > Cyanobacteriia > Cyanobacteriales > Coleofasciculaceae > CAZPRJ01. Next base: position 34,948 of record CAZPRJ010000004.1, on the reverse strand, counting down.
TCAGAGATGTCTAAAACTTCGGTAGAGGCTGACAAGATGCATCCAGCTTCGTCAGGTAAAAAAACCGACATTGCCGACTGGTTTTACGTCCCATCATGGAAACGTTCTATATCACCCCTGTTAAAATCGGGATTTCAGACATCGCAACGCTGGTTAGTCTTTGTTGATGAATGCGGCTTGGGTACTCAACTCGTAAAGCGACTCGAACTTGAAGGTCAGGATGTTATTACTATAAGAATTGGGGAACAATTTGGTAGCCATCATGAATCTCTTGCAAACGGGCTGAGTCAGCGTATATATGAAATCAATCCTCGACAAAAAGATGACTACGATACCCTGCTCAAAGAACTTCGCACCCTGAATCTAACCCCCAAAAAGATTGTTCATCTATGGAGTGTTACATCACCCAAACAGACAGAATTAGGACTTGAAGAAAGCGATGAAGTCCAAAATTTAGGATTCTACAGTTTACTATTTTTAGCGCAGGCAATTGGAGAACAAAGTTTGCCACAGTCTTTAGAAATTGAGATTGTGTCAAATAATATGCAGGAATTGACAGGATTGGAGGTACTTTGCCCGGAGAAAGCGCTAGTTCTTGGTCCGTGTAAGGTGATTCCAAAAGAGTATCCAAATATAACCTGTCGTAGCATTGATGTTACTCTTCCCCAAGCCGGAAGTTGGCAGGAAGAGAAACTTGTAGACCAACTGCTAGCAGATTTCACGACTCAATCCTCCGATAAAATTATTGCCTATCGTGGGAATCATCGCTGGGCGCAAACGTTTGAACCCATAAGATTTGAAGGCGTTGGAGGGAAAGCAAGAGTCAGGGAAGGAGGAGTCTATTTAATCACGGGTGGGTTGGGAGCTGTTGGTCTCACGCTAGCAGAACATATAGTGCGAACCGTCAAGGCAAAACCGATATTAATAGGACGTTCAGCTTTTCCAAATCGAGAAGAATGGTCACAATGGCTTTCTACCCATGATGAGCATGATAGTACGAGTTTGAAGATTCGGAAAATTCAGGAACTTGAAGCGCTAGGTGGGGAAGTATTGGTACTCAGCGCCGATGTTACTAACCTTGAACAAATGTCAGTAGCAATTGCACAGGCAAATCATCGATTTGGTCAAATTCATGGGGTGATTCATGCTGCCTTTATTCCCGGAGGAGGCATCATTCAACTCAGAACGCCAGAAGGAATTGCTAGTGATATTGCACCTAAAGTGAAGGGGGCACGAGTACTCGAAATTCTCTTCAAAGATGCCAATCTAGATTTCCTTGTACTCTTTTCATCAATCAAAGCATTTCAGCCTCAAGGGGGTATGGTTGACTATGTAGCGGAATGTTCTTTTCTTGACGCATTTGCTCACTACAGCGTCTCTAAATACGGGACATTTATCAGAAGCATTAACTGGGATGGATGGAGTGGTTTGGGGACAGCAGTTTCCTTTGAAACACAGTACAAGGCAATAACAGGAGAAGATTTTAGGGCGGGAATGACACCCGAAGAGGGTGTTGAGGCGTTTAGGCGTATTCTTTTCAATAGTACAGTGCCTCAAATCGTTGTATCGACACAAGATGTACTCAAAGAATTTGAGCAGCAACTTTCTCTGGAAGCGTTGGAGAAATCTACGACTTCTAAAGCAAGACGCCAAAGACCCGATCTGAAGAATGTCTATATTGCTCCCAGCAATGAACTTGAAAGTAAAATTGCGGAAAGTTTCCAAAAGTTTTTAGGGTTTGAAGAGGTGGGTATTCATGATAGCTTCTTTGCTTTAGGAGGAGACTCTTTGACAGGAAGTGTACTAATTAATCAGCTTCGCGAGTCCTTCCAGGTAGAACTACCCGTTCGTACTCTATTTGAAGCACCTACTGTAGCAGAGTTGGCTCTAGTTGTGGAAAAACGCCTGATTGAAGAGTTAGAAAACTTAACTGAAGAAGAAGTTAATTTGGCTTTGGATAAAACTACTTTTAACTCAGCAATAAAATAGAGCATTAATCATGAATATTCAAGTTGTCGGTGTTGTCGGAGCCGGTGTTATGGGCATCGGGGTGTCACAAAATCTCGCTCAAACGGGTCATCAAGTCATCCTTATAGATGTTTCAGATGAAATTCTGAAGCGTGCCAAACAGGAAATCAGACAAAACCTTCGTTTTCGAGGCTTTTTTAATAAAAGTGAGCCAGCCGAGAATCCCGATGAGGTTCTGAGCCGCATCAAATTTTCTACCAATTATCAGTTTCTAGAATCGGCTGAATTTGTGATTGAAAACACGACAGAAAAATGGGATATAAAAAAGAACGTTTACGAACAAATTGATGCAATTTGCCCTATAAATTCCGTATTTGCCGCCAATACATCTGCCATTTCTATCACTCGTATTGCTTCAGTAACTCAACGAGCATCTAAAGTTGTTGGCATCCATTTTATGAACCCTGTGCCAATGAAGCAGACGGTTGAGATGATTCGCGGCTACCACACCTCGGATGAAACTATTGAGACAGCGAAAAAGTTGTTGGCTCAAATGAATAAAGACTGTATTTTAGTTAATGATGCGCCAGGTTTTGTGTCTAACCGCGTACTCATGTTAACTATTAATGAAGCTATCTTTTTACTACAAGAACAAGTAGCTTCAGCGTCAGAAGTAGATAGAATTTTTAAAACCTGTTTTGGTCACAAAATGGGGCCACTAGAAACAGCAGATTTGATTGGACTAGATACGATTCTTTTCTCGATTGAAGTTCTGTACGAAAGTTTCAATGACAGTAAATACAGACCATGCCCTTTGCTAAAGAAGATGGTAGATGCAAAGTTGTATGGTCGAAAAAATGGACAAGGTTTCTACAACTACAACTGAATTTCACGAAATTTACAGTTTATATAAACTCTACCTAGTTCAACATGGAAGACACTAAAGCCAAAATCAAAAATTTCCTTTCCCAGTATTTCGGTAACCATGAATTACAAACTGATGAAGACATATTTGCTCTTGGTTTTGTTAATTCAATGTTTGCTATGCAACTTGTTTTATTTATAGAAAAAGAGTTTCAAGTCACGATTGAAAATGAAGACCTCGATTTTGATAATTTTAGAACTATCGAGGCGATGGAGCGGTTGCTCCAGTCTAAGACGAATGTAACTATAGGCTCGATCTAGATACTCAAATTCTTAAAGAAGTCGGGTATCTGGGGAGAGAATTAATAAATTTCGGTGTGATTTAAGTGTAAAATGCAAATAGAATTAACTCGTCAACAAAAAGAAGATAAAGCTGCATTCAGAGCGTTCGTAGACGAAGAAATCATTGCTCATGCCAATCGATGCGATCGCGAAGAACATACTCCAAGAGAACTAATTGAAAAGTTCGCTCAAAAAGGATATCTGGGTGCCGTGCTACCTAAAGATTGGGGTGGCAGTGGCATGGATGCCATTACCTATGGCCTCTTATCAGAAGAAATTGGACGAGGGTGTTCTTCCCTGCGGAGCTTGTTGACAGTTCACAGTATGGTTGCTTATGCTCTGTTCAAGTGGGGTAGTAAGTTTCAAAAAGAATATTGGCTTCCTAAACTAGCATCCGGAGAAGTCATTGCTGCTTTTGCTTTGAGTGAACCTAATGTTGGAAGCGATGCTAAAAGTGTAGAGACTACAGCAATGCGTTCCGGTAACTCTTATGTCTTAAATGGACAAAAAAAATGGATTACTTATGGGCAAATTGCAGATGTCTTTTTAGTCTTTGCTCAGTATGAAGATAAACCCTCTGCTTTTTTAATCGAAAAAAATAGTCCAGGACTCTCCATTAAACCAATTTTTGGTATGTTGGGTGTCAGAGCTTCGATGTTAGCAGAACTGCACCTGAATGATTGTCAAATTCCCCAAGAAAATCTGGTGTGCAGGCAGGGTTTTGGTTTCTCTCATGTAGCTTCCTCTGCACTTGATTATGGAAGATACAGCGTGGCTTGGGGTTGTGTCGGTATTGCTCAAGCTTGTCTTGAAGCCTGCCTTCAATATACAAGTCAGCGTCAGCAGTTTGGTGTTTATCTCAAAGAACACCAGTTAATCCAACAAATGATTACTGAGATGATTGCCAATGTAAAAGCAGCGAGATTGCTGTGTTATCAAGCTGGCTATCTCAAAGATATTGGCGATCCCAAATCAATTATGGAAACCTCAATTGCCAAATATTTTGCCTCCACAATGGCAACTAAAATAGCCAATGATGCCGTACAAATTCATGGGGGTAATGGTTGTAGCAGTGACTATCCCGTGCAACGGTATTTGCGAGATGCAAAAATTATGGAAATCATCGAAGGTAGCACTCAGATTCAGCAAATTACCATCGCCGAATATGGTTATCAGGAATATAGTGTCCTCCCTACTCGTGCTGTGATGTCTCAGGAATTAGTAACAAAAGCTTAAATATTATGATTGGTGTACAGTCTGAGCCAATACCAAATAAAGAAAAGGGCAAAAAAACCATTAAATGTGTGGTTTGGGATTTAGATAACACGCTGTGGAATGGTGTGTTGTTGGAAAATGACCAAATTACCTTGCAAGCTAATGTGGTTGGCATTATCAAAACCTTAGACAGTCGGGGTATTTTACAATCGATCGCCAGCAAGAATGACTACGCCAAAGCAATGGCTAAAGTGCAGGAGTTGGGGTTACAAGACTATTTTTTGTATCCCCAAATCAATTGGAACTCAAAAGCTCATTCTATTCAGGAAATTGCTAAGTTAATTAATGTTGGTACAGATGCGATCGCGTTTATTGACGACCAGCTATTTGAACTGGAAGAAGTTAAGTTTTCACTCTCCGAAATTCTTTGTATCAATGCAGTTGATTTGAGCCATCTGCTAGATATGCCTGAAATGAATCCTCGTTTTATGACAGAGGATTCCCAAAAAAGAAGGCTCATGTACATAGGTGATATAGAACGTAAGAAAGCTGAATCAGAATTTGTCGGACCTCAAGAAGAGTTTTTAGCCACACTCAATATGCACTTTACTATCTCTTCTACTCAAGAAGAGGATTTACAAAGAGCTGAAGAATTAACTGTCAGAACAAACCAACTCAACACAACGGGTTACACTTACTCCTACGATGAACTCAATCAGTTTCGGCAGTCAGAAAATTATAGGTTACTCATAGCAAGTTTAGAAGATAAATATGGAGATTACGGAAAAATTGGATTAGCTCTTGTGGAATGCGTGGAAACCTGTTGGACAATCAAACTCTTACTGATGTCCTGTCGCGTCATGTCTAGGGGGGTAGGGACAGTAATGCTGAATTATATTATTAAATTGGCTAAAGACAATAATGTTCGTTTGCGTGCTGAGTTCGTTTCAAATAATCGCAATCGCATGATGTATATTGCTTATAAGTTTGCGGGTTTTAAAGAAATTGAAAAGCATGAGGAGTTGGTAATTTTAGAGAATAACTTCGATACAATACAAGACTTTCCAGATTATATGAACGTAGAAATTATTGATTAATTTGAAATTTGTTTGAGTAATCTAATTTTGGGTGGGGAATTATAAATAATGTCATTAAAAAAAGAAATCGGAACACTAAAGTCTAAGCTTTCACCTGCAAAACAAGCGCTTCTTGAAAAACGTTTAAGGGGAGAAATTGAGTTAGAATCTCAATCTAAATTGCCACAAGACGAACTCCCAACAGTAATTCCCAAGCCTGATGAACGGTATAAACCCTTTCCCCTCACCGACGTTCAACAAGCTTATTGGATCGGTCGTAGTGGTGCTTTTGAGTTGAGCAATGTTTCAACTTACGCCTATCTAGAAATTGACACGTTCGATTTGAATCTAGAACGATTTGAGAAAGCTTGGCAACGCTTGATAGAGCGCCACGACATGTTGCGGACAATTGTGCAACCCGACGGTCAACAGCGGATTTTGCAACAAGTTCCTCCTTATAAGATTGAGGTTTTGGACTTGACAGAGGAACACTCTGAAATCGTGGCTTCTCAGTTAGAAGACGTTCGACGGCAAATGTCTCACCAAGTCAAGCCTGCCGAACAGTGGCCTCTATTCGAGATTCGAGTGGCTCAATTAAAGGAGAGTAAGGTCAGAATTTTTTTAGGCTTAGAGGTACTCATTGCTGACGCTTGGAGTCTTGAAATTCTGATGGGGGAACTGACAGACTTAATCCAAAACCCAGAGCTTTCCCTTCCTACCTGCAATCTCTCATTTCGAGATTACGTATTGGCTGAAATTGGCTTAGAAAATTCAAACTTATACCATCGATCGCAAGAATATTGGCAAAGCCGACTTGCCGCCTTACCCCCATCTCCTGAACTCCCTTTACACAAAGATTTAGCAACTGTTCAGCATCCCTATTTTGTGGGTCGTCGTGGAAAATTAGATCCAAATACCTGGGTTCGCCTTAAGAAAAAAGCGGCCGAGTTCAACTTAACTCCTTCCGGATTATTGCTAGCAGCTTTTGCCGAAATTCTGACGGTTTGGAGCAAGAGTCCTCAGTTCACGATTAATTTAACGCTGTTCAATCGGTTGCCTTTGCATCCGCAAGTCAATGATATTGTAGGAGACTTTACATCATTGACGTTATTAGCTATAGACAACTCAAAGCAGGACTCTTTTAAAGAGCGATCGCAGCGCATTCAACAACAACTGTGGGAAGACTTTGAACACCGTTATTTTAGTGGCGTGCGAGTTTTACGGGAATTAGCTCGCAACCAAAAACGACCCTCACAAGCACTGATGCCAGTTGTTTTCACCAGTAGGCTAACCCAACAGAACCTAAGCCGAGAAAACTTCACTCAATCCCAAATCCATGCCACAGGAAATGAACAATCTTCATCATCAATCGATAGGTTAGGAAAACTCGTCTACCTCATTAGTCAGACACCCCAAGTTTATTTAGACCTTCAAGTTTCGGAACGAGAGGGGACTCTGGTTATCGACTGGGATGCGGTTGAGGAACTGTTCCCAACAGGATTTTTGGATGATATGTTTGCCGCTTATTGTAATTTTCTCAATCGTCTAGCGCACGAAGATGAACTCTGGCAAACAACGACACGACAACTGCTGCCACCCGCACAGTTAAAGCAATTAGCAGCTATCAATGCCACTGAGACACCCGTTCCAGAAGCTACCTTACTTCACACCTTGTTTTTTGAGCAAGCGGCGTTGCACCCACAACAGACTGCTGTCGTTACCAGCGATCGCACTCTAACCTATCAGGAGTTATGCGATCGCACCAATCACCTAGCCTATCAACTGCGACAACTCGGCGCACGTCCCAACCAACTGGTCGCAATCGTGATGGAGAAAGGGTGGGAGCAAGTCGTAGCTACCTTGGGTATCCTCGCTGCTGGTGCCGCTTACGTCCCGATTGACCCCAAGCTTCCCACTGAGCGCCGATGGCATCTGCTAGAGCAAGGGGAAGTTCAGTGGGTGCTGACCCAATCGCAACTTGACATCTCCCTAGAATGGCCAGCAAACGTCGTGCGCCTATGTGTAGACACCCAAGTTACCACCTCCTCTGCGCCTCTGGAAACCGTACAGCAACCCTCGGATTTAGCTTACGTCATCTACACCTCTGGCTCCACCGGCTTGCCAAAAGGAGTCATGATTGACCATCAAGGTGCAATTAATACCATCCTTGATATCAACCAGCGCTTTCAGGTGAATTCGCAAGACCGAGTATTTGCCCTATCATCTCTGAGTTTTGACCTGTCAGTGTATGACATCTTTGGCACCCTGAGCGCCGGAGGAACGATTGTTATCCCAGATGCTGATTCCACAAAGAATCCAGCTCACTGGATACAGTGGATGATGCAACAACAAGTCACGGTTTGGAACTCTGTACCCAAATTAATGCAGATGCTAGTCGAGTATGCGACTGGTTGCTCCTCAACGCTACCTCAGTCGCTGCGCTTAGTACTGTTGAGTGGAGATTGGCTACCCCTGAGCTTACCTGACCAAATTCGGGCATTGTGCGAAGATGTGCAGGTGGTTAGTTTAGGAGGAGCAACGGAAGCCTCCATCTGGTCAATTCTTTATCCCATCACACAGGTTGACCCAAGCTGGAAGAGCATTCCCTACGGTCGCTCGATGGTTAACCAGCACTTTTATGTACTCAATGAAGCCTTGGAACCTTGTCCAGTATGGGTTCCGGGACGGCTTTACATTGGAGGAATCGGACTGGCTAAAGGCTACTGGCGCAATCCGGAAAAGACCAATGCCAGCTTTATCATTCATCCTCAAACCCAAGAGCGGTTGTACAAAACGGGTGATTTAGGTCGGTATTTACCGGATGGTACTATTGAGTTTCTAGGACGGGAGGATTTCCAAGTCAAAATCAATGGACACCGCATTGAACTCGGTGAAATTGAGGCGACTTTGCAACAGCATTCTGCTGTTAAAGACGTAATAGTTACTGCTGTTGGAGAGTCACGGGAAAATCAGCAGTTAATCGCTTATATAGTTCCGAAATCAAAAAAAGCTTTAAGATTATTGCCAACTGAACGTGCAGATTTTTCTGAAGAGTTTCAGTCGGTTGAGTGGCGCGATTTCCTTCAAAAGAAGCTGCCAGAGTATATGATTCCCTCTAACTTTGTACTCTTAGAAGCATTGCCACTGACACCGAATGGTAAAGTTAATCGCCACGCCTTGCCTGTACCCAAAACTATTTCCTCACCCAAGAGTGTCGCCTATGTCAGACCTCAAACTGAAATTCAGCGACGTATTGCTGCTGTTTGGCAAGACATTCTTCAACTCGAAGAGGTAGGAATTCATGATAATTTCTTTGAGTTGGGAGGAAACTCACTACTTCTGATTAAAACTCAAGTTAAATTGCAAGAAATTTTTACTCAAGAATTATCTGTTATTGAGATGATTAAATCTCCAACTATAGATGCTCTTGCCAAATCATTAAGTCAGGAGCAAACGGTACAAACGGCTGCTCAACAAGGACATAACCGTGCCGAACATCGTGACTCTCTTAAATCCTTAAGACAACAACGAATAGAATCCAGACAAAAACATCGTTCAAAAAACAAATAATACTATTTCACGTTAGCGGTGCGACACATCGAGGGAGCATGTCACCTTTGTTAGCCCTCACCCTAAATCCCTCTCCCTGAGGGAGAGGGACTTTGAACTCTTGCTCCCCTTCTCCCTTGGGGAGAAGGGGCTGGGGGATGAGGGGATGAGGGGATGAGGGGCTGTCCGTGCAAACCTGACATGCTCCCCACATCGACCCCCCTAGCCCCCCTTATTAAGGGGGGAACAAGAAAGGTAAAGGTATCTGTAACTAGCATTTATTACTTACCAAGAAGAAGTAAAGTACATTAATTCGTCAGTTATGAATAATGATTCAGCAATAGCAATTATCGGTATGTCTTGCCGTTTCCCAGGAGCAAGTAATGTTGATGAATTCTGGCAAAATCTGCGAGACGGTGTAGAGTCTATTACGTTTTTCACAGATGAGGAACTCCTCGCTTCAGGTGTAGATGCTGCTTTGCTGAATAACCCCAATTATGTCAAAGCCAACAGTGTCCTCTCAGATATCGATCAGTTTGATGCTGCCTTTTTCGACTACAGCACCAGGGAAGCTGAGATGATGGACCCGCAACACCGTCTTTTCTTAGAATACGCTTGGGAGGCGATGGAAAACGCGGGTTACAACACTCAAATCTATGAGGGTTCAATTGGTGTTTACGCGGGTACAGACCTCAGTATTTATCTTCTTAATAACCTTGACTACAACTTAGAACCTCAATCATTTTTCCCGACACTGATTACTAATGATAAAGATTATCTGCCTACACGAGTTTCTTATAAATTGAACCTGAGAGGCCCTTCTATCAGTGTCCAAACCGCTTGTTCTACTTCACTGGTAGCAGTGCATTTGGCTTGTCAAAGCTTGCTGAATGGCGAATGCGATATGTCTTTAGCGGGTGGGGTTTCAGTCAAAGTTCCACAAACTGTTGGATATTTGTACCAGAATGGCTCAGTTGCGTCTCCTGATGGACACTGCCGCACGTTTGATGCTCAAGCTCAGGGAACGGTTTTCGGTAGTGGTGTAGGCGTTGTTGTTTTGAAACGACTGGCAGATGCGATCGCAGATGGAGATTGCATTCACGCAGTTATCAAAGGTTCAGCAATTAACAACGATGGTTCTTTCAAACTGAGTTACACGGCTCCCAGTATAGAGGGTCAGACCGCCGTGATTTCCGAAGCTCAATCCATCGCCGGAATTGCTCCTGAGACAATTACTTACATCGAAGCGCATGGAACTGCCACAGATTTAGGAGACCCCATTGAAGTCACGGCGCTGACACAAGCGTTTCGTAGCAGTACGGAGCAAAACAATTTCTGTGCCATTGGTTCGGTGAAAACTAATTTTGGTCATCTCGGTGCGGCGGCTGGGGTCGCTGGTTTGCTCAAGTCTGTATTAGCTCTCAAACATCAGTTGATTCCACCGAGTTTGCATTTTGAACAACCCAATCCCAAGATTGATTTTGCCAATAGTCCGTTTTACGTCAACACCAAACTTTCCGAATGGCAAAGGGGCGAAACTCCTCGTCGTGCCGGAGTCAGTTCTTTTGGTATTGGGGGAACCAATGCTCATGTGGTTCTCGAAGAAGCGCCACTGGTTGAAACGTCTACATTGTCCCGCCCTTGGCAGTTACTGGTACTATCAGCCAAAACTAGCTCGGCTCTAGAGACGGCAACGGCAAATTTAGCGGCTCACCTGCAACAGCATTCCATCAATAAACCTGATATTCAGAAGTCGGGTTTCTTAGAGAAACCCGACTTCTCGACCCCTGCAAGTTGTAGGTTTAATTGTGCTAATCTAGCGGATGTGGCTTACACCCTCCAAGTTGGTCGCCGTGCTTTCGACCATCGTCGAATAGTAGTCTGCCAAGAGATTGACGAGGCGGTACAGGCGCTAGTCAACTTAGAACCGCAACGAGTATTCACCCACTACCAAAAGCCTTGCAATCGCCCCATCATCTTTATGTTTTCCGGGCAGGGCTCACAGTACGTGAATATGGCACGGGAACTCTACGAGGTTGAGCCAGCATTTCAAGGGACAGTAGATATCTGCTCGGAGATGCTCAAACCCCACTTGGGGCTTGATTTACGGCAGATTCTCTACCCCAGCTTAGAGCAGACTGAAGAGGCTTCTAAGCAACTTAAAAAGACAGCATACGCCCAACCGGCACTGTTTGTCATTGAGTACGCCCTAGCTCAGTTATGGATGTCTTGGGGAGTGGTGCCTGACGCTGTGATCGGCCATAGCATCGGTGAATATGTTGCTGCTGCGATCGCTGGCGTGTTCTCCTTGGAAGATGCCTTGGCTTTAATCGCCTCACGAGGACGGCTGATGCAGGAGTTACCCTCCGGGACAATGCTTGCTGTGCCACTACCAGAAGCAGAGGTGCAACCCCTTTTAGGTCAAACCCTCTCTCTAGCAGCGATTAACAGCCCCTCCTCTTGTGTCGTTTCGGGTTCTACGGAAGCTGTAGAGGTACTAGAAAATCAGCTAGCTACTCAAGGGGTAAATTGCCGCCGTCTGCATACGTCCCATGCCTTCCATTCTCAAATGATGGAGCCGATTCTCCCGTCTTTTATCGAGAAGGTCAAGCAAGTGACGCTTCATCCCCCACAAATTCCCTACATCTCCAACCTTACAGGCAACTGGATTACTGCCGAAGAAGCAACAAATCCTTCCTATTGGACGAGGCATTTGAGGCAAACTGTACGTTTTGCTCAAGGGTTGCAAGAGTTACTCAAAGAACCCGACCAAATTTTGCTGGAAGTCGGCCCGGGTAGAACCTTGAGTAAACTCGCCAAAACTCATACTGACAGCAAGCCGGAGCAAGTGGTGTTAAATTCAGTGCGCCATCCCCAAGAACCTGGATCGGATGTTGCGTTTTTGTTGAAAACATTAGGGCGGCTTTGGCTTTTGGGGGTGCAGGTAAATTGGTCTGAGTTCTACGCTCATGAACAGCGTTATCGTCTGCCGTTGCCAACCTATCCCTTTGAGCGCAAACGATATTGGATTGAGCCATCCAGAACTAAGGGTCAAAAACCCTATAAAGATATTGAGGAAAAATCTATACAAAAATCCTCCTTCGTCGCACCTGTTAATGAACGTATAAATACAGGCGATCGCGATAACGAACCAATTGAACAAATAATAGCTCTACAGATGGAAATCATGTCTCAACAGATAGACCTGTTGCAAACATACAAATAGCCATAAAAATATGTCCTTAATTTTATGGGTTTCACTTCATATCATATAAATTAATTTAGAAGGAATATTTATGTCTGAACTCAATACTCAATCCTCACCAAATAAATCGCAAAAATATGATATGCTCCTGTCGGAATTAAAAGAAATTTTTGGCAAAGTCCTTGGTGTAAGCTCGGCTGAAATAGATATTCACACGAACTTTTTTGAATTGGGTTTAGAATCTTTGTTGTTCATTCAAGTTAAAAGCCCAATCAAAGACCTGTTTGGTATCGATTTATCCTTTCGGTTATTGCTAGAAAGTTGCACTACAATTAATGAATTGGCAATCCATATCACTCAACAAACACCGTCAGATCTACTATCGTCAGTCTTATCGCAAGAATTAACCTCCGAGCAAGAATCTGAAGCTGCGCGATCGCTCAACGAAAAAGATAACAAACCTGAACCTAACAAGCTCTCAGCAATAGAATTGAGTAAAAATGGGATGCCACCACTGAATCCTGACTCAACAGCAGGGCAGAAGAAAGCTTTGTTACCCGAAAATCATTCCGGGCAGCCAATTGCTGAGACTGCGATTGAACGGCTTGTGGCACAGCAACTTCAGCTAATGTCTAAGCAGTTAGAACTGCTACGCCGCAACTCTTCATCTCAGAAAAAATTGACTGCATTGGAGACCAGACAATCTGCATCTCTACCTCAAGTTGCACAACAAGCTCAAGCGTCTATAAATACCTCTTTATCTAAATCCAATCAAGTTAAATCTGAGCCAAATTCACTTCTAAACCAGACAACTAACTCTGAATCAGTTGTTGCTTCCCAAAAAAATCAGAAAGGAGCGAATGAAGGCTTAAGTTCTCGCCAGCAGAAACATCTAGACGAATTGATTGCAAGAGTTGTCCAACGTACCCAAGAATCAAAACGACTCACGCAAGAGGCACGTTCTTCTCACGCTAATCCCAGAGCGAGCAAAGGATTTCGTCTTCCTATTAAAGAAATCTTGTATCCGCTCCACATTCAGCGTGGGGCTGGTGCAAAAATTTGGGATGTTGATGGTAATGAATATATTGATTTATCCATGGGGTTTGGCCCCCTCTTATTTGGTCATTCGCCATCTTTTGTCATTAAAGCGATTCAAGAACACATTCAGCAGGGGATGCAAAATGGTCCACAATCGCATCTTACAGGCAAAGTTGCTAAGTTGTTTTGTGAGTTGACAGGTCAAGAGCGGGTAGCCTTTTGTAACGATGGCACAGAAGCCGTTATGGGAGCAATCCGTATAGCACGCGCCATTACAGGACGCTCCAAAATTGCTATTTTTGCTAATTCGTATCACGGAAATATAGATGAAGTTTTAGTTTTGGGAGTACCTGCTGAAGATGGAACACTGCATCCCATTCCCCTTGTTCCAGGCATTGGGCAGCACATGACCGAAAAGGTTATAGTACTCGATTACGGAAAACCTGAATCCCTTGATTTATTAAGAACACATGCTCACGAATTAGCTACTGTTCTGGTTGAACCCGTGCAGAGTCGTAGACCAAATTTTCAACCCAAGTCCTTTCTATATGAGCTAAGGAAACTGACTCAAGAAACAGGAATTGTATTAATATTTGACGAGGTGATTACTGGCTTTCGGGTGCATCCTGGTGGCATCCAAGCTTTATGGAATATCCAAGCAGATATTACCACCTATGGCAAAGCATTTGGGTCTGGTTTGCCGGTTGGGGCAGTGGCTGGTAAAGCTACTTTCATGGACGCCTTAGATGGCGGATTTTGGAGCTATGGAGATGAGTCTTATCCACAGAGGGACACAACCTTTTTTGCAGGTACTTTTTTCAAGAATCCTCTTGTAATGAGTGTTGTATGGGCAGTACTTAATCACCTTAAAGATAGTGGTAGGAAACTTCAAGAAGATTTAACAGAAAAAACCACTCAATTAGCCGATATTCTCAATCGTTACTTTGAACAAAAACAGTTACCGATTCAGGTTGTTAATTTTGGTTCTCTTTTCAGTTTTTCTTACCCACCTAACTTTACCTGGATAAATTTATTGTTCTATCACCTGTTAGAAAAGGGTATCTATATCTGGGAAGGACGCACTTGTTTCCTCTCTACCGCTCATACGGATGAAGAGATTGAGCAGTTTATTTGGGCGGTTAAGGAAAGCATAGTTGAAATGCAAGAAGGGGGATTTTTACCGCCTGACCCCATCTCAACTCAATTAGATCCCTCCCAGCCCCCCACCCCCCCAACCTCCCTGTGGCAAGGGGGGACGTTAGAAACGAGGGGCGAGAATTCAATCAAAGTTGCCCATGATATGAAAGGCATAGCCTCTTCTAGCTTCCCCCTTTTTAAGGGGGACGGGAGGGGGATTGAGAAGGGGGATTTAGGGGGATCTCCGGGGTTGCAGACATACCCTAGCCCTTCGAGTGCAGGCACCAATGGAGATACACCAAACTTGCGTACTGTGCCTCTGGGAGAAGCACAAAAGGAAATCTGGTTTATGGCACAGATGGGAGACGAGGTTTCCCGCGCCTATAACCAATCAGCGACTATCCGTTTGCGCGGTTCATTCAATTTGGGGGCGATGCATAAGGCAATACAGGAGGTTGTTAATCGCCATGAAGCGCTACGAACCACGTTTAGTCCAGAGGGAGATTATCAGCGAATTGATTCAAATCTGACGATAGATATTCCTATCATCGACTTCTCAAAATTAAACACTAGCGATCGCACAATCAAGTTATCGGAATTTTTAGCACGAGAAGCCCAACAGACTTTCGAGCTAGAAAAAAGCCCACTACTCCGAACTAAAATCGTCAAGTTGGAGGAACAACATCACCTTTTAGTATTGACAATTCATCACATCATTGCTGATGGTTGGTCGTTTGGGGTTTTGCAACAAGAATTAGCTGCAATTTATTCAGCCGAGTGTCAAGGTATCCCTTATCAACTCCCACAACCAATGCAATTGAGCGAGTACATTCAGTGGGAGGCATGTCAGCAAGAAAGCCCAGAAATGGCAAAGGCTGAAGCCTATTGGCTGGAGCAATTCGCTAGCTCAGTCCCAGTCTTGGAGTTGCCAACTGACCGTCCTCGTCCCTCAGTTAATACTCACATCGGTACTCGACAAAATATCACGTTTAATACTTCGTTGTATAACTCGCTAAAAAGCTTAAGTGTCAATCTTAAAAGCACCCTATTTACGACGCTCTTAGCTGGGTTTATGGCGTTTTTACACCGATTGACCCATCAAGACGATATCGTTGTTGGTATCACTTCAGCAGGGCAATCTTCGGTCAAGGGGGAATACCTTGTTGGCCACTATGTCAATCTATTGCCAATCCGCAGTCAGGTTGTTGAGAATCCAACATTTACAGAGTATTTAAGTTCAGTCAAGCGGTTATTGTCGGATGCTTACGACCATCAAAATTATCCGTTTATCAGCTTAGTTAAGCGCTTAAATCTACCCCGTGACCCCAGTCGATCGCCGCTAGTAACAGCAATGTTTAATTTAGACCGACCTCTGTCTAAAGCCACGTTTGCGGGCGGAGAAATTGACTTTGAAAGGAATCCCACGGGTTCGACTATTTCTGATATTTTCTTCGATATTCGTCAAAATAATGGTGAACTTTTAGTCGAGTGTGAATACAACACCGATCTATTCGACGCTCAAACAATTCAACGCTGGATGGAGCATTGGCAGACTTTACTTGAAAGTATTGTTGCTAATCCAGAGCAGCACCTTTGGAATTTGCCCTTGCTTCAAGTAACTGAACGGCAACAGTTATTAGTCGAGTGGAATAATACCCAGACTGACTATCCCCAGAATCAGTGCATTCATCAGTTATTTGAAACTCAGGTAGAGGATAAGCCTGATGCTATTGCTGTAGTTTTTGAAGACCAACAGTTGACTTATCGGGAATTGAATACCCAAGCAAATCAGCTAGCACACTACCTGCAAAAATTGGGCGTCAAACCAGAGGTATTGGTCGGAATTTGTGTAGAACGAACACCTGAAATGATAGTCGGACTCTTAGGCATCCTCAAGGCTGGTGGTGCATATATACCCTTAGACCCAGCATATCCGCAAGAGCGATTAGAGTTCATGCTATCGGATGCTCAAGTGCCAGTATTGCTAACTCAACAACACTTGATCGAGAGACTTCCTGAACATAACGCACAGGTCGTTTGTTTGGATACTGACTGGGAGAGTATTGTTCAAGAAAGCCAAGAAAATTCTGTCAGTTATTCTACAGTTAACAATCTGGCTTATGTCATCTATACCTCCGGTTCTACTGGTAAACCCAAGGGAGTTCTCGGTCTGCATCGAGGTGCTGTCAATCGTTTTCAATGGATGTGGGAAACTTATCCTTTTGAATCAGAAGAAGTTTGTTGTCAGAAGACATCCTTAAACTTTGTGGACTCGGTTTGGGAGATTTTTGGCCCATTACTGCGAGGCATCCCAACAGTTATTGTGCGCGATCACATTCTCAAAGCTCCTCAACAATTTGTAGAAATTCTTGCTAGCAATAACGTGACGCGGCTGGTACTGGTTCCCTCCTTGCTGCGCGTTCTTGTAGACACCTACAGCAATCTTCAACAGCGATTGCCTAAATTAAAGCTGTGGATAACTAGTGGAGAAGCACTCACTTTAGATTTACTGGAGAACTTTCGGAAGATTATGCCTGAAAGTATCCTCTTGAATCTTTACGGTTCGTCAGAAGTATCTGCTGATGTCACTTGCTACAGCCTAAGTCCAAAAGATAAAGTACCGTTGCGCGTTGCGATCGGCCGTCCCATTGTTAATACACAAATCTATGTTTTGGATCGGCACTTGCAACCTGTTCCCATCGGCATACCAGGCGAAATGTATGTCGGTGGTGCAGGACTAGCAAGAGGCTATTTAAATCGACCCGACCTGACAGCAGAGCGGTTTATTCCAAACCCTTTTGAAAATTCAAAATTAAAATTCAATCGTTTGTATAAAACTGGGGATTTAGTGCGCTACCTACCGGATGGCAATCTCGAATTCCTGGGACGTATCGACAATCAGGTAAAACTTCGCGGTTTCCGCATCGAATTAGGAGAAGTTGAAGCGGTACTCAGTCAACATCCAGGAGTGCGGGAAGTAGTCGTTCTGGCTAGGGAAGATGAACCCACTAACCAGCAACTCGTGGCGTATGTCGTCTCTGATCCAGAGCAGACTGTTGCAGTTAGTGAACTTCATTGCCTGCTCAAAGCAAAGCTGCCCGAGTATATGATACCGTCAGCCTTCATAATGCTAGAAGCTCTGCCATTACTGCCCAATGGTAAGGTAGATCGTCGGGCGTTGCCAGTGCCTGAGCGAGTTCGTCCCGATTTGGAAGCGGCTTATCAAGCACCCCAAACTGAAGTAGAACAAACCATTGCCAGTATTTGGCAAGAAGTACTTCATATCGAAGAGGTCGGTATTCATGACAACTTTTTCGATCTCGGCGGTCATTCATTGCTCTTGGTTCAGGTTCATAGCAAGCTGCAAAAAATATTCCAACGCAATTTTCCCTTAGTTGGAATGTTTCAGTATCCAACCATCAGCTATTTAGCTCAATATTTAAATCAGGAACCAAAGGAAGAACTATATGCTTCACAATCTTCTCAACGGTCTGGAAGTCGGACAGATTCAATCAAACGCCGAAAACAAGTTAGACAAAAACATCGAGCAAAGGCAGAGCTAAAAGAAACTTAGTCTCCATAGCTCGAAGCAAACCTCAAAGAAATTTATTCTTTTTATCACTGGAAGATTATCTGTTAGCAAATGCCTCAAACCTTAACCAAGGCAAAGCAAGAGGTATCATTCGGGTAGAAAGGAAGTAGCCAAGTAAGACCGATACAGGAGTTTAATATGACATTAAGTCAACAAAAAATTGTTACACCCCATCAATTTGATACTAAGCAAGACTTCCAGGATGAAATTCACGAAAAAATTATGCAGCTATTTGCATCCTCACATCATGCAGCTTTTACAGAGGAAAAAATGCATGACAAATTTACGGCTATAACTTCTGCTTTTTTAGAAGAAGACTATGCTAGCAGCGACATTCATTTTAATTCGTTGTTAGAAAATTTTTGTGACAGTAATGTTCCTGATAAACCTTCTAATTTTGAAAGTTATATCGAAGATTTAGCTAACAACGTTATTTCTCATTCAATCCACACATCTTCACCACGATTTATCGGTCACATGACCTCCGCATTGCCCTCTTTTGTACAGCCTCTGGCTAAACTGATGATGGCGATGAATCAAAATGTGGTCAAAATAGAAACATCCAAAGCCTTAAGCCCTTATGAACGTCAGGCTTTGGCAATGATGCATCGAATCATTTACAACTTTTCTGATCATTTCTACACTCCGCACGTTCAAAATAGTCAAAGTACACTGGGCATTTTGGTTTCTGGTGGCACGGCAGCAAATATCACAGCGCTTTGGTGTGCCCGTAATGCTTCCTTAGGACAAAAAGATGGCTTTCCTGGTATTGAAAAGGAAGGTTTAGCCGCAGCTCTAGATTTCTACGGTTACAAAGAAGCGGTGGTAATTGGCTCTGAATTGATGCATTATTCGTTTGATAAAGCCGCAGATTTATTAGGTATTGGGGCGCGTGGCTTGATTAAAATTAAGAGCGATTGCAACAATCGGATTGACTTACAAGCGCTGCGCCAAGCTGTCGCAGACTGTCGTGCCCAGAACAAACATATTATTGCGATCGTCGGCGTTGCTGGCACCACAGACTCGGGTGGTGTGGATTCCCTTGCAGATATCGCGGAGATTGCACAAGAGGCTAATGTTCATTTTCATGTCGATGCCGCTTGGGGTGGGCCACTCATTTTTTCTAAACAACATCAGCATAAACTTGCTGGCATCGAACGTGCAGACTCAGTAACCATTGACGGCCACAAACAATTGTATCTGCCCATGGGTATTGGGATGGTGTTTCTGCGCGATCCAAATATGGCGAAAGCGATTGAAAAACATGCGAGTTACACCATACGTAAGGGGTCATTTGATTTAGGTAAACGGACTTTAGAAGGGTCTCGACCTGGTATGGCATTATTCTTACATGCTGGGCTAAACCTTATCGGAATTAAGGGTTATGAATTTTTGATTGATGAAGGAATTCGGAAAACTCAATACATGGCTGCTCAAATCCGCGATCGCATCGAGTTTGAGTTACTAGCAGAACCAGATATTAACCTTCTCATCTATCGCTATATTCCAGAGCAATTCAGAGAACGTGCTGCCAAAAATCAGTTGACCGAAATCGACAATCAACACATTAATCAATTTAACGAACTTCTTCAGAAAAAACAGCGTCAAGCGGGTCGTACTTTTATCTCGCGAACCACAAAAACAAACCTCTTCCTTGATACAACAATTCCTATTGTTGCGCTGCGAGCAGTCATTGCTAACCCCCTGACGACTGAAAATGATATCGAGGCGGTGTTAAATGACCAAATTCAGATTGCCTCAGAATTGTCAATTTCAATTTTTCTAGAATCTGGCGATAACATCGCTTAAAAGCTGTTTCAGAATTTAAACCTAATACAAAAATAAACTGGGAGTAACCTCTTGATGTACTCAGCACATATAGATTTTGAAGAGAATGCTCGATCGTTCTATAATGAATGGGCTTTTGCATACCCAGAATTACCGAGCAGCGAACTTTGGCTAGAATTTGTGGGGAAACATTTTCTAGAACACCTGTCTGAAGGCGATCGCATTTTGGATGTTGGCTGCGGTAAAGGAGAATTAGTCAACAAGTTGATACGGAAAGGTTATCAAGCCACTGGACTCGATATATCTGAGGAAATGTTGCACTATGCTCGTAAAAATGCTCCAGATGGTGAATTTATTCAGGATGACATACGCTACTTAAAATTACCGCCTACTTTCCATGCTGTTGTTTCATCAAGCCTTGTCTTCAACTATATTCTCAGTCTTGAGGATTTGACCAAAGCTTTCCAAAATGTGTATTCGGCACTGTTAGAAAATGGTTGGTTTGGGTTTGACTTGAGCGAGGGACAAAGAGTACCAGATGATGGCAGTCCAATTGAAGACTTATTCATGGGAGATTTTGCAGACGATTACGCTTGGCTTCAACGTTCTATCCATGATTCAAACAGCAATTTATGGAACATTGAACACGTCACGTTCCAATTGCTCAATGGAAATTGGCAACGAAAACAGGTAAATTGCACAACAAAAGGGTATTCTCGTGCGGACGTTCAGTCTGCTCTGGAAAAGGTCGGCTTCAAAAAAGTAGTGATTTATGATGTCACACAAGACATTCCAATATCTCAATTGCAGGACTCACGGATAGTCTATGTTTTTCGTAAATTTTAACCTTAGAGCGAATTTGAATAAAGTCCGGTCAAAACGAGCAAATTAAGACTAAAAAAGTGACTTACAACGTTCAAAGTATTTCAAAAATTAACAAGGAGTAACCTCTTGATGTCTTCACTCAATATACTTTTTGAAGAAAATGCCCGTACTCTTTTTAATGATTGGGCTTTTGCCTACATAGAAGACAATAGCAGCGAACTTTGGTTAGAGTTTGTGGGGAAACATTTTCTAGAACACCTGTCTGAAGGCGATCGCATTTTAGACGTTGGCTGTGGCAGAGGAGAATTAGTCAATAAGTTGATAGGCAAAGGATATCAAGTCACTGGACTCGATCTATCTGAGGAGATGTTGCACTATGCTCGTAAAAATGCTCCCGATGGTAAATTTATCTGGGATGACATACGCGCTTTAGAATTCCCACCTACTTTCCACGCTGTTGTTTCAGCAAGCGTTGTCTTCAACTATATTCTCAGTCTCGAAGATTTGACCAAAGCTTTCCAAAATGTGTATTCGGCACTGTTGGAAAATGGCTGGTTTGGATTCGATTTAAGTGAAGGAGAAATAGTACCGGATGATGGCAGTCCAATTGAAGAATTTTTGGGCGATCTTTCAGACGATTATGCTTGGCTGAAGCGTTCAATCTATAACTCAGATAGCAAGACGTGGCAAACTAAGCACGTCACATTTCAATTGCTTAATGGAAATTGGCAACGAAAAGAAGTGAATTGCACAATGAGAGGGTATTCTCGTGCAGAAGTTCAGTCTGCTCTAGAAAAAGTAGGCTTTAAAAAAGTAGCGATTTATGATGTCTCGCAAGATATCCCTGTATCTGAATTAAGAGACTCAAGAATAATTTATATTTTTCGCAAAACTTAACCTTATTGCGAGTTCAAAAGATTGACTTATTTTCTCAAGCAACTCCTGCCAGCCGTGCAAGATATTAATGAATCTTTGAAGATTTTTGGCAATGAAAGACTTAAGTGAATGGAATAAGTTTGACGATCGAGATGAAATTGCCATCATTGGTATGGCAGGAAATTTCCCAGGAGCGAAAAACGTTGATAGCTTTTGGCAAAACCTGCGAGATGGCTTGGAATCAATTTCTTTTTTTACCGATGAGGAACTGGTTTCAACAGGAACAGACCCAGCCATTTTAAATGACACTCGTTATGTAAAAGCAAACAGTGTGTTGGAAGATATCGAGTTATTTGACGCTGCATTTTTTGGTTTTACTCCCAGAGAAGCTGAAATAACAGACCCACAGCACCGTCTCTTTTTAGAATGTGTCTGGCAAGCTTTAGAAAGTGCTGGCTACGACTCTGAAACATACACGGGTCAAATTGGTCTTTACGCGGGTGTAGCAATTAGTAGTTACTTATTTTTAAATTTGTATCCCAATCGTGAATTCATGGAATCAGTAGACCTGTTCCAAACTTTGATTGGCAATGATAAAGACCACCTGCCTACACAAATTTCTTATAAGTTAAACCTCAAAGGACCGAGCGTTAATGTTCAGACCACCTGCTCTACCTCATTAGTTGCTGTTCATTTAGCCTGCCAAAGTTTGCTCAATGGAGAAAGTGATATTGCTGTGGCAGGGGGTGTTTCGATCAAAGTTCAACAACAAGAAGGTTACTACTATCAAGAAGGAGGAATTCTTTCTCCTGACGGACACTGTAGAGCCTTTGATGCGAATGCTCAAGGAACTATTTTCGGTAACGGTTTGGGTGTAGTCGTGTTGAAGCGATTAGAAGATGCCCTTTGCGATCGCGATTATATTCATGCAGTTATCAAGGGTTCGGCTATTAATAATGATGGCTCATTAAAGGTCGGTTATACAGCCCCCAGTGTGGAGGGTCAAAGGGAGGTGATTTTAGAGGCGCTTGCCTTAGCTGAAGTTGAACCTGAAACTATTAGTTATATCGAGGCTCATGGTACTGGAACATCGTTGGGAGACCCTATTGAAATTGAGGCTCTTACACAGGCGTTTCGTACCAGTACTGACAACAAGGGATTTTGTGCTATTGGTTCAGTTAAAACCAATGTTGGACATCTGAATACGGCGGCGGGTGTTACTGGCTTAATCAAAACTGTTCAAGCCCTTAAACATCAACAAATACCCCCCAGTTTGCATTTTAAAAAGCCTAATCCTCAAATCGATTTTGCCAACAGTCCCTTCTACGTCAATACCACACTATCAGAATGGAAAAGCAACGGTAATCCTCGCCGTGCTGGAGTCAGTTCGTTTGGTATTGGTGGGACGAATGCTCATGTCATTCTCGAAGAAGCGCCCGTCGTTGAAGCTTCTAGCTCCTCACGCCCTTGGCAGTTGTTGTTGCTCTCGACTAAGACTCCTTCCGCTTTGGAGACGGCAACTAGCAACTTAGCTGAACATTTACAGCAGCATCCCGACCTAAATCTCGCGGATGTCGCTCATACCCTCCAAGTCGGCCGCCGAGCGTTCGAGCATCGCCGAATGGTCGTTTGCCGTAATTCGCAATACTTCTCACATCAAGCAGACCTAACCCCCCTTCCCTACAAGGGAATGGGGGAACCTATCTCCCCTCTCCTACAAGGAGAGGGGTTGGGGGAGAGGTTTACCGAGAAGTGTTGCCATGACCTTGATGATGCCCAAAAGGCGCTAACTACTCTAGATCCGCAACGAGTTTTCACCCACTACCAAAAACCCTGTCATCGTTCAGTTGTATTCATGTTTTCCGGGCAGGGCGCACAATATGTGAATATGGCGCGGGAACTGTACCACGTTGAACCGACGTTTCGGGAACAGGTGGATATCTGCTCAGACTTTCTCAAACCCCACTTAGGACTCGATCTACGTCATATCCTCTACCCCAGCACAGAGCAGACTGAAGCAGCGTCCCAACAACTGCAACAGACGGAAATTACCCAACCCGCACTGTTTGTCATCGAATACGCTCTAGCCCAGTTGTGGATGGAATGGGGGGTGCATCCTGTAGCGATGATTGGTCACAGCATTGGTGAATATGTAGCTGCCACGATTGCTGGCGTGTTCTCCTTAGAAGATGCCTTGGCTTTAGTGGCAGCAAGGGGTCAATTAATGCAGCAATTGCCCTCAGGGAGTATGCTTGCCGTTCCTCTTTCCGAAACAGAAGTGCAACCCTTTTTGGGTAAAGAACTTTCTCTGGCAGCCATTAACGCGCCATCCTCCTGTGTCATTTCAGGTTCAACGGAGGCAATAGAGGCACTACAAAACCAGTTAGCCTCCCAAGGCATAGAGTGCCGCCGCTTACATACGTCTCATGCTTTTCATTCTGAGATGATGCAACCCATCTTAGAACCGTTTGCGATCGCTCTGAAAAAAGTGACGCTGAAGCCGCCCCAAATTAAGTTCATTTCCAACGTTACTGGCACCTGGATTACAAAAGATGAAGCCACAAATCCAACCTATTGGACTAAGCATCTACGTCAAACGGTGAGATTCTCTCCGGGAATTTCTGAGTTGTTGAAACAGCCCGAACAAATCTTTCTAGAAGTTGGTTCGGGGCAGACATTAAGCACATTAACTAGACAGCATTTAGAGCCTGGTGCTAATCAACTTGTGCTATCGTCCTTACGCCATCCCAAAGAACAAAAATCCGATGTCTCTTTTTTGTTAAACGCATTAGGCCGTCTTTGGATGGCGGGTGTAGAGATAGATTGGTCAGGATTTTATACTCACGAACAGCGTCATCGTCTCCCCTTGCCCACCTATCCTTTTGAGCGGCAGCGTTACTGGATTGATGCGAAATTGCTCCCATTTTCTTTGAATCAAAATTCAGTCACATTAGATAAAAAAGAGCCATATTTCGTGTTTTTCGATGAGTCTGGAGCGGGTTCCCAGTTAGTTAAAAAACTCGAACAAAAAGGCAAGCATATTATTACGGTGAAAGTAGGAGAGCAGTTTACTAAACTAAGCGAAGGCATCTATGCTATTAATCCTCAAAACCCCGATGATGTTGATGCTTTGTTTGAAGAACTAATACCGGAGGCAAAAACTTCTAGCCCAGAAAAATCATCTTCACGCTACTCAAGACCGAGCTTAAGTAATTCATATATTGCTCCAACTAACGAACTAGAAAAACAAATTGCCGAAATGTGGCAAGCCATTCTTGGCATTCAGCAAGTTGGGATTTACGACAATTTCTTTGAGTTGGGTGGAGACTCTCTCATCGCGACCCAATTAGTTTCCCGGTTGCGAACAACGTTCCCTGTTGAATTACCTCTACGCGACCTTTTAGTTCAAGCCTCAACTGTAGCCAAGCAGGCAGAAACGATCGAGCAACTTCTCCTTGAAAAAATTGAAGAATTATCTGATGAAGAAGTAGAAGTTCTCTTAGGTAGTAGTTAATTAGGGCAGTAAACACCAAGATACCCGACTTCTGGAAGAAGCCAGGTATCTGAACAGCCAAAATTTGTAGTAAACCTGAAAATCTTACATTAACAACAATGGATAAAAGTTCCTCTAACTTATCATCTGCAAAAAAAGCCCTTTTAGAAAAATGGAAGGGAGGAAAATTTAAAGCTGAAGCGATTTCCAAGCATCAAGATTCCAACTTTGTTCCTTTGTCTTTTCCCCAGCAGCGTCTGTGGTTTATTGACCAACTTTACCAAGGGAGTTCTTTCTACAATATTTCCGGTGCTCTTCATTTAAAAGGGGCGCTCAATGTAGCTGCTTTTAGGCAAAGTCTTAACGAAATTTTGAAGCGTCACGAAGCTTGGCGAACAACTTTTGTGATAGTAGATAGACAACCCGTGCAAGTCATTGCCCCCAATTTAACTTGGGAATTACCAATTATCAACCTTGAGCATTTGTCCGGCCAAGACTGGGAAAAAGAAGTTCAACAACTAGCAACTGAGGAAGCTAAAAAACCCTTCGATTTAGCTCAAGGGCCACTAGTACGAGCAACGTTGCTACGATTGGACGAAGAAGAACACATTTTCCTTTTGACCATGCACCACATCGTCACGGATGGATGGTCGATTGGTGTGTTTGCAGGGGAGTTGGCAACGTTGTATGCGGCGTTTTCTAAAGGGCAATCGTCGCCCTTACCCGAACTTCCCATCCAGTATCCAGACTTTGCGATTTGGCAGCGCGATCGCATACAAGGTGAACGACTCAACACCCAACTCAACTACTGGAAGCAACAACTCAAGGGTGACTTACCCATACTACAACTACCCACAGATCGCCCACGACCCACTGTTGCTACATTTGCCGGTGCCAAGCAATACTTTACATTCTCCAAAATCCTGGCAGAGGCGCTTCATCAATTCAGCCAGCAAGAAAAAGTTACCTTATTTATGACTCTGCTAGCGGCATTTAGTACATTGCTTTACCGCTACACAGAGCAAGAAGACATTTTGGTTGGTTCTTCAATTGCTAACCGTAACAAACCAGAATTAGAAGGTATTTTAGGCTTATTTGTCAATACTTTAGTGTTGCGAAATGACCTCAGTGGCAATCCGAGTTTTCGTGAACTTTTGAGCCGAGTCCGCGAAGTAACTCTCGATGCTTATGCCCATCAAGATTTGCCCTTCGAGAAGCTAGTAGAGGAAATACAACCCGAACGAGATTTAAGCCGAAATCCTCTGTTTCAGGTCATGTTTGTCCTGCAAAATTCTCCAATGCCTGTTCAAAAGATTCCTAGTTTAACCTTACGTACCTTGCAGATTGATAGCGGCACAGCTCAGTTTGATATTTTCCTATCGATGACCCAATCCGAGCAGGGATTAACAGGGTTTTTAGAGTACAGTAGTGATTTGTTCGATTCGGCAACCATTATCCGGTTCATCGGTAATTTCCAAACGTTACTAGAAGGTATTGTTGCTAATCCCAATCAGCGCATCTCTGAGCTACCACTACTGACTGCTAAAGAACGAGAGGAACTGTTAGTCGATTGGAATAATACCCAATCAGATTATCCTCAAGATGCATCTCTCCATCAATTATTTGAGTACCAAGTTGAACGCACACCTGATGCATTAGCCTTAATAAGTCAATCAGAACAGCTAACGTATCAACAACTTAATCAAAGAGTTAATCAGCTTACTCACTATTTACAAAAACTGGGAGTAACAACAGAAACTCTAGTTGCGATTTGCCTGAACCGTTCTACAGAAATGGTTGTGGGAATTCTAGCTGTTCTCAAAGCTGGCGGTGCTTATATTCCTCTCGACCCCAACTATCCAGTTGAGCGTCTGAGTTTCATGCTCTCTGATTCACAAGCATCTGTGTTGTTAATCCAGCAAGAAATATTAGAGAAACTGCCTAAATTAATTTCAGAAAATGCATCAGCTTTGTTGTCAGATAAAACAGTTTTTCTAGATATCCACAAAAACTTAATTTCCCAAGAAAACGAAGAAAATCCCGCCAGCACATCTACAAGTAACAATCTTGCTTATGTAATCTACACTTCCGGCTCAACTGGAACTCCTAAAGGCGTTCTCGGTACTCATCGAGGTACAGTCAATGGCTTACATGGGTTTTGGAAAACTTATCCCTTTGCAACCGAAGAAATTTGCTGTCAGAAAACGGCTATTAGCTTTGTCGATTCAATCTGGGAGATTTTTGCTCCCTTACTTCAAGGAATTCCAACGGTTATTATTCCCGATGCAATTGTTAAAAACCCCCAACTCTTTCTAGAAACGCTTGCTCACCACAACGTTACACGAGTTGTACTTGTCCCTTCATTACTTCGAGTACTTGTAGATAATTACGCTCACTTAATTCATAATTTATCAAATCTAAAACTATGGATAACCAGTGGAGAAACAATCTCTCTCGACTTAGCGCAAACCTTCCGAGAATTGTTGCCGGATGCAAAACTAATCAATCTTTACGGTTCATCTGAAGTTTCTGCTAACGTTACTTATTACGACACTAGTTTATTACCAGAAAACGCAATTAGCATTCCGATTGGTCGTCCAATTGATAATACGCAAGCTTATGTGTTAGACCACCATTTACAACCTAATCCTGTAGGAGTCTACGGTGAATTGTATATTGGTGGCGATGGATTAGCGAAGGGTTATTTGAATCGTGCTGAACTAACTCAAGAACGGTTTATTGATAATCCTTTTGTACCGGCAACTAAGCTCTATAAAACTGGCGACTTAGTGCGCTATCTAAACAATGGCAATCTCGAATATTTAGGTCGTCATGATGACCAAATTAAAGTTCGAGGCTTTCGCGTTGAACTCGGAGAAATTGAGGCGACAATTATTAAACATCCAGCGATTCAAAACGCTGTTGTCATTGCCAGCGATGACGAGCAAGGTAATCAGCGCCTCATCGCTTATATGGTTGCCGATTTAGAAGGCTCAGCCGCACAACTTCACAGCTATCTACAAGAGAAACTGCCAGATTATATGGTGCCATCTGCCTTCGTGGTGTTGGATGCGATACCGCTAACACCAAATGGGAAAGTAGACAAGCGTTCTCTGCCAACTGACAATCTGATTCGTCCCAACTCCACCCCATCTTTTGTTGCTCCGAGAAATTTTTCTGAATTAGCACTGGCGAAAATTTGGGAAAGTCTTTTAAACATCAGTCCAATTGGGGTCAAAGATAACTTTTTTGATTTGGGAGGTCACTCCTTTTTAGCGGTACGTTTAATGGCTCAAATTTATGAGCGGTTTGGGCATAATCTTCCCCTGTCTACTCTATTCGAGGGTGGGACGATTGAACAACTTGCTAAAATTCTCAAGCGCCAGCCAATAGGTTTGGGTTCGGGTTCTCCTTTGGTAGCAGTGCAGTCTTCTGGCTCTAAGCGTCCTTTCTTCTGCGTCCATGCCGCCGGGGGAGATATCACGGCTTATCTGAATTTGGCAAAAAAACTCGATGTTGATCGGCCATTTTACGCTTTGGAACAAACCTATAACTCACTCGAACCTGAAACTAGGTCAGTGGAGGAGACAGCCGCTTACTACCTCAAAGAAATTCGTGCAGTGCAACCAGAAGGCCCCTATCTTTTGGGAGGTTGGTGTTACGGGGGTGTGGTGGCGTTTGAAATGGCGCAACAACTGCACAGGCAAGGTCAAACAGTCAGTCTGCTGGTCGTGATTGATGCCATACTGCCAGAAACGGTCATCCAGCAGGCATGGGATGACGATGCCAAGTTTTTACTGCGCTTGGCTGAGTCGATTAAGACTTGGTTCGGTATAGATTTTTCAGTTTCCTATGAAGAACTGCGTCATCTGCCACTTGATGAACAATTCGCTCTATTGAATAAGAAGGCGAACCTTAGCGCTAGCGACACAGAACTCGAACAGCATCTCCAAAGTTACAAGCTTTTCAAAGCTCATGTCCAAGCCATGCGAGATTATGTCCCGCAGGTTTACCCTCACGAAATTACGCTGTTAAGGGCAATTGAGCCAATTATTCACGACTTCGAGAGTGCGGAGTTCCACAGCGATGACCCCTGGTTAGGTTGGGGCAAATGCTCCGAGCAACCCATCAAGGCGATCGCAGTTCCGGGTAATCATTTCTCCATGTTCACTGAACCTCATCTTCAAGAATTAGTCAAGCAGTTGCAAATAGCTCTCAATAATGTATATTCATACAACAAGTAGTTGCGAAATATTGGTGTGAGGATAGTTGTGGCAAGGGGTAATCTATTCAATCCCTTCTGGGGGGTAGGTGTAGCAATATCAGCTTCAATCGCGATCTGCTACAGCAGCGCTGGCGCGATCGCTCAACCGGCTCAAGCACAGGTGACGCAAGTTACAGGCGTGCAGCTCAAGCCTACAGAGAGCGGCATCGAAATCATTTTGGAAACAGCAGATGGGGACTCTCCCCAAGTCTTAAGTCGGACTTCCGGCAATACATTTTTTGCTGATATTGTCAATACTCAGTTGCAATTACCAGACGGGAATAGTTTTCGACAAGAAAACCCCACTGATGATATTGCCTTGGTTACGGTCGAACAACGTGATATCAACAGCATTCAGGTTACGGTTGTTGGCACGAGAGAAGTGCCAACGGTGCAGGTTCAGCCCGGTAGTGGCGGTTTAGTGCTGAGTGTGAATGCGATTCCACCCACAGACTCTAGTCCGGCTCAAGAACCAACTGAGTCTCCAGTGCCGTCAGAAGGAGTAGAGCCTACTCCTGAACCTACTGCACCGACAACACCGGGAGTAGAAGACGAAACAGTTTTTGAGGAAGAACAAGAAATAGAAATCGTTGTCACTGCCGAAAAAACTGAAGAAAACATTCAAGATGTTCCCGTCAGTGTCACGGCGATAACTGAGCAAGAAATTGAAGATGCAAACATTACTTCCTTAGAAGACATTGCTAACAATACCCCCAATTTCTCAATCTTTAGTGGAGAAAATGCGGTTAGTCCCATATACTCCATCAGGGGTTTGGGAAACTCTAACTTCCTCGCCAGAGAGGCAGCCGCCTTTTATATCGATGGTGTTCCCTACGATCGAGCTAATTTTCTCAGTACAGATATACCCGATATCGAGCAAGTAGAAATCCTACGGGGTGCACAAAGCACTCTCTATGGCAGAAACGCTCTAGCTGGTGTCGTTAACATCACAACCCGCAGACCAACAAACGATTTTGAATTTAATGGCGCTGTTAGCTACGGCAGTTATGATGACTTTGATATTCGGGCAGGTGTTAGCGGTCCGCTTGTTGAAGATCGATTGTTTTTCCGTCTGTCGGGCAACTATTATTCGCGAGACGGTTACATCGAAAACTCATTTTTAGATGAGGGTGTCGATGACAAACGGGGCGGCAATGGTCGCGCTCAATTGCTGTGGACTCCCTCCCAAGAGTGGGAGATTTCCTTTAATACGTTCTATGAAGATTTACGGACTGGAGTTAACTTCGTTACCGTCAGCGAGTTCGATCCGTCAGAAACGTTTGATGTCGAAGAAAATTTCGATAACTCGTTTGAGCGCCAGTCCAACACCCAAGCCTTGAGGATTAGTTACAACAATCCAGATTTTCGAGCGACATCAATTACAGCCCGGCGTTTCTCCACCAGCAAACAGAGGGCTGATGCTGACGGCACCCCAGATGATATTGTCGAGAATACGAATGACTTCGAGTCAACAGTCTGGACTCAAGAAGTTCGTTTCCAGTCACCCGCAGAGGCTGACCGCTTTCAATGGTTAGTTGGGGGCTATTTTGAATCCCGGCAGTTCAGCAATTCCAATGATGGCTTTACATTTGGGGCGGATGCGGCGTCAATTGGTTTTCCTACGGGCATCAGCTTAACGGACGGCGAAGTTGATGAGACAATTTTTGCAGGTTTTGCTCAAGTCAGCTATCGTCCGGTTGAGCCGCTGACGCTGACAGCAGGGGTACGATATGAATCGTTTAAGGGTAAGTTGGAAAACCTCGAAAGTACTTTTACGCCTCCTGGCGGCCCTACCGATATCACGTTCTCGGCCAGCGATATTGAGCAGAATACTAATATCTGGCTACCTCGATTTGTGGCGGAATATCGCTTCAACCCCGATCTGATGGTATATGGCAGCATTGCTAGAGGCTACAGACCTGGTGGTGTCAATTTTCGTGGAGACGAGACCACGTTAACCTTTGAAGAGGAACGCTCCTGGAATTACGAAATTGGCTTAAAGTCGTCCTGGCTCGATGACCGCCTCAACGTCAATTTAGCTGTGTTTTACAACGATTTGAATGATTACCAGGTGCCTATAACCGATAGCTTCAATATCAGCCGCATTGGCAATGCTGACGTGAGTATTACTGGGGCAGAGCTAGAGGTAAGGGCAACACCACTGAGGGGTTTGGATATTATTGCCGGTCTGGGTATCACTGACGCTGAATTTACAAGATTTGGCGATTTTGACGGGAACCAAATCCCTTATGCGCCTAGTTTGACCTACAATCTGGCGTTGCAGTACCGTTCTCCCTCGGGCATCTTTGCTAGAGCTGAACTACAGGGATTGGGGACGACCTATTTTAATGAAGATAATTCACTCAAACAAAGCCCATACGTGGTAGTCAATGCTCGCTTGGGCTATGAATTTGATAATTACGGCATTTATTTATTTGCCAATAACATCTTCAATACCCAATACTTCACCCAAGCCACGAATTTCGATCCATTTGGGTTTTTGGTTAGCCCTGGTGTCCCGGCCACCGTTGGGGTTCAGTTTAGAAGCCGATTTTGATCGGGAGTAGGACTTACGCACTGAAAGGAAATCTCGTCGTTCTGAGTGTTGTTCGAGAAGCTGTAAGCCTCATTCTACTGTTGCAAATCTAGCTGAGTGCGTAAGTCCTAGGAAGTTCTCTCACATTTAATTGGTATCCACCGCAGCAGTCAAAAGCCTTGCTAAATAGTTAGTTTTCCCCTTTTGACTTTCAAATTTGCTTATGTCTATCCATTTTCCCTATCCTCAAGGTTACACAGGTCTCGTCAAAGAACGAAGGCATGGTTCTCAAAGCTGGAAAGCGTGGCGCATTCCTATGTACTTCCTGCTGGGGATGTCGCTGTGTCTTTTAATTGTCGCTTGTGGTGGCAGCACAACTGAGCGTCAAGGCACCGCTCCGAGTCAGAAATCTTCTACAGCAAACTGTCAACTCATTGAACATGAGTTAGGCAAAACAAAGGTTTGTGAGCAACCCCAGAAAATTGTTGCTCTCAATCCAAATATGTTAGAGATGCTGCTGTCGTTGGGTGTTCAACCGGCAGGTTATGGAGATATATTGCCAATTCACCAGGGTGATTTCAACAATCCTAGCCAACAGATTCCTTATATTGGAGAGCGGGTGACAAGCCAACCCCTAAATGTTGGTACGAGTGCTACACCCTCACTCGAAGCGATCGCCAAACTCCAGCCAGATTTGATCTTAGGAAGCATTGAGGAACTTAAACAGCGGTATGGTGTCCTCTCTCAAATTGCGCCAACCCTGCTATTTCGTTATCGAGGTGCTGATAATTGGCAGCAGAGTATTCAAGCGATCGCTCAGGCACTAGGACGCACCGAACAAGCCCAACAAGTCATTGAAACCCACAAAAATCGACTAACGGCTGCTCGTAAAGCACTAGCACCTGTCGCACAGAAGTATCCCAAAGTATTGATGTTGGCCTCTGAGAATCTGGAGCAGTCTCTTCAAATCGCTAATAGCACGGATTTTTGCGGTAATTTGATGGAAGATGTGGGCTTTCAACTGGTATCCGTTCCAGGCCAGCAACAACAGCCCGTTGCTCAGAATATCTCAATAGAGGCTTTGCCAAAACTAGATGCTGACTTGATTATTGTCCAGGGACATAACTTTGGCGCAGGCAATCAACTCACGGACATAGACACCCTAGAAAATAACCAACTGAAAAGTCTTAAGCAGGAATGGAGCAATAATGCGATCGCCCAATCTCTAGAGGCAAGCCAAAAAGGACACGTTTACTTCATTCCTACTTACCTCTGCCGAGGATTGCCAGGGCCTATCGGTGCAGAAATTTTTCTCGATCGACTCCAGAAGATGCGATTTCCAACGGATTGAACTGAACTTGATGTTCAGGAGTTGACAAACAGTTGCAAGTATTCTTAAGCGAGTGATGATGAAACCACCTGAAGGACCGAAAACTCCCCTCTGGTTGCAATATATCAAAATGGCGGCTGACCCGATGGGCTATATGGATGCCCTGAGTCAACGCTATGGTGACATTTTCACCATTCCGTTTGGTTCTACACCTGTCGTATTCGTGAGCAACCCCCAGGGAATTAAGCAGATTTTTACTAATACAAAAGACATTACAGCTCCGGGTGAGTTAAACCGCGAAGATAGTTTTCTTACAGGCGAACAAGGATTACTCCAGCTTGATGGTTTACACCACAAACACCGACGCAAGCTATTAATGCCTGCTTTTCATGGTACTCGGTTGCAAGCTTACGGACAGCGCATCTGCGATCTCACAGAAAAAGTCATGAGCCAGCAGGCGAAAGGCTTAACCTTTTCCAGCTTCCGCACCATAGAAGCGATTACTCTGCAAGTGAGTATAGAGGTTGTATTGGGCTTGCATCAAGGAGAACGCTACGAAAAACTCAAGCAGTTGCTTCCTTCTGTAACAAAGTATCTGCGATCGCCGTTATTGTTAACCGCTTTTCTTCTCCCTTTCTTGCAACATGATTTAGGCAGATGGAGTCCGTGGGGATACCTTGTGCACCTGCGACGAGAACTCTTCCAAGTTATCTACGCCGAAGTCAAAGAACGCCGCCAACAAGCTTCTCCCTCTCAGGCTAACATCCTCTCTGAACTGTTATTGGTTCGCGATCAAACGGGTGAACCCCTAACCAATGAAGAGGTGCGCGATTTAGTACTCTCACCCCTCTTTGCAGCTCAGGATGCTACAGCTATTGCCATAACTTGGGCTTTGTACTGGATTCACCATCTCCCTTCAGTCCGTGAGCAATTGCTCAGAGAACTCGATAGTTTAGGTGATTCCCCCAATCCCATGAGCGTTGTCGAATTACCTTACCTCAGTGCCGTCTGTAATGAATCTCTGCGAATTTACCCCACCCAATTGTTTACATTTCCAAGGAGAGTTGAATCATCGGTAGAGCTAATGGGCTATGAATTGAACCCAGGTACAATCCTGAGAGGTAATATTTGTTCGACCCATCAGCGTGAGGACTTGTATCCAGAACCAAAGCAATTTAAACCCGAGCGCTTTCTGGAAAAACAATTTTCACCCTATGAATTTTTACCCTTTGGTGGTGGTGAGCGTGGCTGCATTGGTGCAGCTTTTGCTTTATTTGAAATGAAGTTAGTCTTAGCAACTATTCTTTCACGTTATGAATTAAAACTGGCTGAGCAACGGCCAGAACGACCTCAGTTTGATGGTCTGATCTGTTATCCTGCCAGTGGCGTGAAGATGATGATGCTCTCTCAGCGCCAACGTCAAGAAAGTTCGCAGCACCTTGTTACTCAGTAAGCTTTGCATTTAGAAGTTGAATGGCACTGACTTAAGCGCCAAATGGTCATTTTTGAGAAAAACCCTGCTTAAAAGAGAGAAACCTCTGCACCATGAAATTCAGAGCCTCGTGATTGGAGTTCAGAACCTCATTAATCGAGTTCAGAGCTTCGCGATTGGAGTTCAGAACCTCATTAATTGAGTCCAGAGCTTCGCGATTGGAGTTCAGAACCTCGTGATTGGAGTTCAAAGGCTCATTAATCGAGTTCAGAACCTCGCGATTGGAGTTCAAAGGCTCATTAATCGAGTTCAGAACCTCGCGATTGGAGTTCAAAGGCTCATTAATCGAGTTCAGAACCTCGCGATTGGAGTTCAAAGGCTCATTA
Organism: uncultured Microcoleus sp.; assembly: GCA_964588805.1. Taxonomy (GTDB): domain Bacteria; phylum Cyanobacteriota; class Cyanobacteriia; order Cyanobacteriales; family Coleofasciculaceae; genus CAZPRJ01. The sequence continues at coordinate 32 of CAZPRJ010000004.1, read as the reverse complement.
ATCGAGTTCAGAACCTCGCGATTGGAGTTCAA
>CAZPRJ010000003.1:174703-208563 GCA_964588805.1 uncultured Microcoleus sp. | reverse complement strand
ATATAGTCAGCAACTCCTCGGAAGCAATGCGGAATAATTCTGCGATCGCGTAACAATCACCGACTGTAGCAGCGCGAAATGATGATTCTAGTTTCATGGCATTATCTCCAATCATTAATAATATTAAATCGGCAAAAATTAAGGCTTTGCTTCTAAAATCAAGTTGAAGGGTGTTTGTGTAGCCCGACGAAACCGAGTAACTCGTAGGTACGCTGGCTGGGATTGTAAGTGATGTAGCCACCGGCTGCTTGGTTATTCAGCCATTCCAACACGTAACGTTCGTGGGTATTGGTTTTTTGTGCAAGTTCGCGAGGTGTTATCGAGCCTGCACCTGCCATTGCTTTGTATAATCCCAGTTTGTGTCCGATATTGACCATGACACCGGACATATTAATCGCCATGTCGTTAACGACTTGTCCGACGAAGGATTCTAGCTTGGCGTTATCCATATCAATCACCTATCTTTGCAAGGAATGCATCGGCGGCTTTCCGACTCTCAGCCTAGGAAAGCGCTTCATTCCCTTAAGGTAATTGGATTCTCGGTATCTGTCGTTACAGAAAATCTCTGGACTTTAAGAGGGTGTTACCTCTGGAAATCTCAGGTGTTCGATTGGGCAATCTGATCTCTTAGGGCATACTTTGCGATCGCTAAGAGTGTTTCCAGCTTGTGAACATCCTTGATACTATATAAAACTATATAATAGTGTAGTAATATAATCAAGCAAATATACACTAAGGAATCTATGATGTTCAACAAATCGATCCAAACGGCACTGCTGGGACTGGTATTCCTGGTTTGCCTATACTTTGGAATGGGGCAATCTCCGATTATTGCCACAACTCTAACTGAATCCCCTCCGATGTCTGTGTTCAAGGTGCAACCTGTTCCTGAAGTAATGCCCAATGTGGGATTGGGATTAGACCAATTTCTGACCTCGCTTCCACGGGGATATTACACAATTGGCAGCGTTGCAGAACTAAAAAGCTTGATCGCAACTAGCCAGCCGTTATTGGTTGATGTGCGAGAACCCACAGAGTATCGATCTGGCCATATTCCTGGCGCAATTAATATTCCATTGCAAACTTTAACTGTTAATCTGGACAAAATTCCTCACAATCGCCCCGTGGTGTTGTATTGTTCAACCGGCTATCGGTCAGCGATGGGGGTGATGAGCCTGCACCTTTTAGGTTATGACAATGTCCAAGGGTTTCCGCCTAGCTTTTCAGGTTGGAGTTCATCTGGAGAGGCCATTATCAACTCAAGCGCAATTTAGAATTCGAGCAATCAATTAGACCTCTGCGGAAATTAAGATTAAACGACCATATTACAAGGGTTTCAAGTTAATTATCAAAGATGTCTATTGATGCAGCCATTCCTGGATTACCAATCAAATCCCTCAAGCAGAGAGAATTCGTGCAATGCCCAGAGCAGCAATCATCCAACCCGATCAGTCCTATACCTTTGCTGATTACTTCAAGCTCAACTTTGCTCCACAAGACATCCTTGCGTATTTCAACGTATCGCTTCAACGTTGCTCCTTGAAATTGCCACGCTATGAGGGTTTCCTCGATCGCCTCACCGATCTCAAAGCTCGAATTGAAGAAAGCCTCCCTCGCCTTAGCCTCACCAGTGAAATGGCACGACGGGAATTCCTCATTGCTCCAGTATTGACTGATCTGTTGCACTACACCCAAGCTACCCTCAACGTCGAATATCCCGTTGCCGTGAGCAACCAACTCAAAGGTTCCCTGGATTATCTTCTACAAAATCACCAGACTTTTCTTGTTATTGAAGCTAAAAACGAAGACTTAGAACGGGGTTTTGTGCAGCTTGCAATCGAACTAATTGCCCTCGATCAATGGATTGAGTCAGATCAAGCCATTTTGCAAGGCGCAATTTCAACCGGCAATATCTGGCAATTTGGACAATTCGATCGCCAATCTCGTGAAGTGACTCAAGACCTCGATCTCTACCGTGTGCCTGCTGATCTAGACGATCTTTTGCGGATTTTAGTCAGAATTCTTGAACCCTAACCCCATCGGATAAATTGACGATTTTTCGAGAATATAGCCCATGAAGATTCAAGGTTTCACCCAAAATGACGGAAGAGGGATAAGCTGGAATTATCATTATATGCCACTAAGCAATTTCCCTTGAGCGTTTACAGTAACAGTCATGATTGACCCCAAATTTTGGCAGGGAAAACGAGTTTTAATTACGGGTCACACTGGATTCAAAGGAAGCTGGCTAGCTCTTTGGTTGCAGACTTTAGGTGCTCAAGTCGTAGGCTATGCCTTAGAAGTGCCAACCCAACCCAGTATGTTTGAACTAGCAGCCGTTACCGACGGGATGACCTCCATACTAGGAGATATCCGAGACTTGGCTCACTTACAGCAGGTGACAAGTGACTTCAAGCCGGAAATAGTGATGCACCTAGCTGCTCAACCCTTGGTACGCAAGTCTTACCAATTCCCCGTAGAAACCTACAGCACCAATGTCATGGGAACCGTTCACCTGCTAGAAGCCATCCGACAAGTGGGTGGCGTGAGAGCTGTGGTTTGTGTAACTTCCGACAAATGCTACCATAACCGCAACTGGGTTTGGAGCTATCGAGAAAATGAACTGCTTGGAGGCTACGACCCCTACAGTAGTAGTAAAGCCTGTGCAGAACTTGTAACTTCGGCTTACCGTAGCTCATTTTTCACCCCAGGCGACGCTGCAACGCCGCCAACCGCTATAGCTACAGCACGAGTGGGAAATGTGATTGGTGGAGGAGATTGGTCGGAAGATCGTTTAGTTCCCGACGCTTTGCGCTGTTTAATGCAGAATAAACCCTTGTTCGTTCGCAATCCCCACGCCACTCGCCCTTGGCAGCATGTCTTAGAACCCCTGAATGGTTATCTGATGCTAACAGAACGATTGTATTCAGACAGGCAATCCTTTAGTGAAGCTTGGAACTTCGGTTCCTCGGACATCAACCCCAAGTCTGTGGTGTGGATGGTGGAACAACTGATTGCGCTTTGGGGGAGTGATATTGCTTGGGAGTTGGACAAAAATTCTCACCCTCACGAAGAATCTTACCTGAAAGTAGACTGTTCCAAGGCTCACACCAAGCTAGGGTGGGTGCCAAAACTGGATGTGACAACGACTTTGAGTTGGATTGTGGATTGGACAAAGGCATTTCAAGCGGGAGCAGATATGCGTCGATACTCCCAAGAGCAAATCCAGAATTTCATGGCACTACCCGACTGAGACTAGACACTACTAATGATGCCAAATCAGCTAATATTCAGGTTGAATTTGCACCAGCTAAAAAACCCGGTAAAAGCTAATCTATAAGGAAAGTCAAAAAATTGTTGTATGAAGCATGTTATATATAAGGGTCGCTTAAAAACCTGGAAAGATGAGCGAGGTTTTGGCTTCTGGTGCAATATCTCAGTTCAAACGCATTCTAAAGCTTGCATCGCTTGGTCAGTGGTTAGAAAAATATGGTCTTGCCCCAGCTCATCGATAAACCCAACCTTTGCCAGTCCATCCATCACCGGGCCTTTGACTTCAGACATATAGAATTCAACTTCCCTTGTCTTTAAGTCAACAATTAAACTCTTGAGTGTTTCTAACGCACTCCCATCAATCGAATTAACGGCGCTACATACTAATAATAAATGTTTCACCTCTGGGCGATCGCTAACCGCTTTGATTAGATAATCCTCCAGATACTTTGTATTCACAAAATAAAGGCTACCATCAACCCGAACTGCCAAAACCTGAGGACAAGTCTTAACCGGATATCGTAAAACATTGCGAAAATGTTCCGTTTCTCCTAACCTTCCTACAACAGCAATGTGAGGTCTGCTAGTGCGCCAGAGATGCAATACAATTGACACAGCAGCACCAACCAAAATGCCCTTCTCCACACTGGTTGTTAAGACTGCCACAAATGCTGCCATCCATGCGATCGCATCTGCCCGATTATAGACCCACAACCGTTTGAGTGTTCCAAAATCAAAGAGATTGCTTACTGCCATGACAATAATAGCTGCCAGACTTGCTTGGGGGAGGAAGTGAAATAGTGGCGTAAGAAACATGACAGTTAGTGCCACAATTAATGCTGTAATGATTGATGCTAAAGGGGTATTAGCATTCGCAGAAAAGTTCACACCCGATCGACTCACTCCTCCAGCAACTGGATACCCTCCACTTAAGGCAGCACTAATATTTGCCGCCCCCAAAGCAATAAATTCCTGATTTGCATCAACTTTTTGTCGCCGTTTACTCGCCAAAAACTTCCCCACTGAATAGGCTTCCATGAAACCCACAAAGCTAATTGCAAAGGCAGCAGGAAGTAATGCAGACATCGTATTTCCATCAAGTACAGGAAACGTGAAGGCAGGTAAACCCTTAGGGATATCACCCACGACTTTTACGCCAGCCACCCGATCTAAATGCAACAGCCAGACTAACAGCGAACTGCCAATCACAAGGATAAGCGGCGCACTTTTTGTTAGCGGAATAATAGCTAATTCTTGAAATCCTCGTTTCTTGAGTTGTTTACCCACGACTTTGGGGAAGTAAACCAATAGCAGAATACTGACAACGCCCAACGTCAGAGTCACCCCGTTGATGGCACCTATTCCTTGTACTAGATAAGTGAGTAACTGAACAAAGGATTCTGTTTGAGGAATTTTCAATCCTAATAAATGTTTGACCTGACTAAAACCAATCACAATTGCCGCCGCACTGATAAAGCCAGAAATCACCGCTTGGCTGAGAAAATTGACCAAAAAACCCAAGCGAAAGATTCCCATAAGGAGGTCAATCGTACCAATCATCAGTGCCAGCAACAATGCCAGTCCCAAATATTGAGGTGTATTTTCGGCAGCTAGAGGAGCAACTGCCGCAGCAACCATCAGCGAATCCAACGCCACCGGGGCAACAGAAATCAGGCGACTAGTACCCAGGAAGGCATAAACAACTGGAGGTAAAATACTCGCATATAGCCCAATTTCAGGAGGTAAACCGGCTAACAAAGCATAGGCCATAGCTTGGGGAATTAGCACAGTTCCCACAATAATTCCGGCCGTTAAATCTCCTGCAAAATCCTCGGATCGGTAGTGTAAACCCCAATCCAGAATCGGAAAAAAACGGCTCCAGCGATGCAACCCCGTTTGTTTTTGTGATTGCACGACCTGTGTTTTGTGATTAAACATTTGAGTCGCTCAATTTTAATAGTGATAATGCAACTATCGCTTCAATGAAGTTGAGTACCATCGGTAAGTCAGCGAACCTGCAATGAACGCCACCATAAATAGGATTGGATTGGCGATACCCAACACCAAAGCCGTAATACCCGGCCCTGGACAGTATCCAGCAATTCCCCAACCCACTCCAAAAAGAGCAGCCCCAATCACCAGAGGTGTATCGATGTCTTTCTTGGTTGGCAAATGAAACTGACCCGCTAATAGCGGTTGAGAACGGCGCAGCACAAACCGAAAGGCAATCACCGTAACCGTCACAGCCCCACCCAGCACAAATAATAATGTTGGGTCCCAAACCCCACTGACATCTAGGAAACCCAATACGCGATCACGATCGATCATCTGCGACAGCCCCAATCCTAGACCAAACAGCAATCCTGCTAATAATGCCGCCAATTTTTCTTTCATGGCTCAAATACCCAAGCGCAACACATGACGCACAATAAAAACGGTGAGGATAGCAGTGATTAGAAAAGTGAGAACTGCTACCAATGAGCGCATTGACAATCGACCTAGGCCACACACTCCATGTCCACTGGTGCAACCACTACCCATCCGAGTGCCGAAACCAACCAAAAAGCCGCCAATAATCATCGCCCAAGGCGCGAATGTAGAAGTTGGAGTGGGATTGGGTGCCAATCCGTATTCGTAAACTACTCCACCGATTAACATCCCCAGGATAAACATCCAGCGCCAAACTTCCTTCTGAGTAAAGGTAATGGCACCATTAACCATGCCACTAATACCCGCAATTCGACCATTAAATGCCAGCAAGAGGGTGGCACTAGTACCAATCAGGATGCCACCCACTAAGGCAGTGATCCAATTAAAATCTGCCATGATCTTAAATTCTCAAACGTTTGCCACTACAGGCATATCACCACATTTTTGATTTGCAGGCACCGCTTCAGCAATTTTTTTGGGATCAGGAAGGTTAAGTTGATTCATTTGTTCAATAAAGCTAGCCCGATCTTTCCTCAAAAACCGAGGGTTGTATTGCTTTTCTTCCCCAATAGTAGAAACCCTATGCCCCCTATAATCGTGACCTGGATACACAAGGGTTTCATCCGGTAGGTTAAATAATTTTTGTGTAACGTGGTCATACATTAAACCCGGATTACCACTTTGGAAATCAGTACGGCCACACCCACGAATCAATAGGGAGTCTCCCGTTAACACCCGATCGTGATTTACTAAGTAAGAGTTATGGCTGTCAGTGTGTCCTAAAGTGGCGATCGCTTTAATTTCAATATCGCCCACTTTCAAAATTTCCCCATCTTTGATAGAGCGGTTGGCACAATCGGCTTGAGCCTTTTCGGGTACGATTCCCTCACAACCAGTCAGTTCCCGCAGTTGACCTGTTCCAGTAATATGGTCGGCATGAATATGCGTCTCCAAGCAATAGCGCAACCTGAGTCCCAATTCTTGAATTAACTTCAAGTCACGCTCCACCTGTTCTATCACCGGATCGACCAAAATCGCTTCGTGGCTCTTTTCGTCTGCAATTAAATACGTGTAAGTACTGGTTTCGGGGTCATACAGTTGGCGAAACAACATATTCTTACTTCTTTTTACCTCACTATTTATATAACTATATGGTAGTTTAGTATTATTGACTTGACAAGAGTCACAAAACTTTTTGCAACAAAGTCAGGACTTACGCCTTCATCGCCTGAGTAATCCCCCTAAACCCCCAACGAACAAAAGGCTTCGTCCTTATTGGAGTAACCAAATGGCTAATTTAGTTTGCTCGCTACCTACAACTAACTGATGTACCACAGCTTCAAATAGTTGATCAATGGCATCATGGTTCGCTTGTATACAACCTTTAAATCCCATTAAATTTTACCTGTTCGCAATTAGAACTCAAGAATTGATATAAAAATGTTCGTTCCAAAATTAAGTAGATAATTTGTATTGATAATTTATATAAATATATTTAAAAAATCGCGAATTAAATCAGCAATTTCATCAACTTTATCACGGCAAGAATAGTTTTTTACAGAAATGGGAAGACTTTGAGGATTAGAAGATATTAGTAAACAAACTCTATAGTAAAAACCATCTGAACCAGATTCTTCTTGCACTATTATATCAATAATATCATCAAGGGAGTAGACTATATTTTTGGTACGGAATACGCTTTCACTAGCAATGGTTAATCTCCCAATATTCTTATCCAAACAAACTGTATTCCTCCAAGGAAATAATGCATTAAGAGTACTGATTCCCAGAAAAAAAACAATATGGACTGCAATAATAAAATTTAAAAAAGAATTATCAATGATTACCATAAATACATCCCATGTCCCCCAAATCAAAAAAATACCAGAAATTAATCTTGCCATCCAAATATTTTCTGACGATTCTTGAAGAGTCAGGTGGCTTGAAGTATGTTCTAAAATTTGCATAGTTTCGTCTCACTCAGGCAACAGGCAATATCCAGAAGCCTTATCAGTTAATCTATAGGTAAAAATTGGCTCTATTTAGTACACTTTTTACAGCATCTACAATGACATACGGTTGGTCTACCCATACAAAATGGCCACTTTTATCAGCTTTCAATTGAATACAATCAGTGGATAGATTACACAAATTTATATGCATTTTCTCCCGTAACAGGTTTGCACCTTGCAGGGGGATAAAAATAGTCCATAAAGAAGGCTTAAAAAAAGAAACCGCTTTGATACTGACTATCGGCATCGAACCCAAATGGCTAGCTGCACTAACTTGACGTGCACTGTTATTTAGATTCAGCATTTCCCGACTCATTGTAATCCAGTGCTTAGAACGGCAAAACGAACGTTTGACTGAATTGAGAGACTGCTTAGAAAATTGCCGTAATTCGGGTTTTAATAATTCAAATATTCCACATATTTTTAGTAGCCGAATAATTCCCAGCATTGAGCCTAAAGTAGACATTACAAAGCCAGAGATAAAAAATAATTTCAAAGCTTGTAACTGGATGGACATTTTGAGCATTCCTGTCTCATGCAATCCATCTGTAAGCACCATTCCAACGACTTTCTCAGGGAAATGATGGGCATATAATCGTACATTGTAACTGCCGAAAGAATTTCCTACTAAAATATAGGGTGGCTCAATTCCAGCTTGGGTGAGTAGCGTATCTAACTCCCTCACAATTTGCTGACTTGTTCGAGGATGAGGGCTGTGTTCACTCCATCCATATCCAGCTCTATCGTAAATACAGACTCGTGCTAATTTTGCCAATTCTTCTACAAGGAAATATCCTTCTATTCCGCCTAAGCTATGGTCAAGAATAATAGTTGGACGAGCTTCCCCTACGACGTATAGATGTAGACGATAGCCACCCACGTCAAACAGTTGCCCAGGGGGAGGTTTTTGATTTTCAAACCAACAGGAGAGCGCGTGATAAAGTGTTGTGGCAACAAGTAAAATAACTCTAATTGAAAGTGGCATGGTTAACCCTAGTTATAATCCTTTTAATCTTGCAGTAAGTTCCTAAAATCGGCAAACTTTTGCATTGCTGACTGGACAAATTGGTTGTGTAATTGAATTATCTTTAAGGTTAAGCACCTGCAGATTATTGAGTCCTGTCAGAGGAGTAGCATCGGTGATTTGGTTGTTGCTGAGGCTCAGCCAATTCAGGTTTATTAGTCCTGATAGAGAACTGACATCTGTAATTTGGTTATTGCTAAGTTGAAGCGTCTTGAGATTTGTGAATCTAGTTAAAGGACTGATATCTTTAATTTGATTATTGCTAAGTTGGAGCGTCTTGAGATTTGTGAGTCCGGCTAAAGAACTGACATCTTTAATTTGGTTGTTGTTGAGGCTAAGCCTAGAGAGATTTGTTAGTCCTGTTAAACGGATGTGTTTGATTTGGTTGTTGGCGAGGACAAGTCTGTTGAGGTTTTTTAGTCCTGCCAGAGGAGTGGCATCTGTGATTTGGTTATTACTGAGGTAAAGCTCTTTCAGGTTTATTAGTCCTGATAGAGGAGTGACATCTGTGATTTGGTTGTTGACAAGTTGAAGTATTTCAATATCTTTTAGTCCTGATAGAGGAGTAACATTTTTGATTTGGTTATTACTGAGGTAAAGCTCTTTCAGGTTGTTTAGTCCTGCCAGAGGAGTAACATCTGTGATTTGGTTGTTGTCGAGGTCAAGCTCCTCCAAGTTTTTGAGTGCTGCCAGAGGGTTGATATCTGTTATTTTGTTGTAGTCGAGGTTAAGCCTTTTCAGATTTTTTAGCCCTGATAAAGGACTCAAGTCACTGATTCCTGTTCCATCAAGCCAAGCCCCATTGAGGTAAAGTTCAGTGCGGCTTGACAGATTCTGGTTGGCAAGTTCACAATCACTTGTGCCGGCCTGTTTTAAGAGCACCTCTACTGTTTTTTTTGCTTCGGCTGAAATACTAGCTCGTCGAAGACACCATTCTTTAAAAGAACTCCCCTGACTAGGTTCAGCAGCTTGAGTGATTCCCCCTCCCCAACCATTGAACACCCACATACTTATCATTAGAGCGATTGCGTTAGTCAATTTCATGGTTGATCAATTCCTTCTACTATTAAAGAGGTTTTTTATTTTCAAACCAACAGGCGATCGCGTGATAAAGTGTTGTGGCAATGAGTAAAATAACTCTAATTGAAATTGGCATTGTTGACCCTGGTTGTCATCATCTCACTCTTGTGGCAAGTTCCTAAAACTGGCAAACTTTTGCGCTGCTGACTGGGCACATTGGTTGTGCGATTAAATTATCTTCAAGGTTAAGCATCTCTAGATTTTTGAGTCCTGTCAGAGGAGTAGCATCTGTGATTTGGTTATTGCTGAGGCTCAACCAATTTAGGTTTATTAGCCCTGATAGAGAGCTGATATCTGTAATTTGGTTATTGCTAAGTTGGAGTGTCTTGAGGTTTGTGAGTCCTGCTAAAGGACTGACATCTTTAATTTGGTTGTTGTTGAGGCTCAGCCAATAGAGATTTGTTAGTCCTGTTAAATTGATATCTGTGATTTGGTTGTTGCTGAGGTGAAGCTCCTTCAGGTTTGTTAGTCCTGCTAGACGGACGTGTTTAATTTGGTTGCTATTGAGAATAAGTTTCGTAAGGTTTGTGAGTTTTGCCAGAGGAGTGATATCGGTGATTTGATTGTTGTCAAGGAGAATCCAATTCAGGTTTTTTAGTCCTGCTAGAGGAGTGACATCCGTGATTTGGTTATTAATAACTTGGAGCGTTTCAAGGTTTTTTAGCCCTGCTAGAGGAGTGACATCTGTGATTTGGTTTTCGTTGAGGACAAGTGTCTTCAGGTTTTTTAGTCCTGCCAGAGGAGTGACATCTTTGATTTGATTGTAGTCGAGATAAAGCACCTCCAGGTTTTTTAGTTCTGCCAAAGGAGTGACATCTTTGATTTGGTTATTAATAACTTGGAGCCATTTCAGATTTTTCAGCCCTGATAAAGGACTCAAGTCAGTAATTCCTGTTCTATCGAGATAAAGTTCAGTGTGGCTTAATAGATTCTGGTTGGCAAGTTCACAATCACTTGTGCCGGCCTGTTTTAAGAGCACCTCTACTGTTTTTTTTGCTTCGGCTGAAACACTGGCTCGTCGAAGACACCATTCCTTAAAAGAACTCCCCTGACTAGGTTCAGCAGCTTGAGCGACTTTCCATCCCCAACCACTGAACACCCACATACTTATTATCAGAGCGACTGCGCTAGTCAGTTTCATGGTTGATAAATTCCTTATCAGTGCTGTCTAAATTTTTCATTAAAATTCAGGCTAAATCTTTGTAGATATAGTACTTATCGTCTCTAAATTTAACATTTATGCAAAAAGTAGAACTTTTTAACTTTCGGCATTCATTCCTTCAATTTTTCCAGCTTTTGTTTTCCGTGTCTAATTTCTGAATAAGCACCTATTAGCAGAAGTTCTGGCACATTTATGAGATGGGGGGCAAGAACTTGTACTGATTTAATTAAGATTTCAAGATTACGGACGCTGCAACACTTGAATTTTTGTATTTTGATTGTCTGCATCCCCTGTAATTCCAGCTAAAATTTTGCCATCAGGACTGACAACCAGATGACTCATCTGCTGTACCTCCAAAATTGCTTCTAGTTCGGCTGTTTGCAGATTCCACACTGTCAGTCCCTCCTTGGTGCTGCTAATAATGTCTTCTACTTCAGCAGTACCGGTTGCTTGTATACGAGAGAGGATGATGTTGAGCGAACTTTGGCTAGGAGAAGAGATGACACGTCTTTGCGCCTTAACCGTTCCTGTTTTTAGATCCCGTACCTTTAGAACAACCGGTTTGCTAGATGATGAGGTGGTAACTACCGTCTGTCTGTCCAGACTGATCTGTGCAGAACCAATAGATTCAAAAGCCCCTTTTTTCTGGAGAATTTTTTGCTCGTTTGTTGCCAAATCCCACATTATAAGTTTGTTACCTAATTCAACCAATGCCCTTTTGCCATCAGGACTGATGGCTAAGGGACGGAAATATGGCGAGTTATCTTCAATCACGATTGAACCTATTTTGATCTCAGTAGGAGATAACTTTGGTAATGTTACTTTTAGCTGACCTGTTACCAAGTCCCACACTTTTATCTCGTCATAAGTGCTACTAATAATAGTCTTTCCATCGGATGAAATCTTAACCTGGTTAATTCTGTAAGAGTGTCCCTTGAGCATCCGGGGACGCTGGGTTGAGGTAATATCCCAGATGCGAACCATGAGATCGCCACTACCACTCACTACAGTTTTGCCATCAGGAGCGATCGCCAAAGCTTCAATTTCACCTGAGTCGCTTTGAAGTGTTTTTATCAACTCTCCTGTTGGCAAATCCCAAATTTTAATGGCCTTATCTTGTCCACCGCTGACTAAAGTTTTACCGTCAGCACTGATGGCAATAGCAGAGGCAGTGGGATGGCCATCAAGGGAATGAATAACTGAAAAATTGCAATAGGGAGACTGGGTGGAATTTTGCGAACAGTACTTCGATGTTACTGATGGCAATCTACGTTGAACAGGGGGTAAAAAATATAAAAAGACAGCATTCCAGATAATAATTGCCGTAATTGCCACAATCCACAAGACTTTACGCTGCAGATTATCGGAAGTTTGCTGCCCAAGTGCTTCTCCTAGAATTATCTGTGCTAATTCGTGACGGCTGCGATTTGCCTCGTACCAAAACGCGCACCAAAAAACAAATAATAATACAATCGGCAGTCCCAAAAACTGCAAGGCTATGACTACATCCACATCTCCAGAGAAAGCTCCAAACACAAAAAGAGGGATTGTAATGCTGTACCATACCGAGTACCAAAAAAGTAAGAATGCTATTACAAATGGATGCAATCGTATAGTGATACGAATGATGGTTCCATCGGATGAAGGCTCAAATCGCCCCCGAAGTTTTGGTAAAAATGAATTGCGGTAGTGGATAATGCGACGCAACTCAAATCCAGAGTTTGAGATTGTGCCTTCGTAGGGAGCATGGTTGCGAGAAAAAGTCCATCGAATTGCCTTTGGAGCTTCAATTTGGGCATCTAGCTTCTCAATGACATCTGATAGCGACTCTCGAGTTTGAATAGTAAAAGCATCGTAGGGTAAAATTTTCATTTTCAACTACTGTTTTGATAAGTAAGCATTCGGCCGCAATTAATTACGGAAAATATGGACTAAAATCTTTGTTTTCAGTGTTCCTAATTTGAAAGACTTTAAGCTGCATAGCGTTGAAAATAATTTGGGCGATCGCCAGTAAAACCAACACCATCCCTAGGCTGAGGAGTTCTTTGCCAGCGAACACTATTGGAAGCAGAGAGTCTGGGATATTTGTAATTGGCTCAATCCTCGCTAAGCCATCATTCCTATAACTCAATAGGTCTAGCAGATATAATGCGATAAAAATGCCGTACATTACGGGAACTAGGCGTTGAAGAAAGAGTCCGTAGTGGTATAAACGTCGTCTTTCTGCCTTGAAGTGTCGCGCAATTGTCATTAGCATATTCCAAATACCCCAGATATTAAAACCAGGAAGGATACATCGCTCTAATGCACCCCTGGCATCAATTGGATAACTGCCATAACACTGACGTAAATCCTTGTGCAAGCGATAGATCCAAACCAGTGACAGCACTAGTATTGCCAGAGAAACGCAGATTAAGGGTATTGCAATCCACTGTACACTGCTTAGTTGTTGCAAACTAGTAATGATTTGAGGAGTTGCTGGTAAGCTGATTTTAATGAGCGTGAGAATTGTTGAAAGTCCATCGAATACGAAAGCAAAACGAAGCAGCCATAACAGCACTCTACCTACTCTTGCCGATTTGAGTAGAACTGTTGACTTAGACCTTTTCATCGTGAATTTCTCTAAATTAAGGACGCCGCAATACTCGAATTTTGAGATTCCCCTTCTCTGAGTTTTTGGTAATTCCAGCTAATAGTTTGCCATCAGGACTAGCAACCAAATGACTCATTGGCTCTTCGTCTAGAATTGCTTCCAACTTAGCTGTTTGCAGATTCCACACAGTCAGATTTTTAGGGGTACTACCAATCAGGGAATTATGAGTGAGGGTGATATCAGATGGTCTAAATATTCTACGAGAAAAGCGTTTTTTTGTTTTTAAGCTTCCTGTAGTTAAATCTGATACCTGCAAATGGAAAGAACGTTTTCCTGCTCGCTTGATACTAACCAAGTTTTGCCCATCTAAACTGATGCGTGCGAAGCTCGGAATGTTAAAATGATTTTGGAGAACTTTTTGCTGGTTTGTCCCCACATCCCATGCCACAAGCTTACTATTGGGTAAACTAAAAATTACCCTTTTGCCATCTGGACTAATGTCATGGAAATGGGAATATGGCAATGTTGCTTTTTGTTCACCTGTTGCAAGTTCCCATACTTTAATCTTACGAGATCTACTATCCTCAAGACTAATAAGAGTTTTTCCATCAGAGGAAAAATCAACATGAGTAACATTGCCAGAGTGGCCTTTGAGTATCTGAGGAGATCGATCTGAGGTAATATCCCAGATGCGAATGATGCGATCGCCACTACCACTCACTACAGTTTTACCATCAGGAGCGATCGCCAGCGCATTAATTGCACCTGAATTACTCTGTAGTGTCTTTTTCAACTTTCCGGTTTGCAAATCCCAAATTTTAATGGCTTTATCTTGTCCACCACTCACTAAAGTTTTACCGTCTGGACTGATAACAAGGGCAGAGACGGTAGGATGTCCCTCTAGAGTATAAACGACTGAAAAATTGCAATAAGGAGATGCAGTTGCATTATGAGAACAATATATCCCCTTATGTTGAAAAAAGCTGAAAGCTTCCTCAGGACTGCTACCAAGAAAACTTAAAGTGATACCTACCAAAATCAATAACACTTTGAGTTTCCATTGACCGGACTTTAAAATTTTCATCAGCTATACTAATGGGTTTTTGACTTGAGCAACTCTCATCAGAGATATCAGAGTGATTCTCCTAGAACTATCTGTGTTATGTAATTATCGCTTCTAGCTTTAACTTTTATGCAAACTTGCCTACCGAGGTGAGGAGCAATTAGAGAATTAGAGAATAGTTGCCAAACTTCAACCCAAGGCTCTCCCAATTTTTTCAATCTGACTCTGGGAAAGGGTTTCAGCGATAAAAAAATAGAATGAAACAACCTTGCCTTAAAAAAGGGACAACCGGAATCTTCTCCCCCCTTTTTAAGGGGAGTTGGGGGGGATCTGAGCGGGCGCTACGAAATGATGTTTGAGCCTTAAGTTAGCACCAATGATGGCATATACCCTCCATGAGATAGCCCTTTTTTATCACCATAAGAGCAGAAAAACCAACTTTATTGAACGTCCATTTTATTCTTTAATTCTCCCCAAAATGTATCAAGCAATGCCATTTTATTTTGTTGATTTTAAATTTTATATTTACAAATAAAAATATTTGTAATATTATCCATTATGTTGTTTATTAACTTCAAATATGGACGCGATTCATCAAGCCATCCGACTGAATTACACCTGCATCTCAACTATCATCCAAGCTGAGTTAATGTTTCTCTCGGAAATTTCAGAACTCACCGAGGATGAGCGGTTCAGGCAGTCTCTTGTGGAGGTGATGACAAGCCTCAATGACTTATCAGAAACGGTAAACTTACAACGGCGATATCTAAAATCTCGTGCTTAATGCCTAGTAGCTGGGAATGAAGCAATAGCTTTTGTTTATCTCCCTAACCCCCCTTAATTCAGGGGGGAAGATAAGGACGGGTTGATATCCTTAAAGGAAATCAAATCCAGATAAAATTCTTATCTTTTAGTTCGGGTGGGCTAAGAGGGGTTAGGAAGGTTAACAAAGGCACTCAGGTGAGCGAACCAATTGCCCACAAACTCGAAGTTTACTCATTTAAAAGCCCATCTTCCAGTCTCTTTCCCTGATAATCGGAATAGTATAAAGGTTAGAGTCCTTGTGCGGAAAAGTGGACAAATGCTAACAGAACTTATCCAAGACTTAGATCGGGAAACATGGGACAATCTGGAAAGAGAGGAGCGATTTATCACCAATGAAGTGAGCTGGCAGCAATACGAAACGCTATTGAGCAAGCTGGAAGATAACTGTTATTATCGCGTTACCTATCTAGACGGAGTGTTAGAAATTTTGTCACCGAGTCGCCGTCACGAAGGAACCAAGAAACGCATCGCGACTCTGCTAGAAGTTTATTTTGAAGAAACCGACACCGAATATTTTCCGCTTGGTTCCACGACTTTACGCAAACAAGAACGGCGAGGGGGTACAGAACCCGATGAAAGCTACTGTATTGGTACGGAAAAAGAGTTTCCTGACTTGGCTGTAGAAGTAGTGTTCACGAGTGGTGGAGTGGATAAATTAGCTGTGTACCAAAGCTTAGGAGTAACAGAGGTTTGGTTCTGGGAAAAGAGTCGCTTTTCACTACATCGTTTGCGAGGGGACAAATACGAACCCATTATTAAGAGCGAGTTACTCCCCGAGCTAGATTTAGCGTTGCTGGCTGAATATGTACAGCATCATAACCCGCTTTCAGCCGTTAAAGAGTTTCGCCAACAAATTCGACGAGGAACTAATTGACGCGATCGCGCTTTTCCCATCAAGGAGAAACTTTCAATAGAGAACTTCCCTGCCTATACTTAATGTTGCTGTTACAAGCTAAAACGGAATCCAGTCGAGTATACCTATCCATTCTTCTGCTTCGCTCGTTTCCCAGATCGTGAACAGTTCCTGTGCCAATTTACCGATTGTTGCGCTAGGACGTATCCACAAGAGTCCCCAAATCTGTCCCCCGGTTGCCCAGTATGCTTCCAGATGTTCTGGCATACTGGTACGGTTGTCCGTGACCAAAATCCGTTGGGATAATTCCAGATAACTTAATATATCTGGATCGAGAGTTCCTAAAGGTGGAGCATTCGGATCGCCAACTCGCAGAATATCAATTGTTGGGTTGAGGCGCACTACAGCAGTTTTGAGCCGAGGTGACAAATTCTCGTCAATCAAGAAACGGACTTTCATTTTTGACTGGCTTGCTCTTGTGCACGTTGAGCTTTAATAGCCCTCATGCGTAGAGCCATCGGAGAGGGATTTTTTGCCCATTCCTGATAACGTTGTTCGCGCCACTGCCTCAAGTGCAGCAAGTAAGCATCAATTTCGGCTCGCTTATGGAAATAGTAAGTAATAGTGGCGTAAATTTTCTCTAGACTCAAACTGGGATAAATGGCAGCAATCTCTTCTGGGGTATATCCTTCAATAAAATACTCCAGTACGTTATCGATGCCGATGCGATGCCCTTTGATGCGGATGTCATCGGGGGATAAAAAATCAAAATAATCTTCGAGTTGCACAGTACTACTTCGAGCGCTGCTGTCTATTTTAGGTTTTCTTCGCACAGTCTGAACCTGCTATGAAGTGCGATCGCACTTTCCTCTCGCATACCCAGTGGAAACCCTCATTCCTCAGTCCTTCCCCCCACAGAATCAGTGATTCTACTGAGGCATCTATCACCTATTTAAAGGAATCTAATAGGTATTGATTTACTAATACAGAGGAAAATTCTAAACGTGAGACAGTTTCAAATCGAGTGTGTAGAGTCTAAAACCTTGAAAAATCACGGCCAATATGGAAAATTTGTCCTAGAGCCTCTCGAACGCGGTCAAGGCACTACAGTTGGCAATTCTCTGAGGCGAGTTCTTCTATCCAACCTGGAAGGCGCAGCCATAACTGCTGTTCGCATTGCAGGAATAAACCATGAGTTTGCCTCCATTGAGGGAGTGCGAGAGGACGTTATGGGAATTCTGCTGAACATGAAGGAAGTTGTCCTCAAAAGCTATACATCTCAACCCCAGATCGGTCGGGTTATGATTACAGGTCCGGCAACTGTGAGGGCTGCTCAGTTCGATTTACCCTCTGAAGTGGAAATTGTTGACCCAAGCCAGTATATTACCACTTTAGCTGAGGGTGCAAGGCTGGAGATGGAGTTTCGGATTGAAAAAGGCAAAGGGTATCGCTCTGTAGAACGGGGGCGCGACGATGCGGCTTCAGTGGATTTTCTTCAGCTCGATGCCGTATTTATGCCCGTGAGTAAGGTCAATTACACCGTTGAAGATGCTCGCATTGACGGCTCCTTGGAAAAAGATCGGTTGCTTTTAGACATTTGGACAAATGGCAGCTTGAGTCCCCAGGAAGCTCTGTCGCAAACCGCTAGTACGCTAGTGGATCTATTCAATCCTCTTAAAGATATCAATCTGGATACGATGAAAGAGGAACCCGATTATGATGAAGATCCAACCAGCCAAATTCCTATTGAAGAATTGCAGCTATCAGTACGATCTTACAACTGTCTGAAGCGAGCTCAAATCAACTCCGTAGCCGACTTGCTGGATTACAGCCAGGAAGACCTGCTGGAAATCAAAAACTTCGGTCAAAAATCTGCTGAAGAAGTAATTGAAGCCTTAGAGCGACGTTTGGGAATTACTTTACCCATTGATAAATCACAGACTAGTCATCACACAAAAGCAGCAGCATCTAGAACTACGTCAGATGATGGTGTATCCCCTCAAATTCCCAATGCTCGTGTTGAACCATCAATTCCTCAACAGCATCAAAACCCTCAAGGACGTGAACAACAGGAACAACAGTTAGGTAATAGCGGAGATACAGAAACAAGGGAATTGGAAAACCAAGGTAGAGAAAGAGCATCCAAGTCTACACAAATTAATCGTATTGATATATCATCATCTCATCTGCCAAAGATTGAAGTCTTAGAAAGAGACAATCCACAGTTATTAACGCTGAGACGAGAAGCTAATTCTGAAGCTTGGAACCAGCTAATCAATTGGGTCAATGAAGAAATTCTGTCCTTGGATTTAGATACGGCGGCGGCTTCTGCAAGAAGACTAAAAGAAAGAAACTTTGGTAAGCCCGAGCAGGACATTGCCCGTATCCTTATCGTACATAAATCTTTGCAAACAGCGGGAGTAGATGTAGTTAGGGCAATTCCTTACGCTGAGGATATCCTTAGCGGGCTACTAAGAATTGATTTGCCAGCTATCGCAAAGATGTCAGCAGAAATGGTTTATCAAATAGCTGCCATTTATGGTTTTAGTCTATACGCTCCAGAACGAGAAGCTGAAGTTTTAACAGCTTTTGGTATAGCTTTAATAGGGGAGAAAGCCATTGATGACGGTATTAAGTGGCTGAAATACGGAATTACAGCAAGTGTAGCAATTAGTGCTAGCGTTAAAGCACTAATGATTTATGCAATAGGAAATGCAGCCTGTATATTTTATGAATATAAAAATAGAGAATTAAGTGAACTCAGAGCTAGGAGCCAAGCTTATTTAGAAGGTAAAAACTCTAAAGAAGCTGTGATAGAACTAATTGATTCTGAAATCCAAGCAGCCTTTACTATAAGCTACAACCAATTACGCCAATACTTGGTAGCTGGTAAATGGAAAAAAGCGGATATCGAAACAGGAAATATTATCTTGCAACTAACCAGTCGTAATGAAGAAGAAATTAATTTAACTTCTATCTCCAATTTGCCCACTGAGGATGTCCGCACAATTAATAAGCTTTGGACAGACCATAGTAATGGACATTTTGGTTTCAGAAGACAAAAACAGATATATCTTAGTGTTAATAAAAATATCGGCAATTTTGGTGAGAGAGTAGGGTGGAGAGGACAAGAGGGCTGGTTTGGCGGAACCTTGGGCTGGCACTCTTATGATTTTCTAACCTTCAAGCGTGAGGCTCCAATGGGACATTTACCTGGGTGCTGGTTGCGTGTAGCTCCGGGGTTGAATGGAGGAAGTAAGATTGATAACTCGCTAAAAGCGATTTTGGAGAGAAATGACTGGTGACGCTGCCAGAACTTCCTTTTCTGCATCCACTTTTACAGCCTATTAAGCTGTAGTTGTCATGCTCTAGTCCGCCGATTTGGATAGGTTCAATCTCTCCATGACTAGGTTTATGTTGTGCGTGTTTGGCTACAATGTCCTGAATTATCTGTCGATAATGATTTAACTTATCCATTGAATTATCTCCTGTGTGTAGCAAGCCGAAGGGGAAACGGTATGAATCCGTAGTGCGAGCATCTTGCTCGTTTGTAGGTGTACGTAAGCAAGATGCTTACACTACATGATGCTACGCAGGAGAAACCAAATGAATTAACCGCACCTAACGCCGCCGCCATTGCAACTGTTCTGACAGCCGCAACAGAAACTGACGAACCAATTTTAAAGCCTCTTGATACTGCTGCTCCGAACTATGCTCCGACCAACTTCTCCCGGTTTTCTCCTGAATAAACCCAAAAACGCCCAATAAATCAACCCTGAATTATTCTTTAAATTCGGCTCGTGACCCTTAGCTTCCACTCGTGCGATCGCCAGTTTGACAGCTCACTAAGCAACCGAAAACCCACTAATAGCGCGTCTTTCAGGGCGATAAAACCCCAATACGATATCCTCTTTCACAACTCCTGATTCTAGCAGTTCTTGAGTAACTCCCTCCTCTATACCATCCCACTCGACCCAAATCTTACCGTCTTTAATCCGTAGATGTAAAACAACATCGTGAACTCGACCAGTCCTATCCCATCCCACACCCATCAATAAGTAGTTATCATGCTCTAAATCGCAGATTTGGATAGGTTCAATCTCTCCATGACTAGGTTTATATTGTGCGTATTTGGCTACAATATCCCGAATAATCTTCCGATAATGATTTAACTTATCCATTGAATAATCTCCTCTGTGGATGGCTCAAAAATTAGTAGATTAATTTGGTGGTCTTTAATAACTTCTTGAATAGCAGGTCGCTGAAAAAAGTCCTGATAAACGTCTTGAGCAATTGCTAGATACAGTTTTCGTTCTGGATTAACTCCCTTGAGGAAAGTTCTGTAGATACCGTATTGTCCAACTGCTTTTTCTAATTCTGTCATAGGCGAAGGACTGCTGAATACTTTGATTTCAACAACAATCTTATGTTCAGACTTCTCAGCAGCGAGAAGTTTTTCTGCACCAAGGTCTGCATACAAACGTACCCCTTTAAACTCAATAGTAAATGGGTCATCCGTAATTACCCAACCATCTTTAATCAGCGCATTTTTTACAGTGTCATGATATAGGTCGTATTGTGGCATGAATCAGAAAAACCAGATAATTTGACTACCCCTCCGACTCCGGCAAATCCCCAAAGCGTTCACGATACTGTTTTAACAACGCCTCCATCTCTTCCACTCGCTGCTCTGCTTGTTCAGCCCGTTGCTTTTCCTGTTCTAAAAGCTGACAAATCTCAATGTAAGAATAGAACTTACTTCCATCTGGACGATAAATCTGTAACTCCCGAGATAAATCAAACCGGATACCTAACCGAGGACTAACCCATCCATTCATCTGCTCGATCGCATCCAATCCATCTTCAGCCCTCAGCCAACCGCTTAACGCATTTCTGTCCGGATTGTAAATGTAATACTCTTCAACTCCATAGCGATCATAAAACAACAGTTTCTTATCCATTTCTATTTGGGAATTACTTGGCGAGCGGATTTCAAACACCACTTGCGGTGCAATTCCCTCTTCTTCCCACTGTTTGTAAGAACCGCGATCGCTCTTAGGTCTACCAAACACCACCATCACATCTGGAGCATTGACGATAGTGTTACGTCCTTTCACCGGATACCAAAATAAGTCCCCTGCAACAAACACATTGGCGTCATCGGCATACATCCAATCCAAATTCTGCTCAATGACTACAATCCAGCGAAACTGCTTGGTATTATCTGCCATCGGCTGTCCGTCACTTTCTGGGTAAATGACCTCTGCTTGATTTAGCGAATCCAGTTGAGAAACCATCATTTCAGTAGTTCATTAGAACTATCAGCTCAACGCCTAAAACCTAGCACAAGAGAAGGCGATCGCAAAAAGTACCATCAAACCTGAACAGCCTCAAGAACAGTAACCCCATCAATTACTACATCGGTTGCCAAATCTTAATCGTTTGGTCACTACTTCCACTCACAAGAATCCGCCCACCGGGACTAAAAGCAACAGACTCCACATTTCTAAAATGCCCCGAAAGGATACACATTCGTTTTCCCGAATTCCAATCCCACAACTCAATAGTCTTATCGCTAGCACAGGCAAGGGTTTGTCCATCTCGACTAAAAGCAAGAGACGCTACCCCTGGAAACTGAGGCGAAAATGAACGCAATAATTTACCCGTGTGAGGATTCCACAAATGAATCGCCCGACTACTGCCACAGGCTAGGACTTGTCCATCACCACTAAATGCAATCGACCCAATCGCCCTTAAATTATCCGAAAACGTCCGCAGTTGCTTACCATTATGCGGATTCCAAAGTTCAAGCGTACCATCCAAACTCGCCACCGCACAGGTATGACCATCGGGGCTAAATTCCACAATTCGAGCCGAGTTCGAGTTTCCAGCCAAAATATGCAGTAGTTTACCCGTGCGGACTGCCCAAATTTTAATTTCCCAATCCCCACTACTAATCAGCATCTGACCATTAGGGCTAAACGTCAGATACCTGACCCGATCCGGACGCCCTCTGAGAGTATGCAACTCTTCTCCCGTCGTCAACAACCACAATTTAATCGTTTTATCATAACTGCCACTGGCTAAAATTTGACTATCGGGACTTATGGCCACACAAGAGACACGGTGCTGATGCTCTGTAAAAGTATGTCGAACTTCTCCTGTTGCTAATGACCAAACTTTTACTGTTTTGTCATAACTACCACTAGCTAAAATTTGGCCATTGGGGCTAACAGCGATCGCTTTGACTACATCAGAGTGACCTGACAAAGTACGGCGCAGCCTTGCCTTCGCCCAAATACTCGGCGTGGTTGTCGTCGGCAGAAAGCTAGAAATCAGGGAAAATAGTCCTTTGGGTTTTGAGGTTCCTGACTCGGATGAGGTGATTGAGTCGCCACCTGCGGCTACAGCTTTGCGGTTGCGTACTGTACGGGAGGGTTCTTCTAAAAGAGGAGGAGGAGGAGGCAGAGGCGGAACTGGAGAGATAATTTCTTCCAAGCAACGCCGAATCATCTGCGGATTTTGAGGACGCTTGCCCGGAAATGCCGCCATCATATAATCGATGACATCCGCCAATTCTTTAGAGATTTGCGGGGCGCTATCTCGCCACAGTAACTTACCCGTTCGTGAATCTTTATCAAAATCACTGGGGTGTTTACCGGTTACTAAATGGACGAACGTGCGTCCTAGAGCGAAGAAATCTGACTGAGTAACAGCATGCCCTTCCACTTGTTCCGGTGGCGTATAACCGGCGGAAATAATCACCGTTCCTGTGGCATTTTGTTCCTGTTTGTGTAAATAAGTTTCTGTAATTTCCCGCACCGCGCCAAAATCAATTAAGACTAATTGGCCATTGGGGCGAATCATAATATTAGATGGTTTAATATCTCGATGCACCAAGCCCTGCTGATGCACTTGCTCTAAAATTTCAATCAGTTGTTTTAACCAGGCGATCGCTAATTCTTGAGTAATCGGTTGCTTTTTGCGCTTATATTGCCACTGCTTTAAATTCAGCCCCTCAATTTTCTCCATGACCAAGCAATGCAACTGATTGCCTGTCTCATCCGGTAATGTAAAATAACCATCAGACTCAACTCTAGGGATACCCGGATGCTTTAACCGACACAAAACAATGGCTTCTCGCTGGAAGAGAGCAACAGCTTTATGCTTCCCTTCTGGACTTTGAAAGCGGTCAAGCTTCAAAACCTTTAAAACTTTTAACGTTCCACCATCATCCACTTGAAACGTTAGACCAAACCCTCCCTTACCTAGGATTTGATGCACCCGATAGCGGTCTAGAACTAATTCACCGGAATGAAACATGAGAGCCCCTGCAAAAGTTGATTTTTGCTCAGTAGCTTTAGCCATTATCAGAAACGGGGTTACGCGATTTACAACCACTGATAAAGACCCACAGCAGTACAAAGAGATGGTATACAGAGATAGAGTTTTGGTCTAAATAGACTTTTGTGATTAACTCCCTATTTCTACTTATCTCTTTTTCACTCTCCCCTTATGCACAAAATTGAGGGTCATGGCAACTTGCACTCGAGCGCACCGAGCCAATTATTAATATTCACCTGTAGCCTATCCTAGCGTGGAGTGACTTCCTTTTTCTGGACTTTATAGACAGTTCATGAACCAAAATCCTTGACGTATTGCTTGACCCGTGCAATCTACTAATCTACCGACTTAGCATCAATCGGTGTTATTTGAGGGAGTTGCCTTCGGTTCTGCTGTCCCGATGCGATCGCGTAAAAGCTGCAACTGTCGCTGATTAGCTTGGACTGTAGTAGTTAGAGTCTTCAACTCGTCTGGTACTTGTTCTCGGAAGGTTTGGAGTTCTTCTTTCTGGCGCTGCAACTGAGCTTGCATCTGCTCAATCTGTTCGAGCATTTTGGCATTGTTTGCTTCTGCCTGTTGGGTGTCACGGCGTGCGACTTGTTCTTGCAAGAGCAGGCGATAGGCAAACCAACCAGAAATACCAATCGTCAGCAGCACGGCGACAACTAGGCCAACGACAAGGGTTTGAAGTAGTCCACGGGTCTGATCTAACTTGGTCTCGAGTTCCTCAACCTTCATCTTAAGGCTAAGGTGTTGTTCCTGAAGTGTTTCAAGCGAGAGTTCCTGATCCCAGGCGCTGGTTTGATTGGGATTAAACTCAGAGGGAGACGGAGTATTCATGTCATCTGGAGGAAATTAGAATAACGGCTTTAAACCCAATCTAGAACGAACAAACTGATCATCCTAGAGAGACATGGGTGAATCAATGTAAACAGTGGGTTCCGGTACGATGAACCTGAGGTTTTGAGCTGCCAGTTTTTTGGCGATCGCACGATTGGCTAAATCGAGGAGTCGCTTACGCAGTTCTAAAGAGTTTTCAGTGGGGCTGGTGATGAAAAAGAATACTCGAGCACGAGTTTTTGCTGTACCGTCGGTTTCTGCATACTGAACTCGGGTACTCGCCTTGTCCAAGCCCCAGAAAACACGACTTTCCTGCTCAACCGTCCGAGTCACGAGGGCTTGCTCCTCCTGTGACAGGCGTTTGGGAAAGTCCAAACAAAGCATCGCCATAATCTTTTTGCCCCGGCTAACATTTTCAATATTTTTGCTAGCCATGGTTGAATTCGGAACTATCATCATTGTATTTTGAGCAACAATCCGAATTTTGGTTGAACGCAAGCCAATGGACTCCACCCGACCATATACATCTTCACCGTAGGGATTAAAGTTGACTCGGATGTACTCCCCAGTAACATAAGGGCGGTCAAGATATAACTCTAATGTGCCAAAAAGCCGTCCGAGTGTCTGCTGGGCTGCAAATGCGATCGCCACTCCACCAATACCCAGACTGGCTGCCAGGGCAACCAAATTAACCCGGAGTCCGATGGCAAAAATGACCACAGCCATCAAAATAATCAAGACATAACTTAAAGTCTCAAAAATCAGCACAACTTCATTGACTTTGCCAAACCACCGGTGTACCAAATTGACTACTGATTTATGGATAATTTGATGAGCAATTTTTGAAGCCAGCCAACCAATTCCAATTGACAAAATCGAATAAACAAAAATTCCGAGAAAGTTATAAAGCTCTTCGTACTGAATTAGTAAATTCAGGCAAATTGCGATAAAAAGAAATGCCCCTGTTATTGATAAAGCATTTTCAAAGGGTTTAATAGAACGTTCATAAGCCAGTTTACTGTTAATTATTTCAAAATACTCAAGCAGTTTGAGTACCATCCGAATGAGTTTAAGCAACCATTTACCTATGAACGGTGAGATAATAACGGCGCAGGAAAATAACCCTAACCTCGCCATGAGTTCCAAGACATATTGGAGTATTTCTTCTTGTATTTGCACTGCCTCAGAACCGAAAAATTTTATATCAAGTGTCTATTGGTTGAGACAAAATAAACAACAAGGAAACAAAATAGAAGACTCAACCAATTATTGACTCAGGTTCTACATCCAGTTTAAATCAATTATAAAATAGAATGTTATCATCTTTTTTAATACTTAGAATTAGCTCAAACACTTTCTCCTCCTAACTTCTGACTTCTGACTCCTAACGCCTGACGTATTAAATATTCATGGGCTGGCTGATATCAACAATGCTTTCCTTAATGTCAAAAGTAATCCCATAGACCTGTAACTGCTTGATGATATTTTCCCGAGCCATTCCCAACAGACCTTTACGTAATTCCATTGATGTCTCCGTCGCCCCTAAAATAAAGAAAATAACTTGTGCTTGAACATGGCATTGACCCGATTGATCGGCTATCTCTTGAAAATTGACCTGAGTTAGTTGATGATCAATTCCTAGGATATCGCTAGTACTCTCCAAAAGAAGCTGCTGAATTAATGCCTTTTCCTGATCTGACATTGACTTAAAAAAAGTTAACGTCACCATCGAAATGATTCGCCGAGCGCTAGTTAGATTTTCAATGCTAACTTGCGCTAGGTTACTATTGGGAACCACTACGAGGGTATTTTTACCAGACAGGCGAATTTTGGTAGAACGCCACCCAATCGACTCGACTCGACCTAGAGTTCGATCCGGTAAATGGATATAATCGTCAACGCTAAATGGACGATCAATGTAGAGAATCACGCTCCAGAGAATTTGCTCGAGTACCTTTTGAGAGGCAAATGCGATCGCCAACCCACCCACTCCCAAACTTGCCACTAAACCAATCAGATTAAATTGATGTGCTTGGGCAAAGCAAAAGATAACAATCAGAACAATGACAGCTTTAGCTAAAAACTTGCCTAGAGTCAGCAGTTCAGTATTAATTTTGGCTTCATCTTCTAGCGCCACCCCTAATAAGTAGCTATCAAATAATTCTGTAAAGAGTCTGAATCCTAACCAAGTAGCGCTGATGGCTAACAGTAAGCTCAAGGGAAATTCTAAGAATATGAACCAAGTTGGTGTAGGAATAGCTAAAACAATCAAATCAAGAACGGTTGAGACAATGACCCAAATTAACCAGCCTTGATAGGGCTTAATCAGCTTCTGATAAATTTCTTTAGACTTTAGCGAAGAAAACCGCTCACTCAGGGAATTCATCAGCTTTGGCCGCTTCACACCCGAAATCCCTGTCCAAAAGAGAATCATCAACAAAGACATGAGACTCACTAGAGCCATCCCTGCGATTGTTATAGTATCCGGTATTTTGACATCCAAACCGAGTACGGCCAATGCATGATTGAACATAGGTTGTTGTTAAGCTAAAGTGCATTTAACTTGCAGATTCTAAACGCAGGATAAAAGTAGTAAAACCCGCTACCCGGCTCCCCCGCTCCCTTGCTCCCCCGCAACCTCAACCAGAAAATTAGATGCGTAACAGCTTAATTAGCGCTGGATAGTTTGCACAGACAGCTTATCCATTTCCATCTGAAGAAGTAGAGGAAGGCGATTCTATTTCACTCTCATCAGTTGTAGGTGTCCCGCTTTTAGGTTGAACCTCTTCTTGATTCTGGACAACTGCCTTAAGTTTGAGGTAAAAGCCGGAAGAGTCGGGGGGTGGACTAAATTGGTGAATGGGTTGTTTATTCGTTTCGCCCCGCAACAAACTAGCATCATGGTGAGTATTGTCTTCTGTCTCGATCTCGGGAGGTTCGTCAGTAGATTGGCTAGGTATCTCCGTCAACTCTGGTGCTGGAATTGTTATCAGTGGCACCCTCTCTTGTTGAACAGTTGGCGTTGGTTCCTGTGGGGTTGTCTCAGGCTGGGCAGGAGTGGTAGAGGTATCAGAGAAACTAGGTGTTACAGGTGGGAGGTTTAGTTCTAGATTCAGATCGGGTGATACTTGTTCGTTTCGGTTGCGCGATCGCCTCACTTGAAACGTTGCTAATTTTTGGGGAAGTTTACGACTAATCAGCCGCTCAAATTCATGATTAAACCGATGCAGGGGTTGCCCGCGTCGAGCCCAGACGGCTAAGATTTGTTCAACCGAAATGGCTTTATAGCGTCCTTGATACAGCGCTTCAATCACTGCCAACCGCACCCAATACGCTGAATAACTTTTCACCCACAAATGCACCAATTCTTGGGCGGTATATCCCCTGAGCTCAAATTCATAATGCTGGAGTAAAGCAATAGCATAGGCAACAGCAGAGTCTGCGGTTGGCTCCCTCATTTCGAGTATGGGTGATGAATTTTCGATTGTGGCAGGAGATAATAATTTCCCCGGCTCTTGGAGCTTCCTCATCAGACTTTAACTCGGCACTATCGAAACAACATAAGATGAGTTAATCGCACTCACACGACCCGTTCTCACTAATGCCTGGTAGATAAACGCGATCGCTTCTGCCCGAGTGGCATCCTGCTTGGGTTGCACAAACGCGACTTGGGGGTAATTGACAACAATTCCAGCTTGAGTCGCAGCAGCCACGGCAGATTTAGCATAAGCTGGAATACTATCGCGATCTTTATAAATTTCCAAGACCTTATCCTCTGCATTGGGTAGAGAAAGTCCGTTGACTAAGGATGTAATCAGATCCACTCGTCGCAAACTCCTCTGGGGATGGAAGGTTTGGTCAGGAAATCCTGAAAGAAAGCCACCCCGATAGGCTTGACTAATCACCGGTAGCGCCCAATAATCGGCTGGAATATCAATAAAGTGGGTATCAGGACGCAGGGGAGTGGGGTTAAAGACTTTCACCACCAAAGCGGCATATTGTGCGCGTGAGAGCAAATCATCGGGTTTAAACGTGCCATCGGCAAAACCGGTGACGAAGTTTAAGCTAGCCAAAGGGCGGATAAAATCAGCCGCCCAATGTTGTTGAATATCCGTAAACGAAGCCATGTAAGGCTCTGGATTGACAATGTAGGGAGAGGCGATCGCTTCAGCTCTTCCCGTTGCCACCAAAGCTTGGTAAATTAAGGCCGCAATCTCCGCACGGGTGATATTCCGCATCGGATCGAGCTGATTGGTTTTGGGATAATTCACTACCAGGCGGTGTTGGGTTGCAGTGGCGATCGCTTGAGTGGCGTAGCTGGGAATTTGGGCGCGATCGGTGTAAAACAGCAACAAATTCGGATTGCCCCCACTGAGCCCTAACCCACTGACTAACGACACAAACGCCTGGACTCGGGTCAAATTTTGCCCAGGACGAAACGTTCCATCCGGAAAACCTGAAATAAACCCCATATTCGCCGCCACCCGAATCGCTGATGAAGCCCAAAAATCAGCAGAGACATCCGAGAATGTACCCGTTCCGGTTCCTACCTGTCGAGGTAATTCAAAGGTTTTGGCAATGATGGCTGCATACTCAGCACGAGTAATGTTCGCTTCTGGCTTGAATGTACCATCGGGAAAACCTAAAATCAGTCCTCGCGTCACCAATCCCTGAATAAATTCGGCCGCCCAATGATGCCCTAAATCGCTAAATTGCGAGGGGTTGGCCATGGGTGCGGGGACTTGAGCCGAACGTAAGGTTACTGAACCCTGTATCCGCGCTGGATTCAGTTGATTGCCCACGGAGATGATGGTTAAAGATGTCGTATTTTGTAAATCAGCTTGACCGTTATCTCGTAAGATGTTGTTGGCGGGGTCTTGGCTACTGCCTAAATCGGGCTGTGCTTCATCGTTAACGATCAGTCCGCCGCTGGTATTTTTTTCAATTAAATTACTACGCAGCACAGGTTGGGCTTTACGCAAAAGTAAAATGCCTGCATGGTTCACCACTAAATTGTTGTCCATGACTAACGGTGCGGCGGCATCACTAATGACAATGCCATAACCGGTTTTTTGACACAAATTGCGGCGTACCTCCCCCTTGGCATTACGCACCAAAAACATCCCACTGGCTGCATTTTGAGTAAAAATATTATCGAGAATTAAGGGTTTGCCGGTACCGGTGACAAACACCCCTTCTCGACCTGACCCGGTGAAGGTATTATTGGCGATAATCGGTGCGGTGGATTCTATCCAAACGGCTGTTCCTTTGTCTACAGGATTGGTAATCGTAATCCCTCGCAACTGGGCGTTAGATTCCAGCCGTATCGCAATATTTTGCAGTGCAAAGGTGGGGCTATTGTACTTTCCACTGCCCACTATCACAATTCCCTTGCCTTTACTGGGTTCGTGTCCCAAAATCATCACTCCCGCAGGAACCACTAAGGGGAAGTTTTCGCCTCCTGCTGCATTGTAAGTGCCTGACGCTAAGTGGATGGTTGTTCCTGCCGAGGCTACGGCCAGGGCTCGTGTCAAGGTTTTAAAGGGAGCTTGAGCATTACCCACACCAGCATCTTTGCCGGTCAGTGGATTGACGTAGAGAGTCGATTGAACCATGATTTGCTTGTTAAACGTGTCAGTTCTTGGGGAAAATCACGCTCCAAATTTTTGGGCAGCGTCATCATCTACTTAATTAGCAGCAGTAACTCCAGAATATCCTGGCGATTGTATGCTAAACGTCTCCTGATGCTGCTTTTAGGTGTCTTGATGGGTTTGCTCAGTGGTTAGAGAGGGATTTGTTGTAGGGAAACACGAAACGCTATCCTTACCTTATTTAGAATTCCCCTAGATGTTGAAAGCGCCGCTCATGCCCCCAAATTGTTACCCTAACTAAAATGAACACTCTCTACTGACGCACACCCAGTACTCATGATCGAAGTCGAGCATCTTAGTAAAATTTACGGTTCTGCCCCAGCCATTGAGGATGTTACCTTCAACGTTGAACCTGGGGAAATTCTGGGATTTTTAGGCCCCAATGGCGCTGGAAAAACCACGACGATGCGGATTTTAGCCGGATATTTACCTGCAAGTAGTGGGACTGCCCGAATTGCTGGGTATGATGTTCACGAACATTCGATGGATGTTAGACGGCGAATTGGGTATTTGTCAGAGACGCCACCTCTTTACCGGGAAATGACGGTGGAAGGATTTTTGCATTTTGTGGCCAGTATTAAGGGAGTGAGTGCAGGCGATCGCACCGAGAAGGTGAATTCAGCCATGAAACGCTGTAACCTGACAGAACGGCGTAAAATGCTCATCCGCAAGCTGTCTAAAGGATTTCGGCAACGGGTAGGTATCGCCCAAGCGATTGTGCATGACCCCCCAGCGATTATTCTAGATGAACCAACAGTAGGACTCGATCCTCGGCAAATTATTGATGTTCGTAACTTGATTAAAAGCCTTGCGGGAGAACATACCATCATTCTCTCCACCCATATTCTGCCTGAGGTGAGTATGACTTGCGATCGCGTGACAATTATTAACCGAGGCCGAATTATTGCCACCAATAGCCCTGAAAACTTACAAGCTCAGCTTTCTGGCGGTTCCGGCTACGAGTTAGAAGTTGAAGGCGATGCCAGACAGTTACAAAAACTTTTACAAATTGTACCCGGAGTGAGTACGGTCGAACTCGTAGAACAGGAAGAATTACCGCGCGATCGCTTTTTAGTTTGCATTACCTCAACTTTAGGTGCTGAACCTGGACGGGAGATTGCTTCTGTCACCATCGGCGCAGGGTTGGGACTTTATGAAATGCGACGAACTCGCGCTAGTTTAGAAGATGTCTTTTTGGAACTTACAACCCAGGAAGCACCTCTAGAAGAATCAGATTCAGACCATGATTTATTGGAACTTACAACCCGAGAAACACCTCTAGAAGAATCAGACTTAAACGATAATTTAGAGTCTTCAGACTCTTCAGAAGTATCTGAAGATTCCCCAGCCACTCCTAAGTCTCAAGAGTAAAACTTCAATAGTCCACCATCACGAGGAGACAAATCAATGGGTGTGATGATTGCCAACGTCTTGGCGATTTTTCGGAAAGAATTACAGGGCTATTTTGCTTCGCCCTTAGCGTATGGAGTAGCAAGTATTTTTTGGCTACTATCAGGCTTCTTTTTTGTGGCGATTCTCCTTGCACCTGTGGATGACATGGGCAACGGGGGCATCATTAATCGAGTGGCAATCCAAGAGCAAATGGGAATGCCCATGCCTCCTATTGATGTTGCCTATGAATTTCTCCGCACTTTTTTGAGTGTGATTGGTTCGCTAATGCTGTACGTACTGCCGATTCTTTCAATGGGGCTTTATGCAGAAGAACGCAAGCGTGGAACATTGGAACTCTTGGCAACCTCTCCCCTCACAAATTGGGCTGTAGCAGTCGGTAAATTATTGGGAGTACTCACATTCTTTATATTTATGCTGCTGCCTTTAATTGCCTATGAAATGATTGCATTGAGTGCAGCAAACCCTCCAGTTCTGCCTACGGTTCCCTTACTCGGTCATGTAGGATTAATTTTATTCGCTGCTTCTATACTTTCCTTGGGAATGTTTATTTCTTCTTTAACTGAGAGTACCATTTTGGCAGCTTTTCTAACGTTTGGATTGAATATTTTTCTGGCAACTATTGATTGGGTTTCCCAAAAACTTCCTGACCCTATTGGTGGGGCTATAGGGCATTTGTCATTGCTAACCACCTATGACAACTTTGTTAAGGGTATCTTCGATCCGAGTGGCTTAGTTTTGTTTGCCAGCTATATCATTTTGGGCATATTTCTAACGGCTCAGTGTATTGATGCCTTACGTTTCCAGCGTTCTTAAATCAATCAATTATTATACCATTGCTTCAGTACAAGCGAGTTTTTGGGATTTCTTGAAGAATTCGGGGATATAAACTGCGAAATCTCCTATTAACTGACTCAATCATACTCATCTATGAAAAGCATCTCAAAAAAAAATAAATACGGTTTTTTAAAATATTTATTCTGGCTCGGACTCATCCTCAGCATCATCGGAATCAGTGCCCGGATTTTTGGCGGTGAATGGTCATTAGTGGCTGGGGGATTATTCATTACAGGCATTTCATTAATTGGATTGTGGGTAATATTTTTAGGGTCATTAACGCCTGGTTTTTGGGGTCGTCGTTCTACTCAGGTAGGGACGAATGCGGTTGTTGCTACGGTGGCATTGTTAGTGATTTTAGGGCTGATTAATTTTCTAGCTGTTCGCTATAGTCAACGCATTGACTTGACAGAAAATCAGCTTTTTACCCTCTCGCCTATGACCCAAAGGGTTGTTAAAAGTTTGCCGCAAAAAGCCAAGATATGGATTTTTTCTCCGAACCCAAATCCTAGTGATGTGGAATTGTTAAAAAATTACCGTCGCTATAATCCAAATTTGAGCTATCAATTTGTTGACCCCCAGCAAAATCCAGGACTGACACAAAAATTTAAGTTGCAATCGTTAGGGCAGGTTTTTTTAGAGTATGGAAATGAGCAAAGATTTGTGCAAACAGTGAGCGATCGCGAACAACTCTCAGAAACTAAGTTGACCAATAGTATCGAACAACTCACAAGCGATCGCATTGACAAAGTTTACTTTCTACAAGGACATGGAGAGCGTTCATTAGAAGAGGTAGAAGGCGGACTTTCTCAAGCATTAGGTGTCTTAAAAGACCGAAATTTTACCTCGTTACCGCTTAATTTAGCCGAACGCACAGAAGTTCCTAAAGATGCCTCTGTCGTGGTAGTGGCCGGCCCCAAGCGACCTTTATTTGCATCCGAAGCTGAAGCTTTGAAAAATTATCTAGCTAATGGCGGTAGTGTGTTATTAATGATTGACCCGGAAACGAATCCAGGTGTCGATAATATCCTGGAAAATTGGGGAGTAAAACTGAATCGTCAGATTGTAATCGATGCCTCTGGGCAAGGGCGATTACTCGGATATGGGCCTGCTACCCCATTGGTGACAAACTATGGCAATCATCCAATTACAAAAGATTTTAGAAACAGTTATTCTTTTTATCCTGGTGCACAACCTATAGAGGTAACACCCCAAGAAGGAATTACAGAAACTCCTCTATTGCTGACTAACGAACAAAGTTGGGCAGAGAGTCAGCCCGAGCAGGAACCTCTACAATTTGATCCCAATAGTGGAGATCGTCCAGGCCCCCTAACATTAGGGGTTGCTTTAACTCGCAAAACTCAACCCTCATCAACATCACCATCGCCTCAAGCTACAGCTAGCCCTGGTACATCACCCTCGCCCTCACCATCACCATCGCCTCAAGCCACAGCTAGCCCTGG
>CAZPRJ010000003.1:172908-174603 GCA_964588805.1 uncultured Microcoleus sp. | reverse complement strand
GTACATCACCCTCGCCCTCACCATCACCATCGCCTCAAGCCACAGCTAGCCCTGGCACATCACCCTCGCCATCACCATCACCATCGCCTCAAGCCACAACTAGCCCTGGCACATCACCCTCGCCCTCACCATCACCATCGTCTCAAGCCACAACTAGCCCTGGCACATCACCCTCGCCCTCACCATCACCATCGCCTCAAGCCACAGCTAGCCCTGGTACATCACCCTCACCCTCACCATCACCATCGCCTCAAGCCACAGCTAGCCCTGGTACATCACCCTCACCCTCGCCTCAAGCCACAACCTCACCCACCCCAGAGGGAAAGACAGATAGTAGAAAATCTCAGCCGCGATTAGTTGTGATTGGAAACTCCAGTTTTAGTACCAATGGTTTATTCGAGCAACAATTAAATGGAGATATGTTCGTCAACTCTATCAGTTGGTTAAGTAAGCGAGACGATCAAACTCTATCAATTCGTCCGAGAGAACCCAAAAATCGGCGGATTCAACTAACAGAAGCGCAAGCCGGAGTACTTAGTGGAACATCGCTATTTATAGTACCCTTACTAGGATTGATGACAGCCGGAGTAATTTGGTGGCGACGCCGTTAAACTTTGAGCAATCAGTAAGCAACAACTCAAACAGAACCTACGAACTTGAAGTTTGAACCATCATCCGTAGGGGCGCACCGATGTGCGCCCTTGTTATATGTCAGGACTTACGCAAACTTCTCCTTTCTTACGCTAGATCGAGAGTAAGGTGCGTTGTACGCACCCTATAAGTAGAGGGGGTTGGAGGGGTTCCAACTGTGGCATTGGAAAAGCTAATTGGTATTACTCCTCTAAAGTCAACTTCGTATCAGTCGGTTAAGTGAGAGTTGAAAGTTGTAAAGTTAGAAGGTTACAAGCAAGATTCAGGCGTTGAAAGTGGGGCAGGCAACTTATAGCTTACTCACCTTCAACATTCCTTCTATTAATTGACTAATATTAAATCTTTGTAATATGAAGCTTCAACGCACTACTTTGGCTTTATTAGGCATCGCTATAGTACTAGGTGGTATTGTTTATGTCTCTGAACGTCAGCGTACCCAAAATCAAGAAACGCCTCAGACAACCAAGCAACCCATCTTTTCATTTAAAGAAGATGATATTCAATCTGTCACCATTTACATGGGTGAAGAGACGTTTGAATTTCAGCGAGTGAATGGGCAAACCACGAATTGGCGAATGAAGCAACCCCAGGATGCTCCTGCTAGTGATGCGGCTGTAGCTTTTTTGTTGGATTTATTAGCAGAAGGAAAAAGTACTCGCTCATTTCCGATTCGAGTGAGTCAATTTTCTGAGTTTGGATTAGATAAACCAATGGCAACGGTGAAAGTGCAGCTCAATAATAAAGCCGATCATTGGTTAATTTTAGGTAAGCCTGATTTTAATCGCAGTTCTCTCTATGCTCAAGCAGACCCATCTTATCAAACACCTCAACCTCCACAAGTGCTTTTAGTCCCAATTGATTTTGAGTATGCCGTAAATCGACCGCTATCAGAATGGATAGTGAAGCCTGAAAAAGCTGCAACTCCTAAAACTTCACCAACACCCGAAGGTTCTCCACCCTCACCGACTCCTACCGAGTCTAAACCCTCTCCAACGCCTGAGAAGCCCTCACCGACAGCTCAAACCACTCCACTCAACTTTCCCC